>RDXX01000132.1 GCA_004292955.1 Oscillatoriales cyanobacterium | reverse complement strand
GTGGCTCAAGCTCAATGCTCCTGAAAAATCCTATCGTTGGGTTAGGGGCTGTTATGAAATAATGCTCAAACTGGAAAGCTTTCCTAGTCGTTGTCCCTTAGCATTAGAAAGTGAGTATTTCGACCTGGAAATACGTCAAATTTTATATGAGAAGAAATATCGTATTTTATTTAGTATCGTAGAAGATGAAAATACTAGAATGGTTGAAATTCACCGCGTTCGTCACAGTTCTCAACAAAATTTTGATTCTTTAAAACAGCTTTTGGATAATGATGAAGAAGAGTAAAATAGAAATAAACTCCATTACCCATTACCTAAAAAAATGATCGCCGCCAAAGAAAACTTTCCTCAAATAACCCCAGAAGAATACTTTGCTTGGGAAGAAAAGCAGCTAGAAAAGCATGAGTATATCGACGGCCAAGTCTACGCCATGAGCGGCGGTAGCGTCAATCATGGTCGCATTGCCGTCAGACTCACAACTCTCTTCTCCAATCATCTAGAAAACAGCAGTTGCGAAACAGGAAACTCCGATCTGAGAGTCAACATTGTCGGAACCAAAAACTATATCCACCCCGATGCAAGTGTAACGTACGACGATCGCGATAAAACCACAACCCAATACATTACCTACCCCTGCTTAATCGTTGAAGTTCTCTCTCCCAGCACTGAGGCTTACGATCGCGGTAGCAAATTTAGAATGTACCGCAACAACCCTGTCTTACAAGACTATTTGCTGGTTAGTTCCACCAGTATCGAAATGGATTTGTATCATAAAAAAGATACAGGTGAATGGATCATCATTAACTACAAAGAAGGTGATACCATAGAACTAAAAAGCATCAATCTCAGTTTTGCGATCGAACAAGTCTATCGCAACCTCGACCTTACTCCAGAAACAACACCTTAAAAGTTGACATATATCATAAAACTAAGGTGATTTACGTCCAGTGAGCGTGTTGGTATTACTACTTTTAAATTAGGAGATTGTTATGATTGCAGCTAGAGAGCAGGAGCGGTACTTTACGCCTGAAGAGTATTTTGCTTGGGAGGAGCAACAATTAGAAAGACATGAGCTAATGGATGGTCGCGTATATGCGATGAGTGGCGGGACTAGAAATCATAGTGATATCGCGGGAAACTTTTTAACGACAATCAAGCCCCATCTGCGGGGTAGTGGTTGTAAAACATACAATTCTGACTGCCGCGTAAATATCCTCAATACTCGCAACTATACCTATCCCGATCTGAGTGTCACTTGCGATCGGCGAGATAATTCTAGCCCTCAATATATTGCCTATCCCTGTTTGATTGTTGAGGTTTTATCGGATAGTACCGAGGCTTACGATCGCGGCAAAAAGTTTGAAAAATATCGCCGCAATCCGAATTTGGTCGATTATGTGTTGGTGAGTTCGGATGAGATGGCGATCGATATGTATCACAGAAATGAAGCAGGGGATTGGTTGATTCTGAGCTATCGAGCGGGCGATCGCGTGGAGCTTAGAAGTATTGGGTTGAGTTTGGCGATCGAGCAATTATATGAAGAAATTGTTTTCGAGCAGCAATCTTGAATTTATTATTAAGAGGGCGATGTAATAATATTGATGTAGAGTTATAAGAAATCTGTTACCGTTTAAATATTTGTGCAGCATATGCGTCCGAATGTTGACTCTCAGAAGATAGAACGACTGATGCAAGTCTTGGGCAGAGAGGCTCAGGGTTCAGGCTGCATCTATTTTACGGGTGGTGCTAGCGCCCTACTGATTGGATGGCGGAGTTCGACCATTGATATCGATATTCGTCTAGATCCTGAACCCCCAGGCATTTTTGGTGCGATCGCCAAAATCAAACAAGAATTGAATATTAATATCGAACTGGCTTCCCCACAGGATTTCTTACCCACAATTCCGGGGTGGCGCGACAGGAGTATCTTCATTGGCAAATACGGTCAAATCTCGTTTTATCACTATGACTTTATAGCCCAAGCACTCTCCAAAATATCCAGGGGATTCGATCGGGACATTAAAGATGTTCAAGCCATGTACGAACAGAAATTATTTTCATTAGAAGAACTGCGGAATAGTTTTGAGAGTATTGCACCCGAATTAATCCGATTTCCCTCTCTTAATCCTGATGCGCTCAGAAGCAGAGTTGAGAACTTCATCAAACGTTTTGAAAGTAACATAGAGGATGGACAGTTATGAACTTAAATGAGTTGCCGGGAGCAGAGCTAATTCTACCTGGACTGAACGATCTTCATCATGGTAAAACTAATACAATTGGGTCATTGTTAGTCGCGATCGCGGCAACTCGCCTAGCCGAAGCGGGCTTAGATGTTCCTAAAGATCGTCTGGCCGCAGAGCCAGAATTGACTCTTTATGCCCGCCTTCAAGATGAACGAGATGATGCTTATCCCTACTACAATGCTTTGCTGAATCGCTTGAGTAGCTTTTGCAATGCACTTGAACTTCGTTATATGTGAGAATATGCGATCGATCGGCAGTAACAAAAGGATTTAATTAAAAAAAAAAGATGTCGATCGCTGCCGGTGGGCGATCGCTTGTAATTGGATGAAAGCGCGATCGATAAGACTCACCCCAAAATACCTATGAAAACCACGATCGAAATCGATAACTCCCTCATCACTAATGCGCTCCAGGCGACTGGACTCACAGCACAACAAGAAGTTGTCGAACTGGCTCTGAACCTGTTGATCCAAATGAAAAACCAACAGAACCTCCGGGCGCTAAGGGGTAAACTCGCCTGGGACGGCGACCTCGATCGCATGAGAACGGATGCGGAACAATAGGCTTGCTATGAAAAATGTTTGTGTAAATCGTTAGAATAGTAAGTGCCAAAACCAACCAAGGAGAAACCATTGTTAAGCCT
This sequence comes from Oscillatoriales cyanobacterium, assembly GCA_004292955.1. Lineage (GTDB taxonomy): Bacteria > Cyanobacteriota > Cyanobacteriia > Cyanobacteriales > Microcoleaceae > Microcoleus. The sequence goes on along the minus strand of RDXX01000132.1, from coordinate 5,792 downwards.
AGAAATGGCGATCGAAAAAATCCAACATTTTTCCCCAGAACAACGCAATAAAGTTATTGAATTTATCGAATTTCTAGAATTTCAAGCCAGCCAAACTCAAACGATAGAACAAAAAAACGATGACTCCGATCGAGAACAATCCTTTTTTTGAGCTAGCCGGAATCTGGGAACAAAAAAATATCACCCTAGACGACATTCGCAAAGACGCATGGGGTAAGGATACATTCTATGTAGCTTCACAGAAAAATAGTATTACCGAGTGTTTCTTATGAACTACCGAGACCACATCACGATCGAAGCAAATAAACGCGGTGGTAAGCCTTGTGTACGCGGCTTGCGAATTACAGTTTATGAAGTGCTTGAGTACCTGGCTTCCGAGATGACCGAAGCAGAAATTCTCGACGATTTTCCCGATTTGACACGAGAAGATTTAAAAGCTTGTATAGCTTATGCTGCTGACCGTGAGCGTCGGTTTATGACCGCTACCTTATCCGCATGAAATTACTTTTTGATGAAAACTTGTCGCCCAAGTTGCCGAATCGTTTGAGCGATCTTTTTCCAAATTCACTTCATGTTCGAGATGTGGGCATGAAAGCAACGATCGACCCAATAGTTTGGGATTATGCAAAAGACAATGATTTGATGATTGTCTCGAAAGACGCGGATATGCACGACCTGAGCTTAGTATTTGGGAATCCACCGAAAGTTATTTGGCTTCGACTTGGAAACTGTTCGACATCACAAGTTGAAAATTTGCTGCGTCGGGAGTTCAACGCGATCGAATTATTTTATGAAGATGAGAGTTTATCGCTGCTTGCTTTATCATAATGCACAGCTCGCCCCAGTGTGAGCTCGATTCTAAATGCTCTCTAATCTAAAATATAATGAAGATAGCTTTTTTCAGTGCGACGGCTTAAGTGATTGAGTCAAATCGTGCGGCGAACTCGATCGAGGAAATGAGATTCTGATGGGGAGTTAAGAAGGGGTTGACATACATCCTCGAGCTGCGGTATTATTCGACTATATCCAGTATTGTACTGCAACTGCGATACAATTATAAGTTATGCCGCTTCAATCTTGGGTTGGGACGGTACTTAAAAGTTACTTGTCATCAGAAAAATAAATGTTAAGTTAGTGCTTTCTATTGATTAAGGACACTAGAGGTTAGCAATGTATGACTGTGAGGTTGAGTCAAGTAAAGAATTATGCAATTGCGGCAGTGTAATGAAATGCGAAAAAGCTTTTTCGCACCACTTGTACGATAATGAAGAAAACTCGTATTACACAATTCAAGTCTTTAAAATTCTCACTTGTTTGACCTGTGATTCTGTAACAGTGCTTCTTTACAGTGCGGGAGGTATTGAAGAAGAGGATGAGCAGAACCCAAACGAACCCCAGTTCCGTTGTTATGGGCGGTCTGTTTTATATGCTCCTGCAAGGCAATTACATGATTCAATTCCTCTGTCTATTTCTGAGGTAGTTAAGCAGGCTGAAGCGGTTCTTGCTAGATCACCACGAGCAAGCTTCATCTTGTGCAGGGCAGTGTTAGAAGAAATTTGCAATGACTTTAAAATACCTACTGAAAGCACAAACAATAAAGGCAAAAGCTATTTCATAAAATTACATGACAGGCTCTCTCAATTATTTAAGCAGGAGAAAATGCCAGAAGAATTACAAACAATCATCAACGGTATAAAAGATCTTGGCAATGAAGGCGCACATTCAGATCATCTTGCTTTTGCAAAGCAAGTGAAAGCGCAAGATGCAGAAAATTTACTCACATTAGTAAATTATGTTCTTGAGAGATTATATTTTGACAGGTATCGTCAGCAAGAAGCTGCGGAAACATTGAAGGAGTTAAAGAGTAAAATACCTTTATCGGAACAGTAAACAGCGGCATAACAACCCTAGTGCAGCGGACTTACTAGAGCCTCTGTGTCATCGCAAAGTTCCTGGCAGCCGCTGACTAGGAACGTTATCTCGTAAATGCTGTATGACTTTGGAGATGGTTCGGAAGCTCGATCGATAATTAATAATTCCGCCTAAGATTCTCATTTCCACCCGATGAGTCGGTACAAACCCCACTTAACAACAATAGAACCCCATTCCAACAACAGTAAAGTAAACTGAGAGCAGCCCCATTCGCCCCAGTTGACCTATGCCACGTTGGTTCAATACCGCTGGCCCTTGCCGCGATAACATTCACTATATGTTGCCGGCAACCCGACGCCTCCCGAATTTAGAGCGACTGATTGCTCAGCAAAGCTATTTTGTCATCCACGCACCCCGACAAATTGGTAAAACCACGGCAATGCTGGCTTTGGCCAAGCAACTCACTGACAGCGGACAGTACACTGCGATCGTGGTTTCCGTGGAGTTAGGTTCGCCCTTTAATGACAATCCACAACAAGCCCAAGCGGTCATTTTAAGTTCTTGGCGAAGTGAGGCGCGAGTCTATTTGCCACCGGAGCTCCAGCCACCACCAAAACAAGAAATGGAGGTGGGACAAGGAATTGAAGAAACCTTGCGGCAGTGGGCACAAACTTCACCTCGCCCTTTAGTAGTCTTCATCGATGAAATTGATTCGCTCCAAAATGAAGTATTGCTATCGGTTTTGCGTCAATTACGCAATGGTTATCCCTCTCGTCCTCGTGCGTTTCCGCAATCGGTGGGCTTAATCGGTTTGCGGGATGTTCGCGATTACAAAGTGGCTGCGGGTGGTAGCGATCGCCTAAATACATCCAGTCCGTTTAATATTAAAGTGCGATCGATTACGCTCAGAAATTTTAATGCCTCAGAAGTCGCAGAACTCTACGGGCAACATACCCAAGATACCGGACAAGTTTTTACACCAGAAGCCGTAGCCTTAGCTTTTGAATTAACACAAGGACAACCTTGGTTGGTGAATGCTTTAGCCAAAGAAATCGTCGAAGAATTAGTAACAGATGAATCTATAGAAATTACACCAGAACATATTTTAGAAGCTAAAGAAATTCTGATAAAACGACAAGATACGCATTTAGATAGCTTGGCTGAACGACTCAGAGAAAACCGAGTCAAAGCAATTATCGAGCCGATGTTGGCGGGTTTGGAACTCGGCAATATCCCCAATGATGATATTCAGTTTTTAATCGATTTGGGTTTGTGTAAGATGGACGTTCAGGGTGGATTGACGATCGCCAATCCAATTTATCGCGAAGTTTTGCCCCGCGTGCTCACCGTAACTCCAATGGCCTCTCTGCCCCAAATTGCACCGAGTTGGTTGACATCAGAAGGTAAATTAGATACTCAGGCTTTACTGAAAACTTTTTTAGAATTTTGGTTGCAACATGGCGAACCGTTACTCAAAAGTGCGTCTTACCCCGAAATTGCGCCGCATTTAGTGCTGATGGCGTTTCTGCATCGGGTGATTAATGGTGGCGGAACGTTGGAGAGAGAATATGCGATCGGGCGCGATCGCATGGATTTATGTTTGCGTTATGGTGAGGTAACATTAGGAATTGAACTGAAGGTTTGGCGGACTCGGAAAGTCGATCCGTTGAGTAAAGGGTTGGAACAGTTGGATGGGTATTTGGCTCGATTGGGACAAGATTCGGGTTGGTTGGTGATATTCGATCGCAGAGATAATGCACCGGAGTTAGAAGAACGACTGAAAACTGAAATTCATTTGACACCAATGGGGCGATCGGTTACAGTGATTCGTGCTTGAAGAGGTTACGATCAATGTGTCGATTTTGGCGATCGCCGAGGGTGTGCGATCGACTTATCATTCTTACTTGTGGAGAAATGTATGACCCAGCGACCAATAGTTCTTATAACTGGTGCAAGTCGGACTATTGGCATCGGATCATCAATTGCCAAAGAATTAGCAAAATCAGGCTGGGATGTCGCTCTGACCTATTGGCAGCCATACGATGCGTCAATGCCTTGGGGCAGCGATCCGAAAGAGGTTCAGTCACTTTGCCACAAACTTGAGCAATTCGGTGTGCGCTCCACAGCGATCGAGGTTGATTTATCCTTGACTGATTCTGCTTCGCGCATATTCGATATTGTTGAGCATGACCTGGGAAACGTTACGGCAATGGTTATTGCTCATTGCCATTCAGTTGATAGTGATATTCTATCCACGTCAGTTGAGAGCTTTGACTTACACTTTGCCGTCAATGCCCGTGCTACTTGGCTATTGATCAAAGAGTTTGGTCAGAGATTCCGAGGGGAAACTGGATCTGGTCGTATTGTTTCGATTACCAGCGACCATACCGCAGGCAATCTCCCCTATGGTGCCAGCAAGGGTGCTATGGATCGGATCGTACTCGCTTCGGCACAGGAATTTAGGTCGCTGGGCATCACTGCGAACGTAATAAATCCAGGTGCGACTGATACTGGCTGGATGTCCGAAGCACTCAAAACTGATGTGCAATCCATCACTCTGTTGGATCGTGTCGGTATGCCACAGGATTGCGCTAATCTAGTCAGATTTCTGTGTTCCAAAGAAGGCGGATGGATCAACAGACAACTGATTTATAGTAATGGTGGTCTTCAGTAACCTTGAGAACGTGAGGTTTTTTAGGCTGCTTAAGACAATTCCCCAAGCTAAAATGGGGTCGTTATCTCGCAAACACTCCCTGACTTTGGAGATGATTCGGAATCTCGATCGAGAATTAAGGATTCCGGCGAAGATTCTCCTTTCCGCCTTATGAGTAGCACAAACCCCCGCTTAACCACAATAGAACGCCATTCCAACAACAGTAAAGTAAACTGATGAGTTCATTTGAACTCGGAACAGTTAAAATAGACAGTAGGTGGAGTGAGTGACCGAAATGCCAACTACTGCTCAGTTAGAGAGTTTATATCGCGTCAGCTATCAGTTGACGTTCATCATGTTGCAACCGATTCATCTGGTTTGTATAGATCGTCGTACTCGAAACGTATACGTTCTAGCTGGATATGGTGAAGACCTTGAGTTTGAAATTGTACCGAATGGGGAGGTATTCTGATGAGCCAAGTGAATTTTGAGGCTATGAGCGATGCCGAATTGAGACGGTACTTTCTGGAAAATCGCCAAGATCGAGCTGCTTGTCAGGCATATTTAGACAGGTTCAGTCAGCGTCCGAAATCAATCATTGCAAGCCCAAGCGATCCCGATTTTGACGCAAAAATTCAGGCCGCAATTCGGCAGAAATTAGAAGCATCGCCTAGTAGCCAGCCAGCTAACAGCACAGTGGAACGGACGGAATAGAGTCACCTTGGAGATGATTTGGAAGCTCGATCGAGAGTTTGACATACAGAAAATTGGTGCTTTTATAATTTAGGCAATAAAAAATAACTTTTGCTAAATTGTTAACAACACTCAAAAAAAGTGAACACCATGCTTAACCTCTCCCGTAGCCGTCCCCTGAACCAATTTCAACAGGAAGCTCCTGAGTTGCTTCATCAGTTTGAAATAGATAAAACACCAATCGTAATTACCATTAATGGTAAAGCGGTTGCTGTGCTTCAGGATGCGGAAAGTTATGAAAAACTACTTAATCGGTTAGAACTTCTTGAAACTCTTGCAGGTATTCGTCAAAGCTTAGGGGAATTCGATCGAGGCGAAGGGGTTTCTATTCATCAAGCTTTTGAAGAGCTTCAAAAAAAATATGACCTACCGAGTTGAGATATCTCCTACTGCTATTCATGACATAGAAAATATATTTTTGTGGCTCAAGCTCAATGCTCCTGAAAAATCCTATCGTTGGGTTAGGGGCTGTTATGAAATAATGCTCAAACTGGAAAGCTTTCCTAGTCGTTGT
>RDXX01000131.1 GCA_004292955.1 Oscillatoriales cyanobacterium | reverse complement strand
TGTTGCCAGCACCAATAATGCCAATTTTCATTTCATTTTCCTTTTTTGATGTGCAAACTTTTACTTAGATCGTTCAATTGATTTTTGCTGCCCAGTTAAACAATAACCAACGACTGCGATCGCAATCGTGAGCAGTGCTGCCACAACGTTTGGATAAATCGAGATTCCACCCAATTCAGGCTCACGAACGGTTCCCAGAACCGGATCGTTGAGGAAACCATAGGATGTTCCAGGCCAAAACCCAGCGCCAATTAGCCCAACCCAAAATGCAGATCCGAGAAATGCAGCCAAACCCATTGAAAAGCGATCGCTGGTGGGACGCACTTTTAAAATTGCTAACGCTGCAATTCCTAGAGAAGCCGCCGCAAAAAAAGACATTGCACAGTGAAGTTTAGCGTGGGGAAGCCATGCTGGGTTATTCATATGCCCGTTTGCCAATAAAACTGCATCCACTCCAATTGGGATGATCAGCGTTGACAGTGCAGCAGCACTCAGCAGCCCCTTGGCAAATTGTGGTTGAGCCATAATGAGTTTTTCTCATGTAGATTGCATTCAACTAGGCAACATCGTCGTCATCATCTTTTCGAGTGCTTTTGGATCTTTGAGTAATTGCGCTGCCATCTCTATTTTGTCACGCTTCCCAGTGTTAGAAATACTGGGAAGTTCAGTTTCTTTGCGTACTGATTCTTGCTTCAATGAATCCTTTAAGCCTTCGCCAGTTGGCTTTAGCAACTTTCCATTGAACGATTAAATGCAGCGCGATGAATGCTAGGAATGTGTAGGAAAGCCAGAAATGAAGTGCCCGACCGAGTTCAACCATCTTCGCATCCTGCGGAAATACATCGGGTAGCACTAATCCAAAAAACTTGACCCCGTTGGCTCGAAAGGAATTAGAAAGAAGAAACCCTGCGATCGGGACTGCCCACATAAAGATATACATCAGCGTATGCAACGCAAAATTCTTGAGCCATTGCAGAGAAAACTTAGGCTGCCGTTTCGTGTACTTCTTCCACACCACCTGGAGCAAGGTGAGGATGCGCCAAGTCAGAAGTGCCATCGTCAATACCCCGATCGATTTATGAAAGTCGTAGAGAATGTCTCGAAAGTCATTTCTGGGCATCTGTGACATAAACGTACCGACAACAAACAAAACCAGATAACAGCTTGCCATCCACCAGTGAACTGACATCAACCGTTGGAAAGCAGAGTTGAGCCTGGGCTTCTTAGGTACAGTCTGCAATGAACTCATAGCGGGTTTCTCCCTTAATTTCGCCTCATTATGATCGGTTCCCGTTGAAGATGATTAACTGGGCAGCATCGTTGCCATCATCTTTTCGAGTGCTTTTGGATCTTTAAGCAACTGTGCTGCCATCTCTTTGGCTTGTTCTCCAGGATAGACATCTTCAACTTCATCGATCACGGCTTGCAAGGCTTCTTGAGCAACAACTTTTGGAGACACTTTCGGTGGTGGAAAGTTTCTACTTACTTCTGTATCGACCGTCCCAGGCATCACACCGACAACCAACGTACCTTGCGCTGCCAACTCAGCCCGAACACCCTGAGTCATTAATATTGCCGCAGCCTTAGAAGCACAGTAGGACGCATTCATCGGAAAGTTAACTTTTCCGAGAATACTGAGCATGTTGACGATCGCTCCACCGCCATTGTCCTTTAACACTGGAGCAAAAGCGCGACACATCGCGAGCGTACCAAAGTAGTTCACTTCCATCTCGGCTCTAGCACTAGAAAAGTCAGTCGCAGAAATAAAACCCTTGAGCAAACCGATTCCAGCATTATTAATCAAAAGAGTGACATCCCGGTAGGTTGCTGCTGCGGTGGTTACGGACTGTTCATCCGTAATGTCTAACGAAATTGGAATAATCCGCTCTGGATCAATCGCAACGATGTTAGTCAGAGAATTTAGGTTCCTCGCCCCTGCATAAATCCGAGAAACACCTGCTGTTCGCAATGCTTCCACATAATATCGACCAATGCCACCATTTGCTCCTGTTACAAGAGCGATTGAATTTGTAACGTCCATGATTTCTCCTAGAATGATTAAATGCCTACAAAATACTACCGTTCATTTGAATGGTCTATTCGTTCACCCATCGCGAATTATCCGAAACCAATTATTCAAGCACGTCTGCGATGTCATGCAATATCAATATCAATTAAGGGCGGGAGGCGAAAGTTTTGGTGCAAGTTCTGGAGCGGGCAACATGGGTAAAGGTTCTTCAGAGGTTTGCATATCTAGATTCTGTGTGTAAATCACTTGATAGAGTTGGGGTTCTGCCTTAACAACAAGCCCTTGAAGACGCTTTAAATGATCGGCAAACTCAGGGCTATTTCGCATCGCGACATAATCTTCTACCGATGCAAAATTAGCGTAGTTTGCAGCTCGTGTCCGATCAAGGCTAATGTGCAGATTGGCTGTATAACTGCCTGGGAATTGACCTTTCAATCTCTTGTACTCGGCAACTTGAGTAGAAACAAACTGCTCAGTTTTTTCAGGATCTAGTGTAAATATGTTGATGAGAACAATTCCATCGCCAACTCGGATAGGGTTGACCGGGAATCCATTTTCTAGTTGCAGGTTATCCATGAATCCATTCCTTTAATTTGGGTTTGAGTTAGTTGATTTATGGGCTAAATGCTTTGCATCAGGAGGATAAAGCCAGAGCTTAAACAATCGCGTTACCTGAGGCATAATGACCCAAGTCATCAACGGCATCATGATGGCAATGCTTACAAGTGTTGCTAGCCAAGCAGGGAGTCCATTTGTGATTGGTTTCAGCAGAATCGGCATCAGAGAAATGACTGGATAGATACCGATCGCGCTAACAATCGCAGTTTTCCATTTAGGGGGTGGAAGTGCATTCGGCACTTCAGGCAGAACGAACCAGGCTTCTAAACCATTAACCCGCAAAACTTTTGGATCGCCGATAGTGAGTGCATCTGCCCTAGCAATCCAGCCCTGACAAATGGGAGATTCTTCCCACTCTTGCAAATGAACAACGGTGTCGAAGCGCAGGATCAGTTGCCATGCACCACGCTTCGTTGTGGGATATAAAACTTCACCTCCTGCATAGCCCGGAAAGGTACTAGCTGCAAGAATGACACCTCGCACTGCCTCTTCAAATACAGATTCAAATCCCGGCTTAACGTGCCGAGTAATCGCCACAACTCCAGCAGGAGACTTTACCACTGTCAAAATTTCCCCATCCAAGCGCCATGAACTAAAATGTAAGTGCTTGTTATTAGATATCTTCCCTCCGTGTTTCGCATTTAAGATAAGCCAACCCAAATCGTTTTATTTTGGAAGTAAAATGATAAAGTTTATTTTCCGCCTTACCTCAATACGAAACCAAGCTTAGCAAAGATTTCTGCCGAGTCAAAATCTTGTTAGAAAAATCCAGATTAATCATTGATTCTTGCCCCATTTATTAGAATCTTGCTATGAGGCTGGACATCAAAAGTGTTTCGGCACAATCAGCTCATTAAATTGGTTTTGACATCGCCTTGACGATTTTAGTGACTAAGCTACGTGGCGTGAAGCGCAGACTTTGAACCATCAGCCAGTTTACAATGCCTGGGATGTACACCCTCTGACCACGTTGCATGGCTCGATAGCCTAGAGCAGCTACCTCCTCTGCGATCGGGAGATTCTTGTTTTTGACGAGCGCCGAGGCGTGCATATCGGCTTTGTCTTGGAAACCAGAAGCCGTCGGCCCGGGACAGAGCGCCGTCACGGTGACACCTGTCCCCTCAAGCTCAGCGGCAATTGCTTCTGAGAAACTCAGGACAAATGCCTTGGTGGCGTAATACACAGCCATGTATGGGCCAGGTTGAAATGCAGCGGTTGAGGCAGTATTAATAATCTTGCCGTTGGTAGCCAGGAGGTCAGGCATGAAGAGCTTCGTCAATACGACGATCGTGTTCATATTGATCTGCATCATTGCCAGTTCCGATTGTAGAGTCGAGTCTTTGAACTCGCCAAAGGTGCCATAGCCTGCATTGTTCGCTAGTGCGCTCAGCATGAAGCCACTGTTCTTGATCTCCTTGTACAAGTTGGCGGCTCCTTCATGGGATTCCAAGTCGGCGGCGATGACAGTTGCGGTGATGTTGTATCGTTCTTTCAGATAGGCAGCTTGAGACTCCATTTTGCTGAAACTGCGCGCCGCCAGAATCACGTCATAACCGTCTTGAGCAAAGTTCTCGGCGAGTGCTTTTCCAATCCCTGATGAAGCGCCTGTAATCAGGGCTATTTTGTGGTTACTACGCATAAAAAATATCCTTGGTCGTAAACGACAGACAAATGGCAACCAATCCAAAAATCACGAGAGAAACCCTGAAACTAACTGATTGAATTTTTGAGGATGCTCAATCGAACTCCAATGACCACACTCTTCAATAATTTCCAACCGAGCATTTGGAATGATTTTAGCGGCATTCTGAGCATGGGTTACAGGAACCATCGGGTCTTGTCTACCCCAAACAATTAGGGTCGGAGCCACAATAGTCCCTAATCTTTCAGTAATCGACTGGTGAAATTGTCCCCAGATGTTGAAGTTTGAACGACCGACGTTTAATGTTGCTTCTGACACGCCAGGAAGCGTCGCCATTTGATAAAACTCCTTGACGATCTCGTCAGTAATGAGGTTTGAGTCATAGACCGCCTGCTTACACAACATTGCCACACCCGATTTACTTGGCGAACTCAATAATCTGCCTAAACCTGGAAACGTTGAGATCCGCAACAGAAAATTGATTTCTTTACCTAAACCAGCACTGCCAACCAGAATAAGTCGATCAACTAACTCTGGAAAGTTCAGCGCAATGGTGAGTGCCACTCCACCACCCGCAGAAGTTCCAATCAAGCTCGCTTTAGAGATGTCTAAAGCCTTCATGAAATCCCGCGTGAACTGCGCCATGAAGTCAAAGGTGTAATCAGTATCCGGTTTATCGGATTGACCCGCACCGACCATATCAAACGCATATACACGATGATGAGTGGCTAATTCAAAGATATTGTGCTTCCACAACTCAATATAACCGCCGCCACCATGAAGCAAGATGACCGTGTTGCCTGAATCACCAGTTTGCCAGTATCGGGTATTCACTGAACCGACTTTGACATATTGGTCTTGCAATTGATCAGTACTATTCATCAAGCCCCCTTACCTAACATTGCGGGTACGTCAATTTCCTTAATACAAGTAGCTCGTGACAAGGAGAGAATGCAATCAATAATTCTTAGAAGATCTGTTAGAGGAATTGCCTCACCGCCTGATAGATTATCTGCGGCAAGATCAGCCAAAACTTCGGGTGTGCCGACATTGCCAGGATTAATCACTGTGACACTGATTTGCTGCGATCGCAACTCTTCACGCAATGAATGCACAACACCCCGCAACCCGAACTTAGAAGCACTATTAGCAACCTCTCGTCCTGGGAAATTATCCCGACCGGAGAGCGCACCCATAAAAATGATTTTTGGATTATCTGATCGTCGGAGGGCAGGTAGTAAAGCTTTAACCAACCGAATCGGAGCCAATAAATTCACTGCAATCACTTGGGTAATGTCCGCATCAGAGCAATCTTCAAACTTGTACTGGCTAGTAAACGCATGGGTTTCCCAAGTGCCTCCCATGTATAGGAGTGCATCTAAAGAATCTTCCCCGATCGCTTTTGCCACTGTTTCCACACCCCCTATGTTAGACAAGTCTGCCTGAATCCACTCCCCGATCGGCGACTCTGTGCGAGAAACTGCTAGCAAGCGATCGCACTGAGATGATAAATGTTCAGCAACGGCAAGCCCAATGCCACGGCTCGCGCCAGCCACAAGAATCGTCTTGAACGACATATTATGTTCTCCTGTTTAATTGAAACAAAAACCGAACTTGGTAATTCCTGGAAATTCGAGATTAAATTGTTCGGCGAAATACTCGGCGTGAAAGGTTTGGTATGGCTTAAACCCAATAGACTCATAGGTATGACGAGCCACATCGTTCCCATTGATGACCATAATTCCTGCGTGAGAATGCTGCTGCGATCGCCCTTCCTCTAGGAGCGCTCTGAGTAGCACTTTTCCTAATCCTCGACCTCGTGCTTCTGGCAAGACGGCAACATTTTCAATAATCCAAGGTGCTTGAGGGGTTAGAAAAAACGGTCGCAAATCGCCACCCCAAAATTGGATATAGCGATCGCGAAAGTCCGTTTCAATATCCTTAGACCAGTTCAAATCTTTTGCGATCATATCCAGATGGGATAAGCGCAACGGGCAGTAATCTTCCAAGTTTGGTGTGTAACCTGCTGCCCCTGCAACCGGTTTTCCCTGTTCCTCCACAATCAAGAAATCAGTCACATTCCCCCAGTTAGAAGCACCTGCCCTCAGTTCCGCCTCAATGAATTGCAATGCGCTTGTTCCAGTACCTTGCAAAATGTCCTCCCAAAAGCAATGATTCAAAGGAGGTAAGGAAGCTTCGTACTCGATTCTGGCAAGAAAAGGAATATCCGCGATCGTGGCTTTGCGAGTGTTTAGAGTCGTTTGCATGACAGCCTCCTTGAGAAAAATCCCCATAAAAGATACAGTCTGTATGTATCTAAAATATCGACTCTTTCCAATCCTGTCAAGATACATACTGTATGAATGTCAAGCAACCTGCTATGCCCACTAAACTAACCAAGGCTGAACAAACCTTACGTACCCGCCGTGCCATCCTTGTTCGGGCGCGTCATCTCTTTGCAACCAAAGGGTATGCAGCCACCGGAACCGAGGAAATTATCAGCGAGTTGGGGATTACTCGTGGGGCGTTGTATCACCAATTCAACGATAAGCTGGGAGTCTTTAAAGCTGTGATTGCCGAAGCCTATGGCGAGATCACAGGCTACATCAGAAGCAAAATACAGCCCCTAGACAACAATTGGGAACAGTTGGTAATCGGTTGTCAGGCATTCTTAGAGATTGCACAGCAAGAGGAATTGCGACGATTGGTGTTCATTGAAGCCCCAGCGGTTTTGGCGGCAGACACCTTAGTCGAGTTCGACCAGTATGGGTTTGGATTGCTCTATGAGGCAATCCAGATAGCCGTCAAGGAGGGAAAGCTAAATACGATCGATGTGGAGGGCTTTGCTCATTTAGTAAATGGTTCGCTGAATGAGTTGGCAGCGTGGGTCGCGCAATCCAATGATCCTAAACGGTTAAAAACGGCTCAACAATTGATCGAGACGTTACTAACTCGGCATCAAGTCTGATGCTCTGATTGGTTATGCTGCGACTCAACGTGGTGTTTATCCAACCATTCTCGCCACGCAGTTCTATTTTTTGGCTTGATAGTGTCGATAATATCCATTAACCTTCACTCTATTTCCTGCATAACAACTCGATTGAGGGCATTATGTGTTTTTAGGTACATTCGATTGGTTAGACTTACCTTACCCACCCAATATTATAAAAAAACTCATCAGTATTGTGAAATGCGACATAGACCGAAACATAACTTGCAAGGCACAGCCAGATCACCCTCAGTAAAATGAAGAACGTAGCTCGTCGTTGGCCGATACCAACACAACAGGCTAGACTAGCAAATCCAACAGCAAGTCCAGCCACCGTATCTACTGCACCGAGAATTGGGCTACGCATCAAAAAGTAGATCGTGGTAAAGATGGCGAACAATACCCAACCAACTCCTTCAAAAATTAGGAACGTCCGGCGGCGTATTGAACGCTCTGGTAAATTTGCCACAATAGACAGAGCCATGAGCGAAGTGACATTTAAGAAGAGCCACATGGGGGCAAACAACCAATCAGGCGGTGAAAATTGCGGCTGCTCAAAGTTGTTGTAGAAAATCTTGTCACCACCATAACCGACTGGCAGCGCACTCACCAAGTTCGCAATCACGAAGATGACGAGGGCGTGCCACCAAAGGAAGACACGACTTTCGATGACGGGCTTAGGGTTGGTTTTAGTGTCGCTCATTTCTGTTCTGGTGTTAGCTAACTAAGGTACTGATACATCAATTGCGAGAAAAAGTCTAATACCTAAGCCGACTCAATTATCCGCATAACGCTTGAGCTAAGCCGCCCCGCGTCGGGGTCGGCTTGAACGAATGTTAGGCCGCAATCACGCTTGTCTGGAAGTATTGCACAACCTCTGTCAGGTCTAGGGCAACGTAATCCTTGGTATGCGACTCCTCAAAGTGACGTTTGAATGCGGCTTCATCGTCAAATCTCTCCCATAGTATTAAGCGGAGAGGAGTTGTTGTGTCTTGATGAAGCTGAAATATGGAACAACCTGGCTCTTTGAGGGTCTCGGCGCATAAGATCGTTAACGAATCTATTGCCTCTTTGGCCTGAGATTCTTCTTTGATGCGAAGTTCGGCGGTAATGTAGTAGCCAGGAGAAAAGTTACTCATATTAGGTTTTCCGTTGTATGTAGTTGCCGCAAGAAAGTTTGAAAGAAAGTCCGATCTGGAATTTCTACCTTGCTGCCTAAATTCTCAAACGAGCGGCGGCAAGCAACCTTGAACTCAGTCATTGACCCTCAACCGTCTGCTGCATTTGATTGATTATGCTGCTCAACGTTGCAAAGCTTTCAACCCAAGGTTGGGAAATAGCTGACTCGTAACAGCGAACTGCACCCATGCACTTGCTAAGGTTTCTAAAGTGCGTGCTACCAGAAGATTACCTGCATCAACTGGTTTGTAACCGCAGTCTTCAATGAGACTTGCAGCGATTTGTTTTGCTTCAACGTCGTCACCACAGTAAAAAACGCTAGGAAAATCAGCACCGAATTGTCTTGAGTCTGAAGCAATAATTTCAGCAAATGTAGTATTGAATGCCTCAACAACTTTT
>RDXX01000130.1 GCA_004292955.1 Oscillatoriales cyanobacterium | reverse complement strand
TAGAAGGTGACATTATTTATTCAATAGACTTGTATTGCCACAATAATAGCGCTCTTAATATATATAAGATCGGAGCGCTGAAGCGCAACTACATACCTTAAACTTGAATAGCCAAAATAATTTGGATGTTCCTCTGAGCAGCGTCCAAATTATTTGATTGCAAAGACTTTTCCTATTCCATCCTAATTGGAAAATATCCTGTGATTGCGAGCATTCGGAGCAAATGTGTAACCGTATCCGCGAATTGTTTGAATAAAATTTGGCACAGCCCGATCGACTTTAGCCATTTTCTTGCGAATCTGGCCGATATGTACGTCCACCACTCGCTCTTCTGATCCATAATTGCATTTCCAGCCCCAAATTTTTTCGATTAGCTGTTGGCGAGTCCAAGCTTCATCTGAATGAGTTGCCAAAAAACACAATATCTCATATTCTAATTTGGTTAGAGTCAAAGTTTTATCCTGCCATCTTACTTCCCTACTCATTAAATCAATTTCTAGTTGACCGCAGACAAGGCTGCGCGGGTTGACGGTTCTCCCTCGCCGCAACAAGACTTCTACTCTAACTGCTAATTCTTCAATACTGAACGGTTTGCACATAAAATCGTCAGCACCTGCTTTTAGGATTTTAATTCGATCTTCTTCGGCGGTGCGGCTGCTCAGAATCGTGACTAAAACATTCGTCCGCTTTTGCATTTCTTGACAAAGTTTATAGCCTGTAGTATCGGGCAAATTCCAATCTAAAATCACGAGAACTGGGTTGAATTCATCAAATATTTCTAAGGCTGTTTGGCCGTCGGCTGCAAATTGTACTTCATATCTCTGCTTTAGAAAGCGGTAGACTAGATTGCGGACGGGGGCGTCGTCTTCTACAACTAGAATTTTGGTGTTTTGAGCGGCAGAGATTTTCATAATTTTTAACTCAATTGTTAATGGTGCAAAGTTAAGAAAGCGAAGCTGTCTAAAAAACAGTCTTTATTCTTTAGTCAGCCTCCGGCGGGCTAAAGTTTTTGTAGGCAATCCCCCTGTGGCATTGGTGCCAACTTAAACCTGGAAGCATTGAAAAATCTCGTTTTTCTCTGAGGCCAGATCCCCCCTAGCCCCCCTTAACAAGGGGGGGACAAGAATCCGATCAAAGTCCCCCTTCTTAAGGGGGATTTAGGGGGATCTGGCCTCGGCTGAAAGCAAGATTTATCAACAGTTCCAGGATTAAGTTGAGACCAATCCCCCTGTGGTGGCCCCGATTTCGATCGCCGAGGTATTTTTGTCAATAAATTAAATCGACACATGACTTATCCAGGCGCGATCGCCTTTCTGTGGAGATTTCAGCCAAAAAACTAATTTTTTCGCGGGATTTGGCAATTCTTTACAAAATTTAACCGAAACTCCCCATTACCAGAAAGAATTGGTTGAAATCAGACTATTCATTACTCCAATCCTCGGACTTATAAGTAGAGGTCGCTCTCAAACTGTCAACTGTCAACTGTCAACTGTCAACTGTTGAAGCTTCGCCGATCAGGGTGAAAGCTGCCCAATCTCTGGGGTTTGGGTGCTGCTGCATTGTCTCCAGCATGGCGCTGCACAGGGCTTGAGCTTTGTTGCCCGTTCGATCGAGATTTTGATAAAATTTCACCATCAAATCGGCTGTAGGAGCATCTGGCACCGCCCACAAAGAGACGATCGCACTGGATGTACCAGCCGAAATTAAAGCGCGAGACAAGCCGATAACCCCGTCACCGGTAATCCGCCCCATGCCGGTATTGCAAGCACTCAAAACCACCAAATCCGCCTGGAGGTGCAGGTGCAAAATTTCCTCAGCCGTCAGCAAACCGCTATCGGTGCGATCGGGTGCAAAGGCGATCGCACTGCCGAGTCCGCGAGTGCGATCGAGCAATCCGTGGGTGGCAAAATGGACAATGCGGGCGTCTGACAACCGCTGAAGCACGGCAGATTTGGTAGCCGAATTGCCGGTGAGGGCTTTGGTTTGGAACAATTGGGCGATCGCCTTAGCTTCGGTTTCTGAATGCGGCAAAGCAGATAACTGCTGCGGAGGTTGGCCCGGTACCAGAGCAACTTCAGGCATCGTCGGATTTCCTACTACTAAAATATCCCCAGCTAAATTAGAAATTTCTTGCCGTTTTTGACTGGTTAATTCCAGAATTTGAATTGCAGGAGCAGTCAAAATAGTATGTTTTTCAATTAAGTATTTCCCAGCAGCATCTTGCAGCGCTGAAAACGGAACAAAAAACAGTTCGCCTTGAGGAATAAAAATAATTTTAGCTGCTGGATCTGTCGGCAACAAGTCAGCAATCGGTTCGATTAGCAGTTGATGGAGTTTTTGCAAGCGAGGGTTATTGGTGAGGCTCGATTCCACTTTTGCTGCTACATCAATTGCAGGCCTTGGAATAGTCAACCCTGCGGGCCAAGAGGATTGGCAGAGCGAGAGAATGTTGTGAGTTTTATCAACAGATATTACTTGCCAAGGTTCCCAATTCGGCGCATCATCGTGGAGTTTGACTAAATCGCCTGAGTACATTTTTAGAGTGGGATTGAAATCGCGATTCCTGATGCCGATCGCCTCGCGAGAATCGGCAACCAGCTCTTTGAGCGAAGTATGTTCGTAGTTGATGTCAACTTGGCGGAAGGCTATTTCACCCGTGGGCTGAATTACCCAAATAAAGAGTTCTTCTAAAAAAGAAATCGAATATTCGACAAAAGTTGCATTTTGGGCTTGGGCAATTTCTTGAATGCGATTGATGTTAGGCGGCTTAATATCGGGTATCGCATCTGAATTGGCAGATAACCGAGCACCCAGTAATTCTACAAACGCCCGCGCCCTACCGCGCTCCGCAATTTCCAGCGCCTGTTTGGTTTTTTTCTGGACGATCAGGGTTTTTTCCAAGTGGCGGTAAGTTGCGGCTTGGGTTTCAAAAATAGATACTTTAAAGTTATCGCGATCGCTCAATTTTCCCCGCAGCGATTCCCAAGTTTGAATTGCATCGCCCAGGACTGTTTCAGCTTCTGCAAACTTGCCAAAGTCAAATAAAGCAAGTCCTAAATTGTTGAGAGTTGCCCCTTCTGATGCGGTTTCGCCGATCGCCCGCGCGATCTCCAAACTCTTGCGGCTGTATTCGATCGCCCGCTGGTACTGCCCCAAACAGCGGTAAGCATTGCCCAAATTTCGGCAGGAAGTTGCTTCCCCAGAGCGATCGCCAATTTCCTGCTGAATATCTAAGGATTGTTTGTAAAATGCGATCGCCCGCAAGTAATGCCCCAAATTACTGTAAGCATTACCCAGAATCACCAAAGAATTAGCTTCCCCATAACGGTTGTCAATTTTCGGTGCAAGATTCAACGACTTCTCACAGTATTCGATCGCCAATTGATTTTCCCCCAGGGAAACGTAGGTACGGCCCAAAGCGTTTAAGCAGTTCAATTCTCTATGCTTAGAGTTGATTTTTCGCGCCATATCTAAAGACTGAAGTTGGCACTCGATCGCCTGCTGGTATTCGCCGAGAGAATGATATGCACTCCCCAAATCGCGCTAGGAAGTAGCTATTCCCCCAAAGTGACCGATTTCTCGGTAAATATTTAGGCACTGCTGGTGGCACTCAATTGCTTGCAAGTATTCCCCTAGGGCATCGTAAATACTGCCCAAAGCATTTAGAGACTCAGCTTCTCCACTGCTGTTACCAATATCTTGCTGAATATTTAGCGCTTGCTGGTGATAGTCAATTGCTTGGGAGTATTCACCCCGCGCGCTGTAAATATTGCCTAGATTGTTCAAAGAATTCGCTTCTCCGTAGCCGTTGCCATTGTTTCTATGAATATTGAGCGACTCCTGATAGTATTCCATCGCCTGCGAGTATCTTTCCACGGAAATACTATCACTTTCCGAGAACGAATCTTGCTCGGGGCGCGGTATTTCTGGTCTCTTCAGAATGTTAACAAAAAATTTATTATTAATAGGAGACTGAATCGAGCGGTAAATCGACAACACATCTGCCGCCGACAGCGCCTGTTTGTAGAGTCTCATATCCCCAATATTACCTCGATAAATGCCACCAAAATCGTCCGATCGCCTGCCAACAGTCAAGGGCATACTATTCCTGAGAGAACTCTGTTGCCCTGTTGGGTTGAACCGCCAATCTACTTCCTTGCCATCGACATACCAGCGCCCTCCATCCAATCGATCGCGATCGACAGCAACCCCAACGTGATGCCATTGGTTGTCGCTAATAACAGGGAAAGTATCAATTTTTGTATAATAATATTCGCTACCACAGTTTACCCAACTTTTTCCATCGGCTATTTGCAGGTTAATTTGGCCCTGATAAAGAAATAAAGCCCAGCCCCGTAAAGGGCCAGAATTTTGAATCCGTTTATCAATAATCTTGACAATACCCAAATCACCCGTGCGAATCCACGCACACACAGAAAAGTCTTCCGTGCCGACATCCAGCAAAGGAGTGACTGGGAAAGTAACGTAACCTCCAGTCAGCAGCAGGCTTTCTTGCGGCCCGTTTTGCGATCGCTCAACAGCACGGCAAACGCTGTCAATTAGCACTGCTGGAGGGAGATCCGGGCGATCGCTCGCCAAGTTTCCTGCTGCATCAAATGACCAAAGGGCGATCGGTGCTGTATTGAAAGTATTGTAGGCGCTTAATATTGGATATTTCATCTATAGGTTGATGTCTTATTTTTTAGGGAATTGTCAATGTAAATAATGGCGGGGATGGGGCGGGTTTTTGAGATTTTTTGTGGATTTTGTAGATGGTTGGCGAACCCGCCCCTACAGGATTTTGGGATGTTTTTTTTGCAGCAAGCTCACCATAAATAAAAATGTACGATCCCTACAATTTGTCTCGTTCGTGTTCGATCCATTGACATTGATTCCTGTAGGGGCGGGTTCACCAACAATCTGAGCCAAAAACCCACAATCTCAAAAACCCGCCCCGGCCCATGTATTATGCACGATCGGACTCAAACAAACGGTTCTAAAACAATCTCGTGCAAGCGCACAAACGGATGCTGCAATAAAGCATTCCAATCCGCCTCCAAAGTTACCAGAGAAGATATTTTTTCAAATCCAGTCAGCTCGGCTAGCGCTTCATACCGCAAATCATTTTCAGCATAAATCAGCAGCCTTTCCTCTAAAGTAGCTACCTGTAATTGACTCAAAAGTTTGTCCCGCAGCGCAACTAATTCAGTAATAGTTTCGTACCACAAACCGTATTTAGCCAACAGTAAAACGCGATGCCTCAGCGATGCAGTTTCTAGCTTAACTAAGATTTCTGGTGCCAATTTCACTCGCTCAACACACCCGTAGCGGGAGATATTCCCGCAGAAAAAATCCCAGCGATATTTTTTGCCAATTTCCAGAGGAGGTGCATTTGGTGGCAAGCAAAAACTCACAAGTCCCGCTGTTTTTGCAAGCTGAAAAAATGTTCGGAAAACTACTTCTTGATTTTCTTCGTCCCGCAGCACAAACTCAAAGGAAATGTCATCGGGAAATGGAGCCGGCAAGTACAGCCAAAAAGTCGGATGTGCGATCGCAGTCAATCCTAAATTTAGAGCCGGAATTAAAGCTAAAAAGTGGTGAAGATCGTCGCGGCTGCCTGCATCTCCGCGATCGCCCGGTGCACCCCGCGCAGGCGGCTCGTATGCGAGTATCTGCGGCTGCAAATGCGGTTCCCCCGATGAATCGGCGATCGTAGCAGCCAATCCAGGTTGAACAATGGTTACAGCCACCAGCAAATTAATCGCCGCCTGCTGTAGGAGCAGTTTTTTGTCATTCATAAAATATCTGCGAGGTAGAGGTACAAAGTCTCAGCGCGATCGCACGGCACCTGAAAATAATCTTGGCAGACTTTTATCTGCGTTTATCTGTGTTTATCTGCCTTAATCTGCGGTTTTTCTAATCAATCGTTGTGAGCCAAAGTCTAAATATCTGCAACTAAATGACAAATTCCGAAAAACCTAACTCATGCGATCGCTTTTGTCAACTCAATTTCTTGAGGCAAATCGCCAGTTGTCTCGTCTTTTTCCGAATATGGATCGCATAACTAACTCAAAGATTATTCCTAACTTTTCGATACTTACTTAAATCTGCTACCTTTTCTGCTACCCTAAAAGCATATAGCTATCTTACCAAATAGCAGACCGCGTTCCTCCACAATTCTTGAGAAAAACTTATGTCTGCGATCGCACCATCCCCCAACCCACCCGTTTTAGAAGAACTTCGCTCCGGATTGCCCAACATTTGCGGTTCCGAAGCAGAAATCACTGCCGCCACCAACAGCAACGAACCAGTCTTTTTACCTAAGACAAATCTGCGCCTCGAAAACATTCAAGCCGGATTTGCTTGCGCCCTGCATATGCACCAACCTACAATTCCAGCAGGTGCAAAGGGCGAACTAATCTGCAATCTCCAGAATATGTTTGAAAATCCCAACCAAGGAGACAACCACAATGCCGGAGTCTTTGCTTGGTGCTATTCACGCATGGGAGAATTTATTCCCCAACTGATTGCTGAAGGTTGCAACCCGCGAATTATGCTCGACTATTCGGGCAATTTATTGTGGGGATTGCGCCAAATGGGACGCGACGATATCTTCAACAACCTCAAGCGAATTACCTGCGAACCTGAATACCAACCCCACGTAGAATGGCTGGGGACAATGTGGAGTCACGCCGTTATTCCCTCAACTCCAATTCCCGATATCAAACTCCAAATTCAAGCATGGCAACATCATTTTGCATCCATTTTTGGCATAGATGCCCTGAAGCGCGTTAAAGGTTTTTCGCCTCCAGAAATGCACTTTCCCAATCACCCCGATACTCTTTACGAATACATCAAAGCTTTGAAAGAATGCGGCTACCGCTGGCTAATGGTGCAGGAACATTCTGTGGAAAATATCGACGGTTCGGGATTGTCGCAAGACCAAAAATACATTCCCAATCGTTTGCAATCCCGCAATTCTCGCGGCGAAACCATCAGCATCACGGCTTTGATTAAAACCCAAGGTTCCGATACAAAATTGGTCGGTCAAATGCAGCCTTATTACGAAGCAAAAGGACGCAACAAACAGCAAATTAGCAATGTCACAATTCCTTCTTTAGTTACTCAAATTGCCGACGGCGAAAATGGTGGCGTGATGATGAATGAATTCCCCAGCGCCTTTGTCAAAGCTTGGCACGAAAACCGCGAACAAGGTGGCGGAAAATCCGGTGTTGTCGGTTTAAATGGGACTGAATATTTGGAGATGATTGAGGCGGCGGGTGTTAATCCTGATGATTATCCTGTTTGTCAGGGGATTAATCAGCACAAGATTTGGCTGCAAGTGAATCCTGATAGTGCAACGCCGGAAAAGGTGGAAAGTGCGATCGCGCAACTCAAGCAAACAGACCACAATTTTCACATGGATGGTGCTTCTTGGACAAACGATTTAAGTTGGGTGAAGGGCTACGAAAACGTCTTGGAACCGATGAATCAACTCAGCGCAGCATTTCACAAAAAATACGACTCGCTGGTGCAGCAAGATGCTGCTGTTACCAAGCAGTTTGAATACCAGCAAGCTTTGCTTTACAACTTGTTGGTGCAAACAAGCTGTTTCCGCTATTGGGGACAGGGAACTTGGACTGATTACGCGCGCGAACTTTACAACCGCGGCGCTGCTTTGATGAAATAGAAGATGAGACGGCGGTTGAAACCGCGTCTACACAGACAAAACCCGCCTCCGCGGGTTGAAGTAACAAAATTTATGGTAGAGTGCCCCGGAAACCAACTATTTGACCAGTGTCAAATATCTCGGCTGACGCACCTTATACTTGTTGGCAAATTCGGGTCAATTACCAATTGCCAATTACCAATTACCAATGCCCCATTCCCCATTCCCCATTACCAAATCCTACATTTCCTGCATCAAACGCAAATAATTTTGTCTCATCTGCGTCATATTTTCCATCATTCTATTCGCCATATCTTTCTCAACTTCGCTCATTTGCTGCCAAAATACAGCAGAACGTCTGGCCAGAATTGCGTCTTCCCACAACATCTCCAAAAGTTGCGCGGCCATCGGATTTTCAGCATCTATAATCCCGCACAATTGCTCGAAAGCTCGGTTAGCTTCGGCGTGACTCCCAACATCCTGAGCGAGAGTCAGGCATTTTTTGAGTTGTACGATCGGGTTTTCAGAAGAGTAAGCCATAATTTCACTAAGTTTAAGCTACCAAATTTACACTGACACCTTTGAGATTACTAGAGTTGCGACACGGCCGCACAGTTCCCCAAATACCACCGCCAAGGCAAATCAATCCCTTTAGTAATCCCGATCCGCGTAGTTTGCACAAAATTTATTGTACCCTCCTCCACGGCTTGCTGAAAGTCTTCGCTCCGGTGTTCCAACCGCAGCGCTTGGCCTGCATCCAAGGGTAAACCGCTAAAAGTTCGATCGATCTCCAGCACCTTACCAAAAACTTGGGTTTAAAGCCCCGTCCTTCTAGGACGGCTTTGTGTTAGAATTTTAGCGTAGGGAGTTCCCACGTAAGATGTTCGTTCTAGAATTCAAGGCGATCGGCAAACCAAATCAGTCCTCCGCTATAGACGAAGCAATCAGAACTGCTCAATTCGTTCGGAATAAGTGCGTCCGTTTCTGGATCGACAACCGAGGAGTAGGGCAAAAAGACTTGTACCGTCACAGCACTGCGCTCAGAGAAGAGTTTGCCTTTGTTAAAGAATTGAACTCTAGTGCCTGCCAAGCCTCTGTGGAAAGGGCTTATTCTGCCATTGCTCGGTTCTACGACAACTGCAAGAAAGCCGTTCCCGGAAAGAAAGGTTATCCGACTTTCAAGAAAAACAGTCGCTCAGTTGAGTATAAAGTCAGCGGCTGGAAACTCTCAGAAACTCGGAAGCAAATC
>RDXX01000163.1:0-7500 GCA_004292955.1 Oscillatoriales cyanobacterium | reverse complement strand
GGTAATCATTTCCATTGCCGCCAATGAGGGAATCATTGCCCGCTTCGCCGTACAGGCTATCATTGCCACCCAAACCGATTAAAGTATCGTTGCCGGCTCCTCCACTAATGCGATCGTCCCCTTCTGTGCCCCTTTTTGTGTTTACAGGAACACCGCCACCATTTTTCGACTCCGAGTAGGCTTGAAGTGGACTCATTGTATTGGTTAGAACAAAATTCCGACTTCCTTTTGTTTGATAGGGAATTCCACCAATAATACTGGAATCAAAAGGTGCAGTTTGAACCTCTATGTGGAGATGAGTGTTCCGACCTTGGTTTTTGACTGTACCGACGATCGGATCTCCAATATTCACAGAATCTCCAGGTCTCTTGCTGGTTTGGATGTGACCATATATCCAGCGCTTTCCATCATTACCTTCTACAGTCACAAATTGCCCAGTTGCACCATAAGATACAACATTAATGATTTTTCCCGGAACTACCGCTGAGACATTTATGTTCGCACCAACTGCATAATCAATCCCAGCGTGGGAGACATTATTACCATTGTAGGGATTGCCATTAGCACCGCTGTATTCGTAGGCATAACCAGCACTCATTGGGGCGGAGAATCCAACCAGTTTTTGAGACAATTCCCTAGAGAGTTGTTTCACTTCTGGTGAGGCTTCTTTGATATTGGTAAGCTTACCACCTGTACTGGAATTATCGTCAAATTGCCAGCCATCTCCACTTTGTAAATCCCACTGTTGGTCGGTTGTCGGTAAAGGCACAATCGTTACTCCTGTTTTCATCGATTGACTTGACATTTACTATGTTGTTTCAAAACCAATAATTTTTCAGTCTGGTAAAGTGGGTTGTTTCACAGCTCAATTTTGTCGATAAAAGTCGCTTTTGGCTGAGTTGGTCGGCAAGAGTTGGAAAAAGTAGGGCGATCGGAAAATGGGTTATACTGAAGTATGATTTTTGCATAACTCCCAAATATGAACGTTGACACTGCGTTAGAACTTGCAGAGGCGTCTTTTCATGCTCGGACGGGGAGATCCCCAACCGATCTGCAAAAAAACATATTTCGTAAGGTATTAGAAGATAAGACTTACGAGCAAATTTCCAGTGAATGTAACTGCAACCTGAGTTATGCTAAGGAGTTAGGTTCCGAATTCTGGCAACTGCTGTCATCTGCACTGGGGAAAGAGGTTAGGAAAAAAAGCTTTAAGAATATACTTGCAGAAGACGATCGCTCCTCACCAACTCTTCCGCTGCCCGAAAAATTGCCAGAATCAGCGATCGCCCGTTCTCGACAAGATTGGGGGGAAGCCCCTGATGTCTCTGTTTTCTACGGACGTACAGAAGAATTGACCGCACTGAAGCAGTGGATTGTAACAGACCGCTGTCGGCTGGTGGCACTGTTGGGCATGGGGGGAATTGGCAAAACGTCTCTGTCTGTCAAACTGGCACAAAAAATTCAAAATGATTTTGATTTTATTATCTGGCGAAGTCTCGATCGCACTCCACCCATACATACCGTCCTCAAAGACATCATCCGATTTATCTGTAGCCAAGAGGAAACAAATTTACCAGAAACACCCTCTGATGCCATCTCGCGAGCGATCGAGTGTTTAAACGCGCACCGATGTTTGGTAATAATTGATGGAGTCGAGACAATTATGGAAACAGGTTTGTTGGCTGGCAGATATCGAGACGGATATCAGGATTACGGTAGATTTTTCAAAAAAGTAGGTGAATTGAACCATAAAAGCTGCTTGGTATTGACAACTTCAGAAAAATCTATCGACATTTCATTATTAGAAAATCGAACTCGCCTTGTTCGCTCTCATAAAGTGAGTGGCTTGAAAAATGAACCCGCACAGCAAATTCTTCTCGAACGAGGGTTAGTAAAAGAAAAAGAATGGAATGATTTTATTGAAAGGTACGAAGGAAATCCTTTAGCACTATGGATGATTTCAGCAACAATTATCACTTTATTTGCTGGTAAAACTTCTGATTTTCTCAGAACAGGTACGATTTTTATAGGAGGTCAAATAGAGGTAGTTTTATCCCAGATGTTTGAACGTGTAACTGATTTAGAAATAAAAGTAATGTGTCAATTAGCTATACTTAACAAATCTGTTGACTTTAATCAATTGCGATCGGAGATTTCGTCAGATATATCTAGCTCAACATTAATGAATGCTTTGGAGTCATTAAGTTGGCGATCGCTGATCGAAACCGAAATCGGTCAAGACTTGTTTAGGCTACAGCCTGTAATTAGGAAATATGTTATTAATCATTATTGTATGTAACAAATAACAATTTTTAGGTCGTACTCTGAAATCCTTGATTTTCCCGAAAGCCTATAGTGTGCTTTGTTAGCGTTCCCCTCGTTCTCGATCGCCCTGAAACCCTGATTCTACGGTTGGCGATCGAAAACTGTCCGAAGAGTTGAAATAAAGCATATTTTATTTGCCATGCTTCAGCCTGGATTGATACTTCAAAATCGCTATCGTATTGTGCAAGAGTTAGATTTGGATACTCGCGGAGGATTTGGCAAAATCTTTGATATTGTTGAGGATCAAGGGATGCCAAAAATTCTCAAAGTTCTGCATTTTGAGAATTGTTCAAACTTGCAGGAAAAACAAATAGCAGTATCCCTGTTTGAGCGAGAGGCTCATGTCTTAATACGACTAGATCATCCAGGAATTCCTAAAGTAGAACCCGACGGATATTTTCTCTATCAAGAAGGAGGAAACACGCTTTACTGTCTAGTGATGGATAAAATTTACGGTCATAATTTGCAGCAGTGGCTAAAGCAGATAGATTATCAACCCATCAGCCAACAACAAGCAATTAATTGGTTAAAGCAACTGGTAAATATTCTAGCTTACTTGCATCAGCAGCATTATTTTCACCGAGATATTAAGCCAGCAAATATCATATTAAAACCTGACGGTCAACTGGTGTTAATCGACTTTGGAGCAGTGCGGATAATCACAAACACTTACCTTTCAAAAATTGCGGACGAGAATGAGGGGGAAGTTACAAAGATATATACCAAAGGCTACGCTCCGTTCGAGCAAATAAAAGGCAAAGCGCTGCCTCAATCCGATTTCTATGCCTTGGGACGCACTTTTGTCTTTCTTTTAACCGGAAAAAATCCAACTGACCTTGAAGACGAGCTATATCAAGAGGTGATTTGGCGAGATCAAGCACCACAAATTTCGGGATTGCTGGCAGATTTAATTGATGAGCTGATGGCTTTCTATCCGAAGAATAGACCGAAAAATCCCGAAGCAATTTTACAGGCTATAGCTAAGATTGAATGCCCTAGTGAAGAAGGGTTGTCGGCAGTTCCTCCGACTGAGTTACAGGGAATTAGCCCGCTGAATACTGAAAGAAAGTGGCTGAAGTCATTTGCTAAAACTAAGAAAGCATTAGTCGGAATTGGAATAACAGCATTTGCCTGCGTCAGTGTATTAATTTTACCTAAATTTGTTCCTTTACAAGGTCAACCTCCTGCACCTTTAAAAAATCTTTCTCTAATCAACACCTTGAAAGGAGGTTCGGAAGTATTTGATGCAGTCACCTCAGTTGCTTTTAGCCCTGACGGACAGACCCTTGTCAGAGGTAGTTACGATGAACCGATCGAACTTTACAATTGGCGTACAGGGAAAGTCATTAAAAAACTATCTAGAGCTTCATCAAAGCTTTGGTCGGTTGCAATCAGTCCGGATGGAAAATTGCTAGCTACGGGGCCGCTACTGGAGGAGGATGCGAAAAATGAGAAGGACACAACAATTAAGTTGTGGAATCTAGATACTGGGATGCTTTTGGGCGCTCTCAAAGGTCATTCTAGCGATGTTAGATCGATTGCTTTTAGCCCGGATGGTCTGACCATCGCTAGCAGCAGCCATGACAAAACAATCAAACTGTGGCGTGTTAACACAGGAGAGCTGCTTTATACTTTTTACGGACACACTAACAACGTTACTTCGGTCGCTTTTAATCCTGATGGCAAAACCCTTGCTAGCGGCAGTGACGATCTGACTATTAAGTTGTGGAGTCTGAATAGTAGGAAATTAATTCGCACTCTTAAAGGACATTCAGCGCAAGTTTTGTCTGTCGCTTTTAGTCCTGACGGTCAAACCCTTGTTAGCAGTAGTGGCTGGAACGAAGTTAGCCGTATTGCTGAAAATAGTATTAAACTGTGGAATCCGAAAACAGGGGAATTGCAGCGCACTCTTACTGGACATCTAAGTTGGGTTTGGTGTCTGGCTATCAGCCCGGATGGGAAAACTCTGGCAAGCGGCAGTTATGATAGCTCCATTAGACTTTGGAACCTGCATACTGGCGAATTATTGCAAACTCTCACCGGACATTCAAATTCGGTTTATTCTGTTGCTTTTAGCCCCGATGGGCAGACTCTTGCCAGTGGCAGTCCAGATAGTTCTGTTAGGATTTGGAGTATTCCCCGTTAATAAAGCTTAGGAATGAGAATTAAATAACTTACAATTTTTATTGTTCTTGTGGGATGGGCCAGAAGAGCCCGTCCAGAAAAGACGGGTTCTTCTGGCCCATCCCACAAATATGTGTAAGTTATTAAATTTTCGTTCCTTAGTAGCAGCAAGCAAGTTTGTTGGTGAATCGATCTACCAATTAAGTTCTACAAACAGAGGATTGGACTGAAAAAAGACTATTCTTTTATGCCCAATCCTCAACTATCTAAAAACAGCAGTCACTCGATAGCTGCTAATTATCCTATCTACGACCACCGCGAGTAGGACGGCTACAGCTACTACAACCTCTGCTAGTGCAACCACAGGCAATTAGCTGCTGCGATCGCTCTTGTGCCTGCGATTGTGACAACTCTCTGTTTGTTTGGGCGCTTGCTGCTGCTAGAGAAGGTGCGACATCTACGGCAATTATCGCTCCTGAGAGAACCAGTAAACCAAAACTCAAAAATCCAAAACGCATTGATTAACTCCCTTTTTCACTTGATTAACTTAACCTATTCATATGATGTCAGGGAAGCCCAAATTTTTCAGTATAGAAAAGTCGGCACTTTTGTAGCCCCCTTGAGTTGGAAAAAGTCGGGTTTAGCAGGCTGGGGGTTGGAAAGAAGTCTGTGGAAGAAGACGGGGCAGAAGAAGGCATCGCTTACTAACTGTTCGTAGCATGGGTTTTTTAAAGTGAAATTATGCTTGGCTTCGATCATTCATAAGACGGTACTTTGACAGATTTTTCGGTTCTCTTGTAACGCGATCGCCCGCCATACGATCCAAAGCGGGGAGAATGACCACAACAAAATTCACTTTTTTCTTTGTGGAACAAGCATCTTGCCTGTTTTTATGTGAGAATTTTCCAACCAGCAACAGCAAGCTCAACGCTAGCCGGCGCCAGACGATCGACCTAAAACAAGTGTCCCGCTTCCAAGTACAATCATCAGTTGTGATAGATTGGGTTTCTGGCAGGCTAATGTGAGAAATCGGCTCTAACCCACCTGTGGTTGTGGAACAGGCGTCCGACCTGTGGTTGGCGGAGTCAATCTCAAATCTCAAATCTCAAACCTAAAATAGACATGACTTTGACAAATGATTGAAGTAGAACACTTAAGCAAAACTTACGGTTCGACCGCAGCGATCGCGGACGTGTCTTTTTCGGTCGAAGCAGGAGAAATACTCGGGTTTTTGGGGCCCAACGGCGCCGGCAAAACCACAACCATGCGGATTTTGTCGGGATATTTGCCGGCATCCAGCGGTACCGCCCGGATCGCTGGCCTCGACGTTCACGAAAATTCGATGGCTGTCAGACAGCGGATCGGCTATCTTCCGGAAAACCCGCCGCTTTATCCAGAAATGAGCGTGGAAGGGTTTCTATTTTTTGTGGCGCGGATCAAGCAAGTCCCTGCAGGCGATCGCGCCCGACGTGTCACATCCGCGATCGAACGCTGCGGCCTGGTTGATAAACGCAAAGTTTTAATCCGCAAACTTTCTAAAGGATTTCGGCAACGAGTTGGTATTGCACAGGCGATCGTCCACGATCCCCCCGTCATTATCCTGGACGAACCAACCGTCGGCCTCGACCCGCGACAAATCATCGAAGTCCGCAACTTAATCAAAAGTCTTGCAGGCGAACACACTATTATCCTTTCTACCCACATTCTGCCGGAAGTCAGCATGACTTGCAGCCGCGTCACCATCATCAATCGCGGTCAAATCGTCGCCGCTGGTACTCCCGAACGTTTGATGGGAGAGTTGGCCACCGGGGAAGGTTACGAAGTCGAAGTCGAAGGTGAGGCGGATTTGCTCAACAGTCTGCTGTTGCCTTCTTTGGAAAATGTGCGGGGAGTTCGATCGATCGAATTGATTCCCAGCCAGCAATTTTTAGCCAGTCGCTACCGCCTGCGGGCAGAATGCGAATCGGAGGTGGAACCAGGACGAGAAATCGCCGCAGCTATTATCGCCTCAGGATTCGGACTCTGCGAAATGCGCCGCAATCGCGCTACTTTGGAAGATGTGTTTTTACGGCTGACAGCGGCCCAAAAGAAACCGGAAGAAAGTCTGGTTCACAGCGAACCCGAGGTCGATCGCAATCTACAAGCAGCGACAGAAATTCAAGACTCGATCGCCGACTCTCATCAATCGGAATCAGCACCGATTGTGGAAAATCTAGTTTCAGATAGGCAAGAATCTGTCTATGATGCTCATCCAGTATCCGACGAACCAGTTTTAGAAACACTAGAATCTCTCTATGATGCTCATCCAGTATCGGACGAACCAGTTTTAGAAACACTAGAGTCAGATAGGCAAGAGTCGCTCTATGATGCTGAATCAGTATCAGAACCAGTTGTAGAAACTGTAGAGTCGATCGCACATTCTGAATCAGTATCAGAACCAGTTGTAGAAACAGTGGAGTCGATCGAGCATTCTGATTCAGGATCAGAACCAGTTGTAGAAACAGTGGAGTCGATCGAGCATTCTGATTCAGGATCAGAACCAGTTGTAGAAACAGTGGAGTCGATCGCACATTCTGATTCAGGATCAGAACCAGTTGTAGAAACAGTGGAGTCGATCGCACATTCTGATTCAGGATCAGAACCAGTTGTAGAAACTGTGGAGTCGATCGCACCTTCTCATTCAGGATCAGAACCAGTTGTAGAAACTGTGGAGTCGATCGCACATTCTCAACCAGAACCGATTGTAGACAATCGGGAAGTGGCCCAAATCCCAGAGTCGATCGAGCTTGCTGAGCCAGCATCAGAACCAGAAGCGGAAACAGTAGAGTCGCTTTATGATTCTCACTCAGCATCCGAAACACTTGCAGAAACATCAGAGACAATCAATGATATAGAACCAGAAATGCAACCTGTTGCAGAATTTCTGCAAATTGTCGAAAGACAAGAGTCGAGCGAGCTTTCTCAACCAAAATCCGAACCTGTTGCAGAAATCGTAGAGTTGAGCGAACCTGTTGCAGAACCTGTTGCAGAAATCGTAGAGTCGATCGAACC
>RDXX01000129.1 GCA_004292955.1 Oscillatoriales cyanobacterium | reverse complement strand
GATGTTTAATCTCCGGCGACATAGCTACAAGCTGGAAAGCACTCGTAGGTGTCGTGACCTTACTAACGTAGCCTAGTTAAAGACTTAGACTGGCTATCTTGTCCACTTTTGTCCAGTGTTTAGCGGATAGCACTAGGTACGTAGTTGCGCTTCAGCGCTCTTAATATATATATATGAAAGAGCGCTGAAGCGCAACTACGTACCTGTATCTAAAAAACTTTTCCTACCCCCTTGACACTTCTGTAGTATGTATGTAGTATAGACATATGGAAAGCGCAGGAGAGCCAAAAACCTGCATTTTCCGTACCAAATCTGAACCTTGACAACTAAATAGCGTTCGAGATTTCAAGGAACATCAATTTGAAAGTCTTGCAATAGAGACTTAATTGTTATGTTGTTACTTTTCACGAGACTGTTCAGTTACAGACTGACTCGATCTGAGTCAGATATTGTACCAAAACAGCCGAATTTCAACGAATCTGGGGCGGATTCAGAACAACACAGTTGCGATCGAGCGCGATCGGCAAAAAAGACTGAAGAAATCCGCCATCTCAAACAAGCTTACCATTTAGAGCGGCGTTTGTTTATGTAAAAATTGTCGTGTGGGCGCAGATGCGAATGCTGGCAATTTTTACCGACTAACGCCACAACTAAACAGCAGAAAAGCTACTAATCCAAAATCTAAAATCTAAAATCTAAAATCGCTTAAGGAGGTAACAGTTATGGTTCACATTCGTTTTGAAGGACGTTCCTATGATGTGGCAGAAAACCAACTGGGTATCACGGTAGGAATGAGCGACAAAACAATTCAGGAACGTCTAGCCAATCATTTTGATGTCAAGAGCGATCGCTTCGAGTCTTACGTGCTAGATCGCCGTCCCAGCGGTGATTTAATTGTCCGCCCAGAGGCGGTTTACGGATAGGAATTTACTTTTATTCCGCGCCCCAATTCGAGAAGCCTACAAACATTAGGGTTCTAGTTCTGAAAAGATTGCGGGTTCAAGTCCCGCTGAAGGCTTCGGCTTTTATGGTGAAATGGTAAACACGCTAGAAGTTGTCAAAAGCTTTTCAAACTTGCGCGGTATAAAAAATTATCAATTGTCGAGGCGCACCCCAACTAAAGAAGCTTACAAACTGGCGAACGTTCGACTAAAAATCGAATAGTAGGTTCAATTCCTAAAAAACAAAGCTTCTCTGACTCGTGCGCCGCCTCTAATACCTGAAGTTTTTATATCTGTCACGCGGTTAAAAGTTCCACTTCGCGCCCTCACAAAGGAAGCTTACATACTCGCTCTTGGTAGAGCATTTCTCTTTAAAGAAAAGTTGCAGGTTCAACTCCTGCGTATGAACAACGGCTTTCTTGACTTGCGCGAGGTGACTTTTACTATCACAACACTTTGATTCAACTTTCTTCATGAAAAAGGTTTGTAGTGATGACTTTAGTCCGCAGAAAAGAAGGACTGAAGTCCTCACTACAAACCTTATGGAAAACAAGGGAAACTATCCGCTCTTGAATCTTCAGTTCCGCGCCCTAACATAGGAAGCGCATACACACGATACCACCGATTAGTCACAGGTTCAAATCCTGTCAGTCTCGTTTAAGAGGCTGTAGCTCAGGGGTAGAGCAATCGGTCTGTTAAACCGCTTTTTAAACTTGCGCGGAACTTCCAATTTTTGAACAACTGAATTCCTTGTTACAAACGAAACACTTCGCGCCCTAACTGATGAAGCTTACACACTTTAGTAAATATAAC
This sequence comes from Oscillatoriales cyanobacterium, assembly GCA_004292955.1. Taxonomy (GTDB): domain Bacteria; phylum Cyanobacteriota; class Cyanobacteriia; order Cyanobacteriales; family Microcoleaceae; genus Microcoleus. Next base: position 14,062 of record RDXX01000129.1, on the reverse strand, counting down.
TGCCCTAAGGTACTGATATTCGAGCGATCGAATTAGGGAAGCATTCCGAGTCTCTAGTTCTAGATGAGGTTTGCGCGTCCACTGCTAGGTAAAACTGGTAAGAACGGCTGTGCTTAAAGCTTTTTTGACTTGCGCGAAGTGTTTTAAACTTTGTCAAATTTTACATAAATTGCTCGCGGATGGCTAGAAACCGGGTTTATTGCCAGAAAGAATTGGTTTACACCCGGAACACTTGTAGGGAGAAATTAAAATCAGACTATTCATTAACTCTAATCCTCTTCTTTCTTTTGTCAACTGTCAACTGTCAACTGTCAACTGTCAACTGAATGAAGCATTTTTTTTGGGTGTAGTCCGTAGATTAGGCAAACAAATCTGTTTCTTTGTCAAAAGTTCATCCATGACTAGGATAATTTAATTTACAATTGTTAATTGCTATGAGCGAACACCGATTAGATAGAATCGTCATCGAACGGCCTCGCGGTGGCTGGAGAGCTAGCTTAAAAAAAGTACCAGGAAACCGGAGACATCTGAAAGAAATTACTGAGGCAGCTTGCACTGATGGAATCTTTAACCCTTATCTACTCAAGCTGAAAAGAAAAAGCAAATATTTTTCTGATTGTCTGGGGCCTTTATCTCGCTGGCTGCGGAGCAAAATAGGACAAGATTGGGATGATATCTACCACGAATTGTGTCAAATTCTTGATATAACTACGCTGTCTGGAAAACATATTCTCTCCCATGTTTGGGGTTATGTGGAAAGAGATGTTGTGTTGGTTGATGGAATTGTTTGCGATCGCCGATATGGGCGTCAACTTGGTTCTAGGAGAGAGGAACTTTACGTTCATCCTGAGACGCGGATACTCTGCTTGGCAAACAAGGTACGAAAATTACCTCCGAAAAAGCCTGATGATTTTCTCAAGATCGATGATTACCATCATTATCAAAAGCTAGATGGCATTTGGTATCTTTTCGAGCTGGCCGATCGGGAAGAATTGGAGGTAATTCATCAATATTACTCCCGTGTCAAAACATGGAAGTATACTGCGAGCAAACGTCAGTGCAACAAGAAGCAAATTAAGTTCATCATGGAACAACTCAGTAAAAGTTAAAAGACATGAGTCGGCGGTTGAAACCGCTACTACACAAACGATGTCCGCCTCCGCGGACTAAGAAATTGATTGGGTATTAGCTATGAGCAATAAACTTGCAATTTACCGATCGCCCTACGAGATAGATACCCTCCTCCACGCCTTCCAAGAATGCAGCCTCCCGCGCAGCCAATGGACGCATGAAGCCCATTTAACCGTTGCTTTATGGTATTTTCTGTTTGGCGAATCGGACTCAGAGGCGATCGATGCAATTCGCAATGGCATCAAACGTTACAACTCTGCCAATGGCATTGAAAGCACGCCAAACAGCGGGTATCACGAAACGCTAACGCTATTTTGGGCGCAAACTGTGCGCGAGTATCTGGCAGATGAAGGCCGGAATCGCTCGATCGTACATTTAGCTAACGGTTTGATTGCAGAATATGCCGATCGCACTTTACCCTGGAACCACTACACCCGCGAGCACCTGATGTCTTGGGAAGCCCGGAATACTTGGGTTGAACCGGATTTAAGGGCGATCGAAATCCCAGAATTTTCCCTGAAATAGTTTTAAAATAGCAGTTGTTGCCGCGCCCCAATCCGAAGAGCTTACATACCAACCCTTCTAAGGTTAAAAAAACAAAGCTCCTCAAACTTGCGCGGTGACTACGATATTCATTGCCAAGCGTGCAACAACTGCCACCCGCAGATTTTTGGATATTCCTAATAATTGAAAATCCAAAATCGCCAATCCAAAACCACAACTGGAGGCAGCACCAATGAATACAGCAGAGCGCGATTTACGTTTAGAAATGCTTAACAGTCTGCTCACCACACCTCACCGCCAACTCGAAAAGGTGACAGAAATTCACAAGTTAATTATCGAATTAGATCCGATTTTTTACGGTCATTTAGCAGTGTGGTATCAACGTCACGGCGACGTGCGCGACCACAAGGAAGTTTTTGCCGGAAACTTGCTGACTTCGGCGCTGACAGAGCACCGAGACGCCGGGTTTATGATGTTGCAAGAGTTCCCGCCCTACGAGGTTTCGCGGATTGTGGACTTTATGAAGCAGCACCAGAATAAGCTGCCTCGCAGCGCGCGCACTGCTGTCACTCGCTATCTGCGATCGCGCGAAAAGAATGCCCAGTTTTTCGATCGCGCCGCCATCCGCAACCGCAAGGCGATGAAGCACTTATACGCGACTCTGCACGTCAAGCCGAGCGATCGAGCTAATGCTATTCTGTTTAAGGACAATCCGCCGGAAGACTCGCTGGCATTTGTTTTGAAGCAGTTAGCGAAGGCTGCGACTCCTGCGGAACAGGCGAATTTGATTGTTGAATACAAGATTCCCTATACGATCGCAGTTGGTGCGATCAAAATGCTCACGCCAACGGTGTTAGCAGCGCTGATTAATTCGATGTCGCCGCAGGAAGTCATCAACAACCTGAAATCAATTCAGTCTCGCGGCGCGATGGATCACCCGGAAGTCAAGCTGTTGATTGACTCGAAGTTGGATGAAGCCGCCAAGTGCGATCGGGTTTCTGCATACAAAGCCAGTGTTGCGGGTGCGGGCGCCAAGTTCGACGCAGCCACAACGGCGAAGCTGGAAGCGGTAACTAACGAACAGGTGAAGAAGCGCGGCAAGATTGTTAAAGCCACGGGTTTGTTGGTTGACAAGTCGGGAAGTATGGAAAGTGCGATCGAAGTTGGCAAGCGTCTCGCTGCCATGATTTCGGGCATTTCCGAGGCTGCGCTGTTCGTCTACGCCTTTGACACGATGCCCTATCCAGTGCAAGCAAACGGCAGCGAATTGAGCGATTGGGAGCGCGCATTCAAGCACATTCGCGCAGGCGGCGGCACAAGTTGCGGTTGTGCGATCGAAGCAATGCGGATGAAGAAGCAGGTAGTTGAGCAATTCATTATGGTAACAGATGAAGGCGAAAACTCTGCACCTTATTTTGCAGATGCTTATCAGAAATACTGCCACACTTTGAGCGTAATTCCTGATGTGGTGATTGTGCGAGTTGGCGCTTACTGCGATTATGTTGAAAAACAATTGAAGGATAAGCAAGTGTCGGTGGAAACGTTTACATTTGCGGGTGATTATTACTCGCTGCCGAACTTGGTGCCGATGTTGTCTCGTCCTTCGCGGCTGGAGTTGTTGATGGAAATTCTGGATGTGGCTTTGCCTGTCAGGGATGATAAACAGTTGACAGTTGACAGTTGACAGTTGACAGTTGACAAAGGTCGTAGGAGGTTTTTTCTATGGGGATTTACACCCCACCCTAAAAACATTACACCGGGAGCATCTCAGTTTTGTAAAAAATATTTTTTCTTTGAGTGCGAGCGTCCCCGCTCGCGTATTGTACAATACGCGAGCGGGGACGCTCGCACTATAAATACAAAACTGAGATGCTCCCCATGACACCAACCTGCGGGGGTTTTAAACCCATGAATTCTGATAAATGATATAATCGGGCATGGCTCGTCAAAGAAGTTTGGTTCTGGAAAAATCGTCACTTTGAAGTTTATCATCTGCGGGGAGACGAATATGAAAAAATCCACCAAAGCGAGTTATTGCCCAATTTAGATTTATCATTGCTGGCTGAGTATGTACAACGCCCCGATCCTCTTGAGGCGGTGTTGGAGTTTAGGGAAATAGTTAGAGAAAATTTAGGGAGAAATTGAGATTGAATAATGTACGATCGCCTGCAAACTCTTTTGTTTATTCTAATTATTAGTTATCTCTGTGTTGCTTGTCAATCGCAAAAAAGTATCAAGCCAATTTCTGTTCCAACTGTCCAGTTAAATCCCGAAACAGTGCCGGTAACTTCGCCGATAGTTCGTGAAGTGCTCGATAATGCGATCGCCCAAACTAAAATTACCAATTCTTACGATCCTGCTTATGTAGCGATTCCCTACCCTGGTGGCGATGTACCGATGACTACAGGTGTTTGCACCGATGTCATAATTCGCGCATTTCGGCAGGTAAAAGTGGATCTGCAACAAGAGGTACATGAAGATATGCGGCAGAACTTTGCAGCCTATCCAAAAGATTGGAATTTGACCAACACAGATCCGAATATCGATCATCGCCGAGTTCCTAATTTGATGGTATTTTTTGAACGAAAAGGTAAATCGTTACCTGTTACTCGCAATGCAGATAATTATCAACCGGGGGATGTAGTAACATGGGATTTAGGAGGAGGCGAGTCTCATATCGGGATAGTTAGCAACGTGCGATCGCCTTCGGGAAGATTTGCGATCGTTCACAATATCGGTGCAGGGACTAAATTGGAAGATGTCCTCTTCAATTGGAAGATTATCGGGCATTATCGATATTTTTGAGTAGCATCGAAAATCGATCGCACTTTACTCCCAAATATCTCCCTCAATCAATCTCCTCAAGCGGCAACTTTTTCTCGATTCTCAACTCTTCCCTAGTTTGTTCGATAATTTCCAGTAACTCAGGATTGGCGATGGATGAAACTAACTGCGAATCCGCAGCAGCCAAAGCAGCGCGCAGCTTGGGGGAAGTGAGTGTAGGATATTTCTCTAAAACTTGCTCTTCTGTCCATCCCGCCGCAAACAGCCCCAACAGGAATTCTACAGACAATCGAGTTTCTGGCGCTGGTGGTTGAATTGTTGAAGTTTTCGGGTTGGGATGAATGAGCTTTCGCCAGTCCATTGTTTTAGTTAAACGATTTGGGAAGACTTCGCCGATTATACTGCATTTGGGCACAGTATAAATACGGAGACTGTTAACTCACTCTGTAACTTGATACCGCAGCTCATTTCCCGATTTTGTAATTAAATTGTTATGGCGATCGCAGTGTGGCACTTTCTTATAGACTAGACTGGTAGGGTGTCGATCGGGCGATCGTCCTTTTTCGTTTTGTCAGTTTCAATAGCAAATCGCGTTAACGAAGCCCTAGAAGACGATCGCACTCCAATCTCCACCCACTGTGTAACCCACCGTGCAACTCACAGTACAACTACTTTAACTTCTTAAAACTATGGGAAAAAAGTCGAAAGCCAAAAAATCCCAGGTCAAAAAATCCACTTTACTGTCCCAGCGACTCCAAGAAGCCCTCGATCGAGGCTGTAAAGTTTGGATTAAAACAAATAATAGTAGTTTCGGCGGCATCCCGATTAATTTGTTCGGGGAGTTTGCAGAACTTTTGGTGATAGTTCCCCCTAACGAACACGGGGAAAATACCGATGCTTACGGACAAGTTACGTGGTTGATTCGACTTTCTGATATTATTGCACTCGCCTATCCTACTGAATACTGGTCTAAAGATAGATTAGAAAGTTTGCTGCCGCCGGATGCAGTTACCTCTGAAGTAGGAGATTAATTGGGTAAGGTGCGCTGCGGCGCACCCTACTGGTTTGTAGTGAGGACTTTAGTCCTTCTTTCTGCGGACTAAAGTCCTCACTAGAAACCATTTTTCTCGCGTAAATAAACGGACATAATATGGCTATTTTCTCAGCTATTTTACAAGAGAAAATATACACCACTCCGACAAAAATTCATCATTCAATTACTTGTTGCAAGCTGAAAGCTGAATTTTACAGTTGCCTCCTTCCAGTTCGCTGCAAGCAGCGAGAGCTTGAGCTTCTGCTGCTGCTTTATCATCGCCCCAGCCCGCACCTGCTCCTCCTTTGCCTACTGAGATCGCTCCACAATTATTGGTATTAGAGGTCAGCGCTTGGCAATCGTTAGCCCCACCACTTTGTTGATTGCAGGCGGCTACTGCTGCATCTAGTGCTTCTTTCTCTGTACCATGATCCCAACTAATACCGGTGGCGTCAGAAGTCGGAGAATAAGCAGTAGCTCCATGAGTGTTCTCAGCTTTAGCTACTTGGGCAGAGCCAACAATAGGAAGTGTCAGACTTGTCACTACTACTAACTTAAAACAGAGTTTTTGCAGCATATTTACTTGATATTTTTACAACGTTAACTTTGAATACTTGCTCAATATTATATTCGGAATTCCCTTGATGTCAAGATTGTTAGTAAATGTTTATATTCTCTTAGTTTATATGCAGATCGTGTAAAAACAAGTAAAATTACCAGAAAGAATTGGTTGAAAGCCTCTCCCCGATAGGGAGAAATTAAAATCAGACTATTCATTACTCCAATCCTCTTCCTTCTAGGTAAAGGTCGCTCTTAAACTGTCAACTGTCAACTGTCAACTGTCAACTGTCAACTGTTGAAGGAGGTCACTTCCATGGCAAATATCCGCAAGATTATCAGCCAACTCGCGGCCCAAGAAGGGGAACTGCTCGATACTCAATTCCTGGCTCCTTGCGTTCGAGGGGGAAGGGTGCGGACAAAGATATGTGGCATGATTTATACTTTTCAATTGCAGCAGCGCAACTTTGAAGGATGGGCTATTTTGGAGGCAATTAATAATAAAATTGCTGCTGTAGTTGAGGAACCTAGTTTGCCACAAGTCGCCGAGTATTTGCAACTGCTTGTACCGATTCGCTTGCAATTAGCTCGCGTGCTACAAGGGCAAAGTTGGCTGACCTATCCTGTTAACGAGTCTGATGCTAAACAGCGCGTGGGTTTTGCTAAACCTGTAGCAGTACATTTAGTGAGTGAAAGCTCCCAGTTCGAGCAGATTGTGGCGCGGTGGGACGGTAATTGTTTGTGGTTTGAAGAGATTGATCGGCGCGCCGATCCGCTGCTATGTGAGGAGTTGAAAGATGCTTTGAAAAAGTTGATTTTGCCTCAAGATGTTCGCTTTAAAGGAATGACGCCGGAAATGCGAATTGTTTATGAATTGGCGACTAGAAATATTAAAGATTTCGCTCCGAAAGTACGCGACGAACAGCGCTTGCAGCGGGCGTTGAAGATGGGCGGCGGTGAGTTGCGGGATTTTAGCGATCGCGCTGATTATTGGTTGGTTGAATGGACTAGCGCTAGTGGAGAACATCATAGTTCGGCGATCGCCAAAAATGACTTAACAGTTATGAGTTCTGGTATTTGTCTCAGTGGCTTGGACAAGGATTTTGACTTGCAGTCATTAGTCGGAGTAGTCGAAGATAGATAAGCTTTACAGCATTTAATTTGGGGTCATCTCAATGCCAGCGAATATATCCGTAGGGGCGAAGCATGACCGCAGAAAATAGGAGATTATAACTAATAACCCAATTCCCAATTCCCAATTCCCAATTCCCAATTCCCAATTCCCAATTCCCAATTCCCAATTCCCAATTCCCAATTCCCAATTCCCAATTCCCAATTACTATGAGTATATTTTTTCACGAACAACTTTACCGAAGTGCCGCAGTGATGTCGCTGATTAAAAATTTCCCGGTAACGGTGTGCGGCGCGGGTGCTTTGGGTGCGAATATTGTAGAGAGTCTGGCGCGATCGGGCTTTTGCCAGTTAAGAGTCGTCGATCGCGATCGCATCGAAGAGCGCAACCTTTCCACTCAACCCTACTATCGATCGGACATCGGCGCCTTCAAAGCCAAAATTCTCGCCAACAACCTGTACCGCGCTTTGTCCGTCAGCGTTGACGTGCACTCAAAGGAATTGACACCCGCCAATGTCGATCGACTGCTTGCCAACAGCGCCCTGGCGATCGATACTTTTGATAACAGCATCGGGCGGCAAGCAGTCAAAGATTACTGTGCGAGTGCCTCCATTCCCTGCGTGCACGTCGGATTAGCCGCCGATTACTCCGAAATAATTTGGAACCAACACTATCGGGTTCCGACCGCGGCGAATGATGACGTTTGCGATTACCCGCTGGCGAGAAACTTGGTAATGCTGACAGTTTCTGTAGCGTGCGAAGTAATTGTTACCTTTGCTGCAACCCAAGAGCAACAAAATTTAACTTGCACGATCAAAGATTTTGCAGTAAAGCCACTTATATTGTAGAATGTCTGTTGACTGTTGCCAGAAACCCGGTCAATCGAGATTGGACGCCTCCATCCCAGAAACCCGGTTTCTCACTCTCAAACAATTGTCAGTCGATTTTAGATTTTAGATTTTAGATTTTAGATTGACTCTCGGATTGAATCTGGGAGCTTCAACAAAATTCTAAAATTTTGAGATCGTCCACGACTTTAGTCGGTGGCTTTTACCCGTTTGTTGCGGGTCAAACTTGCAGAAAACGCTTGAGAAAATTAACAGGGAAAGTATGGTTGGATCGCAGACTTTTTATTATTTACTAGCAGTTCTCGGCATATTAGTTTTGACAGGCGCCAATGCAGCCACTTATTCAGGGGGCGCCGGCGACAAAGTTTGCCACACTAATGATTGCCACGAACCAGAAGTTAGATTCCATAAAAGGATTTTAAAACACGGATCGAGAGGCGAAGATGTGAGGAAACTGCAAAAATTGTTAAACGCCCGCGGTGTGTGTCCAGAACCGATCGCACTTGATGGCATCTTTGGTAGAACAACCCTAGATGCAGTGAAAATATTTCAGCGGGAAGCCAACCTTCCTGTAGACGGAATTGTGGGAGGAAAAACTTGGGACAGACTGTTTACCAGTTCGTAAATTTAAGTACCGGACAGCAAAAGTTCCTAAGTCAGTCGATTTTAGATTGTAGATTTTAGATTTTAGATTTACTCGATAACAGATGAATCTGGAAGCTTAAACTCTGTAATCTAATTTTTTTTCTCCACCCTCGATAGCGTCGGAAAGCAAGTACCTGTGTTTGGGCGGAGTCATCTTTGGTAATCATTAATCGCTGCGATTTGTAGTTGCACATCAAGTAGATTTTGTGCAACTACAGATGCCTCAATTGCCATCAATAATCAATGGCTAACTAGATTGGTAATGAATGAAGTTTTAGATTTTTGGTTTGGTCGATCGAACTCTCCAGAATTTGGTAAAGTTCAAAAGAAGTGGTTTGAGAAAGATGCCGATTTTGATACGGAAGTGCGATCCTCTTCGAGGGCTTCGCTAACGCGCTTTTTACCGCAATACGAACTAGCAGCCTCGGGTCAACTCGATATCTGGCAAAATTCCCCAGAAAACTGCCTAGCATTAATCATACTGCTCGATCAATTTCCGCGTAATATGTTTCGCGAAAATCCCCAAGCCTTCGCCACAGACAGCAAAGCCTTAGCCGCCGCCCAACACGCTGTTAACAATAACTTCGATCGCGAATTGGTGACTGTACAAAAATGGTTTATTTACCTGCCTTTTGAACACAGCGAAAACTTAGAACACCAGGAAAAATCTGTGCAATTATTTCGCAAACTCAGCGGCGAACCTGACAGCAATTCCGTCATTGATTTTGCAGTGCGGCATTTTAAAATCATCGAGCGTTTTGGCAGATTTCCCCACCGCAATCAAATTCTCGGACGCGACACAACTCCCGCAGAAGCAGAGTTTCTCAAACAACCAGGTTCGGGATTTTAGGGCGCTTACACAAAACCTTTAGGATACTAAAATTATCAATATGTGTTTCAAACACCAAGAACATATAGATAAGCTTTCAACTAAATGCCCGCCACTGGACTATGAACCGCAAGAAATGCTGGCTTTTAGATTTGTATTTGAGCCCAATGATGAACGAGCTATTAATAACTTTAAACCGGTGCTGATAATAACTCCGCAGCGCAACCTAAAACCAGAAACTGAAGCTACCAGGTGTCAAGGTTATGCGCTATCATTATTTGATACCAGGGAAAATGCCGAAAACCGTTATTTAAAACTAACAAAAAAAAGAAAAAAACTGCGCGATTCTCTGGGGACTCACATAGCAGCAGGAGCGATCGACAAGACAGATGGAGTTGTCTCCAAAATAGATGATAACGGTCACTTGAGCCTACATGAGTTTGCTAATGCTGATTTGGCAGCAAAATTTGTAATAACATCTTGTTTCTTGTAAGGTAAAAAAAGTGGAACAATTAATAGGATTTAAACTAAGTAAATTTCCTTTATCTCTTAGAAGCATAGTCAATTTAGAGTATTTCGACGGCCCCCTGCTATCGCTTTTTGAGAATGAATACGGCGATAGCTATCTTTATTCTTGGTGCGATGTAGATAATTTGTACAATCGCTGGTTGGTTTTCAGAGTTGCACAACCAACTCTCAAGCTTTACATAGAGGGACAAGTTTCATTTCACCAGTTAATTGTAAATCCTGTTGACGGATTTCTATATTCATTAGATATAGACAATGCTTTACAGGTGAAAAACACTTATTTAATCCTGCCTGAAAATTTACCGGAAATCTACTTGCCAGAAACAGATTCCTATTACGAACCGTCTGATTTAAATCGCGAAACTGCGGCAGAAGATAAGTTATTAATTTTTCAAAAAGTTTCCGGTGAATCTCAGCTTAGCAAGGTTTGAAGCTGATTAAACAGCCAGATACCGGACTTCTTCAAGAAGTCCGGTATCTAATCCATCGCCCTTTGCTCAGCCGCGATACTGCACCCGATAAATCCGATTATTCGCTTCCTCAGTAAACAACAAACTCCCGTCAGGTAAAACCAGCAAACCAACAGGCCGCCCCCAAGTTTTCGGGCCCGACGGATCTGTGAGAAAACCAGTCAGAAAGTCCTCATAATAACCTTGAGGGCGTCCAGTCGCCGCATTAAAAGGTACAAACACAATTTTATAACCCGTTCCAGCATTTCTATTCCAACTACCGCGAAACGCTACAAACGCCCCGTTAAAAAATCTTTTAGGAAACGTTTTCCCGTCATAAAACTGAAGTCCCAAAGCTGCCGAATGGGCCTGAAACAGCACGTCTGGCATCAATGTTTTAGCTGCTAAATCTGGTCGATCGCTCTTTCCATTTTTGACGTGGCGCGGGTCGAGCAAATTTGGCTTAAAATAAGCGTAAGGCCAGCCGTAAAACTCGCCTTGACGAATTCTTGTCAAGTAATCCGGTACCAAATCATCTCCCAAACCGTCGCGTTCGTTGACTGTCGTGTAAAGTTGATTGGTTTTTGGGTGAAAATCCAATCCCACCGGATTTCGCAAACCGGAAGCAAAAGTTTGCTGGTTTGTACCGTCCAAATTCATCACTTGCACAGACGCCCTCGGCAAGGGTTCGGAATCGGCATTAGACTGGGAACCAACTGATACAAACAACTGGCGGTTGTTCGGGGAGGCGACAACGTTTCGCGTCCAGTGTTGGTTGTAGCCACCGCCCGGTAAATCGGCAATTTTTTCACCAGTACCTGTTAATTGTTCTTGCCCTCTTGTGTAGGGAAATCGGCGGACTTCGGCGGTGTTTCCGAGGAAGAAATAGCGATCGGCAAAAGCCATGCCAAAGGGAATATTTAAGCCGTTTTGGGCGCTAGCAAAAGTCATGTTCACCTCAGCAACGCCATCACCGTTGGCATCCCTGAGCAGCCTAATCCGATTCTGCCTGGTTTCTGTTACCAAAACATCTCCTGTCGGCGTCAAAGCCAGCCATCGGGGAGCGTCTAAATTGTCAGCAAAAACGCTGACGACAAAGCCAGGAGGGACTTGCAGCACTGGCGATGGGGGAATCGGTACTACTTGAGGAGGTTTCGAGGCGCTTTGGGTGGCGAAAGGCTGCGGCAAAGCAGTTGCAACAATGCGGATCGGCTGCGGCGATAGCGGTTTGGTCGGTACAATTTGATTTGTACGAACATTTGTCAGCGGTGCAACGGAGGGAATTTGCGACAGCGGAGTTGGTGCGGGTACAGGAGTCGCTGTAGCATCGGTAGCTCGATCGCACGCAACCAGGGGTAACAGCAGAATTAGCAGCAAGAAACGCAGGTAATACATAGCAGCGATTTCTCAACAATTGCTGGACAATTCTTTTATTCTAACTGCTCTGAAAAAGCGAAGCCACCGCGCGCGCGGTGGCTTAATTCTGGTTAGAAATCTAGTTCTACCAAAGTCCTCTCACAGGAGGAGCTGGACGCGGAGCCGGAATCGGACGCGGAGCCGGAGCGGGAGCCGGACGAGGAACTGGGCGGGGAGCGGGAGCCGGACGCGGTGGCGGTTCAGGGGCCGGACGCGGTGCTGGAGCGGGGGGACGAACAACTGTGGTAGAGACTACTTTATAATCGGGGATCACGACGAGCCTTTCTACCTGATCTCCGGCTACGGTGGCTCTGACTTTCATTCCCGGTACCAGAGAAGTAATTCTCAGGATGCATCTTTGAATCCTGAGAGTCCTGTACGGCCCGCTTTCTGGGCTAATTGTTACTATGTCGCCGACAATATTTTTGACAAAACCAATAATGGTTTGAGCGTTGGCTGTTGTGGTGCTCTGCGTTTGGGCTATTTCAATTGGAGGGTTAGCCATCGCAGGAAGCACTGAAACCGCCGATATTAGCACCGACAGGGTTGCACCTGTAAATAATTTGATCTTCTGAAGACGCATTGAAACCTCACATTAACTGCTATTTATGGTCGGGCTTGCTTTCGCTGCGCGAAAGTCCCAACCTTTAAACCTAATCCAGTTTAATCCCCGGAGTAGTAAATTTAGGACAATCTCAAAAAAAGATTATCGAACAAGTTTTGAAAGACTAAATTTTACATCATAAGTTCCCAAGTTACAAGAAGTTCAGTGCTTCGGATCTCTAGAGTGTCGGCGTGATATATTGAGTTTGTTCGATCGACCGTTTCCGTTTTTTTGCGCCCCTCTAACTGTTGCGGCACGGGCGGCAAACTCTGCCAACAGACAGATTATGCTTGCCGGATGCAGCAGCGCCATAGTTTCAATTTGCGATCGCCAGTCTGCCACAGATCAAAAAATCAAATGAGTCGGAGGTAAAATTCAATCATTGACTTGCACGATTTACCCATCAACCGGATTTGTTCGCGAAAATCTCTAGCGGAGCGCCACCGTTCCCCGTATAAAACCCCGGTTTATTTGGTATTACCGCGTAAGTCTTGTGTTGAGCTATATCATCTCCGGTCAATTACCCGCAATAAAAAATATTGTTTGTAGTGAGGACTTCAGTCCGCATCAAATTTCAAGGACTAAAGTCCTCACTACAAACAACATTGGTTTGTAGTGAGGACTTCAGTCCGCATCAAATTTCAAGGACTAAAGTCCTCACTACAAACCAATTTTGTGGCAGTTAAATAAGTTATAATTTGTGAAATGGAAACTAAAAACTGGGCAGGGCATTTACAGTTAAAAAGCCATCTCTAAATTTTGGCTTTCCGGTGGAGTTTGCGGATAATTAGATAAGAACTTTGTAGGAACTGCTGGTGAAGAGTTTAGCGAACAAAATAATGGTGAACAGCAAATTTTTATTTAACAACTTAATTGTGCTGAGTTTGAGCGCAGCGGCGCTGTCTGTCGCCTTACAGCAGCAGGTAGCTGCCGAACCGGTGGCTAATTGGAGTAATAGTGCGATCGCCCAGCAGCCAAAATCTGATGTAAAATTGCCAAATCTCGGAGTTCCCGAACTGCCACCATTAGGCGAACCGTCTAGGTATCTTCCGCAGGAACCAAACGCGCCGGAAAATGCGATTGAGGAAGTGCGTTTAGTGCTGAAATTGCGAGAACGCCGGGTCTATGTTTACCGCAAAAATAAGGTGCAAGCCAGTTTTCCGGTGGCTGTGGGGAAAGACGGCTGGGAAACTCCCACGGGCAACTTTAAAGTCATGCAAATGATTAAAGATCCTGTTTGGGAACATCCTTGGACGGGAGAACTTGTACCCGCAGGGCCGGACAATCCGCTGGGAAGCAGGTGGATCGGGTTTTGGACGGATGGTAAGAATGTGATCGGTTTTCACGGGACTCCGACTCCAGAGTCGATCGGGCGAGCGGCTTCTCACGGTTGTGTCAGAATGTTTGATAAAGATGCCCAAGCTTTATTTGAGAAAGTCGCAGTGGGTACTCCGGTGATAGTTGAGAAGTAATTATTCGGAAACTGTGGTATTTGAAAATATTTAGCAACAGGCAAGATGCCTGTTCCACAAAGAGTTAATTTTATTGTGGGGTGGGCATCTTGCCCGCCCCCTTTCTTTCTTAGCAACAGGCAAGATGCC
>RDXX01000128.1 GCA_004292955.1 Oscillatoriales cyanobacterium | reverse complement strand
AGGATTAAACAAGTCTTGGCTCGATGCTGCGTTCGGTCAATTTTTCAAGACGCTGGAATACATAGCCGAAAAAGCTGGATCAGTTGTCGTTCCGCAAAAGCCTGCTTATACCTCAATGGTTCTGTGTTATCGGAATGAAATCGTTTTTACCGATTGCGGTATGCGGAATTATTGGGATGAGCAACATTCTTTAATGGTTGATCGTGATGTGAACGCCGCGATCAACCTAAAGAGACTTGGGTTGGGCATTTTCCCAAGTATAAAACGCCGTAGCGGGAATCTTTCTGTAGTAGGAACTATGGATGACAGTACCGCGAAGGAAATTTTGCATACCCTTCATCGGGCTGCTAAGAAGCCCACATCATACCTGTACTCAGGTTGATGTGGGAGTATGTCACACAAGGGTTTTAGAATTTAGTTTGCGATCGGCCACACAAACGAGACAGAAATTCTCATATTGCGGTCATTCTGTTAATCCTTTTTATCTAAAAAAGCCACTATTTTTAATAAAGCTTCACGATAGATTTTTTTGCCATCAGCATTGAGGTGAACGCCATCCGAAGTCAAATTAGCCTTCAAAGCTTTACCTTCAAATAACGGCTGCAAACCAGCTTCATCAATTGATAAATTTTCAGCAGCAGCAACCTGGCGAATCAACTGATTAAACTTATCGACTCTCGGAATCGGAGCAGCAACAGTAACATCGCGACTGGCCTCAATAGTGGAATAAAAAGCTGGCATCAAAATCACCTGTTTCGCCCCCATATCTTTTTTGACAGTGCTAATTATTTGCCGCATATTTTTCACAAATTGTCCGTCCATAGTTCTGTAAATAGCATCGTTTGTCCCGAGAGCAACAATCGCGCGATCGCACTTAACTTGAGCAGCAGTTAAAAACTTAAGCTGTTCCAACTGAGAAATCGCAGTCAGGCCAGAGATCGCAAAATTGAAAGAATTGTCACCCAGATTATTCCCCAGCATCGAAGTGATCGAATCTCCAAAAAAACAAGTTTTGATATGCGCGTTCCGAGTCACAGCAACTTGATACTTTACCTCATCTTGCCACCAAGACTGAGAACTCAGCGTATCCGTCGGCAATTCCAGATAATTTGCATTCGCCATTACCAAAGTTCTGCCCAAATAGCCCCGCTTCCCTGTGTAGATTAAGATAATAGATAGCAAAACTACATTTAACACAATCGAAAATATAAAAACATTTTTCATTTTTTTCTTCCCAACGCACAATCTATTATTGTCATCTAAAAAAGGTTTGTAGTGAGGACTTCAGTCCTTATTTTTGCGGGTCAAAATGCTCACTACAAACGATTATCAAAAAAATTTTCTTTATTTTATTCTAGTCTGATGCCGACTTGCATTCCTCACTACAATCAAATTCTGAAACATTTCTTCTCTCTTCTCTTCCTCTCTGCGTTCTCTGCGCCCTCTGCGGTTCAAAAAAAACAATTCTGTATGTAACGCGAATCTTAAAGCATAACTTTTAACCTTCAAATCCCGTGACTTTTTCCAAGCACCCAACTGCGGCGAAAAATCCGAGCCAAAGTCGATTCTTCCAACGCAAAATAGATCGGGCGGCCGTGCGGACAAGTGCGCGGATTGCGAGTTTGCTGCCATTCATCCAACAAATTTTGCATTTGGGAAAGATTGAGAGGAGTACCATTGCGAATAGCGCTGCGACAAGCAGTAGCAACTTGAGCAGCTTGCAAATCTGCGACTTTACTGAGTTCAAAAAGCGCATCCGCACAGTCATCTCGATCGACCAATAAATCCGGTACTTCCCGTGCCGCCCATAACTGTTCGCCAAAACTTTCTACTTCCAAACCCAAGCGGGACAAATTCTCAATTTGCAGGGCAGATAATTGACTGAGAATCACTGGTTTTTCTAGAGATTTTAGCTGCCAATCAGCGCAGATACGTTCGTACAAAACGCGCTCGTGAGCGATGTGCTGTTCGACTAACCACATTCCGCTAGAGTGTTCTGCAACAATGTAAGTATTGTGAACTTGAGCGATCGCCCTCAGTTCCATCAATCCTATTTTACGACCTGTTGTCTGTTCGTCACCGCCATCACTCTTTCGAGCTGAAGTCCCCACACTGTAAGCACTTTTTTGTTCTGATGCTTTCAACAACTGTCCCACGCGATCGGGAATTGGAGGATCTGCCAAAACCTCATCATTCAGGTGCAAAGCCCGATCGATTGCCGCGCCAACTTGTGCTTGCCAAAAACTCGGATCGTGCAGATAAATTTCCACTTTAGCCGGGTGGCGGTTCCAGTCGATTTCCGAGGGGGAGAGTTGTAGGTGAACAAAACACACGGGATAGCGATCGCGCGGACAAGTGCGGGCGAAGGCGCTGAGAATAGTTTGCTCTATTTCGGGCGATCGCACAACCCGTCCATTCACCGCCACCTTAACCCAATCCGGCCGCCTGCGGTGACAGCGATCGGGCAAACCAATTACTAACTCCAAAGACTGGGAATTGGGAATTGGGCATCGGGCATTGGGCATTGGGAATTGATAATTGTGGTTGTTTGTAGCTCCCACAAGTTGAGTTTCTACCAAAAAAATTGCAGCTTTCTGATTCTCAGGACTCGCAGGCAAATCTAACTTTAAATATTGTAAATCGCTCGATCGCACGCCGCGCACAAACTGAGGTAAAATCTGTTCCGCTGTGCTCGCCGAAGTTATGTAAAAACAAGGCGCATTTGCTTGGCGCAACTGCCAATTAACGTAGGGGTGACAAATTGCAATTTGCTGGAGGATTGATTGGATCGATCGCATTTGCTGTGCCGGCGACAAAAAAGTGCGGCGCACGGGCCAATTGCCAAACAAATTAGCCACAGTCACCACCGTGCCCGGAGCAATTGCCACTGTTTCCAGCTCCACAGCTTCCCCAGCGTTGTTGTAAACTACCCGCCAGCCCGATCGAGCATTTTCAACTCCCGGCTGGTTCAAAGATGACTTCTCAACTCCCCCCCTTGTTAAGGGGGGGCTAGGGGGGGTTTCCGCAGACTGTCGATTTTCCCAATAATCTCCGAATCCCAAATCGTTGGGCCTGCTCAAAACCTCCAAACAGCCCAACTGAGCCAAACTGTGCAAAGCTTCACCGCGAAATCCCAAAGTAGCAATTTTGTAAAGGTCAGCTTCCGTGGTAATTTTGCTCGTACTGTGAGGCGAAGCCGCCTGCTGCAAGTTTTCCCGATCCATTCCCGTACCATTATCGGCAACTTGCACCCGCCATTGTTCGGGCCAAACAGACACAACGATGCGAGTTGCGCCAGCATCCAGAGAATTTTCTACTAATTCTCGTACCGCAGCGGCGATCGAGTCAATAACTTCGCCTGCGGCAATTAAATCGATAACTTCTGCGGGTAAGGTTTGAATAGTAACTGGCATCAGATTTTTAGCGGTTCGTTAATTCAATTATACCTGATTCTGCCACTCCATACACACGATCGCGATCCGCCCAAAAACTGGTAATGTTCCAAATAGTTAAGTCGTAGATGTTCCCAACATTTTAGACAAAAGTTCAAGCTCCCAGATTCACTTGTGGGGGCAACTATCCAATCTCAAACTTGTCCTGAGCATCTTGTCCTGAGCGTAGCCGAAGGGAGCCGAAGGAAGTCGAACAATCTCAAATCGATTAAATGATTGATTGAAGTCGGTGGTGACAAACAAACATTACTTAAACTCCACAGACTAACTGATGACTTTTGGCAAGCGGATGTAAAAAGTGGTTCCTTTTTTGTTTTCCGACTCATAACTAATTTCCCCTTTGTGAGCATCAACAATCGACTTAGCAATCGCCGTTCCCAAGCCAGTACCAGTCCGCTTGCCATAGGTTATAAACGGTTCAAATAACTTGTCCTTGATTGATTGCGGAATGCCAGGGCCGTTATCATAAATGCTAATTTCTGCCCAATCCTCACTTTGTGTCAGCATAATCTCTATTCGGCCCCCGCGTCCGCCAAAAGCTTCAACAGCATTCCCAACTAAATTTTGTAAAACTCGCAAAATCTTATTGTCGTCAGCTTCCACTATCACTTCTGATACCCCCAGCACTAAGTCTACTTTTGCAGCCTCAAAATAAACTCTGTTCAACTTTTCAAACTGCTGCAACGTCTGGATGAGATTAACTGGTTTTTTATTTAATGCAGAGTTCCCACGCGAAAATTCTAATACTTCCTCAGCCATCCCCAACATTCGCTGAACTTGCAACTGAATAAGTTCACACCATTCCTGAGTTTCAGCATCGGGGTGCATTTCTTTGAGCATTTCGCTGGAGAGTTTAATTCCGGTAAAAGGACTTTTGAAATCGTGAATAATTGTGCTCACCATTTCACCCACCAAAACCATTTTTTGTTTGTGTACGAATTGGCTAACATATTGATCCGTGGTAGAGCGCAAATTTTTAATAATGAAACTAAACATTTGCATTACTGAACTGCCTTTAGCAAACTCGAGGTTTGCTATCAATTCTTCGCGGCCTATTTTTGCCAAACTCGATCCGGCAACTGCCACAGCTCTAGCACTGCGAGGCTCTCCGTCTAAAACTCCGAGTTCGCCAAAAAAATCGTCGGGCTTAGCGACAGCAATAGTTTGATATTTACTGTTGTCAATCCGCTTGCTAAACTCGACTTCACCTTCTAAAACTAGATATAAAAAATCGGCTGTTTCTCCTTCTTCAAAAACCACCGTTTCTTCAGCAAAACTTTCCAATACAGCTATTTGGCACAGATGAGCAGCTTGAAGAGGTTCAAAATAAGACATAAATCGATGAGATGCCAGATCCATGTGAAAATACCTGAGGCTTAATTGAAACTGTTTCTTTCTTCTATCTTCGCGCTATAAGCATCGATGCGTTAATAAAATACAATACTGCTGGAATTTGCTGTTATTTTCTGGAATCCCTGGCTTTGAGGGAAGGGTAAGCCTCGATATGGAGAGCCAGACTAGCACAGCGGTACCAGAAATCTCACCAACATTCTAAGTTAATTGACTAAAATACATATATATGATATTTGATCTCAGATTTAAATGGGAAGTGCGATCGCACTTTCGGACACGCCCCCACAAGATTTTAATTGTAGAGAGATGCTGCAATTTCAATGCCGATCGCCTTGCATTGCCAAAAATTAACGATCGCCCTGAGACAAGACAATCCCAGCATTCTGCCCGCCAAAACCAAAACTCAAACAAACCGCATTTCTCACAAAAGTCGATCGGGCGCAGCGAACAAAATCTAACTCAAACCCCGGTTTTTTTATGCCAGTACAAGGCGGCAACACCTGGTATTTAATACCCATCAAACAAAAAGCGACGCCCAAAGCACCCGAAGCTCCCAAAGTATGACCAGTAGCCCCCTTCGTCGAACTAACAGCAACTCCTTGGCGAAACAATTTCTGAATTAACAGGGCTTCGTGTCGGTCATTTAAATCAGTTCCAGTACCGTGAGCGTGAATAAAATCTATATCAGCCGCCGTTAAATTGCTACGTTTCAAACATTGATTTACCGCCGCGATCGCACTTGTCCCGCCCAACTCCGGCGAATTAGCATGAAAAGCATCATTTGTCAACCCAAAACCGGAAATTAGACCGTAAATTCTAGCGTTGCGGCGCCTTGCCAACTCACTTGATTCTAATACAAATAAAGCCCCGCCTTCGCCGAGCACCAAGCCTTCCCGCTCTTCGTCAAAGGGATAACAGCCCGTGTTTGCCAAAGCACCCATCCGGTTAAATCCAGCCACAGTCAGCGGTGTAATTGGCGCTTCAACAGCACCAGCGATCGCGCGCTGACACTCACCGGTGCGGATTAAATCAACAGCGCGGGCGATCGACTGTAGGCCCGTCGCACAAGCAGCCATCGGCGCCAGCACAGGCCCCATCGAGCCAATTGCCCTCGCCACCGCGATCGCCCCCATGTGAGGCAAAAAGTCCACGAATTGGGCATCGGGAATTGGGAATTGGGCATCGGGAATTGGGAATTGGGCATTGGTAATTGGGAATTGGGAATTGGGCATTGGTAATTGGGCAATTCTCCCCATCTCCCCCTCTCCCCCTCTCTTAGCAACAGTTCCAAATTAGCCTGAAAGCCGCGACTAGAACCGATCGCAATTCCGCAATCAGGAATCGGCAAAGTCAAATTAGCATCTTGCAAAGCATCTGCTAAAACAGGCAAAATTAAACTTATTAAATCAGCAGGTTTTGTACCTACCAAAGCCAAAAGTTGCGGTTCAAGTTCTAAAAAAGGTTGATGTTGCCGAATTCCCGACTCCCCAGATAACAATCTTTTCCAGCTATTTTCCAGATTTCCCAACGCTGAAACAAGACCAATTCCCGTAACCACAACATCCATAAGTATCAGTTAGAAGGCAGTAGTTATTAGTTAGTTGTGATTAGTTATTCGTAATCTATGACTTGTTGGTTGTTGATGCGTAGTTATCAGGTATTAGTTTTGGGTTGTTACCAATAACCAATAACTACTACCAACTCCCAACGGCAAACTGTCAACTGTCAACTGTCAACTGTCAACTGACTAACTAGCAGCCTTAAAATTTTCTAAACCCTGGGTCACAGTAGCCTTATCAATCCGATCGCCCGCTTGAATCTTATCAACAACATCCATCCCTTGCTTCACGTAGCCAAAAACCGCATAGCTACCGTCCAAAAACGGCACATCGGTCAAAGTAAAGTAAAACTGAGAAGAAGCCGAATCAGGACTTTGCGATCGAGCCATAGCCACAGCCCCGCGAGTGTGCATCAACACGGGTTTCTGAGCAATCCCAGCTTGTTCTAGCGTTTGGCTGTAAGTCGGGTTCGGGGCATCTTTAGCTTTAATTTCCAGAGGAATCCTGCGTTCGACAGATGTTTTCGGGTCAATAAAGCCCCCAGTTCCCAGCCGCGACGCAGGGAATTTAGGGTCTTTGCCCTGGGGGTCGCCACCCTGAACTACAAAAGGCTGAGGTTCCCGCACCACTCGGTGAAATACCAGCCCGTCGTAGACTCCTTTCTGAATCAAATCGACAAAATTGCCCGCAGTAATTGGGGCATTTGTGCCGTCGAGTTCGATCGTAATCGGAGTACCTTTAACCGTCATCACTACCGTTGCTTTTCCTTGCAAGCGTGGCAAATTGCTAAATTGCGAACTCGCCGCCACAGCAGCAGGAGACGGAGACGGAGACGGAGACAAAGAAATGCTTTCACCCGACGCCGGATTTGGTGTCGGAGTAGAGTTTGCAGCAGGGGAACTACCGCATCCCCCGACAAACAGCGCGCCAATTATTAAAAGTGAGAAGAACCACCGCTGAATTTTGATTTGCATTTGCATTTGTATTTTCACTTTCACTTCATTCAGATCGGGTACATGGCCGGGCGCACTCTAGATTTATCGATTTTGTGCGCCCCGCCGTCCAACCTACAAAACATTACCAATATCAAATCGAAAATCCCAAATCCCAAATCCCAAATCTCTACAGCCCTTCTAGGGACACTTGCAAAAATCGAGCCAATTCGGCAGCTTGATTTTCCACATCAGACAAAGAAATGGGCTGTCCGACTCTTGTCAGGGGAAACTGACGGCGGTCTTTGAGCTTAAGATAAATGCTGCGGCGGGGGCTGAGACCTTCTTTAATATCGACCCGCACAGATTGCACGTCCGATGTCTTGCAAGTAAAATCAAGTTTGCGGTTTTTGCCGGGAAATCCCCAACGGAAGATCCGAATGTTACCTGTTTTGCGATCGAACTCATTGTATCCGCCGCCAACATCCCAGAGAACAGTCAGCCACAGATAAAGCCCCAACAGCAGGGCGCAGACACCGTAGAAACCCATCGCGATGCCTTGGGGGATGAAAATAAGCTGAGTCGGGTCAGCAAAAGGCAGCAGGTTCTTGTGTAAGTAGCTGGAAATGCTCGACAGCAGGAAACCAGTCCCTCCAATGCTGACAACCGTTGCCCACCAGTAATTGCTGAAGCGACGAGATCCCAAAACCTCATAGCGCAGGACAGAATCGATCGAGGTCATTGTTTTTGCAGTCATAAATTTAAACAGCCTTAAACCAAAATTTTAATTCAACTAGCCTACCTTAGTCTCACTCCGCTGGCGCGATCGCCCAGTCACGATCGCGATTCTGTATCAACTCCTGCTGTTCTAGTTGAAAATTAATGAACTTATAATATATAGTTATGTTAAGTTTAATTAGAAACCTTGGTCTTTTAACAAGCAAAAGGATTTTACCGTAATGACAATCGCAGTCGGACGCGCCGAGAACGAAAGAGGCATCTTTGATGTACTCGACGACTGGCTCAAGCGCGATCGCTTCGTCTTCGTAGGCTGGTCTGGCATCCTGCTATTCCCCTGCGCTTACATGGCGATCGGTGGCTGGTTAACCGGCACCACCTTCGTTACCTCCTGGTACACCCACGGTTTGGCAAGCTCCTACCTCGAAGGAGCCAACTTCCTCACCGTCGCAGTCTCCACCCCAGCCAACAGCCTCGGACACTCCCTGCTGTTCCTGTGGGGCCCCGAAGCACAGTGGGACTTCACCCGCTGGTTCCAACTCGGTGGTCTGTGGGCATTTGTCGCCCTCCACGGCGCCTTCGCACTGATCGGCTTCTGCCTGCGTCAGATCGAAATTGCCCGTTTAGTCGGCATCCGTCCCTACAACGCCCTCGCATTCACCGGCCCGATCGCCGTGTTTGTGTCCGTGTTCCTGCTCTACCCCTTGGGTCAATCAGGCTGGTTCTTCGCCCCCAGTTTCGGCGTCGCAGCAATTTTCCGCTTCCTCCTATTCCTGCAAGGCTTCCACAACTGGACGCTCAACCCCTTCCACATGATGGGCGTTGCAGGCATCTTGGGCGGCGCGCTGTTGTGCGCTATCCACGGTGCCACCGTGGAAAACACCCTGTTTGAAGATGGCGAAGGTGCTAACACTTTCCCAGCTTTTAACCCAACTCAGTCAGAAGAAACCTATTCCATGGTTACAGCTAACCGTTTTTGGTCGCAAATCTTCGGAATTGCGTTCTCCAACAAACGTTGGTTGCACTTCTTCATGCTGTTCGTACCCGTCACAGGC
>RDXX01000127.1 GCA_004292955.1 Oscillatoriales cyanobacterium | reverse complement strand
GTTATCCAAAAGTGAATAATGCTGAATATTCTGCTAGTTTAACACATTATTCAGATAATTGCAGCAAAATTCAGTAAATCAATCAACAGGAGAATGCTCCCCTACGAACCGGCTTGATTTTGCCACTTTTTGCCGAAATCTGTTAGCGTTTCCTTGGGAATTTGCTGCTGCAACCATTCCAAAGCCCGATTTTGGTGCGGGTGGAGGCCGGCGCGATCGTACACTTTGCAAACATCGACCAAATTAATCGGCCTGTTACCGACTCTTGCTATCAATTGAGTGCGCCACTCTTCAGCAAATTTCTGCATGGTTGGCGCGGGAATCCTGCCCTGCAACCACTCCAAAGCTCTTTCTTGGTGAGGACTTTGACCGCTGAGGTCGTAAGTATTGCAAACATTCACTAAACTCAAAAACCCGATCGGCCCTGCGGCTCTAGTTTGAGGTGGATTTACTCTGGCTGCGGGAGTAGGTGCAGGCCTTGTCGCAGGTGCAGTCTGGGTTGCTACGTTTTGCTGCGGCAGACTGCTAGCAGTCTTGCGTTGGGTACCCACACCGCAAACTAAATTATTTCTGCCGTAAGTCGGATCGGAAGGGCGAACATTGATTGGTGTGGTGGCTTCGCAGACAATGGAGATAGTCACCGGATTCTTTAAACTGGCGTTTTCTTCCAAGAAAATTGCTCCGACATAAGCTTTCATATCCGCAGATTTCGGTATTGCATAGTGAAAAGCGCCTCTGGTAGTGGTGCGAATTGCAAAGTTGTAATCCTGTGGCAATAAAATACTAAAGGTTTTGGCGATCGACCCCACAGAATTGAGAAAATCGTGGTTGCGAACCACATAGGTTTGCTGGCCGCGCACCATCGCACTAATTGCCGACTCCGCAGGTGATAGCGCTTCCCTCGCTGCGATGCGTTCCGGTGCTGGCACTAAAGCCTGCGACTGTTGTACTTCCGGCGGCTGGGCTGCGGGTGCGGGTGCGGGTGCGGGTGCTGGTGCGGGTGCTGGTGCTGGTGCGGGTGCTGGTGCTGGCGTTATCGGCGGTGGCGGTGCTATTTGCACGGGTGGATTCTGGGCTGAGGTCGATCGCACGTCGCCCCTTATTTGGTTCCGTCTCGCCAGAAATATCTCAAAAGGAACGCCGTAATTCTCTACAGCCTGTTGAAGCCGCACGTCAGCTTTACCGTGAGTTGCTACCACACGGCCGTTGCTGTCGAGAACCGGGCCGCCGCTCATACCGGGGAGAGATGCGCCGTCGTAGGATAGTTCGTAACCTTCACGAGAGCCGGGGGCTCTACCGTTGACGTTGACAGGGTAAAAGCGGTAGCCGCGTTTGGTATCAAATTGTCCGGGACTGGGATAGCCTGCTACATAAACTGTTGACCCAGGCTGCAAATTTGCAGAGGTCGCAGTTTGAGCGACTCCGTAGTTATTTTTGCTTTGGAACTGCAACACTGCTAAATCTGTTCCCGGCACGTTTATCGCTTCGTAGATTTTGTAACGCATACCGTCGCCAGTTTGAATAAAGCATTCACCAGTAGTTGCTACGACGTGATTGGCTGTGAGGACAGTATAATTTTCACCTTGACGCTCAATTATCGATCCCGATCCCTGACAGTCGCCAGCGATCATTACTGTAAATTTTTTAGCAATTTCCCCGATTTCGGTTCGTTCTAGTGCTGGTGCTGGCAGAATTTGCACTGAGACGACGATCGCCACCGCCCCTACCAATGTTGTTGAAATTCTGCTATAAAATTTTGTCATCAGAAAAATGGGTTTGAAACCCCGTCCTAGAAGGACGGCTTTACAATGTTTGCAATGCGCCACGAGTTGTAAGCCAAAAACTTACAATCTGGGGGTAATGCGTTTTGAGTTAGACGCTTGCCAGTTTTTAACTCGTGCAAGCTAATTGTTTTTCGGTCTGGTTCTTTCTTTGTAGGAGATTCTTGCCATCCGCCAACATAACAGAACCCATATTTAGGATGTTTAACGATCGAACCACGCTTAAACCCCGCACTTAAAGTGCCACCGTACCGAGAGCGGATATGACCTGTAGAATGCTGCAAACGATGGAGTTGCCTGCGATGAAACTCAAGAGAGATTACTTCTATTAGCTTGGTATTATCAGGTTGAATGTGTCCCCCTGTATACCAATTAGCTAATACCCAAGAATCAATGCAGTGAGCCTCAAACTTCTTCGATAGCTTCTGTTTGGATTTTTTTAGTCCTAAACTTTGACGTAGCTCATAAGTATCGTTTCCCGATCTAATCTCAAGATGGGCAATCTTTCTAATCTCACAGTAAAACCACTTTTTGCCCACTTCTAAAGGACTAAACGATACATTCCACACGGGCGATCCGTTTTTCCTCTTTTGTGCCTTGATGTCCTCTACAACAAATGTCGATATCGGAAACATCAATGTCAACCAGTTAGCTATCCTTAACTTCCACTGCCATCTTGATGCCGTGGATGGGGGGATACGATTTTTGTTAACCAGCCTGTTAGCTCTATTTTGGCGGCACGGCGTGTTCCGAAACCGACGAGATCGTCGCATATTGCGCCTGACCTCTACACGGTCTTTTACCCAATCAATTGCATGAGTTTGGATATTTAAGTAAGTATGCGATTTGGATTTAACGGTAAATCCTTCGCGCTTGCTGCCTGGATCGATGCCAACCGCTATGGGTTGATAGTTGTGATTTGAAGGTTCTGCATTTAGTCGGATGCAAAATACTCCTTTTTTCCAGAATGGTGTTGCCTTGCCTGATTTGATCCAACGCTTAGCACGGGCGTTGGTAGTCGGCATTAACGGTCTATTTTCACTGTTGACAACGGGTACAAACATTTACGGTAAGTCCTATTTCTAGGTGTATATTTCCCTTCGCCACTGACTGCCAGAGCGGTTAAAAACTAGAGAGGCATTCTTAACGTCTTGCAGGATACCACTCCCAGGCAGTTCAGTCTGTCTTTTAAGGACGTAGGCTAGACACTGTTTTAGTCTTGAATCAAGAAGGTGGTGAGTCTTCCTCTTTCAAGCCCCACGCCTTGATAGCTGGGGTTAGTGACTGTCCAATTATTTAGTTTAGTTTAAGGAATAGTAGGGCGGGTTTGTATATATTGTCGATCGCTCAAATCGCCACCAAGCCAAAGCACGAAATATCGCACACTCAATCGCGCCTATTTTTTCACAGAATTGGTTGTCATTTCCAGCCCTGAAGGTGCTAGCTGCTTAAAAGTGTCGATCGGAATTCCCCAACTGTACTTACTCATCTGCTCTCGCAGCGCTGCATTCGGTTCAGTGCCATCTTTATACTGGTATGGGTCTCCCCACAGCGGGTAAGCGTGGACGCCGTTAACCCCCACCACCTCGCCGCGAACATTCAGCAGCGGCCCGCCGCTCATCCCTTTTTCAATCTCATTGGTGTAACCAATTTGATAGCCACCTTCCAAAGCTTTATCTAACACTCGCCAAACTTTGCCAGTTTTGAAGACAAATCCTCGGTCTTTTTGACCTTCTTCTGTCAAAGGAAACCCACCTGCAAATACTGCATCCTCAACTTTTGGTACGGCACCCGGCTTAGCAGTGGTATATTCAACGCTGCTAGTAAAGCGCAACAACGCCAAATCATTGCCTTTAAAATTAGCGTCTTTGACGAAGATTGCAGGGTAAATTTTATTATCTGGGGTTTGGATTTGGTAGGGAGCCTTGCCGGCTTTGAGGACGTGTTCGTTTGTCAGTACGGTGTACTGCGAACCCTGCTTGCGAATGGCGATTCCCGTTCCGGCAACTTGTCCAGACGATCGCACCCTAACAGCGATAGACTCAGCTTGTTGCTGCAATTGCTGTTGCGACATTTCGACTGGCATCTGTTTTAAGAAATTTTTGGCACGCGGAAGTTGTGCAGGCAAAATCATTGAGATGCCACTGATACAAGTTGCCAAGATTAGTGAACGCCAATCCATGTTTGTTTAGCTCGCAGTTTCTTTGCTACTTTTACCACAAACGCTCGTTGTCTGGTAGTTCGTTTTCAAACCATTGATTGAGATTGACGTTAGCAAAGCCATTTTCGTATGTTACCAGTTGCTTTTCCCCACTCAGGTAAAGCGGCTGCTTGGAGGCGCGGTTGCGGGTGTTGAGCATTTCTTCGAGAATCTGGTTGGCATTGTTGGGCCGGGGTACTGTCAGCACTATTGCTTCAGCACTCGAACAGTTCCCGCTACCTCTGACTCTATCGACGCACAATACTTGTTGACCATTGAAAGTCCCCGCTCTCATGAATCGGAGTTGACCGTTATCGTTAAACCGTTGAAATCTAGCCGATACGTCTTCGCAGCGCCGTTTGGGAGTCCAACCTGAACCGGAAAAAGCTTCATTGTTCCAAACTATCAGCGGTACGGGGCCTTTAGCGGCCGTGCGGACGATGGTTGCTGGTTTGCCTTCGCTAATCCCGCAGAAAAATTGATTTCTGGTTTGAGCTTGGCTCGGCTGCGAAAAAACACCCGATGTACCTATAACGATCGCTGCCGCGGCGAGCTTGCCAAATAAAGGTTGTCTCATTAGAGTAGCCTATATAGTTTTAATGATTGGAATTTTTTTTACGTTCTCTCCCGTTAAACTCGATCGAGTTCACAGGAGACCCCTTGCCGCACATAGTTTTTAAATCTTGCGACCCTTAACATTTTACTTTACATTATCAAATAATATTAGTCAATCTGCGTCCACCAAATTTTTGATAATTAGCTGCTACCTGTTCTGAGCCTCGCCGCAGCCCGCCCCACAATCATATTCAATCTTTTTTTTGTGGAACAGGCTTCTAGCCTGTTGTTGTGGAACAAGCTTCTAGCCTGTTGTTGTGGAACAAGCTTCTAGCCTGTTGTTGTGGAACAGGCTTCTAGCCTGTTGTTGTGGAACAAGCTTCTAGCCTGTTCGTTCGATCGCACTTCCCAGCATTCCGTCAACCGTTTAGATAATAATCCCGCGTTCCCTTCGCATTCATAGCTTCTCCGAGTCGTTGCAAACCGTACACGTAAGCAGCAGTTCTCATACAAACCGACAATTCCTGAGATTTTGTCCAAATTGCCTCAGTTTCCTCAACCATTTTGTGCTGCAACCGCTGATTGACTTCCTCCAGCGTCCAATAAAGCCCACTGCGATTTTGCACCCACTCAAAATAACTCACCGTCACGCCCCCGGCATTGACTAAAATATCCGGGAACACCTGAATTCCCCGCGCTTCCAAAATCAAATCAGCAGCAGAATCTATCGGCCCGTTTGCTACTTCAAAAATAAACTTAGCCTTGACATCATTGACATTTTGTGCAGTGATTTGATTCTCCAAAGCTGCTGGAACCAGCACGTCTACATCTAAGGCTAAAAGCTGCTCGTTTGTCAAGATTTCGTGTTCGACAATATTGCAGACAGAACCTTCGCAGTAAATAGCTTTGATACCTTTGTTAGCTTCTTTGAAGCGGCGGATGCTGGGAATATCCAGCCCTTGTTTCGCATGAATTCCCCCTTGGGAATCGCTGACAGCCACAACTTTGTAACCTGCTTTCCAGAGCAATTCTGCTAATTCGGCTCCGGCATTACCAAAACCTTGGACGGCTACCGTTGTCTCCCACGGAGTTCGGTTAAATTTGGGTAGGAGATTTTGAATTACAAAAAAAGCGCCGGTGGCGGTGGCGGTATCTCTGCCCAAACTGCCACCGATTGTGACTGGTTTACCTGTCACCACCGCCGGACTGAGCTGCCGCTTAATAATATTGTACTGATCCATCATCCAACCCATAATCATGGGATTGGTGTAGACATCCGGTGCGGGAATATCGACATCTGGGCCGATGAAATCTGCGATCGCATCTACGTAACCCCGACTCAATCTTTCCAATTCGAGTTTGGATAATTCTTTGGGATTGACTGTGATTCCGCCTTTGGCTCCTCCAAAGGGTATGTTGAGCACTGCACATTTAAATGTCATCCAAAATGCCAGTGATTGCACTTCATCGAGGGATACTTTCGGGTGGTAGCGCACTCCTCCTTTCGACGGGCCTCTGGTATCGTCGTAGCGCACTCGATAACCTTGGAAAATTCGCAGGGAACCGTCATCCATCCGCACGGGAATTGATACGATTAAACTGGATTTGGGATATTTGAGCCGCTCGCTAGTATCCTCGGAAAGGGATACATATTTTAAGGCTCGTTCTAGTCGGCGGCTGGCATCGGCAAATAATGATTCAGACATAAGAATAGTTGACAGTTGACAGTTGACAGTTGACAGTTGACAGTTGACCGAAGGAAGAAGCTAGAAGGAAGAGGAAAGACGGGAAAAGGAACAATGAAGAAGGAAGAAGGAAGAAGAAAGAGGGAAGATAGGAGAATAATTTGCCGGAAAGCTCTGGGTTAGGTGGTATTTTAAATTTAATTATTTTGGCTTAACTGCTGGTTTTTCGATACTTTCTAATTTAATCACGATCGCGGTTTGATTCTGGATAACTGCCTTCTACCTTCTACAATAACTGTATAAGTGGCTTCTGTCTGATTGTCGATCGACAATCTGGCAGTCCCAAGCAGCAATTCAGCAGATACAGTTAAAATAGAGGGTGATATTTAAGCTCAAGCAGCAATTTGAGGAGAGATCGCTCAAATCACCGCCAGCCACCAGGGGAATTATATTCTGAAATCTTCGACGCTTTAGCAAACGCTATAAACTAAATTATTATGATGGTTGGACTCCTAGCCGCGCTCTCTGCGTCTGCGGCGGGGGGTATGAGAATTGCCCTTCCCCTGCTGTTGATTGGTTTGTTGCGGATTGACAAACTTTGGTCAGAAATACCTCTATTGTCTCGCGTTCACCCCCAAGTGGTGATATCTATCTTGGTGAGTTGGTCGCTGTTGGAGGTATTTGCTTCTAAAACCTTTGTCGGACAGCGGGTGCTGCAAGTTGTGCAAATTATTTTTAGTCCTATTGTAGGAGCAATTATGGGAATTGCGATCGCTCAGGTAAGTGCGATCGACGAAATGATTCTTCACCCTGGGATGCTGTGCATCATTGGTATTGTCGGAGGTTTGCTGGCTTTAGTGCTGCAACTGGTACAAGCAGGATGGCTTTACCGACTACATATTTTACCGATTTGGGTGATTTTCCTGCAAGATGTTCTGTGTATTTCCTTGGTTTTGTTTGCCTTTGACGCCCCGAAAGAGGGTGCGTTAATTGCTATGCTGCTGCTGTGGTTGGCTATTCGCAGTTCTAAGGAGTGGTATTGCTGGTACAGAAGTCAGGGAGTACCGGGGGATGGGGGAAATCCCCGCCGCCACAAGCGCAATCCAGATTAATTTTTAAGTACGTAGTTGCGCTTGAGCGCTCTTTCTTAGGAATGATAATTAAATAACTTACAATCTTTATTGTTATTGTGGGATGGGCGTCCCGCCCGTCCAGAAAGGACGAGATCTTCTGGCCAATCCCACTTTCTTTGTGTAAATTATTTAATTCGCGATCGTTATATAAAAGCAAGAGCGCTGAAGCGCAACTACGTACCTTTCGGAGCGCTGAAGCGCAACTACGTACCTTTCGGAGCGCTGAAGCGCAACTACGTACCTTTCGGAGCGCTGAAGCGCAACTACGTACCTTTTATTCAATGAATTTAATCTCGATACAAAAACCGCCCTCTTGCGGTTTTTAGATGCGCGGGGCGGGTTTTATGTTGAGATTCTTTGTCTGCTGTTGGTTCGGATTGCAGGCTTCATCTGCACCTAAAGATCTAAAGCAAGCCGATCGAGTGTAGCGGGCCTTGACCCGTAATTAACTCGATCACTAATGCTATAAAACCAATCATTGCTACACGACCGTTCCAGACTTCCGCCCCCGTCGTCAAACCCCACTCCCACTGCTCTTGAGGGTACATTTTAACTTTCTTGGAAGGGCGTATCACATCCGCAAATTTAACGCTGGGAGATTCTATCGACTCGATTACTAAATCTGCCAAGGCTTCAATAAATACCGGATGAGTATTCAATGCAGGGACTCGGTAGAAATTTTCAATCCCCGACTCTTCTGCTAATTCTCGATACTCCATGTCAATTTCTTGCAGAGTCTCGATGTGCTCGGAAACAAAACTAATTGGAACTACCAACAAATCTTGAACTCCACTTTCTGCTAATTCGGTAATCGCTTCTTCGGTGTAAGGCTTGAGCCATTCCACCGGGCCAACCCGACTTTGGTAAGCTAGTGTATGTTCGTTCGATCGATTCAAATGTTCCATAATCAGACGAGTACAATCTTGAATCTCCCGCTGATATGGGTCTCCAGCCTCTTCTACGTAGCTGAGGGGGACGCCGTGGGCGCTGAAAAAGATGTGAACTCGATCGGGATTTGGACTGTTATCTAATTCTTGGGCGATCAATTCCGACATTGCCTGAAGGTAGCCTGGTCGGTGATACCAAGAAGGAATCGCGGTATATTCTATCTGGTTGAGATCTGGATCTTGGTTCCACATTTCTTCTAGCTGTCGGAAGCTAGAACCGCTGGTGCTGATCGAAAATTGAGGATACAATGGCAAGATTGCCAATTGTTCGATGCGATCGCGCTTTATTTTGGCGATCGCCTCTTCAGTAAAAGGATGCCAGTAACGCATCCCCACATATACTTTGGCATCTTGTCCCTTAGACTGCAAAAGTTCTTGCAGCGCCAAGCCTTGTTCTTCGGTAATCCGCCGCAAAGGAGAGCCGCCACCGATTTGGCGGTAGTTTTCCTGGGATTTTTTAAAACGCAGAGTCGAAATCAACCAGGCGAGCGGTTTCTGCATCCACGGAAACGGAATGCGAATGATTTCCGGGTCAGCGAACAAGTTGAACAGGAAAGGACGGACATCCTCGATTTGATCGGGCCCGCCCAAGTTTAATAGTAATACTCCTACACGGCCCATAGCGGTTACGCCTCTCCCATCGTCTCAGTTCTGTTAGTTATTTTTATCATATAACTTAATAATATCTTAAGTCGATAGCAAGATATACATAATTTTGAATATGGCAACAATTTTGAGAGATTTAAGTTATAGGTATCAGTGGCTGTACGATGCGATCGCGCGTCTGGCTGCTTTGAGCGTAGGTGGCGAAACTCGTTTTAGGCAGCTAGCCTTGGAAAATGTGACCCTGGGCGCGAAAACTAAAGTTTTAGACCTTTGTTGCGGTAGCGGTCAAACTACGCAATTTCTCGTGCAATATTCCCAGGATGTCACAGGACTTGACGCTTCACCATTATCGCTGCAACGGGCAAGAAAAAATGTGCGGCGTTGCTGAATCAGGGTATGAGACGAGAAAAAATGCGAGATTGGAGCCGAAAATGATTTCTGGGATTTTGATTGGGAATTGGAACATCTCCAAATTT
>RDXX01000028.1 GCA_004292955.1 Oscillatoriales cyanobacterium | reverse complement strand
GTTGACTTCGATTCCAGGTATTGGAGAACAGACGGCTGCTGTATTGTTAGCTGAAGTTGGTCGGATTGAAGATTATAAGAATGCTCGTCAACTGGCAGCCTATGCAGGTTTAACTCCCTGTGAGCGTAGCTCAGGAACTTCTGTACATGGCAAAACTCGTTTATCTTGTACGGGAAATGTCCGACTGCGAAAGGCATTATATATGCCTGCGGTGGTGGCGATGCGTTGTAATCCTTTCCTCAAAGCCATGACTGAGCGATTATTGGGTCGTGGTAAGGTCAAAATGCAGGTAATTGGTGCGCTTATGAGGAAGTTGGTGCATTTGGCTTTTGGGATTTTAAAGTCCCAAAAGCCTTTCGATCCCAATTATTTACTTGCTACCCCTTGACAGCTCAAGACAGTATCTACAGAACTCGATCGAATACCAGGACGAATTAAACGGAAATGATCTAAAATCTCACATCTAAAATGTCAAATAATATGAGTTCAACACTGCCAACAATTAAGTTTTTGAAACAGCCGACTTCGCCAGCTTGGATCGAACAGGCGATCGCCCATTTGGATACAATCTCATTAGATCATTCCCACTGCGAGCGGAAAGCGGCCGGAGTAGCGTTAAATTTAATGTTTCGCTACCCAGCGCGGGAAAAATTGGTGCGGATGTTAACCGCCATCGCCCGCGAAGAATTGGAGCATTTCGAGCAAGTCAACCAGCGCTTAGAAGAGCGCGGGATCGCTTTGGGCCCTTTGGCTGCGCCTCCCTACGGTGGGGGTTTGTCCGCCCAAATTCGCAAGCAGGAACCGGAGAGACTTTTGGATTCTTTGTTGGTTTCTGGTTTGATTGAAGCGCGGAGTCACGAGCGGTTGGGGCTGCTAGGCGAACACTGTCCCGACGCAGAATTAGCTAAGTTTTACCGCAGTTTGATGGCTTCGGAAGCGCGCCATTACGGGGTATATTGGATTTTGGCAACAACTTATTTCGATCGCGCTCTTGTTATTGAGCGGCTGGAGCAATTATCATTGATAGAGAGCGAGTTGCTGGCAACTCTTTATCCTGAACCGAGAATTCATAGTTAAAAGTTGGGTGCATTTCCAGACTGTAAAACACTAATTATCAGTAAAATTACAGTTGCCAAAGTCCAAAAATAAGTATAATTAGTAACAACTAATGAGAACCCAACATCGGGATTTTTTAATTCGTTCGTGGGAAACGCGCGATCGGGCTGAGGCATTCCATTTAATTCAGAATGTTTTGGTAGAGTACGGTTTACAATGCGAAGTTCATGGCGCAGATCGAGATGTCTATGATGTAGAACTACACTATCAGAAGAAGGGCGGGGAATTTTGGGTAGTTGAAAAGCACGATCAAATAGTCGGTACGGCGGCTTACTATCCCATCGAGCGCGGGAAGAATGCTGTGGAAATTCGCAAAATGTATATTTTGCCAGCAGCAAGGGGACAAGGTTTGGGGAAATTTTTACTGCAAGAATTGGAAAGTAAAATAATGGCTCGCGGCTTTGATGAAATCTGGATCGAAACTGCTAGCGTTCTCAAAGAAGCTGTTAAAATGTACGAAACTAGCGGATATCTACCGACAACGGGTGTGGAAACAGCAAGGTGCGATCGGGTTTACGTAAAATCTCTCGGCGTCAACAAGCTAGAATAGAGATTCGCGATCGCTTGGAAATAGTAATAATGCTTTCAGTCATCTGAAACAACAAAAGCAGGATAAAAACCAATGACTATCCTCACAGAAAATTCTCAATCTCAAAATAACACTAGCAACAAATTGCTAGACGGCCCTAAACAGGGGAGATTTGTTCAGACAGTCCGGGGGATTTTAAATCCCCTCTATTATTTAGAGAAAAATTATAAGACATACGGCGACATTTTCACCACCCAATTCAGCAACTTTCCGCCCCAGGTAGTTATTAGCAATCCTCAAGCAATTCAAGAAATTTTCACAGCGGATAGTAAATTCTTTGAATCTGGTACGGGAAACCAAGTAACGTTACCTTTAGTAGGCCCCAATTCCTTATTGTTGTTAGATGGCGATCAACATTTGCAGCAGCGCAAGCTTTTAATGCCACCTTTGCACGGTGAACGTATGAAAGCTTACGGAGAAATCATCCGCG
Organism: Oscillatoriales cyanobacterium; assembly: GCA_004292955.1. Lineage (GTDB taxonomy): Bacteria > Cyanobacteriota > Cyanobacteriia > Cyanobacteriales > Microcoleaceae > Microcoleus. The sequence continues at coordinate 104,568 of RDXX01000028.1, read as the reverse complement.
ACATCACCGAAAAAGCAATTAATACTTGGACTCCTGGTAATACTTTCGTCGCCCAAGCAACCATGCAAAACATTTCTTTGGATGTGATTTTGCACGCAGTTTTTGGGCTGAGCGAAGGAGAACGCTACCAACAAATTCACCAATTAATGGTTGATATGTTCAGCGTGTTTAGTAATCCATTAAATGCTACCTTTTTGCTGGTAAAGTCACTGCAAAAAGATTTGGGGGCTTGGAGTCCTTGGGGACGGTTTTTGCGGCAGAGACAGCGTTTGGATGAACTGCTTTATCAAGAAATTCGCGATCGCAAAACTCAATCTCAACCCTTGGGCGAAGACATCCTCAGCTTGTTGGTTTCAGCCCGCGACGAAGCCGGAGAGCCGATGAGCGATGTTGAATTGCGCGATGAATTAATGACAATGTTATTCGCGGGACACGAAACTACAGCTACAGCTTTAGCCTGGGCTTTGTATTGGATTCACTATCTCCCGGAAGTTCGCGAAAAACTGCTGCAAGAACTCTCTTCTATTGATGTTGACAATTGCGATGGGATGGAAATTGCTAAACTGCCGTATTTGAATGCTGTCTGTTCGGAAACGCTGCGAATTTATCCGATCGTATTTTTTGCATTTCCGCGCGTTCCGCAAGCTCCGATGCAGTTAATGGGTTATGATATTCCTCAAGGAGTGATGCTTTCTACCTGCATTTATTTGGTTCATCACCGAGAGGATCTTTACCCCGAACCAAATCGTTTTAAACCAGAACGTTTTCTAGAAAGGCAATTTTCACCTTACGAATATTTGCCGTTTGGGGGAGGGAACCGTCGCTGTATTGGCGCGGCATTTGCGATGTTTGAAATGAAGTTAGTTTTGGCGAAAGTGCTGTCGCGATATTCTTTGGAACTTGCAGAAAATCGTCCGATTTTGCCAGTACGCCGCGGTTTGACAATGGCGCCCGCTGGCGGTGTGCGTCTGGTGGTAAAGGGTAGTTTGTCGTAGTGTCGTAGGGTGCGTCAGTATGCGCGATATTTGGTGATGTTGAGAAGCTAGTGGCTGACGCACCATAGTTTGTTGAAAGGTGCGTCAGCTTACAGGATTTTCTGGGGAGCATCTCAGTTTTGTATTTACAGTGCTGTCCCCGCTCGCGTGCTTACAAGCACGCGAGCGGGGACGCTCGCACTACAAGAAAAAATGCTTCTTGCAAAACTGAGATGCTCCCATTTTCTGTGCTATTTGAATCCCTAACTGACGCACCCTACGAATAACCAATAACCAATAACCAATAACCAATAACCAATAACTAATTTCTTTTTTGCCGCAGCGGAATCTCGATCGCAAATTCGGAACCTTCTCCCAATACAGAATTGCAGGTCAGCTCGCCTCCGTGTTTTTCTACGACAATAGAGTGCGAAATCGCCAATCCTAAGCCTGTGCCTTTGCCGATGGGTTTTGTGGTGAAAAATGGGTCAAACAAGCGCCGTTTCACGTTTTCGCTCATCCCGGGGCCTGTGTCAGCTATCCGCATCATTACGCAGTTATTGTCGGTTACTTCGGTGCGAATTCTAATTGCTAAATCCTTCCCTTCCTTGCATTCTGGTTTATTTGTCTCCATTTCCAATGCGTCGATCGCATTGCTCAACAAATTCATAAATACTTGATTTAACTGGCCGGGATAACATTCAACTAAAGGCAAGTTACCGTATTCTTTAATAATATTAATTTGCGGGCGATCGGCTTTATTCTTTAGGCGATTTTGCAAAATCATCAGCGTGCTTTCTATGCCTTCGTGAATGTCAACTTGCTTCATTTCGGCTTCGTCCAATCTTGAGAAAGTCCGCAGGCTCAAAACTATGTCGCGGATGCGATCGGCTCCGACTTTCATAGATGTGACAATTTTTGGTAAATCTTCAAAAATATAATCAATTTCCAAGGATTCTCTGGCATTTAAAATTGCTGCACTAGGCTCGGGGTATTCACGCTGGTAAAATTGCAGCATTTTTAGCAAGTTTTGAGTGTATTCGCTGACGTAGCTGAGATTACCGTAGATAAAGTTAACTGGGTTGTTGATTTCGTGGGCGACACCTGCTACTAATTGTCCCAAACTAGACATTTTTTCACTTTGAATTAATTGAGTTTGGGTGCGTTGAAGTTGGTGTAAAGTTTGTTCTAGCTGTTGAGTTTGAGCTTGAGCTAATCGAGCGGTTGTGCGGGTTTGGGTGTACAATTTTGCGTGGTCGATCGCGATCGCAATTTGAGCAATCACCGCTTGCATCAGTTCGACTTCTGAGTCGCTCCAATGTCGCACATACAAAGCCTGATAGCACGTAATCGCCCCAATATCGCCGGAAGCAGTGTGAATTGGTAGCGACAGCACTGAGTTAACTTCTATTGCCTGGAAAGCTTGGCGCAATTCTACATTGTCAAAAGTGCTAACATCATCAACTTGCAGAATTTCTCGGCGCAAAATTTGTTCTACTCCTGCACTAGATGTGTCCTCTACAACATAAGTACCTAGGAAACTTGGCAAAGCTACATTTTTGGCTTCGCAGACTATATTCCAAACCGGAGGATTGCTGTTGGGACGGTACCAAGTGAAGATGCACCAATCTGGCTGCATGAGATTGTGAATTTCTTGAACGGCGGTTGCTAAAATTGTGTCTAAATCTAAAGAAATGCGAATTTGGTTGGCTATTTGATTGAGTAGTTGTTCTCTCTGAGCTTGCTGTCTGAGGGCTTGTTCCGATCGCACTAATGTTTCTTCTGCAAGGAAGCGATCGGTTAAATCTTGGACGACTGCTTGAATAACGCTTTCATTTCCAACTTCGATGACTGTCAGCACGACTTCTGCGGGAAAATTCGTACCGTCTAAACGCTGGTGAACCCAATCAAAACGGTGATTACCACATTCAAAGGCGATCGCCATCATCTCATTCGCCATGCTCAAAGAGTCTCTGCCGTTGGGTTGGAAAGGAGGCGAGAATTCGCCTGGATTCTTGCCGACAAACTGCCCTTGGCTAGTGGCTCCAAATAGTTCTATGGTGGCGTTGTTGACATTGCGGATACCGTTTTCATCTAACATTAAAACAGCCAAGCTGGTTGATTCGTAAAGTAATCGAAATTTGGCTTCTGACTGCTGTAATGCGGCTTCTGTTTGCTTGCGATCGGTAATGTCGGCAACCATTGCCAAAGCGCCGATATAGCGCCCTTCTTTGTCTGGCAATGGATTAGTAGAAAGCATCGCCCACAACTCGCTCCCGTCTCGGCGCAGGAACTTAAAATCGTGCTGTTCGCGAATTCCTTGACTGCGGCGGTTGAGATTGGCTTGGGCGATCGCGATGCCTTCTGCATCCATGAAAGCAAATAGTGACTGCCCGATCGCATCCTCTGCGGTGCAGCCTAGCATATCAGCCATTTTTTGGTTAACAAAAGTAGTTTTACCCTCCGCATCGATCATCCAAATGCCTTCATCGGCTGTTTCGACAATGCAGCGATATTTTTCTTCGCTTTCTCTGAGGGCTTCTTCTGCTAATTGGCGAGCCGTAATGTTTTGAGTCATTAGCAATCCGCCGGTGATTTCTTGCCGTTCGTTTCTGACTGGCAAAGTATAAGCGAGGTAAATGCGATCGCCATAGGTAAATTCTGTAACAACTGTTTCTCCAGCCAGGGCCGCCAGATAATTTGGCTCGACAGCAGCGCAAAAATCCGGCTGGAATACTTCCCAGATTGTCTTGCCTTCCATTAACTCTTTAGAAAGCCCCACTCCTGCTAATTCTGTGCCTTCTACCAGGGTAAAGCGCATTTCGCGATCGAACAGCATCACCGCACTGTTGGGAATGTTGCTTGCCATAGTGCGGTAGAGCTGTTCGCTTTTTTGGAGGGCTGCTTCTGCTTGTTTGCGATCGCTAATGTCAATAACCAGTGCACCCATGCCGATCGCCTCACCGTCTTTGTCGAGTAGAGGAAAATAAGAAGCTGTCATGTGTCGCATAATCCCCGGATTTCTGGGATTCTCAGCGCTCATTTCCATGTTAATTAGAGGTTGCTTGGTTCTCAATATTTGTTCGTATAAAGGCTCTACCATTGGAGCGATTTCCGGCAATATTTCGCGTAAAGTCTTGCCAATGTGTTCAGCAGGACTCAGGCTATTTATTTCGGCTAGAAATTGATTAATTTGCACGTACCGAAGTTGGGAATCAAAAATGCAAAATCCTGCGGGTGCCTCCTGCAAAAAGGAATCAAATAGTGCTTGTCTCTGTGCTAATTCTTGTTCTATTTTTTTGCGATCGCTAATGTCTCTGATGCAGCCGACACTTCCAATAATTTCGCCACGAACGTCTTTTAACAGAGAAAGTGACAAGTGCGAGTAAAAATTTTCTCCAGACTTGCGCTGCATGGTAATCTCTAGATCCGACTCGCCTGTTTCTTCTAGCTGTTGAGCCACTAATATAGATAGTAATTCTCGCTGTTCTTGCAGATAAAGTAGAGCAATATTTTGACCGATTACTTCACTATTCTCATATCCGTAGAGTCTTTGAGCCTGTTTATTCCAACTGGTGATTGAGCCGCCAGCATCCGTGCAAATTACGGCTTCGCGAATTTGCTCTAAAATCTGATTTTGGAGTTGCAGTTGCGATTTTGCAAGTTCGAGTTCGGCGATTTTTTCTTGGAGTAGTTCGTGAGTTTTTGCCAACTCAGTATTCTGGTTTTCCAGCAATTTTTCTAGATGACAATTGCAGTGCGACGGCGCTGATTCCAGCAGCTCGCTATTTTCAGGCTCCCAATTAACAACTTGTTCAGCACTCAACCAAATCGCCCACTCTCCGTCTGTTTCAATTGCCCGCTCCGACACTCGCACGGGTACGAGATGGTTGTTTTTATGTTTGTATGCTGCTGCACACGTGCCCGCGCACCTATTTTTGGTTGGAATTTCTAGATACTTGTCTCTGGCAGTACACTGTGTTTGCACAATTTCCCAGTAGTTGAGGTTGAGAGTTTCTACAACTGTCCGACCAATAATATTCGCAAAAGCTGGATTTACGTCAAGAAAAGTCCCGTCCGTCCGGCACAATGCCAGCCCGAGCGGGGACGGTTCTAATAATTTGCTGTTGCTGCGCTCTTCTCCTAACTGGCTTTGCATCTGACCTAGCTGGGCTTGGGATAATTAATTATATCTTTATTATGTCGATTATCTGGTTTATTGGTGTGATTTTTATCACTCAGCAAAAAAGCAGGAAGAAGGAAGTTCGGCAACGGATTGTATAACGGATTTCATTCAGTTGACAGTTGACAGTTGACAGTTGACAGTTGACCGCTTGAGGGCAACTTCTACCTGGAAGTCCGAGGATTGGAGTAATGAATCGTCTGATTTTAATTTATCCCTAAAACGGAGAGGCTTTCAACCAATGATTTCTGGTAAGGGATAGATGTTGAGGTTCGGGGGCAGAAGGAAGAGGTTAAAGGTTCGAGGTTCGAGGGAAGTTCGGCAACTAGCAGTGTACGGAATTTAATGCCGATCCGCTGAGGGAGGAGAGAGGGAAAAAGAGAGGATGGGGAAGGAAAAAGGAGTAAGAATGAACGGGAAGGAGGAAACGGAGAATGAGAATAAACCAGAAAAATCCCAAAACAAGAAGTACAAAACTGCGACAAAGACCATGAATTTATACATGGTATCTTCCCTCTTCCTTCTTCCCTCTTCCCTCTTGTCTCTGCCAACTGCCAACTGTCAACTTTTCCTTCTTCCTTCTTCCTTCCTTCTTCCTTCTTCCTTCCTTCTTCCTTCTTCCTTCTTCCTTCTTCCTTCTTCCTTCTTCCTTCTTCCTTCTTCCTTCTTCCTTCTTCCTTCTTCCTTCTTCCTTCTTCCTTCTGTTAATCGCGGGCGATACCTTCGGATCGGGCGGCCAACTGCACTGCACCGGCGACAGCAATGGCAACTCGCTCGTCAAAAACTGAGGGTATAATGTGTTCTTTGTCAAGCTGCGAAGGACTGACTAAAGAGGCGATCGCGTAAGCTGCACCTAGATACATACTGGTCGTAATCGTGCGAGCTTTGCAGTCCAAAGCACCTCGAAATATCCCCGGAAACGCCAAAACATTGTTAATTTGATTCGGGTAATCGCTGCGTCCGGTGGCAATGATCGCCGCATCCTCCATAATTAATTCTGGCTGAATTTCGGGAATGGGATTTGCCATGGCAAAAACGATCGGATTCTCGGCCATCGATCGCACCATCGATCGCGTGAGCACGCCAGGGGCGCTGACACCTAAAAATACATCCGCACCGGCGATCGCATCTTCCAAAGTACCGCTCGAAGCTACAGCAAATTCCAGTTTTTCTGGGTTCATATCCGTGCGATCTTTGGAAAGGACGCCTTTGGAGTCGCACATGATGATGTTTTCGGCACCTGCTTTCCGCAGCAAACGGGCGATCGCGACTCCGGCCGCACCGGCGCCGTTAATTACGATACACACTTCTGCCATTGTTTTTTTGACGAGTTTCAAGGCATTAATTAATGCTGCCAAACTAACAATCGCAGTTCCGTGTTGATCGTCGTGAAAAATCGGAATATTTAAGGTTTCCCGCAATCTTGCTTCAATTTCAAAGCAGCGAGGTGAAGAAATATCTTCGAGGTTAACACCACCAAAAACCGGGGCGATATTCTGCACTGTGCGAATAATTTCGTCAGTATCTTGGGTATTCAAACAGATAGGAAAGGCGTCAATTCCGGCAAATTCTTTAAATAGCATGGCTTTGCCTTCCATGACTGGCAGGGCGGCTTCGGGCCCCAGGTTTCCCAGTCCCAAAACTGCGCTACCGTCGGTAACAATGGCAACAGTATTTTGTTTGATTGTCAGGTTGTAAACTTGTTGGGGGTCATTGGCGATCGCAGTACAGATGCGAGCGACTCCTGGAGTGTAGGCCATTGCCAAATCTGACTGGCGTTTGAGGGAAATTTTGCTTTCTACGCTGATTTTACCGCCGCGGTGCAGGTTGAAAGTGCGATCGTACACGTCGATCACTTTGATATTCGGCAGCGCTTTCACTGCTTGCACTATTTCTTCGCTGTGTTCGGTGCTGTAAGCATCGACGGTGATATCGCGAACTGTAGTAGCGCGGGTTTGCTCGATCAAGTCGATTTGGCCGAAGTTGCCGCCCACAGAGCCGATCGCACTGGTGACGCTTGCTAGCATTCCCGGCTGGTTCGGCAGAGCAACGCGAATCGTTAAACTAAAGCTGGGGTTCGGTGTCAGTTTTACCATGATGGCTTGATTGGAGATTTGAGAATTGCAATCTTAGATTTTATCGCCAATGCTAGGCATAAAATTTAATAATTCAATTTTTCAACTTAAATTTTTAACAAATTCTATGAGCCTGGGATGCGATCGCACTATATATCCCCTTCAACAGTTGACAGTTGACAGTTGACAGTTGACAGTTTGAGATCGACCTCTACCTAGAAGTCCGAGTATTGAAGCAGTAAATAATTTTGTTTTATTTCCCCCTGCTTAATGAGGAGGCTTTAAACCCATTCTTCTTGGTAAACTGCGTCAGTTTCTCTGTGTTTAAATTGTGTCAAAACTTGGGACTGATGGGGTGGATCTCACTTTTGAAGAGGGCGAAGCATGACCGCATATAAATTATTAGTTATCATCCTATATTTTCTGCGGTCATGCTTCGCCCCTACGGATGTATTCGCCAAACCCAGATGCACCCGACTGATGCACCCTACTAACTACTAACTATCTATTTTTTCCAATATTTCTGCTCGCTGCAAACTTAATGAATGTCAAGCAAAACTCTCTTTTGCAACGAGCAGTAAATGCACCTAATTCAACCTAAAAGATCTCTTGTTAAAAAGCTTGCTGTGTATATCTTCTGCCCTCGAACCTCTTCCTTCTTTTGACGCGATCGCGTAGCCGAAGCAAGCCTTCTTCTCTCTTCCTTGACTTTTAAATCCGTTACATTCCGTACATTGCAAGTTCGGATGAACTTCCTTCTTCCTGATGACTGATGACTGATGACTAAGACGGCGGGCCTGCACCATCCACCGCCCCTACCAACTAACTAACAGCTAACAACTGTTTGCTATCTTTTGAAGCGAGACACCGAGGAAAGTTAGTGCGGCTTTTTGGCGGCTTTGATTGGGGAGCTAAAAAGTAGATGCACGGCTGCTTGAGCCGGCAGGTAAAAATCAGATCGACTGATAAGCGGGCATGAAGGTATGTTAATTGTGCCTGCTTGTTGAACAATCTTTGATAGCGAGTGCAACCTTGCTTTCGATCGAATTACCTGCACGCTTTGCCCTGATGATTCCAGGGATTGTTACTAAGTAGGCAATGTCTCCCGCGCCGGTACTGGCACAGGTTGGGCTCAGCACACCGAGTTGCTGGTTGCTAAGTGTCAATTTTACCGATCGCTCGTAGCATCGGCACATATAATTGTAAAGAATTTGCAAGCGAGACAATCGGGGGGAACTTTTTCTAAGTTTTGCAGATCTACTTGTTCCTCGGCCTCGCTGCCGGGGGGAACGATGCACAGGGCAACTTGTCCGACTCCAGCCATGAGTTCGGCAACTCGCTCTAAAATGTTGTCCATTTTGCCAATTAGTTGCTCGGCAGCCTCCAGACTCGGCGCGATAATGAAAAAGGTTTTGACTCCCTCGGGACAAGGGGCGAAACCGAGGGTACACTCTCGTAATAGTGCTTGAGTCGAAAGACTCAGAGGGTCATCGAAGCGATCGATTACAGCTTGATAAAAGGCTTGGGTCAGAGAACGATCGCCAAAAACAGGTTGAGATAACATAACTACTTCCTTGGGTAGAATTTTCGGGAGCATTAAAAAAATATTAACATACGTTAATGTAACTCATTTAAATAAATTATCTAGCGATCGCGATCGTTGACTAGATGTGATCTTTTTTGCTTTGTGTAGCGATCGCAACTGTGATAAAATGTACTATGTGTTAATGCGGTCAGTGATTTCGACTGCACCAGCAGCTCAAACCTAAGCACACAAAATTTTATTGGGAATCGGGAAAGAGGGGGAGAGGGAAAGAGGGGGAGAGGGAAATTGCCTGAGTTGTAAGATTATTATTGACACAAAGTGCTTAATAGACCTCTTGCAAAATAATTTAGTTTAAGGAGATGCCAATCAACCCCATAATTCAAAGTTTGACCTAAACTTGAGCAAACTTTTAAGGATAACATATATTTTTTTTGCAAGAGGTCTAATCTAGAGTTTAAAATAAGTATCCAATCAAAATATAAAAGATGAACTCGATCGCCCAACAGTTAAAAACAAGATTTGAAAAAGCCTTCACCTCCGCATTCGGCGAGAGTTATGCCGATACGGATCTGATGCTAGCGCCTGCGAATAATCCCAAGTTTGGGGATTTTCAGTGCAACGCGGCGATGAGTTTGGGCAAAAAGTTAGGCAAGCCACCGCGGGCGATCGCCTCTACGATCGTCGAAAATCTAGATATTGCCGACATCTGCGAAACCCCAGAAATCGCCGGCCCGGGTTTTATCAATTTGAAGCTGAAACCGGCTTATTTGGAAGCGCAGATAAGCGCGATCGCCGCCGACACCCGTTTGGGGATTTCACCGACTCAAACGCCTCAGAGAATCGCGATCGACTTTTCGAGCCCGAATATCGCCAAAGAAATGCACGTCGGACATTTGCGATCGACAATCATCGGAGATGCGATCGCCCGCACCCTCGAATTTCAAGGCCACGACGTAATCAGAATCAACCACATCGGCGACTGGGGCACCCAATTCGGGATGCTAATCGCCTACCTGCGCGAAGTACACCCCGAAGCATTAACAACTGCTGACGCCCTAGATTTAGGCGATTTAGTTGCATTTTACCGCCAAGCAAAACAGCGCTTCGACGCAGACGAAATCTTCAAAGAAACCGCGAGACAAGAAGTCGTAAAACTGCAAGCCGGCGCCGAAGACACCAGACGCGCCTGGAAACTGCTGTGCGATCAATCCCGCCGCGAATTCCAAGTAATCTACGATTTGCTCGACATCAAATTAACCGAACGCGGCGAATCATTTTACAATCCATTATTGCCCGGAGTAGTCGAAGATTTAACCAATCTCGGTTTGCTAGTAGAAAGTGACGGCGCCAAATGCGTATTTGTAGACGGATTCACCAACAAAGAAGGCGAACCATTACCGCTAATCGTCCAAAAAACCGACGGCGGCTACAACTACGCCACCACCGACTTAGCAGCAGTGCGCTACCGGATAAAAGAAGACAAGGCAAAGCGCATAATTTACGTCACAGATTCCGGACAATCCAACCATTTCGCCCAAGTATTTGCAGTCGCCAGAAAAGCCAATTGGATTCCCGAAGATGTCGAGATTGTCCACATTCCCTTCGGTTTGGTATGCGGAGAAGATGGCAAAAGATTAAAAACTCGTTCTGGGGAGGCAGTGCGGTTGCAAGATTTGCTCGATCAGGCGATCGTGCGAACCCGCGCAGATTTGGAAAAAAGATTAGCAGCAGAAGAAAGACAAGAAACAGAAGAGTTTATAGCCAACGTATCTCACGTAGTTGGTTTGAGCGCCGTTAAGTACGCCGATTTAAGTCAAAACCGGGCGAGCAACTATGTATTTAGTTACGACAAAATGCTCGCATTGCAAGGAAACACCGCACCTTATATGCTGTATGCTTACGTGCGCGTGCAGGGAATTCGTCGCAAAGGTGAGATTAATTTTGACAACTTAGATGCTAGTGCAAAAGTAATTTTGGAGTCGGATGCGGAGTTAGTTTTAGCCAAGCATTTATTGCAGTTGAATGAAGTTGTAAATGCTGTTGGCGGCGATTTGTTGCCGAATCGAATCTGTCAGTATTTGTTTGAATTAAGTCAAAAGTTCAATCAATTCTTTGAGCAATGTCCGGTGTTGAAAGCGGAGGAACCGTTACGGACTTCGCGGTTAATTTTGTGCGATTTGACGGCACGGACTTTGAAGTTAGGATTAGGATTGTTAGGGATTCAAGTGTTGGAGAGGATGTAATCTAAGGTTTGTAGTGAGGACTTTAGTCCTTATCTTGTATTTCTTCTGTCGTTTCTCCTGCGTCTTCAATCAACTCGTTAAATTCGCTGATAATTGCTAAAACTCGATCGGCGGCAATATCTGATTGTTCTGATTTTGAATAAATGGCAATCAAGATAACGATCGTCATTGTTTGAAGGTAGTAAATGAATCTATATCCACCGCTTTTTCCTTTTTGAACATCGCTGTTTTTAACACGCACCTTAAATATTTCGTAACCAATCCCAGGTATCGGAACTCCCAGCAACTCTCCAGCTTGCAGTTTTTCAATAATTGGCTGAACATCCGATCGGATATGGCGGTACTTTTTAGAAAGAGCGCGTAAGTCGCGTTGGAATTCTCGCGTGGGTATAATCTGCCTTAAAGGAGGATTATTCTGCATCAATTCCATCCCACAGTTCAGAAAGCGGTATAGTCTGCCCTGTCATTGCTTCGTACCATCCTTGGCGAAAACACTCTTCTGCTGACTTCAACGTTTCGTCGCCAAGAACAATTTCTTGTTTGGCTTGTTGAGCAGCAGCCACAAGTTGCGGTTGCGTTTTCTCGAAAGATTCGTCCCATTGAAGCTCATCTTTTAATTGTGCGATATACTCTTTCAAGTATTCTGCTACTTGCTGCTGTAAATTTTCTGGCAGAGACTCCATCATCTCGATCGCTGCATCAATACCTTCCCACAGTTCCGATACAGGTCTAGTTTTTCCGGTCTTTATTTCCAGCCATGCTTGCCGAAAGCTCTCTTCTGGAGATGGGAGTGCTTCTTCGTCTTCGTTAGCAAGAAGGATGATGCGAACTCTGCGTCCAGCAAATTTTTCGGATAGGGCTACAATCTCTTCCCACGTACCCTCTACTTCTAATACTTGTCCTGTCATTATGTTTTCTTGTGTAATTGTTGGATTTAGTTAATTGTAGCGCATCTCTAAAATCGAACATTTACGGCTTTTGATTAATAGTCAAGCTCTCCAACATATCTTTAAACATCTTTACAGCAATCCGGCGATGATTATCTCTCACAAAAATCTCAAAATTAGGACTTGAATTAATTTCAATTAACCAATATTTCCCATTTGTATCTAGCGCAATATCAAACCCACCATAATTAATCCGAATCTCTTCAAAAACAGGGCGAACAAAATTTTCAATTTCCGAAATAATCTCTGAGTCGGTAATATGCTTAGCTTTTGCACCCTCCCAGTGCAGCGGGCTTAAATTCCCCGCAAATTTAGCGTCTGATTTATCTTTTTCATACAGCAAAACCAGCTTGTGATTGAAAAAAACCGCCCGATATTCGTGTCGGATATCAATGTACTCTTGAGCTAGACAAACATAGTCATAATCTTTGCTATTGACATTAAATACAAGTTCAATCGCTGCTTGAACTTGCTCTTTCGTTTCACACAGCAATACATTGTTTCCAGCCGAACCGCGATTTCTTTTCACAATTACAGGTAGCGAAAATGTTTTGCCAACTTCGGCTGCAATTTCTGCACAATCTTTAAAATCTAAATATTTGTGATACTTTTCCTCGCAGAAAGGCGAGAGAAATCCTAGGGTGTGAGGAGTTTGAATCTTGCCTTTTAGCAAGTGATAGGTATATTCTTTGTCTTTAAATATGTGTACGATTTGCTCGTTGTTAAACGGCATACTGAAATTGACAAAATAATAGTCTTGACCGTTCAGTTTGATTCTAACTAAGTTTTGGTTTGGTGCGAGGATTTCATAACTGATATTTAACTCTTGACAAGCTTCGAGAATCAGACTGATATTTGTCTGCATAATTTGCACAGTATATTTGTTTATGAGTTGCGCGCGCCGCTCCAGAAACCGGGTTTCTTCGACTATTTTTCGTCACTCAACGTAAAAATTGTAGAAACCCGGTTTCTAGCCACCATGCTTCAACAGTTGACAGTTGACAGTTGACAGTTGACAGTTGACAGTTTGAGAGCGACCTCTACCTAGAAGGAAGAGGATTGGAGTAATGAATAGTCTAATTTTAATTTCTCCCCGCTCCGGCTTGGGGCTTTCAACCAATTCTTTCTGGTAAGCCCTGATTTTTTTCATTCATACTGTACCACAGTAGGAAGCAAGGAACCCAGAAGGGCGATCGCTCTTTGTGCACAAGGCTATGCCCCTCATGCTGCTACTGCTTCATCCGAGGCAGTCTCCTCTGGCAAAACATAAAAATCTACATCAATTGCCGCATTCAATTGATGTACCTTTTCAACGATACTTTTATCAAAATGAATCGCTGGCACACTGCCACTTCTGTAATAAATGACGCAAGCAATCTCCGCAGCATAAAACTTGCATAACTCTCGCAAAGGACTCCACCCAGGCTGAAGCTGTTCTAAAACCGAATTAATGTGTTCTTCTAAGTCGGCAGATTTTTCAATTTTAGAATACACACTCCAACCATTTTCTTTATGCCGTCTAGTACCCCTGGCACTAATTAAGTCCCCTTTCCTCCAACTTTCAGTTGGATTGATGCTTACCTTTGCAGTCACTTCGTCGGGATCGAATTCCATTCCAGTCAACATAAAGTAAGCGTAAATTTCTGACTCCATTTGCCCGCTCCTCTTTGATTAATTAAAAATCATTAATATTCAAATCAGTGAATTCACCTGTTCCAATACCACCTTTAGGTTTAACATAAATATTTCCTTCTGTGTCTTTGTAGAGGTCTCTTTTTGAAGCATTGCGTTTACCTTTGAGTAGATGAATATTTTCACCCCCTTTTTGAAGCCTCTCAATCTCATCAATAGTTAGCAGCTTGTCTTGTCTCCAGTTTCGCTCTTCTTCAGTATTCTCTAAATCTGTTTCCGTCATTCCTCACACCCTCAAAAGATGATAGAGATTTGAAATAAACTCTCAAATCCCATCGTACTTTATCCGAACAACCGCTGCTGACCGTTTGCTGCCTCTTTCCCGGCATAAATTTCGCGGGTTCCCTTGGGAATGTAAATCCAGCCAAACTCTTGCAAGCGGTTTGTCAAATTGGAAATGCTCACTCCCAATTCATCTCTCATTTTGTATAAATGCGACCACTTTGTTAAATCCCGTCCCTGTCTTTTATCTTCCAAAATACATCGAGGCATTAACAAGCAACTTGCAAAATATTGGGCTTGCCATTCGATCGACAAAACCTTATTATCCGCACCCGCGCCCCGACACACAAACGGTTCCTCGACATCCTGGGCGGTTTTTTCTGTATCGCCCAAGTTGAGTTCCAACTGTTTCACAGTCCCGTCTGCTTCGTCTTGATTGACGTGCAGCACCCAGTGGCCGATTTCGTGGGCGATCGTCGATTCGATGAACCCCGGCGGTTTTTCGAGAATCAATTCGTTGATTTCGATTAACCGCTGCTGGGGTAAAATCCTAGCGGCGATCGCACCTTCCTCATCGGGTTCAATGCAGTCCCAGACTACGCCCAAATCCAGGAAATCAGCCACCGTTGTCGCTTCAAAAGGCCATTTCGGAGCAAAATTTTGCGTTTTCTGCATCTGCATCAGGATGTCATTTGCCAAACGCTCGATCGATTCTTTGGGATAGAAGCAATACGGTTTAAAAATACTCACTGTGATAGGCCTCTGTTACGCTTCAAAAGATTGTTTGAGCCAATCTGGATTTTCTTGCATCCGCCGGAAAAGAGCCTGCATTTCCTTCGGATTCTGCTTCAGCAGCGCTTCGTACTGCTGAGGCAGTCTCCCCGCCAGAAAAATCAATTCCTCTTCGTTGATATCGAGATTCCGCGCTAATGCTCGGATTACCTCCTCTTTTGGCGCATAATCGGCGCGATCGTTCTCCAGCTTCGACAAATAAGTAAAATCCACACTTAACATACCCGCTAGCTCACGTTGTGAGTAAGCTTTGTCCTTGCGAGCTTGACGGATCAGTCTTCCAAATGTTTGTTCCACGGTTTTTCGCCTCCTGACAGGCATTCTAGCCTGTTTTGATGAAAAGTTCAACAAAATACTTGACGGGAAAATCAACACAGGCTACCATAGGTTTAGTTGACGGTTTAATCAACCAACTTAACCGCACAGGTATGGTTGAGGGTGCAAAATATCCCAGACAAAACACTAGATATAGCACCATTAACTTTAGAGGAGCGATCGGCGCTGGGCGTCAAAACGCTTGTACGCAGCAAATTAAGGAGGAACAGATAGCAAATGCTGAGAACCTGGACAGACACGCATTACAAGCTCGAAGACGATGACTGGCTATACATCGCCACCCACGAAGAACAAAGCTCGGCCTCACTGGTTTGTCCGGGCTACGCACGGGATGGCGAAGGTTTCAGCATCCACTTCACCCCAGCGCACTTAGAAACGTTAGAGCATTTGCTCACCGCGCTGCGAATTATGCAAGCTCAACAAGAGGCGATGCTTGAGTATACATATCCAGAACCAAAAGCGACAACACATCTCATTCGGTAATCGGAAGGGGAGAGGGGGAGAGTGGGAGAGGGGGAGAGGGGGAGAGTGGGAGAATTAGCCAATTACCAATTACCAATTACCAATTACCAATTACCAATTCCCAATTCCCCATTACCAATTACCCATTACCAATTACCAGCAAATAAATAACCAAGGAAAAACGAACAATGACTACTACAAAAGAAAGACCTACATTTTCAGTATTTGGAGCCAAACCGAGCAATGCTTTGCTAGTACCAGAAATCCCGATCGCAGTTCGCAACAACTGCCAAAGCGGCCAATGGGCGATCGGCGACACAGACTACGGTTCCAAGTGTTCGATCACCATCCTCAAATTTGCCAAATTCTTCGGTTCCCTCGGTCAAACTTCCCACACACTTTGGGGTCAACTTTGGTTCGTCGCAGAAACAGGCGAACTGCCCCAAGGAGTTGTGATGGTGACCTACATCAAAAACCGCAGCTTGAACGATTTTAACCGTTTAGTCGCATCAGTTCAATCGCGCGGCGTAGAGCCAGCAACCGGAATTTTTATCCCCGAATTTGTCAAACATTCCGGTCAAAAACCCGACGACAGCGGAGTAGTAAAACCGATTAATTACTACAGTTTAAAATGGTCGTGGATGGAGCGAAAAGACTGGGGAGTTATCGATCAAGCAGCAGCAGTTTTATCCGATCTGAGCAATCAATCGCGGATGATTGACTTGGAAGGAACCAGGGCTATGATTTGTTTAGATAACCTACCAGCAGCACAAGTTGCATCCTTGATGGCCGCTCACGCCAACGGTGAAAGCGATGCTATTGCTTTGAATTCCAACGGTAATATGTCGCTGCCATCAGCGGAAGACAGAGCAACTGCTGACTTGTTCTAATTTTGTGGAAAAGGCGCGATTTAATCGCGCCTTTTCCGTAACTGTGACAGCGAAAAGTAAAATGAAGAAATTAACGAAAATTAAAACCAAACCAAACCTGCAAGAAAGCCGTTTGCGAGAAAATTGCGAGCTACTCGACCAAATTCGGGCAGATACAATTAACGACATCGAAAGTCTCACCGAAGACTTCCAGCACATGAGTGTAGTTGCCGAATCTATCCGGCGAAATTACCAAGCTTTGCTCTCAGAAAATCAACTGCTTAAAGACACACTTGTAAGTATAGTTGACGATTGCGAGTGCTGGCAAGCCAATCGGTGCGCTCGCTGTAAAAAAATTCTCAAATCTCTTGAGAGCAATCATCCAAACTTCCCACCAAATGCAGCCAAAAAATATCGATCTATTCTCAGCCAACTCCGGAACTTAGGATAGTTCAACACGTCTTAGTAACAAGGTCTCGAAAAGTTTGAATCAGGAGCAACAAGCATTATGACACTAGCAAATGTTAAAGATAGCAAAGCCAAAATTTTGCAAAATTTTCAGCAGATTTTAGCTGAAAAGAAAAAAATTGAATCTAAAGTCGAAACGAAAGAACAATCAGCCGAAAAAGCTAAAAACAAACAACTCCTCGAAGTCGCCTCTACCTACACAATTGACAGCATTGTCAAAGGCTTGGCCGACTTACAATTAGATTTCGGTAGCATCACCAGCGGACTTTCCGAAAAACTGAAGGCGGAATCTTCAAAATTAGATGAGTTAAAAAAGGCGATCGACATTGAAGCTCAACAATTACAGGAGTTGCAGCAAATTCGAGTTGTAGCAGATGCCCTCCACATTTTAACTCAAGAGCATCAAGAAAAATTGACTGTACTCGAACAAAATGCTGCGAACCAACGTGAAATTATCGAAAAAGACACGACCCAAAAACGCAAGACTTGGGGGAAAGAACAGCAAGAATTTGACACCGCAGTTTCCGAAAAAACTGCATTCACAACTAAACAGCGCCAGCAGGAAGCGGCAGATTATCAATACGAATTGCAGCGCGATCGCAAAATTGAAACCGACGAATACGAAGAAACGAAGCGCAAACTAGAACGGGAATTGCAAGAGTCTACCCGCGAAAAAGATAAAAACTGGGCAGAAAGAGAAAAAGTCCTCAGCGACAATCAAGCGGAGTTTGAAAAGAATCAGACCAAAGCTGCGGGATTTGAAGAAGAACTCAAACAGGCTTACATCAAAGCTAAAGAAGAAGCAATTCAAGAAGTTTCCCGCGAAGCTAAAGTCAAGGCAGATTTAGCGGATAAAGAATGGGAAGGAAGCAAGCAGGGATATGAGTTGAAAGTACAATCTTTACAGCAGACAATGCAGCGCCAAACTGAACAAATCGCCGAAATTTCTGCACAACTGCAAGCTACGATGAAGCAAGCACAAGATTTGGCAATGAAAGCTTTTGCGAGCAAAGCTTAAAATCCGGTTGGTAGTGAGGCTTTTAGTCCTTTCCCCGGTTCGCAGTGAGGACTTTATTCATTATTTTCTCAACACTTGAGGACTGAAGTCCTTACTACGAAACAAATTCCCAAATATTAACAAATGAAAAGCCATGAACAAAAAACTTACGGACAAAAGCACTAAGGCTGAAATCTTAGAAGCGTACAAGGAAGCCGCGCAAGAAAAAGCTGCGTTAGAATTGCAAATTAAACAGCTAAATGCTTCTCCAAAACAACCATCAGCAGCAGCAGCAGCACCAGAAAAACCTATTGTGGAGGCACAAAAACCAATGGCTTTAAGTCAATCTCAACAAAAAATGCAGTCCACAATTGATAATTTAATCTTGCTACAATTTGGCTTTGGTGGCGCTGTCAGCGAGTTGTCGGAAAAATTAACTTCGGAAGCTGCTAAACTGGAAGAATTGCGGCGCACTGTGGGGGAGGAAGTTCAACAACTGCAAGAGTTGCACAGTTTAGAAGATGTTGCGGAAGATACGCTGGATAATTTAATTCAACAGTACGAACAAAGTGCGAAAACTTTTACTAACGAACTCACCGAACAGCGCGATACTGTTGAACAGGAATTGCTGGAACAGCGTCTAGCTTGGGAAAAAGAGCAGGAGTTGCAAAAGTTGGCTGTTACAGAACGCAATGAGAATCAGCAAAAAAATTGCGATCGGGATGAAGAGTTGTATGATTACGATCTGAATCTTCAGCGAGATTTGGATATCGAAGGATACGAACAGCGTCAGAAAAGACTGTATCAAGAAATTGAAGAGTTTCGTCAGGAACAGGAGAAACAGTGGGCGGAACGGGAAAAATCTATTTCGGAACGGGAAAAATTGTCTGCTGAAGTTAAGGCTAAGGTGGAAGCTTTCCCGAAGGAACTGGAAGCTAATATCAAGAATGGGAAAGATAATGGTCGCAATATTGGCAATTATCAAGCTAAGGTTAAGGCTGATTTGTCTGCTAAGGATATCGAGGGACAAAAGCAAAATTATGAATTGCAAATTCAAGGAATGTTGCAGACAATTCAAAATCAGGAATCGCGGATTGCGAGTTTGTCGAAACAGCTTGATTCTGCTTTGAAACAGGTTCAAGATTTGGCGGTGAAGGCGATTGAGGGTTCGTCGAATTTGAGTTCTTTCCAAGCTGTGAGGGAAATTGCGATCGAACAAGCCAAGACTCAGCAGAAAAATAAGTAATCCGCAGCGCTGTCAGCAGCTAAATAGGTTGCTTTAGATACCCGGTTTCTTGAAGAAGTCGGGTATCTGGGTATGGTCGGGAGAGATTTTTGCGATCGCCCGCGAACTGTGCAAAAATATAAGTATTTAGAATTAGGACAACTGCTATGGCTGATACTAACAACTTTGAACTGCGGGATATTCCGATATATTCTATCCCTCAAGCAGCACAATATCTCAGGCTGCGGAGAGATATGTTGCGACATTGGGTTGTTGGCTGGTACTCGCAAACAAAAACGGACAAGCACTTCTTTGAGCCGTTGATTGAGTTACCTCAACACAATAATCTTGAACTGCTGCCCCAGTCCAAAACTAGACTACTTTCTTTCACCAATTTGGTAGAGGCTCATGTGTTGATTGCTATTGTTAAGGCTACAGGCTTCTCCCGCCAGGAACTTAGTACGGCTCTCAAATGCGTCAACCGTAATTTTTCTAATCCTCACTTATACGCTCGAATTGAGTTTCAAGTCGAGGGAATTGCTCTTTTGTTTGAGAAATGCGGACAGAAGCTTGCAACATCGGACAGGAAGCAGGAAGCGAGGCAGATTCTAGACACTTATTTCGATCGCATTGTACGAGATGAAGCTGGATTACCTATCAAACTCTTCCCTTTCACGAAGCTACCAGGTTCCGACGAACCTAAAACAGTGATGATTGACCCCACAATCTCCTTTGGCCGCCCTGTTTTAGCTGGAACTGGCATTCCTACAGCTATGCTGGCAGAACGTTACAAGGCGGGTGATTCCATAGACGAACTTGCCGAGGACTACAATTGCTCGCGCCTCCAAATAGAGGAAGGTATTCGCTGCGAACTTCCGCTAGTAGCATGAATGAGATATTTTTTATTGACAGATGTTTAGGAAAAAAACTGGCAGATTCATTACGAAATGCGGGGGCGACAGTAGAAATTCATGACGATCATTTTAAGCAAGATGTCAAGGATGAGGATTGGCTGAGGATAGTTGGAGAAAGCAATTGGGTTGTACTTACAAAGGACAAGAAAATTGCTAGTCGTCCTTTGGAGTTATTGGCTGTGGCTCAAGGTAATGTACGGCTGTTTGCATTTGTGGGTGGCGATGTTTCTGGAGTTGTAGTGGCACAAGCTTTTGTAAATGCCTTGGAAAATATGCAACGATTTATTCGTGGGAATCAATCACCTTTCATCGCTAAGGTGTACCAGTCGGGTTTGGTAAAGCCCTGCAAGAACCGAAAAGAACTTTTGAGAATGCTCTAAAACCAGTGAGTAAATCATCCCAAATCAATCTCCCTTAGTGCAGTTTCCTAACTGTCTACTCCCACCAAGTCTTTAGAGAGCCTTAAACCCTATCTACAGCGATCGCATTTTTACTAAAAATATCGATCGCCCTGTGCACTTATCCAAACTGTCCCTATCTCTCCCGATCGCTTCATTTATACTCTCTATTCTTAAAGTTAATGAACCAAAAGATATATTTTAGATAGAGGCATTATGCAGCAACAAATTGTACGTCAAAGAGATACTAATGCTTGGATTTTACAGTGCTGGGTTTCCTTTATTCTAGCTATTTCCACTACGGCTATAGGTGTCATTTATCTGCCCGTAGATATCTGGGTAAAAAGTTTCGTGGGTATGGGTTTAACTTTTTCGGTTGGTTCGTCTTTTACTTTAGCAAAAACGATTCGGGATAACAATGAGGCAACTAGATTGACTGCGAGAATTGATGAGGCTAGAGTTGAGAAAATTCTCGCGGATCACCATCCTTTGAAATAAGTTACTCGGCGGTTGACTCGGCGGTTGAAACCGCTGCTATACAAACGAAGTCCGCCTCCGCGGACTAAGAGTCGGAGAAAGTTATATTTTGTATAAAAAATGCCCGCGCAGGCGGGCTTTGTTTTTGTCGCTACAGGTTTCAAGCTGTGGATTTTGATGGTGGGTTTCAATGGTTGTGTTTGGAGTTACGATCGCCCTTAGCCTTCTGGCGCTGGCGAACACCCGCCTGAACTGTAGCCATATCCACGGGAAAACCAACTACGGGAATCACCTGATCCTTACGCTCTTCTTCGAGGTTCTTGAGTTCGGTGTAGTCAACCCAGTGAATGCAATTTACCGGACAAGTGTCGATCGCCTCAGCAATCAACTCTTCGGAATCTCCGTCTTGTCGGACTACGCGCGATCGCCCGTAATCCGGCTCAATGTAGAAAGTATTGCGAGCAACATGGGCGCAGTGCTTGCAGCCGATGCAGGTAATCTCATCAACATAAACGCCTTTTTGGCGCAAGACGCCGCCCAACTCCGGTTCTAAACCAGTGCGATCGGGCGCATCCCGCAAAAATCCGCCCAACTCAGGCTCTAAACCAGTGCGATCGCCTGCTGTATCTATTCCGAGTCCAGAAAGCTCAGACATTTAGATCCCTCACAATATTGACACTCCCCGACCTAAAGGTACGGGGATTCTTAAGACATTTCTGTCAAAATATCCCGCGCAAGCGTGGGTTCCCAGGCTGACTACGTTTGCACTCTCAAGTGCGTAGTCATATCTCCTCAAAAATGTTTTGGGCGTAGACTTTCCCCCAGTCCGGGGGTAGGTTTTTAAATCTTGTCTGATTTGTTTATCCTACCATATTCATTTTTAAACAGTTGACAGTTGACAGTTGACAGTTGACAGTTGACAGCGAAGTGATAAGAACGGAGATTTAAACTCCGTTCTTATCACAATCTGCCTAAAGGCAGGGGCTTCAAACCCCCGCTATTCGGTGAAGATGGATTTTTTCTTTTACTTAAAAATGGCAAAAAGCCGTGCTACAAGGACAGGGTTTTCAACCCAATTTTCTGATAATAAATAAGTCCGCACGGGCGGACTTGAGATGAGACTTGAATTGTAAAAATCTCAAACAACCCTTAAGCGCACCAGCGCTGAACCACCAAGCGGATCGAACCGTCTTGATTTTGCTTTTGCTCAGAAACTTGGAAACCCTGCTTAGCGCTTTCATTCACCACAGTATGGTAAGCGTAGCGCTGAGTCACCTTATTCAGAAAACGATCGACAGACCAAGCTTGCTGCCAAAATTGCAAATCCGCCACCAATTCATACTCAGTCCCGTTCCAGCTAAAACCTAAGTCATAGCCGTTTTTTTGCTCAATCACCACCTCAGCAGTGCTGGTGAGGCCGCGATAGCCGCGCACCTCAGTGGGGCCAGACTTCCAGTCGATACCCAAGTCAGTTAAAGCAGCTTCCAAAGAATTCAAATTGCGGATCTGGGTTTTAATTTGGCTAAAGTGTGACATGGTGGTTCCAAAAAAATTTAAGTGAACTGAACAAAAAAGATTACCAATCGCTAAAAGCCACTTGGGCCGTCGCTTCGGCTGACTGATGCAGCACTTGCGCGAAATATTCAGATGTTGACTCTTGATGAAGCACCACACCGAGCTGGGCTTCAATTGCTGCCGTTACCTCAGCGCAGGAAGCACCGACAATGCCGGTGACTGTTTCCTGTACGCGGCCATCTGGATAAATGACAAATTCTAGTGTTTCCATAATCCGGGCTGACTGAATAGGAACAATAATGACACCGACACCAGCAAGCCGGGGACGATGCCTCCTGAGGTCGCTTCTTAAGAGTTGGCGGACTCACAAACCGCTATATCAATTTTGACTAATTGATAGGTTTTGAGTCACAACTTAACAGAAGTTATTAATAGGTAGAAGCAATACATCAGTTGTATGTAAAGTTTCGCGTACATTGTGACACCAGTCAAGTTGATTTTAGATTTTAGATTTTAGATTTTAGATTTTGAAGCCAAAAGTATAAATTCTCCCACTGTCCGACTCTCCCCTTTAATTCCCCCTGGGGTCTAAAACGTCTCGCAGCCCGTCGCCTAAAAGGTTGAAACCCAGAACTGTCAAGGTAATCAACAAACCGGGAAACAAAATCGTCCAAGGAGACGAAAGAGCGTATCCGCCTTTGAAAGCATCGGAAAGCATCGTCCCCAACTCTGGGGCTGGCGGCTGCGCGCCCAAACCGAGAAAACCCAAACCAGCAGCTTCTAGCGTCGCTGTACCTGTGGAAAGAGTTGCTTGTACAACAAGCGGGGCGAGACTTCCCGGCAAAATGTGGCGAAAAATAATCCGCAAGTCGCTGGCGCCTAAGGCCTTGACAGCTAACACAAATTCTTGTTCTCGCAGGGATAGCACCATGCTGCGTGTGAGGCGGATGTAAATCGGAATTTGGACGACGCTGACGGCGATAATTACGCTTTGCAAGCTGGGCCCGGTGACGGTAACAATGGCGATCGCCAGTAAGATCGAAGGGAAAGCTAGCAAAATATCCGCCAAAATCCCGATCGCCACTTCAGCCCATCCGCGAAAATATCCGGCGAAGAGCCCCAACAGAGAGCCCACAAATAATCCCGCACCCACAGAAACCAGGCTGACAATCAAAGATATCCCCAATCCGTGCCATACCCGCACCAGCAAATCTCGCCCCAAACTGTCGGTTCCGAACCAATGTTTGACGCTAGGAGCCACTAATCGGGATAAATAATCGCGATCGACCGCAGCATTATAAGGGTAAATTAGGGGGGCTAACACTGCCACAACAATCAGCGCTACAGTCAAAATTAAGCCGATTTTCCCGGAGGTCGATCGCCCAAATCGCTGCCAAGCAGGCTGTGAAAATATTAAATTTTTATGCAATTTTCGATTGTCCATTGAGTGCTGTCACCAAAAAACTGAGGACTTTGCACAAATTATTAAAATAAATTAACGATCGCGATCGGCAACGACGGAGCAGCCATCGCAGAAATCTTAACAGGACTTCCGCCTAGGAGTGAGGAAAAAACCCGGTTTCTCGCAGAATATTCGGTTTGGTAACGAGGTATCTAGGAAGAAACCGGGTTTTTAGCCATTTGGTGCGTCCAAGAGTGAAAAACCAGAACGATCGCAGTTTTTATAGCCAATGGCAGATGCCAAATGCCCGATCCCTTCGTAAAAGACCCTTTAAGATATAGATAACAAGATAATTTTAAAAGCGCATGACATCAACCCTACTCAAAGCCTCCTCCAAATCGCCCCTCAACGCCCCAACAGTGCGCCATTTCCCCAACGGCCTCACAGTTATAGCCGAACACTTGCCGGTCGATGCCGTTAACCTCAGCGTGTGGATGAATTTAGGCTCAGCCGTTGAATCCGACGAAATCAACGGTATGGCGCACTTTTTAGAACACATGATTTTTAAGGGAACTCCCAGCATTCCGAGCGGAGAATTTGAGCGGGCGATCGAACAACGCGGCGCTGTCACTAATGCAGCTACCAGCCAAGATTACACGAACTATTACATCACTACAGCTCCTAAAGATTTTGCCGAACTAGCCCCGCTGCAAGTCGATGTCTTGCTCAACGCCAGCATTCCCGATGACGCCTTCGATCGCGAACGGCTGGTAGTATTAGAAGAAATTAGACGATCCGAAGACAATCCGCGCCGCCGCACCTATCAGCGATCGATGCAATTAGCCTTTGAAGTCCTGCCCTACAAACGACCCGTACTCGGCCCGACTTCCGTCATCGAAAATCTTACCGCCCAACAAATGCGGGATTTTCACAGCAGCAGATACCAGCCAGGGGCGATGACAGCAGTCGCTGTAGGTAACTTGCCGGTCGATCGACTAATTGAAATTGTCGCAGAAAGTTTTGCCGCCAAAAGCACAGCACAAAACAGCACCATAAATCTGCCCGCCGTCAGCAGCTTTCACCCAGAATCCGAAATTCTCAACTACGGCCAAGAATCGCCATTTACCGAAACAGTCCGCCGCGAATTTGTAGACTCAGCACTTCAGCAAGCCCGACTGATTGTCATGTGGCGGGTGCCAGGTTTCGTGGAAATGTCCGAAACCTATGCCCTCGACGTTTTGGCGACAGTCTTGGGCCACGGGCGCACAACTCGCTTGGTTAAGGATTTGCGCGAAGACAGAGGGCTAGTCTCGTCAATTTCAGTCAGCAACATGACTCAGCGGCTGGGCGGTGTATTCTCGATTTCTGCTCAACTAGCGACAGAAAATATAGAAGAAGTGGAAGCAGCCATCGTCGGACACATCCGCACCCTGCAAACCGAACTGGTGACAGATGCCGAAATTTCCCGCATCCGCACCCAAGTAGCAAATCGGTTTATCTTCGGTAACGAAACTCCGAGCGATCGAGCAAGTTTGTACGGTTACTATCAGTCGATGGTAGGAGATATCGCTCCCGCCCTCAACTATGCCGCCTGCATCCAAGCTCAAACTGCCGAGGATCTTCGGGAAGCCGCCGTCAAATACCTATCTCCCGACGCGATGGGTGTGGTGGTAATTCGCCCCAGCGAAGCATAAAATCGACTTTTTGCTAAACAGCGCGATCGTTTCATGGCTAAGCTAGGGAGACTTGCAACGGCACCAAAAAGTTAAATCACCGTCATGTTTAATTAGAGAATACTCCGTCAAGTCCGATCGGCTGTCGCCTTAAAGGTTTGTATCGAATCATGAATACAAAGCCCTTAAGGTGCGGACGATCGGTAAAATTGCCGTAAATTTCTGAGAGGATAAACTTGGAATCATTGAAGCGCGCAGGGAATCATGAAATTACAAAACTTTCTCAAGTCAAAAATTAGGTATGATTCTAGGGCGATCGCTGCGGACGACGAACTGAGCCGCCAAATTCAAAGTCGCCTCATTGACCTAGGTTTACTGAAACCTCCAGTAGACGGCATCTTTGGCCCTCTTTCTACCGCAGCCCTCCACCGATTTCAAACCCTGATGAAGTGCGGCGAGCCGGGTTTTTTGGGAGCAATCACAGCCCAAAAGCTGATCGAAACCAAACCGGCGGACATTCCCAAACCTCGCCCCATCCTGAAAATCCTCAAAGACACAATTTTTAAATCAAAACCGCTGGCGTCTTCTCAACTTCAGGAAGCGGAAAAACAAGTAATCCCAGCGGGAAAAGAGTTTGAACTGCTGGCTTTTGCTCCGATTCGCGGCCATATTAGAGTTGCTCTCCGCAACGAGTCTTTCAAAGGTTCAGGGATTTGGTATGTTTACGGAGGACACGCTCAAGTTACTCTAGACGGCGTTTTGCTGTATCCCAAACCGAATCCGCCGACTGTCAGACTGGGCATTCCTTATCGATCGCAAATGGATAACTTGTACAATCCTACAGGTTCTTGCAATGTTACTTCCATCGCGATGTGTTTGGACTTTTTGAGAGTTCCCCGGCGCCAAAAAACCGGACAATATGAAGATGAACTCTACCAATATGCGATCGACAAAGGTTACAGTCGCTGGGAACCGAGAGATTTAGCCAAAATTGTTAGAGATTACGGCGCTCAAGATTACTTTACCGAGAATGCAACGATTGATGATGTTCAAGATTGGCTCGCCAGCGGAAATCCCGCTGTCATCCACGGATACTTCACATCTTTCGGTCACATTATAGTTGCCGCAGGCTACGACAGCGAAGGATTCTTCGTTCACGATCCCTATGGCGAATGGTTCCCCACGGGTTATGACACAACTGTCAGCGGTTCTTACTTGCACTATTCCTATCGCTTAATCCGCAGCGTTTGTATGGCTGATGGGAATTTTTGGGTGCATTTTATCTCGAAGTAGTTATTGGTTATTGGTTATTTGTTATTTGTTATTGGTAATAACTAACCAATAGAACCCTCCCAAAATGCCAATTTTGAACAGGCAGGATGCCTGTTCCACAACAATTATGGGAGATGTCTAATAATTGACTGTTAACAGTAGTCAGTTGATAGTTGTAAACCGGAGTATCTCATTTTTATAAAAAGCATTTGTCTTATTATAGTGCTGTCCCCGCTCGCGTATTGTACAATACGCGAGCGGGGACGCTCGCACTATAGATAAAAAACGCGAGCGGGGACGCTCGCACTATAGATAAAAAACTGAGATGCTCCCACTGACAACTGTCAACTGTCAACTGTCAACTGTCAACTGTCAACTGTCAACTGTCAACTGATTTTCATACTTAAATCCAGCCAAGTCGATCGCGTAATTGGAGCACTCGTAGAAATATAGTCAACTCCGGTTTCCGCCACACTCCGAATAGTTTCCAAAGTCACATTCCCGGAAGCTTCAATTTTTACCCGATCGCTCTTTTCCCGAATTATTGCCACAGCCTGCCGCATCAAATCGAAGGACATATTATCTAACATGATAATATCCGCCTTGTGCTGAAGAGCTGTCTCCACCTCAGCCAGAGTTTCGGTTTCAACTTCGATCGTCAGCGGATAGGGGATAGAATTGCGAATTAGGGCGATCGCCTCGGCAATTCCCCCAGCCGCCGCAATGTGATTGTCTTTAATCATCACCGCGTCATCTAATCCCATCCGGTGATTGCAAGCGCCACCGATTTGAGTCGCGTATTTTTCGAGCAATCTCAATCCTGGTGTTGTCTTGCGGGTATCCACCAATTGCACGGGTAAATCGGCAATTTTGTCAACATATTTCCGAGTTAAAGTAGCGATGCCGCTCAAACGCATTGCCAAGTTTAATGCTACTCTTTCTCCGGTTAGCAGCGCATCGAAATTGCCGGAAATCTCGGCGATTACTTCTCCTTTTTCGCACAGTTTCCCTTCGGGTACTTGGGGGATGAAACTGAGGCTGCTGTCTAAAAGTTTAAATGTGCGATGTGCGATCGGCAATCCGGCTATGACTCCAGCTTCTTTGACTATCCATTTAGCAGTACCCTGGATGCTGGCTGCGGGAAATAAGGCCGATGTTGTGCGATCGCCCCTACCGATATCTTCTAGCAGCCAGTTGTGCAGTAGCGAGTCTAAAACTATCCAAGGCGGCAATATTGCTGTCATGTTTTTGTCGGTTGTTATATCAATAGGAATTACGCATCAAAACCCAAGAAACCGGGTTTTTGCGATTGAATTGGGCTGTAACAAAGAATCTCGGAAAAAACCCGGTTTCTGACTACCCGTGCGTCTAGGACTGCTACTAGGAAGAATAGTCGATCGGGTGATTTTCGGCAAGTTGCAGAATGATGATGGTGTTAGTGCGATTTTGGGCGATCGGGCTAGATAATCGGCTATTCTGTTGCTGACATTGGGTTTTGGTGCTTTAATGGAGTAGATGGGGCGATCGCGAGCAGAAACCATGATACAGCCAGTCATTTTAGAAAAATTAGAAGAACTCCCTGAGTCTCTTCAGACAGAAGTGCTTCATTACATTGAGTTTTTGCTCGAAAAACAGGCTAAAAACTCAACTCAAGAAAAGCCAACAAAGCGAGGTGGGCTTGGAATTTGGAAAGGTAAAATCTGGATGTCTGATGATTTTGATGAACCTCTCGAAGATTTAAAGGATTAATTGTTGTAATTGGTAATATGGTAAATGCGAACGTCTACTAAAAATAAAAACTATGTATTTCTCTGAAAAAGAAGTTACCTTAAATCTTACCTCTCGTCCCTTACGACTTGTTTATTTAGTTGGCAATCGAGAGGAGTTTCAAAATGCAGTAAAGCTTTATACTCATATCTGGGGAGGATTAACTAACACAATTATACCAATTCATGAAGAAGATCTAGATATTAATTTATTAAAAAATAAAATTATTTTGATTAATCCTGATTTTATTTTTAGATCAACCACAAATATTTCTGAAGCTATATCTACAAATCTTAAGGAAATTCTACCAGTCAAAATTATTAATATTGACACAGAAAAAATTCAGAAACATATTGAGGGAACAGAATTAATTAATTTGCCACATTATTCTGCTAGAGCTAGGCATTTTACAGCAAAATTATCTCATATTGTTTCTGTACTTCAAGAGATTTACGCTAACCCTCTACCTGACAGTCATATTTGGGGTATAGAACAAGGCAATAGTTTTGACTTTGAGCTATCAATTCAGTATGGAAAGATATCGACTATGTATAGAAAATATTTAACAGAACATTTAGCAGCTAATTTTTTAAGATTACCCCAAAATTTTGAAGAATTAGTTAAAAGTAGCTTGTTGCTTGCAAGCAGCTATAATCCTATTTGTTTAACAGAAATTAAAATTAGTAAAAAACAACCATTGGATAACCCAATTCAACAACTAATGGATTGTTCAAGCCTACTAACTATTTTTTTGGGTGATGACCAAGATATTGATATTGCTGCTGCTTATTGGAATACTCGTTCTTTCGGTCTAGAAAACACGAATAAGCTTTATTTGCCGAAATCAGAAGTGCTAGATAATATCGAGCGATTAACTGCACTAATTTTGGAATGTATGCCTTCGATAGCAGAAATATTAATTGTTATTAATACAGACCTAAAAGAGGCAGAAAATTTAGCACAGCAGGTATACCAAGCTTTTGTTAGAGTTGTTCCTCATTTCAGACTAGAAGTTATCTATCAAAATTTTCATTTAAATTTTTTCAGAGGTCAAGCTTACAGCGGGAATCCTATTAATACAACTTATATTAAATTTGAAGATGGTTCGATTCGCTTTAGTCCTCCAGTACCAATAGGGCATCAAAATAGAGAATTTTTGTTTGGCTGGGAAGCCGAAGTTCGTTTAGCATCAAGCAGGCGGTTATTGCTACCTATTAACAAATCGTCTGCCGTTTTTCTATCGAATAGTCAGCATCAAATCGAATGGGCAGATAAAAATCCTGATAGAAGCGAGCTTAAAGGACTATCAACCAGAGCGAGTAGTAAGGGAATTACTGGAACTATAAGCTATAAAAACGACTGCTGCCTTTATATTCCTACTGACGAAATGGTAATTAGCCAAAGATTTAAGGATGCTGGTTTAAAAATTGAAATTAATGAACATACCCGCTATGCGAAGGGGTTTATTAAACGTTTTGGAGGTTTCAGAAAAACAATTGCTTTTGTCAAAAATAATGGTTTAGGAATCAGCAAAGCATTAGAACGTCGAACACAGGAAAACAATCGACAAGTTAAGCAAGGAGGGGTGAAGTTAGGAGAAATTTATCGATGGTTGGCTGAAAATAGAAAGATAACCAACAAAGAAGTAAGACAAATTGTTAAACAACAACTTCCTTTATTACTATCAGCCGGATTAGTTCGTCGTGGTTATGATTTACCTTGTCCTCATTGTAATTTTAATGATTGGTATGCAATAGAACGAGTACAAGAATTTATTGACTGTGTGGGCTGTGCCGAATCTTTTCAGATTCCAGAACTGGAGAAGATAGACTTTACCTATAAGCTGAATGAATTAGCTTCACACTTTTTGAGGAGTGGAGGTGATGCTGTACTTATGACTGCTGCTGTTCTGTATCAACTAATGCCTTATAGCTGGATGCAGTTTGGAGGGAATATTCATCGCCAACGTGAAAAAAATGGTTTTGCCGAAATAGATGTAATTGGGTTAGAAGCAGATACTTTGGTATTAGCCGAGTCGAAATCTTATAGCCACATTGAACAACAGCATCTCGAACAAATTAAAGAGTCTTTGAAAAAGACAATAGAAGTAGCTGCTTTAGTCAAAGCACAGGTTGTTTTACTGAGTATTACTACAGCTTCATCCAACTCAGAGTTACATACTTTACATACTTTAGTAAGTGAAATTTCCGATGAAGCTAAAGATTCTGGAATTGGTGTACATTTAGCTATAAATGGAAAATTGCATCCTTGGGGGAAAGCAGTAGGAACTGAACCCTACAATTTTCGTGACTGTTTAGAGGAACTAAAAGTTGATATAGAAACTCCAGAAGAACAGGTATTAAGTGTTGTTGTAGGAGAATTACCAGCTCAGCGATCTTTTTTTAGCGAGCCATTATTTGATGATGAAGCTATGCAGCGTTGGTGTTTGGAATTAGGAGGTAATCAAGCCAATCCATAAATATTACCGATCGCACTTAAAGCAAAAAACTCATATCAACTTGGAAAAAATCAGCTAACTTTCTGGCTTCATCTATTTCGATCGCCCTTTCACTAACAAAAACTTTCTCAACCTCAGTTTCCGTTCCCAAAACAGGAATCAAATCAGATTTGTCCAAATCTCTCGCATCCATTAAATGTTGCAACATTGAACCAGCATTTCCTGCGGGAATTGGATAATTTTCAGCTTCAAATTTTTCAATCAGCGTTATCAAAAGCTCCAGAAATAGCTCTTCCTCCAGCGATCGCATCGGGCCGTGTTCCAGTTCGCAAGCGAGAGCGATTGCGGCATCATTTTCTGCTTCATTTGCGATCGGTTTTGGTTGATACCGAACAAGTAAATCTGTATAAGATTTTGCATCAAAAGTACGGATCATTTTTCCACTCATCCTTACTTAGATTTGCATAGGTAGCGATCGCTCTTTCTATTTAAGCTACAGTAAAAGCTATATTTTCTAGCACTACATTAGGTACATTTCCACTACCTAAAACCTGTTTAGCATCTAAAACTTCTATCCCTACCAATAACTCATTTTCCCCAATATTTAAAGCAATTTCGTCAGTTAACTGTAAAGTTCGGCACTCATGCTTACCTTCTACAAGTCTAATATAGAGAGCGTCAATTTCGGAATCATAACTAATCTTCATAAATTTTCACCTCAAAAATAAAAAGTATATACTGTGATAACGACTAACTCAGTATCAGTCTCAGCAACAATCGGTACTACTTTCTTGAGAGAGTAGAACTTATCCTGCCAATCATTATTATTATACTGAAAAGTAGCTTGATATTTGTACCTACCATTTTTAGCAGGTTGTCGATTACCCGTCATAATGGTATCAATAATTTCTGATTCATTTGTACCTCTTTCAATCGCTTGTTCCTGAGCATGATTAGTTAATCTAATAGGTTTCACTTTTTATTGCCCAATAAATTAAAAGTTTAAATTGCTGATTCACAATGAGTAACAACTTCCCCAAAAAACTAAAGCTCCTTTCCGTTGTTGTGGGAAAAGAGCTTTAATTTATTATTAACCTGGCACCGAGCTATTTTACCGGGCAGTGACCCGCCGAGTATCTTCGCCATAGCAACGTTTAACAACCGAGTTCGGGATGGATCGGAGTGGTTCCATTACATCATAAGCACCAGGAAAGCTTTGAAAACTTTGAATCCTGTGTCTGCGTTAAACTTGATGCGCTGCATCTCTTTCGCTCGACATTTATTACGTTACCAAACTCGCCTAAGTTTGTCAACCCCTTTTTTAAACTTTTTTTTGCTGAGATGTTGCACCTTTATCGCTGAACAGGCAAGATGCCTGTTCCACAAACAGTAAATTCTCTTGTGGGGTGGGCCGGAGAGCCCGCCCGCACCAACAGGCAAGATGCCTGTTCCACAAACAGTAAATTCTCTTGTGGGGTGGGCCGGAGAGCCCGCCCATCAGCCCGATCGCAAATCCAAAAACGCAGCATCCATACCCTACTCTCTGCGAATCTTCGCATCCTTCTCAAACCACGCCACAACCTGCTTAACTGTTAATTGCTCGATCGCCCCTCCAACTTCTGTCGCAATTTGCCTCAAAGGCCGCAAAGACGCAACCACCAAATTCGTAAAAAAGTTTTCAAAACTAGCATCAACTTGAATTGACTGCTGAATACTCTCATCATTCCTAACCCAATCCATCACCTGCTGATTGCTTATCTCAGCTACCGACAAACCAGTCTCCCCAGCAATTTGCTTCAAAACCCTCAAAGCATAAATAGCCAGCCGCGCCGAAAACTTCTCCTTCGACGACAGCAGCGCCATATCAACTTCCGCGCACTCTTCCGGCTTTAAAAAATCAGATTCCATAGTTATTAGTTACTTGTTACTTGTTACTTGTTATTTGTTATTTGTTATTTGTTATTTGTTATTCGTTATTGGTCAAAACATTTATCTGTGTATCCGTGTGAAAATCCGTGTCTTTGTCCCCTGAGCGGAGTCGAAGGGTCTTCTTCCCTCATCCTTCTTCCTTCTTCCTTCTTCCTTCTTCCTTCCTTCTAGCAATCAAATAACCGCAGCGATGCTCCCCATCAATAATCCAGTGAGTGCGCTCGATCGTACAATCAGGCAACACAGCCGCAAACATCTCCAACTCATTACCACAAACACTCGGAAAAGTTTCAGCCACATTAGAAATAGCACAATTGTGTTCCATAAACACAAATCGATCGCCCTTATCGCGATCGCACAAATCATCATCCACCGCTTCTACAGGATACCACTCAGCCATGTAACCCTCATCCCTGCGAAGCTCCATCAACCTAGCCACCCGCTCTTGAAGCGAACCCGTACCCATCATCCTACGATACTCCATCGCCTTACGTTGCCACTGTTTTCGCAGGATAGTAATAACTTGCTCGCGGCCAACAGTCTCAGCCAAAGTATCCAAAAAAGAAACCGCAAAATCGCCATAACGATTCGGGAAGCGATCGCGCCCCAGACTGGTAAGCTCATAAATGTGCTGCGGTCGCCCCATCCCAGCCTGAACCGACCGATACTGAATCAGCCCCTCCCCCTCCAAATCCTTCAAATGACGGCGAATCGCCTGGGGGCTGACATCCAAAGACTCCGCCAACTGGAGAGCCGTCCCTTGACCCCCCTTGAGCAAAAACTGCAAGATGTCTTGTTTAGTGGAAGTCTGCTGAGTCTGCATCATCTTCACAAAAAAATATTTCTGAGACTTTGACAATATCACTATTGTTAATGTAGCTTAAAATATAGTAAAGCAACAGATTTGTTGTTTAACTTAACCGAGCAGTCCAGCAAAACTCGCTCAAGCCCAGACAGGGATTCCCCGTCTGCCATCTTTGAGAGCATTATCTAGAACACTGAACACGCAAAATAATGAGTTCTACCACAGCCCAAACCCTAGTCAACCAGCCCTACAAATACGGTTTCGTCACCGACATCGAGTCAGACACCATCCCTCGCGGCTTGAGCGAAGATGTAGTACGGCTGATTTCCTCCAAGAAAAACGAACCAGAATTCTTGCTGCAATTCCGCCTGAAAGCATACCGCAAGTGGCTGACCATGACCGAGCCGACCTGGCCTCATGTCAACTATCCCGCGATCGACTACCAACAAATTATCTACTATTCAGCGCCAAAACAAAAGCCCAAAAAACTCAACAGCTTAGATGAAGTTGACCCGACACTCCTCGAAACCTTCGAGAAACTAGGCATTCCCCTCTCCGAACAAAAGCGCCTGGGAAATGTCGCCGTCGATGCCGTTTTCGACAGCGTTTCCATCGCCACCACATTTAGAGAAAAACTAGCCAAAGACGGCGTAATATTCTGTTCCATTTCCGAAGCCGTCAAAGATTATCCCGAACTCATAGAAAAATATCTCGGCAGCGTTGTACCCGTTGGCGACAACTTTTTCGCAGCCCTCAACTCCGCCGTATTCAGCGACGGTTCCTTCGTTTACATCCCCAAAGGCGTAAAATGCCCGATGGAATTATCCACCTATTTTCGCATCAACAACGGAGATTCCGGCCAATTCGAGCGCACCCTAATTGTCGCAGAAGAAAACAGCTCTGTTAGTTATCTCGAAGGCTGCACCGCACCCATGTTTGACACCAACCAACTACACGCCGCCGTCGTCGAATTGGTAACAATGGACAATGCCGACATCAAATATTCCACAGTGCAAAACTGGTACGCCGGCGATGCTAATGGGAAAGGCGGCATTTACAACTTTGTGACAAAGCGCGGTTTGTGTCAAGGAGTCAATTCCAAGATTTCTTGGACACAAGTAGAAACCGGTTCCGCGATTACTTGGAAATATCCCAGTTGCGTGTTAGTTGGTGACAACTCGGTGGGCGAATTCTACTCGGTAGCCCTGACAAACAACAAGCAGCAAGCTGATACCGGCACCAAAATGATCCACGTCGGCAAAAACACTCGCAGCACGATTATTTCCAAGGGAATTTCGGCGGGGAATTCTTCTAACAGTTATCGCGGCTTAGTGAAAATGGGGCCGAGTGCGAAAGGCGCTCGCAATTATTCCCAGTGCGACTCGATGCTGATTGGCGATAACGCTCAAGCGAATACTTTCCCTTATATTCAAGTGCAGAACCATACTGCTAAAGTGGAACATGAAGCCTCGACTTCTAAGATTGGGGAAGAGCAATTGTTCTTCTTCGCGCAGCGGGGAATTTCCGCAGAAAATGCCATTTCGATGATGATTAGCGGTTTCTGCAAAGACGTTTTCAATCAGTTACCGATGGAATTTGCGGCGGAAGCTGATAAGCTGTTGAGCCTGAAACTCGAAGGAAGTGTCGGGTAGAACTCACATCTTGCACTATTATCAAAAAACCTGTAGGGGCGGGTTCACCAAAAACCCTGTAGGGGCGGGTTCACCAAAAACCTTAAAAGGTGCAAACAGGTTAAATAAACCCGCCCCCACCCACCAAAAAGCCCCTGATAGAACTCACATCTTGCACCATTATCAAAAACTTGTAGGGGCGGGTTCACCAAAAACCTTAAACGGTGCAAACAGGTTAAATAAACCCGCCCCCACCCACTGTAAACTGCATTGAGGCCAAGGAAAAAAAGAGATGATTGTTGAAAATAGTCCAGTAATTCTATCCGTCCGCAATTTAACTGCGAATGTTGAAGATACCCAAATCCTGAAGGGTTTGAACCTAGAAATTAAATCCGGCGAAATTCACGCCATCATGGGCCCGAACGGTTCAGGGAAAAGCACATTATCCAAAATATTAGCCGGCCATCCCGCTTATACAGTAACAGGTGGAGAAGTGACATTTTTAGGGCAGAATCTACTGGAATTACCGCCAGAAGAACGCTCTCTGGCTGGTGTGTTTCTAGCATTCCAATATCCTTTAGAAATTCCCGGCGTTAGCAATGTCGATTTCTTGCGCGTGGCTTACAATGCTCACCGCAAACATCGTGAATTGGAAGAATTAGATGCTTTTGATTTCCAAGATTTAATCGAGGACAAGCTGGATATTGTTAAGATGAATCCGGCTTTCTTGAGCCGCAGCGTAAATGAGGGTTTTTCCGGTGGCGAGAAAAAGCGCAACGAGATTTTGCAAATGGCGCTGTTGGAACCGAAGTTAGCTATTTTGGATGAGACTGATTCTGGTTTGGATATCGATGCTCTCAAAATTGTTGCCGGTGGTGTGAATCAGTTGTCAACTGCTGAAAATTCTATGTTGGTGATTACTCACTATCAGCGGTTGTTGAATTACATTATCCCTGATTTCATTCACGTCATGGAAGCTGGTAGAATTATCTTAACTGGCCCGAAAGAGTTGGCGCTGGAATTGGAAGAGCGCGGTTATGACTGGGTTGTGGAAGAGGAAGCAGCAGGAGTTGGCGCGCGATGATAAATACTCAGGTTGCTACTAGGGAAATGTTTTTGGCTGATTTGGTTAATCAGTGCGGTAAGTTGGAGGTTGCTAATAGCGAAAGTTCGACTTACGGGTTGCAGGATTTGCGGGATGCGGCGACTGAATATGTGCTGGCTGCGAGTTTTCCAACTGTGAGGGATGAGGAATGGCGCTTTACTGATTTGTCGCCGGTTTTGCAAGTTCCTTTTCATGTACCGCAGAGCAATCAGTCAAATGTTAAGCTGACTGATATTATTATGCCTGTGAAAAATCGGGATGATTTACCATTAAGATTGGTATTTGTTAACGGTTTTTATGCGCCGGATTTGTCAACGGGGAATTTGCCGGACTTTTATGTAGGTAATCTATCCAATGTACCGGAAAAATATCGATCGCGCATCACCGATGTTTTGAGCAAGCACAAACAGCAAACTGAAGTGTTTACAGCCTTGAATACTGCGGGTTTGGTCGATGCTGCGGTGGTGTTCGTACCAGCTAATATGTCGATCGACCTTCCGATTCATTTGCTGTTCTTGACCGCACCAGGTGCATCTGGGACGATGTGTCAGCCGCACTGCTTAATCATAGCTGAGGCTGGCAGCAACATCACTGTCGTTGAGGATTACGCAACTATCGGCAATGTACCCGCTTTTACGAATGCTGTGACGGATGTTGTTGTCGGCGAAAACGCCACTGTGAATCATGTTCGGCTTCAGCGCGAAGGTTTGGATGTGGTGCATATTGGCAAAAGCGCGATCGAGCAAGCGCGCAATAGTCGTTATACTTGTCATGCTATCAGTTTGGGCGGCAAAATATCGCGGCACAATTTAGAAGTATTTCAGCGCGGCGAAGGCACCGAAACAACTTTAAACGGCTTAACCGTAGCCTTTGGCGAACAGTTGGCGGACACTCACAGTTTAATCGATTTCAATCATCCCCACGGCACAAGTCGGCAATTGCACAAGTGCATTGTCGGTAACAAAGCCCGCGCCGTATTTAACGGCAAAGTTTTTGTTCGCAAAGCCGCACAATTGACAGACGCCGGACAATTGAGCCGGAATTTGTTATTGTCGCCGAGAGCACGTGTCGATACCAAACCGCAGTTAGAAATTGTGGCGGATAACGTTAAATGTTCCCACGGTGCAACTGTCAGCCAGTTGGAAGATGATGAACTTTTCTACTTGCAAAGCCGCGGCTTAGATTTAGAAAGAAGTCGCTATTTGCTGATTGATGCTTTTGCGGCGGAAATGCTCAATCAATTGCCGATTGTTGGAGTGGCAAAAATGCTTTCTACCTGCATGGCTATCCAAGAATAACTGATTGGTTAGCATACAAATTAGGACACAGCAATGCTGTGTCCCTACCCATAAATATTGTACAATTTTCAACAAATCTGTAAGGGCGGGTTCACCAATCACATTTACTTCCCACAAACAATCTATATAAACCCGCCCCACCACCACAGACAATCTAGATAAACATAGATTTTTATTTAAATCAAAAATTGTGGTTGTCAATTTTTGATTTATTCAACTAAATGTAATCCCCGTCTGTTTTACCAGAAAGAATTGGTTTCAAGCCTCTCTCCCTTGTAGGAATAAACTAAAATCAGACTATTCATTGCTCCTATCTTTTTCCTTCTAGCCCAAGTGCTGTCAACTGTCAACTGTCAACTGTCAACTGTCAACTGTCAACTGAATGAAGGCGGGTATATGTGAAAAGATGAATTATCTTTTGAACACAAGTGAAGCTTTTTATTCACCGCATAAACGAACCGACAACACCGTTCAAATCTTCAGCCAAAGGATTTCCCAAGGCCTTAAATTTCCACTCGCCACCTTCTCGATAAACTTCTCCCATCAACATATTTAATTTGCCTTCATAGGAAGGATCGCTTGACAAGCGATAGCGAGCAATTTCTTTTCCGGCTGCATCTACAGCCCTCACAAAAGCATTTTCTACCATGCCAAAATGCTGTTGTCTGTCTTTTCCATTGTAAATATTTACGCCCAAGATAATTTTGTGATATTCTGCTGGTAAAGAGCTTAGTTTCACAAATATTTGTTCATCATCTCCGTCTCCGGCTCCCGTGAGATTGTCGCCGGAATGAACAACTGTTTTATCCTTCGACTCTAAATGAGAGTAATAAATTACATCTTCTTTGTAATTTTTTAATTTGCCATTTTCTCCCAGCAGCAAAGCGTAGGCATCTAAGTCAAAATTTGCACCGCTGCTTCTACCGAAAAGACCTGTTTTAGCTTGCGCTACATCCCAGCCCAAAGCTAATGTTAATCGGGATAAGTCGAATTCACTTTTGCTGAGTACGATCGATTGTCCTTTTGTCAAGTTAATAGCCATATCTTTGTAATTGTGTAAGGTTTATCGTGCAATACAGTTCTGATCAGATTTAGGTTGAAACCGCGCCTATACAAACAAAGCTCGATATCAGCGGGTTGAAGAACGGGCGATTGAAATTACCTGACTTTCTTCAGTCCGCCTCTGGGGACTTTGTTTTTTTAGACGAGGTTTCAATCCTACGTCTTCTCTATTTCCTTCTGATCAGGCGTACTTATCTACAAAGCTTTGCAAACCTGAATTGTAACCTTGTCCGACAGCTTGAAACCTCCACTCGCCATCTTTCTTGTAAAGTCTGCCAAACTCCACCGCAGTCTCCTTCCCAAAATCCTCATCCAAATCGTATCTAGTGACTTCAATGTCAGTAGTAGTGTCGTAAATCCTGATAAAAGCATTCCGCAGTTGACAGAAATTTTGCCTTCTCGATTCCGCTTCGTGGATTGTCACCACAAACACAATTTCTTGCACCGCAGGATCTACCTTGGTTAAATCGACTGTAACTCTTTCATCATCGCCACTTCCTTCTCCGGTTCTGCTATCTCCCAGATGTTTTACAGAAGAATCCGGCGACTCGTTGTTATTGTAGAAAACAAAGTATTTTTCGCTGGGAATTTTACCAGCAGCGCCCAGCATAAACACGGAAGCATCTAAGTCAAATGCCGCTCCGGTGTCTGTAGCGTTGATATCCCATCCCAAACCGATCCCGGCATTTTTCAGCCCCGGTGCTTCTTTAGAAAGATTGATTCTTCCGCCTTTTTCCAAGTTGATTGACATTTGCTCTCCTGTTCGCGACATCACTGATGTTATTTAACAATTATACGACAAATTTTAAATGTCAAGGATCATATGTCTTCTCTTTAAACGATTGATTTAGGAGCGCGCATTCGGCACATAGCGATGTCAACTCACTGATTCATCTTGTAAATGTGCCAAAATCCGATCGACCGTTTCTGAAACCGTTAGATGGGTTGAATCCAGCCAATAACCGAGATGAGGGGTTTCGGTGCGGAGGATGCGATCGAATTCATAAACCATGGTTTCGTTGGCATATCCGGTCTTCAATCGTGCTGCATCCCTTGCCGCTACAACCTCTGCCGAGGGACACAGAACGATCGCACACAACGGCACATCATGAAACGAGGCAACTATCTCAGCAAGTGCCGAACCAATGATAATGTCTTGATAGACAACGGTAAAGCCAGCCTGGAGATATTGTCGCGCTGCCATTGCTGCCAGGTGATAGCGCAATTGAAGTTGCTGATATGCCTCTGCTGACAAATTTAACGTCATTTGGGCCTGCCCATTCACGATCGCGCGACGAAAGATATCCCCGCGCAGGTGAACGCTTTTGGGCAACCTTTCGGCAAGTGATTGGGCAACTGTTGATTTTCCAGCAGCCATATTTCCGGTAATTAAAATAATTTGTGGCTGATGATTTTCAGGTTGTTGATTGCTGTTCATAATGTTAAAAATTATACCACCAACTTTTAATATCAATAACAACTATACAAGAAAATGAGTGATAAAAATATTTTAAAACGTAAACGTTTGTGAATATTGTAGATACTTGCTTGCCATTATTTATTATGAGGGATATTCTAGTTACATCGATTAGAGAGCGAGTTGATTAGGGACTTCATTGAAAAGTTATGACCAATAATACTCGAAACATACTGGCAGTTTTAGCAGGGACAGCGATCTGCTACGGAGCAATTTCAATAGCCGATATGCCGATCGCCCGCTCGGCAGTTCTCACGTATAATTTGAAGGCGCCCGGATTTGCCAGCGGTTTGGTTAAGTTTAGCAACTCTGGGATTGCAGGAATAGGCATAGAAGAAGCTACAGTTTCTGAAGGGAGATTAAATACTGTATTTGTTGCCGGATTAGCTGGACCAAGTTCGCCAGAATATCGATTGCCACGCAGAGAATATTATGATTTAGCAGGAGCAATAGCTTTATTTTTTGAAGGGGAATTTCGCGGCATAAAAGCTAGGGGTTCAGACAGATTAACCGAAGTAGTTGACATTCCAGACACAGGATTTGGAGAGTATTACACGAGATACGAGTCAGGAGCAGCCTGGTCTTTGGATACCAATGGATTATCTAATCCCGGTCGGTGGATATCTGGATTTGAGGGATATACTGAAACTTATATCTACGCTCGCACTCATTTTCTTGGTGTTGAGCGATCGCCCTATCGCTCTGGTAACACTATGTTGTATGAACTGGCAGACACGGCAGCCGAACCAGTTCCCGAACCAATGACTGTTGCGGGAACTGCTTTAGCATTGGTTGGTTTTGCGGGTTTCAAGCAAAGAAAAAAGATGGCATCTTGAGGATGCAATCGCCGTACTTATGTAATCTCAAAATCTCGAATTTACTACTTTGTATAGGTTGCACGAACAGTCTGCTCACCAGTACAATGAGTAACAATCGGCTAACAGTATTGCACAGCTAAAGTAATTTAACAAATTGCTGCTGATACTCATCCTCTGTCATCAGTTCTGTCGTGCTTTCCACCCTGTCTAAAAACACGATCCCATCTAAATGGTCGTATTCGTGCTGAAAAATTCTGGCCACAAAGTCTGTCAATTGTTGTCCGTGAAGTTTCCCATCTCTACAAGTGTATTCAATTTCGATCGCCCTACTTCTCGGCACCAATCCCCGAATCCCCGGAATACTCAAACAGCCTTCCCAGTCTTTGGCTGTATCTGTTGATGCAGCGACAATCCGGGGATTAATCATCGCTGTCGGTTCCATGTGCGGTGCTTGGGGATACCGCAGGTTGGGGCGGGATGCGACGATGAACAGCCGATCGCACATCGCAGCTTGAGGGGCGGCAATTCCCACTCCGTGCGCGTGTTGGACGGTAGAAATTAGGTTGTCGATTAGCTGTTGAATGCGATCGTCCTTCACATTCTCGACAACTTGCGACGGTTGGCGCAGTACCGGATTTCCTAATTGTGAAATTTGCAAGATTTCTGGCATAGTTATTGGTTAGTTGTTATTTGTTATTGGTTATTTGTTATTTGTTATTTGGTTATTGTTAAATAACTACTGCCAACTGCCAACTGCCAACTGACAACTGATTATCGAACTTGTTGAACGGGCAAACTCCCCGGTTTCACACTCAAATTAACTATTTGCCCGTTGCGGTTGATTTCCATTTGCAAATTGCCGCCAACCTTCGCATTTTGCACGAAGTCCTGAACAGCTTCCGACTGAATAATCGGCTGATTATTAATCTTTTGAATCACATCTCCAGCCCGCAAACCTGCGGCGGCTGCGGGAGAATTAGGAACAACACTCACAATCGCCACACCCCGATCGACTGCAACTCGCAAATTGCTGTTAGCATTGCCGTTAATTTGCTGCTTCACCTCCGGAGTCAGCGTCGCCATTTCAATACCCAGATAAGCGTGTTCGACTTTCCCCGTCGAAATCAGTTCCTGCGCCACCTCTTGCGCCGCCTGAATCGGAATCGCAAACCCCAATCCTTGAGCACCTTGAATAATCGCCGTATTCATCCCGATCACTTCACCCGAAGCATTCAGCAGCGGGCCGCCGGAATTTCCCGGATTGATTGCAGCGTCTGTTTGAATAAAACCAATGCGCTTGTCGGGTACGCCCACCTCGGTACTCGATCGCCCTGTAGCGCTAATTATCCCCGCTGTCACCGAATTGTCCAAACCCAAAGGATTGCCGATCGCGATCGCCCATTCCCCAGACAGCAGCTTATCAGAATTGCCGATCGTCACCACAGGCACATCATTCGCCTCAATCTTCACCACAGCCACATCCGTCACCTTATCCGCCCCCAACACCCGCCCCTGATAGCTGCGGCCGTCCTTGAGTGTGACATTTACCGTATCCGCGCCCTCCACAACGTGAGCGTTAGTGAGAATCACGCCGTCAGTCCCGATCGCAAAACCCGAACCAGTACCCCGTTCGATTCCGCCCCTGCCCCCCGAATTTGGTTGTCCACCAAAAAAATCCTCCGGCGAAACCCCTCTATTTCCCGGTTTCACCTTGCGCGAAGCATCGATCCGCACCACAGCCGGCCCCACTTTTGCCACCGCAGCCACAATAAAATTCACATTAGCCGCATCCCCCGACAAGGGAACAGGCGGCAAGACTTTGCTAGCTTGAGGCTTAGTATTAGCAGGCGGCACTTGCAATCTCGGTTGCAGGGTTCTTTGTCCCGCATCCCCCGAATTTGCACGTAATTGAGAAACCGACAGCCGATCGCCCAACATGGCGGCTGCGGCTCCCGTTACCAGCAGCAATATATAAATTGCCGGTTGCTTCCAAAATTTGCCAGTAGAACTCTTCATCGCGACGTTTTAAGGCTTTCGGGCCAAATTTAAATACTTGCCTAGCAGCTCTTTGATAGCTGCTATATCCGCAGAGCCACAAACAAAATTTTTGGGCGATCGGCAGACTCCCTTAAACTCTAGCATTGACCGAAAGTAATTTGGTCAGCCGATTGTAGATTTTAGCTAAGGTTAATATTTCAGACAACTTGTT
Organism: Oscillatoriales cyanobacterium; assembly: GCA_004292955.1. Lineage (GTDB taxonomy): Bacteria > Cyanobacteriota > Cyanobacteriia > Cyanobacteriales > Microcoleaceae > Microcoleus. The sequence continues at coordinate 61,327 of RDXX01000028.1, read as the reverse complement.
GATCTACACTCATGTTTCAAATTTTTTCTCATTTTTTTTCGTCTCCCGGCTCTACTTGGGGACATAAATCGATCGGCTCTACCTCCCGTGAATCAGACACAAGCGAGGAAGAGCCTGGGAAATAAGGGCTATTTGTGTTTTTTGTTCAGGGTTTTAGGCAGTTGCCAAAATACATAGGTTTGTCTAGGTTTTCTCAGAATTTGACGAAACACTTGGCTCAAACTGATCGTCAAAAAACCAAATATTTCAAGTCCTCTGCTAATCAAGGCAGTCTCTAACTGGGAAGAGTAGGCCAACCTGAGCAAAAAGGCAAGCATATAGCACTTGCTCTAGGCAAAACATAGACCGCTAAGTTTGATTTACAGATTTCTGTAGGTTTTTAGAAGCGGCATATAAACTCCTTGGTCTGTACAAAGACCATAAAAATGGGAAATTGACGAGCGTTTTTGGTGGCAGCCAGTCGCTCTGAAAAAAACAAGCGATCGAAAGCGTCTCTAGTAACAGCTAGGGGCGCTTGTTTGCTTGTTAAGGTGAGTCTAACACTGCTTTAGCGTGTATATAATTGTTACGGAAAATATTTTGGGCAATTGTTTTACTCCACTATCAACGAGGCAGAGCCTCTAGATATGGGTTCCCAAACAGATCCCAAGCCGACACCATGTCGCTCGATCGATCGACATTCAAAATCGCCACTTCGATTAAACTGAGTTCTGTGAGAATACAAATTGAATCTCTTGAATGCCGATCGGCAAAGGTAAGCAGTGGACATTACGCTCGAAAGTCTGTGGAATCAGATACTTGAACGTCTCCAGGTACAACTGAGCAGGCCTAGCTTTGAGACGTGGATCAAAACGGCCAGAGCCGAACAACTCGAAAATAACTGTTTGATCGTCAGCGCCCCCAACCCCTTTGCTCGCAATTGGTTGCAAAAATACTACGTCAAAACCATCGCCGACGCAGTTGAAGAGATTCTCGGGTATCCCGTAGAAATTTACTTGACAATTGCCGGGGGAAATGAAACAGGTGGTAGCAACGACTCCGCCATGATTTGGCCATCCCCGATCGCCGATAGCCCCGAAAGCCACTCCCTACACCCGCCGAAACCTGCCCATTTAAACCCCAAATACGTATTTTCCCGCTTTGTCGTCGGTTCCAACAACCGCATGGCCCACGCAGCAGCCCTCGCAGTAGCCGAGTCTCCGGGCCGAGAATTCAATCCCCTATTTTTGTGCGGCGGCGTTGGTTTGGGCAAAACTCATTTAATGCAGGCGATCGGTCATTATCGCTTAGAAATTGACCCCAGCGCCAAAGTTTTTTACGTTTCAACTGAAAAATTCACTAACGATTTAATCGCTGCCATTCGCAAAGATAGTATGCAAACTTTCCGCGATCACTATCGCGCAGCCGATGTTTTATTAATAGATGACATCCAATTTATCGAAGGCAAAGAATACACCCAAGAAGAATTTTTTCACACTTTTAATACATTGCACGAAGCCGGAAATCAGGTAGTTTTAGCTTCCGATCGCCCGCCGCAGCAGATACCCCGCCTGCAAGAGCGCTTGTGTTCCAGATTTTCGATGGGATTAATTGCCGATATTCAATTGCCAGACTTGGAAACACGCATGGCAATTTTGCAGAAAAAAGCCGAGTATGAAAACATGAGGCTGCCGCGAGATGTCATAGAATACATTGCTTCTAGTTACACTTCCAACGTTCGGGAATTAGAAGGTGCTTTAATTCGAGCCGTAGCATATCTTTCTATTACCGGTTTGCCGATGACTGTGGAGAATATCACCCCGATTTTGAACCCGCAAACTGAAACCGTAGAGGCGACACCCGATGCAGTCATTGCAGTTGTGGCTGAGGTGTTTGATGTTTCTGTGGAAGACTTGAAGGGTGTTTCCCGCAGGCGAGAAATTAGCTTTGCCCGTCAAATCGGGATGTATTTAATTCGGCAGCATACCGATTTGAGTTTGCCGAAGGTTGGCGAAGTTTTCGGCGGCAAGGATCACACGACAGTGCTTTATAGTTGCGACAAAATTGCTCAGTTGCGGAATACCGATCCGACTTTAGCCCAAACTTTGCGTCAATTGAGCGATCGAATTAACGCTGTCAGCCGCAAAAGTTAAGAAGAAGAAAGAAGGAAGCCATGACAGGGATTCGGACGGGTGCATCTCAATGAGTGCAAATATATTCGTAGGGGCGAAGCATTTCGGTAGTCAATCTCTGGTTCTCACTAATAAATTGTCTACCGAAATGCTTCGCCCTTGTAATATCATGCGTGAAAAAATGTTGCAACAATAAAATTGTTGGGCGATGTGAAACGGAGGGTTGTTTCGTTCACCCAATGTGTAAGGTGCGTCGCCCCACCGATTTTCACTCTTTTTTAGAGATTGTTTAGGGCGACACACCCTACATATACTCTCAAACTGTCAACTGTCAACTGTCAACTGTCAACTGTTGAAAGCCTGCGGTAAAGACGCTAACCAATCTTCCCAGAACTTCGCTGCTTGAACTGATAAATGTCCAGCATAACGAATTGTATCCTCTCGAAGTTTAGCGACTGTGATATCAGGCGTTGCTCCAATTTCACACGCATGACCAATGAACCACCGTTCTAATCCTTGAGCTGTGACTTCTGGATGAAACTGCAACGCCAATCCTCCTTTTTTCCATGAAAAAGCTTGGTTTTGATAAATCGCACTAGCCGCTAAATGAGTGCTATCAGTAGGCAGATCGAAGGTATCTCCATGCCAATGAAGAACGGCTGTTTTATCTCCTGCTAAGTGAGCAAGTGGTGTTTGCTGACCTGCTAGACTCAGGTTTAGAGGAGACCATCCAATCTCTTTTTGCAATCCAGGATAAACTTTCGCTCCTAAAGCACGAGCCATCAACTGTGCCCCCAAACAAATCCCTAGCGTAGGCAAATCGTTAGCAAGACGATATTCTAATAGACGTAACTCATCAATTAGAAACGGATAATCCTGCTCATCGTAAGCTCCAATTGGGCCTCCAAGAATTATCAGCAGACTTGTGTTGCGATCGATCTGAGTCAAATCATCCGATCCAGCTTCTAAATATCTGACTGTGTAGTTTTGCTGATTCAATGCTTCAACTAAACTTCCCAGATCCTCAAAGGCAATATGTCTAATGACAGTGGCGTGTTTCAAAGTAGTCACCCTTAAATCAATTCGTAATCTGCGAAAACTTGCTCAATTGTACGATCGTCCAACACTCCAGCGGCTGCAAACATTTTTAAGGTTGGATTGGCAGCTTGTCGAACAAATTTAGCAATTTGGCTGGGTACGTAAACCTCTTCTAGAATTCCTTCCGAATCCTTTGCATTAAAGCCTAAGCGCCTCAGAATACTGTATTCGAGTTGGCGATCGGGGCCCAGAAATGCCCATACCAGTTGTGGCAGTAATTGTCCCATTTCCTCTTGCTCATAGGATCCAAGGCTTTGCCAAAGGATGGGGAACAAGCCACGAAAATAAACGCTGTGCAACGCTTCGTCAGCCGCATGATCGCCGATAACGGCACGGACAATAGGAGAGACTTGAGGATCGTGGGGAACATTGTTAAGAACCTTTGTCACCAGAGTTTCTGAGATTGTGACAAAAAACAGTTGAATGAGATGGGGCGACAGCCGAGTTTGATGTTCAGCAATAATTTTCTCGATGATGCGATCGAAGTGTGGACGACCAATAACCGATCGATCGAGTCCGAATGCCTCCTCCACCTGAGTTGAAAATAATTCAACAAAGAGAGCGTGTCCTCCTTCATCGCAATAAATTCGCAGAGCATCATTGCGCTGAAGCGTGCTTAAAAAAATGGGTGCATTTCCTTGAGCCAGACTGCTGCAAACAGGATTGACATGACTCAATTCCAACAAAGTTGTGAATTGTAAATGAGCAAGGAGTCGATAAGCTAGAACCGTTACCCGATGAGTTGAATCTGACGCAATGGCAGGATGATCGGCTAACGGGACGAGATCTGGAGAAAAGGGTAAACCTTCAATGTTACCTTCCCGAAGAGGTTTGTTCCGTATCCAACTTGATTCATTCCATCGGCCCAAAGGGCTTTTGTAGTTTTCCTGAAAGATAGATGCACCTAGCTTGTTCACTGTCATCATGAAAAAGTTCCTTGACATTAAGGGAAACAACGTTACAGGCAATAAATATTTACAATTCCTAATCAACTCCGTTTCATTAGTAACAAACATTTACTACTATATATGATGTGGCGTCATTGGAGCTAACTAATGCTCCAATTAAAGATATTTTGAGTGTACCATTGCTGGAATATTTCGTCTTGTATGATTTCTAACGAAAAAGGATACTAAAAATCTAGCGATACCAATCCTAGTATCAACACAACGCCCAAATATATAGTGCTTTGTATGGGCAAACCCTCTAGTGGTTACTATCCATAGGATGCTTACCCTTAGTCCTAAAAGTTTCGTTGAAAGTTCGAGAACGAGACTCGATCGCTACGTATAGCCTTTCTCAAAAAGATGAGGTATAACTGACAGCTTACATAACCGTTTAAACCAAGAGGGCCCAAGCCCAACAACGTCCGCGAATCTTTCTGATAACCGCTGTATTTACGAGAGTTGTTTCCAGAGTGGAGTTGGCAACTCCCTGGTGGTGGTATGCAGTTTTGGATTAAGCTTCCACCTAATCAGCCCGCAGACGAGATTGTGGATCTCGCAGCAGAACGAGGAGTGGGTTTGTGGTCAGGGGCAGCTTACTTTGAGCCTGATGCAAAAGAGGCAAATTGTTATTTGGTGCTTGGATATGGCGCAGTTACAGAATCTGATATTCATCAAGCATTCAATATACTTAAGGGTTTGAGGCTTTGACGGTAAACAATGATGTCCTCACTAGAATTAGCTGGATGCTTAAGTAGGGAGGCGACTTTTTTGTTAAACGGATTCTATGATATCGAGGTTTGGCGACTGTAATATCAGGCGTTGCTTCAATTTCAAATATATCTCGGCTGAATAAGCTGTTTCGCGTCTAAATTGTATTTTTCGGGCGGGCTTTCTGGCCCACCCCACAGAACTTTTTTTAAACTTGACTATACAATTTAAATGCACTTCAGCTTGTCTTGCTCGAATGTAACGATCGCCAATTGTAGGAAAACGGTACACCGTCGTGTCCTGACTGTGGGTAATCTCAAATCCGGTGGCATCGGATTTGAGATTAGCTGTGGAAAAACCTGTGGACAAATCACCGTAAGTTTGTGGAAAATATCACGGATGCTTTTAACCTGGACATTCTTCGATATCATCGACACCCTAAAGATCCTTAACTCTCTGGCTGAAAAAAGTTTTTGAGGATCGAGGGGCGGGCGATCGACTTTTTCCAGCTTTTCCACAAGTTTTCCACAGGCAAAAAGCAACTACAAGCCTTTTCAGACAAGCATTTAATTTTGTTTTCCACAGTTTACACAGAGCGAACCCCAGAAAAATAATTCAACAAATTAAAAATGAATCTGGTGCTGTGTGCACACCTACACACAGAAAAACCGAGCCACCGACTTTCTGTGATACGATTTGTTTCTATCTCAAATCCGGTTAATTAACCTTCATCTCATGAAATTGGTTTGCACCCAAAGTGACCTCAACGCCAACCTCTCGTTGGTAAGTCGGGCCGTTCCCTCCCGCCCGACACATCCCGTACTAGCCAACGTGCTCTTAGTAGCGGATGAGGAAAATCAGCGGGTTAGCTTAACAGCTTTCGATCTCAGTTTGGGTATTCGCACCAGCTTTGCAGCAGAAGTGACTGGCGGCGGTAGTTTTACCATACCCGCGAAATTGCTCAACGATATAGTTTCCAGACTCCCAAATGGAGAGATTACTTTAGAAGACGAAGCCGGAGATACCGTCGCTTGTCTCACTTGCAGTTCTGGCAGCTATCAAGTCAGAGGCATGGGCCCCGAAGAATTCCCAGAATTGCCGGCAATCGAAGCAGGAACAATCCTGAAATTGCCGCCCGAAGCCTTGATAGAAGGACTCAAAGGAACTTTATTTGCTACTAGCCCCGACGAAGCAAAACAGGTACTGGCAGGCGTGCATTTAAAGGTACTGAAAGATTGCCTAGAATTTGCAGCTACAGACGGCCACAGATTGGCAGTAGTTCAAACTGCCAACGAAAAAGCAGAAGGTGAAGAAACCGAAGAAGAATTTGAGGTGACTGTACCCGCTAAAGCATTGCGGGAAGTAGAAAGAATGCTGGTGATGCGACAGTGGACTGAACCAGTCACCCTACATTTTGAACACGGTCAAGTAGTGTTTGAATGGGCCGAGCAGCGCCTGACAACCCGCACCTTGGAAGGGCAATATCCCGCCTACCGACAGTTGATTCCGCCCTCTTTTGAGCGGCAAATTACTCTTGAGCGGCGATCGCTCTTAGCCGCAGTCGAAAGAATTGCTGTTTTTGCAGATCAAAAAAATAATATCCTCAAATGTAGCATCGACGAGGAAAATCAGGAAATTACTTTGTCAGTAGACGCCAAAGATGTCGGCTGCGGTAAAGAGTCAATGGCGGCACAGATTTCGGGAGAAAGCATAGATATTGCTTTCAACGTGAAATACTTAGTTGACATTTTGAAAACGGCTCAATCTCCCGAAATTCAACTGCAATTAAACGGTGCTCTTGCCCCTGTAATTTTTCAGCCTTTGGGCGGAGTCAATGCCACATTCTTAGTAATGCCTGTTCAGCTTCGACCTTAATTGCTGGAAGAAGATAGGATCCGGCGGTTGGAAACCGCGTCTACACAAACGATGTCCGCCTCCGCGGACTGAAGAATAAAACGTAATTTTAACAACTCGTTCTTCAACCCGCGGAGGCGGGTTTTGGTTGTATAGACGCGGTTTCAACCGCCGGGTATTCTTCATCCTCAACTGCCTTCAAATTAATGGCAACAATATCTCAAATTCCGTACCAGTACCGGGCGTTGAATGCAAGTTCAACTTACCTTTATGCTTCTCCGTAACAATTTGATGAGTAATTGCCAAACCCAAACCAGTACCTTTCCCCGCTGGTTTAGTAGTGAAAAATGTCTCAAAAATCCGCCGCTGAATTTCGGGCGCAATTCCCGGCCCGTTATCGGCAATTCTGATTGCTATCCAAGCATTATTGGGATTTTTTCCCGCTGCTTCTGGGCTGAAGTCTCCATTTTGGCTGGCGGACGATCGCAATTTTGCATTTTGTCGTAGCTTGCGGGGCGGGACGCCATCGCCCAAAACATAATTTTGCATTAATTCTGAACTTACGCAGTCTCCGTCAGCACTGTTTATTACCTCAGTTTGAATAGTAATCGCAGGTACAAAACCTTTGGTTCCTTTTAGCTCTTCCAAGGCGTCCATCGCATTGCTGACAATATTCATAAATACCTGGCTTAACTGACCAGAATAACACTTCACCAAAGGCAAATTTCCATAGCTTTTAACTACTTTAAACCCGTACTTGAGACGGTTTTTCATAATTAGTAGCGTACTGTCAATACACTCGTGGATATTAGATTCTTTCAAGTGGGTTTCGTCCATGTGAGAGAAGGTGTGCAGGCTGGTGACAAGTTCCGTCAGTCTCTCGGATGAAACCTTCATGCTTTTGAGAATTTCCGCCCAATCTTCTTGTAAAAAATCAAATTCTATGTCTTCTTTGAGTTCATCAATTTGTGCGCTAGGGCCGACAATTTGTTCGTAAGCAGTCAGCAATTGCAAGATGTCTTTTGAGTAGTTTGACAAAAAACCGAGATTTCCGCTGATGCAGGTGACGGGGTTTCTAATTTCGTGGGCAACTCCAGCAACCATCTGCCCCAAACTGGCTAGTTTTTCGGTTTGAATTAGTTGAGATTGAGTTTGCTGTCTCAGCAATTTTGTCGCTAGTTCGTGAATGTTGGATTGGGCTACTAGCAGTTCGTGTACGTCTACCAAACTATAATTTTGAGGCGACACTTGAACGACAATCGGTTCATAAAGCAGTTCTTTCGATCGCAGCAACGACTTCCGGGCTGCATCCACGATTAAAGTATTGCTGGGGAAAATTAAAGTTTCAGTTTGGGCAAAGCGGTACAAAGCCCTCACAGGTCGCTTTAAAAATAATTCTCGCCCAAAAGGACGGCTGAGAAATTCTAAAAATCTCCGCCGGGAAATCATGCCTGCAAATTCACCTCTCTCGGTCAAAATGACTCCCGGTAACAGCGGATTGGCTTCTAACATCTGGGAAATTTGCATTCCCAAATCCGTAGCTTCTACGTTAAAAGCGTAAAGCGACAATTCCACGAGAGTAGAGTCTAAAGAAAGTTCTCCTAAGTCAGCCTGGGAGATGGGTGGGACTGGTCTTTCTATGCAGGAGGTATTTAACATAAATTCATCAGCACGCTTTTTTGGGGTTCTATTTACCAACAGATATTTAGCCACCAAAGCTCAGTCGATGAGTAGCTGAGTGCTTTGGCCGACATTCTCCTGGGAAACGGAATTTTAAATTACACAAAAAACTTACGGTGGTAAATGAGATTTTACCACTTCCAGTATTAGGCAAGTTCGAGTATGACCGAGATAGATGCGCCCTGGCAATTATGCCTGACTTTATTTTATATTGGCTTGAGGGGTATTAACGCTTTGTTCGAGTATTTAACTCTTAATTAACCTTGAGTTATAGTCTTAACCTATTGTTAACAATAACCTGAGAGGGCTGAAAAATAATTAATTAAATATGGGAACATAGAGATTGTAGGCGAGCATCTGTAGGGAAACGGCACTGCCGTGTCCTTACCAGAATCTGGAAATTCTAATGATTGCTATAAGATTGAGGACGATCGCAAAAAAGTTTTAACTGAATCTTAACTTAGCGCTGTGAAGAAGGTATGATCTACAGGGGCTCAGCCAAATACGTGTAACGAGATAGCAATTTACCAGTAGGCGATCGATGCAACCAGTCCTAACGAATCAGTTAAACAATGCTTTTACCCTGTTTCTCAGCTTGTTAGTAGAAGCAATACCTTTTCTGCTGCTGGGAGTTTTATTCTCAGGTTTGCTGCTGGGTTTTGTAGACGAACGCAAACTCGTATCCCGCATCCCGCGAAACCCGCTGCTGGCGGCTTTGATGGGTAGTTCGATCGGCTTTTTGTTTCCGGTGTGCGAGTGCGGTAACGTCCCCGTAGCCCGCAGGTTGCTAATGCAGGGAGTTCCCGCACCAGCCGCGATCGGCTTTTTACTCGCGGCCCCCACCATCAATCCCGTGGTAATTTGGGCGACTTGGACGGCATTTCGCGATCAGCCCGAAATTGTAGTTTTGCGGGTAGTCTTTTCTCTCTTGATAGCCACAATTATCGGCTGGGTGTTCAGCGTCCAAACAGACTTGCGGCCTCTGTTACACCCTTCTGTAGCCCGGGCGATTCCTCTCCCAAAACCAGAGTTGTCCGAAACAGAACTCGCCCCAGCCGACACTCCGCTACTGTTGCAGTCGGGAACTTTTATGCTAGGTCAGGGCGGTGCAGTGCCGATCGAATCTTTGCTACAAGACCAGCGACAGCCCTTAAAAACAGGCAAAACTGACAAAACCTCGAAACGTTCCTCGATGTTCCACCGCGTTTCTAAAGAGCGTCTGCGCCTGCTTTTAGATACTATGGTACAGGAGTTGCGGGAATTGGGAGGAGTGTTGGTTGTCGGAAGTGCGATCGCCGCCATCATTCAAGTTGGCGCACCCCGCGAACTAATTCTCAACCTCGGCCAAGGCCCTGTTTCTTCGATTCTGGCGATGCTGCTATTAGGGGCAGTCGTATCGATTTGTTCTACAGTAGATGCTTTTTTTGCCCTTTCTTTTGCTTCCACATTTACCAGCGGTTCGCTGTTAGCATTTCTCATTTTCGGCCCGATGATTGACCTCAAAGGCATCGGTTTAATGCTATCTATTTTTAAAGGTCGCTCTGTAATTTACTTAATGGTCTTGGCAGCTCAGTTAACATTTTTAATGACCCTCGCTGTCAATTTGTATCTAGGTTAATAAATGAGCCTAGACGGAAAAATAACTAGAGATTCCCAATGACCAATAAACAATGACCAATAACCAATGACTAATGACCAATGACTAATGACCAATGACTAATGACTAATGACCAATGACTAATGACTCTTAAAAAATGAATTTCAAGAAAATTAGCCCCTGGCTGGACGCCCTAGCTATCTTAGCGTGGGGAATATTGCTCCTCAAATATTGGATTACCGGCAAATTAAGCATTCTCATTCACCCGAATTACTTTGGGTTGACTGTAGCGGGAGGAATCGGCTTAATGATTATTGGCGGGTTAAAAACTTGGGAACTCTTAAAGGTCGATCGCGCCAAAAAGCAATCCCGGACATCGCCAGCAAATAAATCTCTCAGAAGTACAGAAGTTGAACACATTACTTTATTTCCCCCCAGTATCGGCAGCACCTTAATGTTGAGCGTCGCATTGATCGGTTTAGCAGTAACGCCACGCACATTTACCAGCCAGACAGCACTCGAACGAGGCCTCACCGAATCCCTGCCCATCACCAGACTGCAACCCCAAGAATTTCGCAATACTACAAAACCCGAAAGGCGATCGCTCATCGAATGGGTGCGGCTGTTAAATTTCAATCCCGAACCTGATACATATAGAGGTCAAAAAGTCAAGGTTCAAGGATTTGTGATTCACCCGCCCAACGTAGCAGAACAATATATGTGGATCGGGCGTTTTATCATTACCTGCTGCGCGGCGGACGCCTATCCGATCGGGTTGCCGGTCAAATTAGCGATCGGTCAAAGTCGCACCGCGTTCGCCCCAGACAGTTGGCTAGAAATAGAAGGAGAGACGATCGTAGAAGAACTGCAAGGCAAGCGCAAATTAATTATTCAAGCATCCTCCCTCCGATCGATTCCCGAGCCTAAAAACCCTTATGATTATTAGACAGCCAGCAAGTTGGAGATTAAATTTTACCTTGGCGATCGCGAGATGGGCATCCCGCCAGTGGGCAACTTTAATCTCGCGACTTGAAATCTGTTGTATTTGAGATTGTGGCATGGGCCAGAAGAGCCCGTCCTCCGTAGGACAATTAACATCAAGTAAAGTCAGCTATAAAAGTAGCAGCAACATCCTGTAGCAGTTGCCAACAGGAAATTCAGCAACTAGACTCGTAATTAGAAAATAAGTTCTCCCTATATGTCATCTGAATATGTCATCTGAAAAAAAATTAGCGCTTAAAGGTGCTTTCTGGACGATCGCCAGCTATGGAAGCAGTCAAATTATCCGATTCGGCAGCAACCTAATCCTGACGCGCCTGCTGTTACCAGAACTATTTGGTCTAATGGGTCTAGCCTACGTTTTTATCACAGGTGTCCACCTATTTACAGACATAGGTCTTGGCCCAAGTATCATCCAAAACAAGCGTGGAGAAGAACCAGAATTTCTCAACACCGCTTGGACAATGCAAGTTATTCGCAGTGTTTTTATTTGGTTTTGTTTAATTTTAATCACCTGGCCAGTCGCTACTTTTTATGGAGAACCCCGTCTCCTGTGGTTGATTCCGGTCATAAGTCTAACTACTCTCATAGGAGGATTTAAATCTACTTCCGTATCCATTCTCGAACGCAAAATGACAGTTAAGAACGTAGTAATGTTTGAATTGGCCATACAGGTCATTTCTACTACAGTCATGATTGTTTGGGCATGGTTCGATCGCAGTATCTGGGCTATCCTCGCAGGGGGTTTCGTAGGCTCTGTAGTGGAATTAGTATGGAGCCATTTTTTGATTCGCGGTCATAAAAACCGCTTTGCTTGGGAGCGAGAGGCAGTTAAAGAAATATTTTCGTATGGAAAATGGATATTTTTGTCTACAATTTTATATTTTCTGTGTTCTCAAGCCGATCGCCTAGTTCTCGGAAAAATATTTAGTTTAACAATGTTGGGCATTTACGGCATTGCTTTTACCCTCGGCGATATGCCCCGTCAAGTAATGATCGCCCTCGCAGGTAGGGTAATTTTTCCCTCGATTTCGATGCTAGCAGACTTACCTCGCGAGGAATTGCGCGCCAAAATTCTCAAAAACCGCAACTTGATTCTGATCCCTTTAGCCCTAGGCTTAGCAATTTTTGTGAGCTTTGGAGATCAGATAATTTTAACACTGTACAGGAAAGAGTATATGGCAGCATCTTGGATGATGCCAATCTTGGCTTTAGGTATTTGGCACACGACTATCCACAATTTGATGGGTTCTTGTTTGTTAGCTATCGGAAAATCTCAGTACGCAGCTATGGGCAATCTGGCAACTTTCTTGAGTATCGCTATCGGCATCCCAGTAGGATATCATTTTATGGGTAATTTAGGTGCTGTGATTGCTGTAGCTGTCGGTGACATTCCTACTTATTTAGTAGTTACCTACGGTCTTAGGAAAGAAGGGCTAACTTGTTTTTGGGAGGACATGAAGTTGACAGCAATGTTTTTAGGGACACTAGCAATCATACTTTTGGTGAGAAAGTCTCTGGGTGGCGGACTACCTATCGATAAAATATCACCCGAGGATCTGGTACGAACTCATGACATATTTAAATATAGGTAGATTTTTCATAGGTCTATTTTATTCAGTCCAAGACACACCACAACTTTCAAAAATGAGTTTTTTCTAACCAAAAAGAAGTAGCAGCCATTACTGTTGGTGAAAAAAATAGCTTTCTAAGAGTTGGAAGCGCGTCCTGGCCTGAATGAAATAGAAAAAATGGGCGGTTAATTTTACAGCAGGAAAAGGAGAGAAACATTTGTGAGTATTTTTAACAAAAAAATTAATCCTTCATCCTTCGCTATTGGGCAATTCAAACAGCCGATCGACCAGGTAGCGATTTTCCTCATCCTACTGCTGAGCGTCTTAATGGGACTGCTGCTGCTGAGTGGCGATCGCACAGCGCCCAGAGTGCGAGATTTTACTTGGGAGAACAAACAAATCGGCGCCGCAGATACCGGCTTTATTCTCAACTTCTTTCGGCCGATGAACCACTCCACCGTCGAGGAAAACTTAAAACTAGAACCGCCCCTCCCAGGTAAATTCAGTTGGGCCGGCAGGCGCATGGCCTACACCCTCAAAGATCCAGCACCCTACGGTGTTACCTACACCTTAAAACTCGCCGGCGCCACCGACAAGTATTTTGGAGAAAACAACCAAAACAAAGGAACGCCAATTCAACCGTTTAGCAGTTCCTTCCGCAGCCGCGATCGAGCTTTTGTTTACATCGGCGTTCAAGGCGAAACAGAAAGCAGATTAATGCTAGTCAATCTCAGCAGCAGCAACTCGAAACCGATACCGCTGACTCCCAAAGATTTAGTTGTCACCGATTTTAAACCGTATCCCGAGGGCGATCGAATTTTATTCTCAGCCACAGATCGATCGATCGCCCGCACAGGCGGCACCCTAAATCAAGAACTATTTACAGTCACCACCGGCCTCAATCCACAATCCCCCGGATCCCAAGCCCAACCAGCACAACCAGCAGGTAGAATCGACAAACTCTTAGACTCCAAAGACTACCAAAACCTCAAATTCGACCTCTCAGCCGACGGAAAAATCATCATTATCCAGCGCGTCAACCGCCGCAATCCCGGCGATTTCAGTCCTTGGATTTTGGAAGAAAAAGTCGCGCCCAAACCCTTGGAGAACCAACAAGGCGGAGATTTTATGATTCGCCCCGACAGCAAATCGATGGTAATATCTCAAAAACAAGGATTAGCGATCGTCCCCCTCAAACCAGAAGCAGATCCAGTAGAATTTTTGCCGAAATACGAACAAGTATTGGGGATGGCCCGCGACAACTCCGCCGCCGCCTACGTTAAATACAACAGCGACTACACTCGATCGCTCTTTATTTTAGACAACCAAGGCGCAGAACAAGAAATACTGCGGATTCCCGGTAGCATCATCGCCGTTTATTTCGATCCGCGCAAAGACAAAGACAACCAATTCCAGCGTCTCTACTGCTTGCTAGCCGAACGCCTCAAAACCGCAAGCTACAAAGAACAGCCTTTCATCGCCGCCATCGACCTCAAAAAAGAGGGCACTCGTTTGGTAGGAACCATCAAACCGCTGCTGGTTTTGCCAAACCAACTAGATACCCAAATCAGTTTATCTCCCGACGGGCTGGCATTAATTTTCGACCAATCAGTCACAACAGCAAAACCCACAGCAGCAGACACTCCCCGCAACGATAGCGGACAGTCGATCGCCACCAGCCGCCTCTGGCTGCTACCCTTATTAGAAATACCCGCAGACAATTCTCCCGCCAAAGTACAGCCAGAAGAACTTCCCTTTGCCGGCTATCACCCCCGCTGGCTCCCGTAAACAGATTTTAGATTTTAGATTTTAGATTGACTTGATACTAAGCCATACTTGAAGTATGTGGTAAACATCAAAAACTTTAAAAAGAACTCCCCAGCCTACAATCTCAAAGCTAAAATCTAAAATTACCATGACTCCCGAAGAAATTAGTAATACCCTTAAAGACTTATTTGGCGAAAATATTGAGACGCCTGCTGCCACTTCTTGGCAAGTCCAAACCCCTAAATTTCGGCTTTTAGTCCTGCTTTCAGAAGACGGAAGTTGGTTGCGGATTTTGCTACCCATCGCCGATGCCCAAGAAGCTCAACCGTTTTTCGAGAAACTGCTAGAAGCTAACTTTGACACCACCCTCGAAACTCGCTACGCCATACATCAAAACGTTTTGTGGGGAGTGTTTCAGCACAGTTGCGCTACACTCGCCGCCGCCGATTTCTCGGCCGCCATCACCAGACTGCTAGCTTTGCAAGAACAAGGTTTGTCCGACTTTTTCGGCGGTTTAATCGAAAGCCGCATCCGTCAAATCATCAAAGCTGCCAAGATGCAGGGACAATCCATAGAAACCACCCTTCAGACTTTAGACCGTTTTTACGCAGAGGGATTGATGGGCGAAATGGAACTCGGGCGAGAGTCTCGCGAACAGACTCTCGCCACTTGGCGCTATCAGCTAGAACGCCTCTGGCCCGAGGTGGAACCCTGAGAGGATTTTAGATTTTAGATTTTAGATTTTAGATTGCAGATTGCAGATTGCAGATTGCAGATTGTAAATTGCAAAAAATAAACGGTAGTAAGACGGTAATCGGAGTTGGGAAGTTCCCTAAAGTTGCATTTATTTAGAGTGGTAGGGCAGCAACGCCCGACGGTTAGGACTTTCTTAATTCCTGAAACCCTTGCATTTGATTGCTTCTTGTTTCTGGCTGATTCCGATTTTACCTTTGCCCTTAGGGCGCGGATTGGACGATCGCCATCCGCCCCCTAGATCCCTCGATCCATGCCCATATATTCACCAATTGCCCGCTATCGCTGCTCTCCAATTCCCTACCATCACCCAAAAATGGTATAACGCATAACCAAAGTGCCTTAATGATTTTTTAAGATTTCCGAAAACAGGCGATCGCATGGTATATCATGGTAAAAAGTTAATAACAAAGCTCCGTAAGTTCCACAAAAGCTTCGATCGTTTAACATTGATTCAGAAACCAAATCTTTAGCAGACAATGCCAGGGCGATCGAGTTTTCCAATCCGGTGCTGCTGTAATTTTTTAAATTAATAATTACCCACCACCAATTACCAGTTACCAATAAATAGCAACTAAAGTTATCCATCATACAAAATTTAACAGGAGTTTCATCTATGTTGGCTGTGCATCAGATTAGCTCGGAGTTATCAGTGTTACACATACCTGCAATTTGTACTTGGAACATCTCCTTAGAATCAACTCTCCTCGACTTGCCTCTCTACAACTGCCAAATAGAATTAACTCAACAGGCAAAAGAAGTAGCCCAGGCTTTTGAAGAAAATTCCATGCTTCCAGGTGTCATGTTGACAAATATGGGTACTTTTGTCGGCATCATATCCAGGCGTCAATTTTTTGAAAAAGTTAACCGTCGCTACGGGTTAGAAATGTTTTTCAAGCGACCGATAGAGGTATTGTACAGATTTTCCAGGCAAGAGCTACTGGTGCTTCCTAGCAGTAAATTAATAGTAGAAGCCGCCCAGGAATCGCTTTACAGATCAGTAGAATTAGTTTACGAACCTGTAGTAGTCGAAGTGGCACCCCAGACCTACAGACTGTTAGACGTACACCAATTAATGGTTGCTCAATCAATAATTCATCAATTGACAAATAAATTGCTCCACGAACAAACCCAAGCCAAACTTATCCAAACCGAAAAGATGGCGAGTCTGGGGAGGATTGTAGCAGGTGTAGCCCACGAAATTAGAAATCCGCTCAACTGTATTTGGGGAAATTTTACTTTTCTGCTGTCCTATTTTGAAAACTTGCTTCAGCTAATCTCGGTTTATGAAGCAGAATATCCGGAACCGTGTCCCCGAATTGATGCCCTCAAAGAAGAAATAGAATTTGATTTTTTACAAGAAGATTTGCCAGTCACCTTAGAAGGCATGAAGTGGGGAGCCTCACAATTACTAAAAATAGTCAACGGTTTGCACCACTTCTCTCACATGGATGAGACAAAGCCAGTAGAAATAGACATTCACGAATGCGTGGAGATTACAATGTTAATTCTGAAAAATCGCTTTAAAAATGGCATAGAAGTGGTAAGAAAATACGGCGAACTGCCGCTAGTTAACGGTTACTCGGGTCAATTGAGTCAGGTGTTTTTGAATTTGTTAGTTAACGCTCTAGACGCCGTGACAGAGTATGCAGCCGATCGCGAACTAGATACAGAGTGCGCGGATAACTGGCAGCCCCAAATCCAAATTACGACTAAAGTGGTAGAAACCGCAGAGGGCAAGTGGGCCGCCATTGGGATCGCCGATAACGGGCCCGGCGTTACCCCAGAAAATCAGCAGCACATATTTGACACATTTTTTACCACTAAACCAGCAGGCAAAGGCAGCGGTATGGGGCTGGCAATCAGCCATCAAATCATCACAGAAAAGCACGGCGGCAAACTAAAATTGCGATCGCAGCCCGGCCAGCACACCGAATTTGAAATACTCCTGCCGATCGTTGGCAAAACATGATTAACTCAAGAACAGCCTTCAGGTTCGGCCATCCAAGTTAAGCGCGATCGGCTAGCTTAGTAGTTAAGTCCTCATTTTGCTTTAAGAGCGTGTTTCGGCAACTAAAAGTTTCAGTGGCAAATACATTAAGTCCCAAACTCCTCGGCCCTTCACTCTCCGAAGGCAGCCATCAAGATCTTTCCCTAGAGTCTACCCTCCAAGATTTGCCCCTGTATCAATTTCAGGTTAAATCGAGCTGCTTGGCCGTAGTAGTTGCCGAAATCTTTGAACAGAATCGCCCAATCCCGGGAGCCGTATTGATAGAAGCAGGAAAATTGGTCGGGATGATATCCCGCAGACAACTGCTGGAATATTTGCTCAAACCCCAAGGCCCCGAGCTATTTTTGCACTTACCGCTGAAGGTTCTCTACAGTTACGCTCGCGTCGAAATATTATTGCTTGCAGAGAGTACAACCATTTTGGCAGCGGCTCAACAAGCTCTGCGTCGATCGCCCGAATTGCAGTCAGAACCAATCGTAGTCCAAATCGACTCCCAATCTTACCGGCTCTTAGATCCTCACGCACTAAACATCGCCTACTGGCAAATTCGCGGCATAGAAACTCAAGTCCGCTACGAAAGAGCCCAAACTCAAATGATTCAAAGCGAAAAAATGGCCAGCTTAGGTCGTTTAGTCACCGGAGTAGCCCACGAAATTTTAGATCCGGTAGGCTTCATTTGGGGCAATTTAACCTACATCAGCGAATACAGCAAAAACTTAATGCAGTTGCTCTCAGTTTACGACGCGCACTGTACCAATCCCCCGCCAGAAATAGCACAGCTAAAAGAAGATATAGACTATGACTTTTTGCAAAACGATTTCCTCCGAACAGTTACCAGCATCAAAGCCGGAGCCGAACGTTTGAGGAAATTAGCAAGCAGTTTGCAAAACTTTTGCCACATCGACGATGTTTATCCCAAACCAGCCGACTTGCACGCCAACATAGATAGCATACTTTTGCTGCTCAAAAGTCGTTTGACCAGGGAAATCAGAGTAGTCAAAAACTACGGATACCTGCCGCCAGTTCAGTGCTATGCAGGACAGCTAAACCAAGTATTTATGAATATCTTGACCAATTCTATTAATACATTAATTAACGAAGCAGTCGGTCAAGAATTGGCGAAAGAGTTCAAAGGTGGAGTAATAAAAGACTTCGAGCGCCAGCCTCAAATTGAAATCACAACTCAAGTCTGCTGTCCCGAACCTGCGAGTGATTTGGATAAATTACACGTTCGCTGGGTTTCGATTCGCATAGCAGATAACGGCCCAGGAATGTCACCTAACAAGTACAATAAAATCTTAGAATCATTCTCTACCGAAAAACGCGCCCTCAAAGAAACGAGCTTAGCCGTTAGCTATCAAATAGTGACCGGCAAACACGGCGGCGCCTTCAGAATGCGATCGCAATTAGGCATCGGTACCGAATTTGAAATCTTGTTACCGCTAGCTTAAAGAAGTCATTAGTCAGTAGTTATTGGTTATTAGTTATTAGTTATTGGTTATTGGTTATTGGTTATGAGTTATTAGTTATTGGTTGGTTCTAATAACCAATGCCCTGTTTGGCCAATGCCCTGTTTGGCCAATGCCCTGTTTGGCCAATGCCCTGTTTGGCCAATGCCCAATGCCCCATTCGCAATTACCTCTTACCATTATCTAACTGAGTGCCGCATATTTTACAGAATTTAGCATTAGCATCATGTACAGACAAACCGCAACCCGTACAAACAGTTTCTACCTGATTAGCACTTTTAACTAACTGCTTGATCAAATCCCCCAATTGCCAAGGAATCAGAGCAATCCCCGTCACAATCATCAAAATAGTCAGAAAACGACCAGATTCCGAAATCGGAGTAACATCACCGAATCCCACCGTAGTCATCGTCACAACCGAGAAATAAACAGCGTCCAAAAAAGTCCCAAAACCTTCAGGATTTTCGGGATGTTCAACTTGATAAATCAAACCAGAATAAACAAAAATTATCGCCAGCAAAGTAAACAGAATTCTGGAAAAAATCACTCCATCTTCGCTGCTGATGCGAAAAACAGAATTTTTCAATTCCAGAAAGCGGATGAGTCTAAGAATTCTAAACCAGCGAAAAATCCGAATAAAACTGACATTGACAAATCCAAAAAAGAATGGTAAAATCACCAGCAAATCGACGATAGAGAAAAAACTAAAAATAAACTTAATTTTATAGTCAGCGCACCAAAGTCGCAGTAAATACTCGACAGCAAAAACAACTAAAAGGGCGGTGTCGAGAGTTTGTAATTTGATTCTAACGGATTGGGAAATCGGATAAGTTTCAGCGATAAAGCTGGCGGAAGAGAGGAGAATTAGTCCGGTAATAATTAAACTAACGGTTCTCCCTGTGGGCGTTTCAATATCTTCTAGATAAAATGCAATTTGTTTCCGGTTTAACATAAATAATCTGTATTGTAGGCTGGGTAGGGACACAATATTGTTGTATCCTCTCTAACTAATAGCTTAAAATATTTAAAGCGCTAATTTCAAATATCAGGTAATTATTGAAGATGACTATCGAATTAACGAAGGGTGACAGATTTAATCTTTCTAAGGAAGCTCCTGATTTCAATAAAGTTGCGATCGCCCTGGGTTGGCAAGTCAGCCAGACAGCACAAAATTACGACATTGACGCATCTGTTTTCATGTTAGGCGCTGACGGTCGAATTCCCGACGAAAAATATTTTGTATTTTACAACAATTTGACATCCCCAGACGGTGCAGTGCGACATTCGGGAGACAGTGCGACTGGACAAATCGAGGGAGATGACGAGACGGTTTATGTGGATTTGAGTCTGATCGATGCTGCTGTTGAGGAAATTGTGTTTGTTGTTACCATTCACGAGGGACAGGCAAATAATCAAAATTTTAGTCAAGTCAGAAATTCGTTTATCCGGCTTTACAATCTCAAGACTGGTAGCGAACTGGTTCGGTATAATTTAAAAGAGGTTTTTTTGCAAGAAACGGCTTTAGAGTTTGGACGTTTGTACAGAAAGAATGGTGAATGGAGATTTCAGGCTGTAGGACAAGGATATAATGCTGGATTGCAAAGTTTTGTGGACAAGTATCATGTTGAGAATGCGGTTGATAAAAGCTCGAATGCTGGTGGGAAGGTTGATGATGCTGAGGTTTTGAGGCGTTTTTGCGATCGGGTGGATAAGCAATTGCAGGAAGTGGCTGCGGGAGAGTCTGTTGCTAATCCTGTGAATGCTGATAATTTAGAAGTAGATGGGGATGTAGATAGTTCAGTTCAAGAAAGTCAGGAACCGGCACTGACTGCTGAGGAATTTTGGCGGCGGTGTAGAGACGGAGAACGAGATTTTACAGGGATTAACTTAGCAGGAGTAGACTTGAGCGGAAAAACTCTGGAATCTCCCATTAGTTTCAGTCAAGCAAACCTGAGTAATGCCAACCTGAGTAATGCCAACCTAGTCAAGGCAAACTTGATTGGAGCTAACCTGCAAGAGTCAAACTTAAGCTCAACCAATCTGCAACAAGCTGATTTGATAGAGGCAAAGTTAAGCAGTGCGAATCTAACTAAGGCAAAATTGGAGTATGCAAAACTGATTCAAGCGAATCTCCGTCAAGCAATATTAAGCGATGCAAACTTCACAGGAGCAAACCTCACAGGGGCAAATCTCAGTGGAGCAAACTTAACAGGGGCAAATTTTGCGGCTGCTAACCTAACTGCTACCAATCTAAATAGTGCTAACCTAACTTCTGCCAATCTAAATAGTGCTAATTTGGCAGGAGCAGATTTAAGCAAATCAAATCTAAACAACGCAAGCCTAAGTGCTACTAATCTGACAGGCGTTGAATTGACAGGTGTAAGTTTTATGGGAGTAGACCTTACGAACGTTAACTTGAAGGTCGCTAACCTCACAGGTGTAAGCTTTGTTGGAGCTAACTTGAAGAGAGCTAACCTCAGAGGTCTTGACCTGAGAGGTGTTAATCTTATTGGGGTAAGTTTGGTCGGATTAACCCTAGATAGCATCAACTTGAGCGGGCAAAACTTAAGGTGGTTCAATCTATGTGGAACTAGCTTGAGTGGTGTCAATTTGAGTGAAGCCGATCTAACTTCAGCAGACTTGCGCGGGGCAAACTTGACAATGGCAAACCTAGAGAAAGCTAATCTGAAGGAGGCTAATTTGGCGGGAGCAAACTTAACAGGAGCAAAGATGGAAGGTGCAAAACTAACGGGCGCAATTATGCCAGACGGCAGAACTTACAAGAGAACTCGCAAATAAATTAATGTGTGTAATAAAAACTTCAATCCTTATATTTCTGGAGTGACGCATTGCGACTAAAGAAACCGGGTTTTTTGCCGAATCTGTCGCCCCAAACCCATATTTTCGCGAAAAAACCCGGTTTCTGGCCCCTGTACTGGATTTAAGCACTGCGACTCTGAGAAACCGGGTTTTTTGCCGAATCTGCGGGCTGAAACGAAATATCTCGAAAAAACCCGGTTTCTGGGCCCTGGCGCGCAAGTCGTTCTAGTTGCCTTGTTCCATTAGTTCGGTGAGAGTTGTAAAAATACGATCGCACTCTGAAGAAGCCTTGCGAACTTTCTCAGCATCCAACATTTCTAACAGCTTGGAAGCGTGCTGTATCTTTTGATATTCGCCTTTCGATTTTGTGTCGCGGGTAGCTGCTTTCATACTTGGTTCTAACAAATCCTTTTCAATCATCTCTACATTCCTATTTTTAGGAATCGCATTTTCTTTAAATCCCTGCCCCTAAAATCTTTTCAAAGTATCAATATCAGCAATCAACCAAGCTTCCATCGCTTGAACCATCAGATAGCAATGAGTGTCATCCACCCCAGGCGAATCCCAATTATCCCTCGACTTCAAATGCTCCCAAGGCGACTGCTTTACAGGTGCTTCTGAGTCAACTAAAAGGATGACAAAGGCATTTGGGTGATCTTCCAAAGCATTCTTAAAATTCCTGAAAGCATGATTCCTAGAACCGCAGAGAATGATCTGCCACTTGATTTTCTTGCTTTGGGCAACCTGCACCAGTTCTTTGAAAAAACTGCTAAATCCTCCTCGGAGCAATTGCTTTGTATTCTTGCCATCGCCGCCACCTTCGATGTAAATGCGAACCTCCTTTACCATCGGTTTCCCCCGATTTCTCCCATCCGCCAGAGGTCTCCCAAACTGTAATTCTCAAGCCATTTTTTTAGTCGTTCTGGATCGAGACGGTTCAGGTGACTTCCTCTATCATCTCGATCGCATATTAACACAGACTCAGGACTCAGCGCCGACACTAAAGCATCGGAATGAGTTGTCACAATCAATTGCGTGCGCTGTGAAGCTTCGATTAGCATTTCAGCAATCGCAGGCAAAATGTCGGGATGCAAGCCAATCTCCGGTTCTTCAATACAGATAAGTGGCGGTGGAGTTGGATCTAGGAGTAAAGCTATTAAGAATAAATAACGCAGCGTACCGTCTGATAAACGGGTTGCGGGAATTGGCTGAATCAATCCGGTTTCGCGGATAAATATCTGGACAGTACCGCCATAAATCTTGATACTCAGTTCTTCGGCTGCATCGTAAAATATTTTTAATTTTTCAATAATCTGCCTGCTTCCTAATTGATACTGTAAGTTGTTTAAAACCAGTCCTAAGTTGCCACCATCTTCTAAAAGTGGATGTTCCGGCAAATCAGTTTGTTGAGCTTTTCTCGATACTGAATCTCTCCCTGTCTGCCAGTTACGATATAAACCTATTTGGGAAAATGTATTACCCAGATATGATAGCTCTGGATATTGTTCTGGATCTTTTCTTTGAGATAAGATTGATTGATCGGGAATGATGTCTTCTCGCCGCAGAGTCCGCAACTTTCTTGTTTGCTCGTTGTCCTCTGTAACGTTGATAACTGGGCGTCCCCAATTATTATGACGGTAATAAAAAAATGGCTCGCTTTCTGAACTATAGCGCGGTTCCATATCTTCTATAGCTTCGTCCACTACCTCAAGTCTCTGACCGGATGTGGTAAAACTAATCTGATAGCGCAGTGGCATCGCTCGTTCTGGGTAATCTAAAATAGCCTCAATTTTTGCTGTAGGAATACCTTTTTCACCTTTCCACAAAAAATCGCTGATGCCTCCGCCTTGACGGATCGGAGCAGGTAAGTCTGTAGGTGTTGCCTTCAACACTCCCATCGCTTCGATTAAGTTAGACTTGCCCGATGCGTTAGTACCGATCAACACGTTTAATGGTTGCAGTTCAATTGTTTCCCCCTCACTTCCATAGGAAAGGAAGTTTTGCAGTTGCAGGGAGTGAATAAATTTCTTGCCTTCCACCTTGTCCTCCTAGGCGAATTCTCAACTATTATACATTGCGAATGCTTTCGTTTTTAGTGTTGAATTAAGTAAGTCTCAAAACTAAAATGTTTGTAGTAAGGACTGAAGTCCTTAAAAATAGAAGGACTGAAGTCCTCACTACGAACCTGACTGCGAACATGAAAATACGATCGCCCTTCCCCCCTTTCCCCCTCTTCCCCTCTCTCTTCCTTCGCGACAAGAGTGCTTACGCGCGGCGCAAGCCTAACACGTCTTCGCGGTTCAATCCTCGTCATCCCAGTCCTTCGCGCATCTCTGTGCCATTACAATAGGTTCAGGAAAAAATCTTTACAAATAAGAACTCATGCAGCTCAAGTCCACCACCCGCCATATTCGCATATACACCGCCATCCTCGAAGACAACGAACTCGTACCCAGCAACGACCTTTTGACGATCGACATTGACCCAGATAACGAACTCAACTGGAACGACGAGTCAGTCAAACAGGTATATGCCAAATTTGACCAACTCGTAGACTCATACGAGGGCGAAGACTTGACGGAATACAACCTCCGCCGCATCGGTTCGGAATTGGAACACTTGGTGCGATCGTTCTTACAAAAAGGCCAAATCAGCTACAACCTCAACAGCCGCGCTGTCAACTACAGCATGGGACTTCCTCAAGTTGATGCCAAAATTCACCTCTAAGGGGAGACGGGGAGACGGGGAGACGGGGAGATTAAAAAAATCTTCCCTCTTCCTTCTTCCTAATGACTAATGACTGCTGACTAATGACAACTGACAACTGACAACTGACAACCGACAACTGACCGAAATCATCCAGGATACAAGCCCCCGGATTCATCCGTGGAGAAATAAAAAACCTGTATCCGATGAAACTTGCCCCCCGAATTTATCCGTGGGGTCAATGCTTCAATCTAAAATTCTTCAATCTAAAATCTAAAATCGATTGACCGAAGAAATGGGTACAAGCCCCGTCCTTCCTGGACGGCTTTCAAGTCTTAGTCAAGCAGAATCAAAAGCTTCATCGAGGATTCTGAATAAATACATATCCGTTTATTCAGAGGAAGGCTAGAATGGTTTTATGCTGAATTTAACCTACGAGTACAAACTCATTCCGACCGACGCGCAGCGCGAAACCTTCGACCAGTGGCTTGATATTTGCCGCAAGGTCTACAACTTTGCATTGCGTGAGCGAAAAGATTGGGTTAACTCCCGTAAGTGCGATGTTGATTCATGCAGCATCAAGCAGGAGTACATCATCACGAATGATGCACCCCGACCCACTTTTGCTCGTCAGTGCAAAACACTCTTCGAGGCAAAGAAATCAATCCCTGAATTGAAGCTGCCTCATACCCATGTCTTGCAGCAAGTGTTGCGTCAACTCGAAGCAGCGTTTGTCGCAATGTGGGAACGGGGTCACGGTTTCCCTAGATTCAAAAAAAGGATGAGATCGTTTGTCTTTCCGCAACTGAATTTAGAATCCGTGAAACGATTCGATGGTGAGGATTGGGTCAATCTTCCTAAGATTGGTTTGGTCAAAATGCACTTGTCGCGTCCCATTCCTGATGGCTTTGAGGTCAAGCAAATTCGTGTTGTGAAACGCGCATCTGGCTACTATGCGATGCTCACGTTGCAGTGCGATGTCGAAGTCCCTCAAGTTTCACCATCAGGTCACGGACTAGGCATTGATTTGGGGTTGGAACATTTTCTAGCAACGTCTGATGGTGAGTTGATTGATAGACCTCGATTCTTTGTGGATGGACAACGCAAGCTGAAATTGCTGCAACGTCAACGGTCGCGCAAGAAAAAGGGTTCTAGAAAATTTCGTCAACTCCAACATCAAATTGCTAATCATCACGAATACATCTCGAATAGCCGCAAGGACTTTCATTTCAAAACCGCTCATCATCTATGCGACCAAGCGCAGACTGTGTTTGCTGAGGACTTGAATCTCAAAGCGATGTCAGCCGGAATGCTCCGCAAGCACACTCTGGATGCAGGGTTTGGACAGTTCCTCAACCTCTTGAATCATGTTTGTTTCAAGAGGGGTGCATACTTTGCTAAGGTCAATCCTAATGGAACAAGTCAAACTTGTCCTAGATGCCAGACGCACACAGGCAAGAAGGAACTGTCTGAACGGATGCACAAATGCCCTGAGTGTGGGTTTGAAACGAATCGAGATGTAGCAGCCGCGCAAGTGGTTTTGCAACGTGGATATACAGCGGTGGGACACATCGCAGTGAATTTTGGGGAGGGCAAGTAGCATGAGCTATCCTGATGAACCAAGAATCCCCAAGCTGCAAGGCAGGGGAGTTGTCAATAGATCAATCTTCCTCACTCCCCACCGTTTCTGCGTCTTTCCCGCTATTCTTGGGAGTTACCGCACAATTGGGATCGCGCTGCAAAAACTGTTTTACCGCAACTTGGCGGTTGGTCATAAACTGACCCCAAGCGCCCGGAAATAGCCCATCCAAGGTTTCCACCAGCGCCCATACCTCAAGATTCATCACTTGGTAATAAAAACCGTGAGAATGCTTAATCTTAGTCAGCATTTCGTCTACCTCGACGGTCGGGAGCAGCTTCGGATCGGGCAAATTCTCGGGAATGGTACTGGACTCTTGTACGGGCATGGTTAGTAACTCAACAGCTTGCAGAGGCCGATCGATTTTAAATTTGAGATTTTAGATTTTAGATTGATACCACAGATGAATCTGGGGGCTTGAACTAATATCTAATTTTTTGTGCTGCTTGCGACTCCTGTCGGGGGCTGGCATCGGTATGCGGGTAACGTTAAATTTAACTAGACAGGCGAAACTCAGGCACTAGGCACCGATCGCCCTTCGCGACAAAAGTGAGAATTGATACTTATTTATACCTGCTGGCTCAGGGGACTTCTACGTACCTGCATCCTAGCATTACAGTCAGTTCAAAGTCTCTATTCCCGCTCAAAGTCGCGATTGCTTCGTCCATTGGCACGATCGGGAATATGCTAAAAACATCGCGCCCTTCAGCTTCCTGACTTCGGTTCCGTCGCGCCTGAGTCAAGCTATGAAAGCCGATCGCCAGATTTATCCGAGCGCCCACAAAATGGTAGACTGTTTTTGTCAGTACAAGACATTAAAACTAACTGCTGGACTGGGGGAAAGTCACGCCTAAAACATTATCTGGAGAAATCACAGAGCACCGAAAAGTGCTAGCTTGGTGAGCCTAGGAACCTGAAAAATCAGGAGATTAGCACTGTAAAGTCTTAAGAGTCCCCGCGTGCTGAGAAAGCGGGGGTGTAAAATAATCGCCACGTATCAACCCATCGAGGTTCAAGCGCTAGAATAGTTCAGATCAGCACTGGGCCCAAAGGCGTCAGGAACCCTTATGCAAAACTCTGTGCCAAAACACTATTTGTGGGCTGTAGGTGAAGGGATCAAAGCTTGTAAGCCGGGCGATCTGATCGCGGGTCGCTATTTGCTCAAGCGCGATCGACTTCTTGTCGATACTCAACCGGAACAGTTGCCGGAAATGCCCGAAGAGATTCCGAGTTCGATCGCTCCTTATCTGAGACTGTTTGCCTATCAGTTGCACGTACCTCAAGTATACGGACTGGTATCGTCCCGGCTCAG
Organism: Oscillatoriales cyanobacterium; assembly: GCA_004292955.1. Classification (GTDB taxonomy): domain Bacteria; phylum Cyanobacteriota; class Cyanobacteriia; order Cyanobacteriales; family Microcoleaceae; genus Microcoleus. Next base: position 34,282 of record RDXX01000028.1, on the reverse strand, counting down.
CAAGCTCTCGGGAGATATCTGGCTGCTGGAAAACGCACCTATTTTAAAGGTGACGGAATCATTAATGCCGGAATTGGCGGACACCTGGAAAGGGGCCGCCGCCATGCGACAGCTCAATTGGCTGTGGCAAATTGCCAAAGTTTGGCAGCCGTTTATCGCTCAGGGCGTGGCTGCGACGCTGCTGACTCCGGAACTGCTGCGGGTGGAAGGGCAATTAGTTCGGTTTTTGGAATTGCAGCCCGATCCCAAACCGCCTAGTTTGTCGCAATTGGGCAAATTGTGGCAGCAGTGGATCGATGATGCTCACCCCGCAATCGCCAATTTTTTGCGACAGCTTTGCCAGCAAATGGTGGCCGGTCAAGTGCGCCACGGCGAACAACTGATGGGCCAATTGGATAAAGCTTTGGCAAAATGCGGCCGATTTTACGATCGGACTGTGGAAATTGCCACGGGCACGGATGTCGGTAGAGCGCGGGCTCACAACGAAGATGCTTGCTATCCGCCCGATGGTACGGTGTTTGCCGGAATTCCGGGATCGGAAGCTTGTGCGATCGTCTGTGACGGTATCGGCGGACAAGACGGCGGCGAAGTCGCTTCGGAATTGGCGATTACTGTGCTGCGGGACAAGTTGCTGCAAATGCCCCTGCATCAAGCTAATTGGGACCCGCTGAGCCTGACTTCCAAGCTGGAACGGGCCGCTTGTGCTGCTAACGACAAAATAGCGGGTCGCAACGACACGGAACACCGCCAAGGCCGCCAGCGCATGGGTACTACCCTGGTGATGGCTTTAGCGCACATTCACGAACTCTATGTCGCCCACGTGGGAGACAGTCGGGCTTACTGGATTACCCGCACCGGCTGCTATCAAGTTACTCTCGATGACGATGTGGCTTGCCGCGAGGTGCGTTTGGGCTACTCTCTCTATCGGGATGCTTTGGAACAAGTGGCCGCCGGAGCTCTGATTCAAGCTTTGGGCATTACTTCTTCCAACACTCTGCACCCGACGGTGCAACGTTTTCCGGTGGATGAGGATTGCGTTTTGCTGCTGTGCTCCGACGGTTTGAGCGATAAAGACCGGGTTGAGCAATGTTGGGAAGAGGAGATTTTGCCGATTCTCGACGGTAGCATTACTGTGGCGAAGGCGCGCGATCGACTGATCGAGATTGCTAATACTAGAAACGGTCACGATAATGTCACTGTAGCTTTGATTCACTGTCAAGCACATTTGAGGGAAGAAAGCAATACTTTGACAGAATTGTCTGTCGCACCTTTAGAAGTGCCGATGGAACTAATTGCTGACAGCGAGGATATGCCAACCGATTTGACGGAAAGCCCCAGCCTTAGCGATACGAATTCTGAAGTGAAAACGCAGTTAGTACGATCGCCCGACAAAGGCAAAAGTCTATTTACGCTGCTGGTAAAAATAGTATTTTTGTTGGGTTTGGGGGGTGTATTTGCTTATTTTTTCATTCCTCCGGTGGGTCGGGCGATCGATACTGCCGGGGAGTCGCTTTTCGGTAAACGCCGTTTAACTAATCCTATAAACGGGTCGGGGAAAATAGTTGAATCTGCACCTACTGCGAGCAAGTCTTTAGAAAAAGGCACGTTTATAGAGATTAAAAGTTCTGGGACTGGGGAATTGGATCCATTGGGCGATCGCTTGAATTTGCGAGTCGCCATCGGTGACTCGCCCATTAAGGGAACAGTCCCCGCGGGCAGCATTTTGCAGGTAACAAACAAACAGCTTACGCCTCAAGGCAACTGGCTGGAATTGAAAGTTTGTTCTATTCCTGAAATAGGGCGATCGAACTCTCCCAAGCCCAAGTTAAATAAGGATTTTTCTAATGTTTCAACACCAGCAGTCAGTCCATCTCCGGCGGTAGCAAGTTCCTCGCCATCTCCGGCGGTAGCAAGTTCCTCGCCATCTCCGGCGGTAGCAAGTTCCTCGCCATCTCCCACGGTTAAACCAACAGTGGGAGTAGAAAGCGCCAAATTGCAAGCGGGGGAAATCGGATGGATTCAAGAACAAGATGCTGTTTCTCAGATAGCAACTAATCCGAGTCCCAACCCGAATCAACAGGGGAAATGCGCTGTTGCTTCTGACTCAAATCCCAAAACTAATTAAACTGTTAAGGCTGGAGTTTCAGTTGACAGTTGACAGTTGACAGTTGACAGTTGACAGCTTGAGGGCTACCTCTCCATAAAAGGAAGAGGATTGAAATAGTGAATAATTTTGTTTTATTTCCCACCTAAAAGGAGGAGGCTTTAAACCCATTCTTCTTGGTAATCTTTTTCTAAAAGATGAGGTGTTCGACGGTAATGCTAAATAGTAATTGGTAATTCGTAATTCCTTGTGCCTGTTAGCTTTGTCAGTTTTCTGGAGATAAAGACGCTCTTCGTACTATCAACCAGTCACAAAAATTGTCATACTTCATGGAGAGTGAGAAAAGCTATATGTTGAGCAGATTTGATGAAGTTACCAATAAATATTACATGGATCGAGCCGATTTCACTAACAATCTTTCATTGATATCCACAATATCTATAAAGCGCCCCCAGCCAGCGAAAAAACTTTCTAACAGGCAATTGAACGGACATGATATAGCCTTTCTCAGAAAGATTCGCGGACGACTGGGCATAGGGCATAGGGCATAGGGCATAGGGCATAGGGCATAGGGCATAGGGCATAGGGCATAGGGTATAGGGCATACCTCACTTTTTTGAGAACCGCTATATGAAATAATTTTAGATTTTAGATTTGAGATTTAATTATTATATTATGCCAAATCTAAAATCTAAAAAACTTGGAAACTTATTAGCCTAATTTCTTAGAGACTTCTGCCAGTTTAGTTACCATTTGGGCTACGGCTTTGTCAACTGCTGCGCTCAAAAGTCCATCTTCATTGCTACTCCCGGAGTTGCCGCCAATGCCTCTGACAGAAAAATTGGAATCGCTTTGATCTGCTTCTCCTACTGCTTTTGCCGTGGCCAGAATATCTCCGGAAGCTGTTCCGATTAACCGCACGTCTATTTGCACAGTAGCTTTGGTTTTTTGGGAACCGCCACCGATACCCATGAAACTGCCGCCGCCGGATTGTTTGTCGATATTAAACTTGGTAATGGTGCCGATGAGTACGGCGTCAACTCCTAGTTTTTTGCCAATTTCGGCTGCGGTGCCGGCATCCATTGAACCGCTGCGATTTTCTTGTTTGAGGACTTGTTCGAGTTTGCTGCGATCGACTACTGTGTAAGTGCCGTTGTTGACGAGTTCGTTGATTAGGAGTTCGCTGATGCCTTTGGCTGCGCCGACTCCCCTGTAGGAACTGTAATAGCTGTTGGTGGTGCCGTAGTCGAAGTCCATGACTACGAGGCGCTTTTTGGCGGTAGCTTGGGCTAGTTGGGTTGCGGGTTTGATGTTGGCTGGTGTGGCGATCGCATTTACTGAAACGCCGACTAGCATTAGCGTAGCTAGGGAAATGCTGGTTAAGCGAGACATGGTGGTTGTTTTCATAAAGTTTTCCTCACAATGGTTTTGTTCCGACTCTAGAATAGTGCACGGAACCGCCGGATGTCAGGGTTGCGGGTGATTAATGTTGGTGTGGGCGATAGAGTTTTACTTTATTCTGACGCTAAAAATCTTTAATTTTTGTTAATTAACGGCAGATAAAAATAGAAACTGAGCAAGACTTTGATCAATGTTTCAATCCCTAATATTCGATACTTTCTTAGGATCGCGAATTAAATAATTTACACAAGCTTGTGGGATGGGCGTGCCGCCCGTCTATAAAGAACGGGCGGGACGCCCATCCCACAATCATTAAAATTATAAGTTATTTAATTCTTATTTATTACCAGAAAGAATTGGTTTAAAGCCCGAAGCCCGATCGGGGAAAAATTAAAAGAAGACGATTCATTACTCCAATCCTCGGACTTCCATGTCAACTGTCAACTGTCAACTGTCAACTGTCAACTGTCAACTGAATGAAGCCCCAGCCTCCAAAAAACCCATCAACCAATTAGCCATCGTCGCCCTGCGAGTCTGTCTCGGCCCGAATTCCCCGATTTTATAGCCCTTAAATCCCAATTTTTCCTTCAGCAACTGCTTGTTTTCTGGAAGAGTCGATCGCGTCAATTTCACCGTCGCAGGCCTAGAATCAATAAAATCCGGCGGTTCCGGATAATCTTCGCGCCACTCGCTAGCAACATCAGCGCTGTTCCACTTACCAGTCTCCGCATCATAGCGGTAGCCGAGATACAGCCAAACTAATTGGTTGACAGCAGCATCGTCCATTTCTTCGTTGAGGATAGCCCAAATAGTTTCGTTGTTCAGCGGTGGCAGTTCAGACATAATTCGAGTTGGAGTGCGATCGACAATAACAACAATTTAACCCATGGCGGTCTACCCAGATGGTAGGTTCGGCGCGGGAAAATCTCGATTTATTCGTGTTCGCATTCGATCGCCCCGCCGAACCACCCTACAATACTACTTACCCAAAATTCCGTCCTTCTCGGCCATCGAGATCATCAAATCAATGACGCGGTTAGAATAACCCCACTCGTTGTCATACCAGGAAACGACCTTAAAAAACTTAGAATTCAGTTCAATTCCCGCACCTGCATCAAAAATGCTCGATCGGGCATCGCCCTGAAAATCCGTCGAAACCACCGCATCCTCAGTATATCCAAGAATACCTTTCAGTTCGCCAAGAGAAGCTTTCTTCATAGCTTCGCAAATTTCTTTATAGCTAGTTTCCTTCCCCGTTTTGAAAGTAAGGTCAACCACAGACACATCTGGAGTCGGCACACGCAAAGCCATACCCGTCAATTTTCCTTTCAATTCCGGCAACACCAAACTAACAGCTTTCGCCGCACCAGTCGAAGAAGGAATAATATTTTGAGCCGCACCGCGTCCTCCCCGCCAATCTTTTTGGCTGGGCCCGTCTACAGTTGGCTGAGTAGAAGTCATCGCGTGAACAGTCGTCATCAAACCTTCTTCCAAACCAAAATTATCATTAATAACTTTGGCAATTGGTGCTAGACAATTAGTAGTGCAGCTAGCATTAGAAACAACAGTATCTGTGGCCGGGTCAAATTTGTGGTGGTTGACGCCTACTAGAAAAGTTGGAACTTTTTCTGGATCTTTAGTCGGTGCGGAAAGTATTACTCGTTTTGCTCCCGCCGTCAAATGTTTTGAACCGCCGTCAAAATCAGTAAACAATCCGGTAGATTCTACAACATAATCCGCACCCGCTTTACCCCACGGCAATTCAGTCGGATTTCTAATCGAAGTGCACGGAATAAAACGTCCGTCAACGACAATCCCGTCTGGTTTCCCTTCAACTTCGCCGTCATAAATACCGTGGGTAGAGTCGTATTTGAAAAGATAAGCCAGGTTTTCTGGCGAAACTAAGTCGTTAATACCGACAAATTCGATGTTCGGGTTTTTGATGCCGGCACGCATGACTAGCCGTCCGATGCGACCAAATCCGTTGATGCCGACTTTTAATGCAGCCATGTTTAAACTCCTATTGAAAATATCGCTAGTCGATCGCGCGATAGCCTGTTGTGGCTTAGAATTTACCACGCTAACGGATTTGGGCTACTGATTCTTTTCTATATCTTAAGAATTCTGAATTTGGTGCGGGCGGCGAAATGCAATTAATCCTGAAATGACCGCTGGCTAATGACCGATCGCTGATGATTTTAAAATTGTAAAATTGCTATAATCAACACAGATTTTTATCACATTATCGTTGATTAAATTACTCTAAATTAATTAAAAAAAACTTATGTAAAAGCTCAATCCGATTTTATGTAGGAGCAATGGCCGATTTTGATAATGTGAAATGGCTATATAGCGGTTCTCAGAAAAATGAGGTATGTTGTTGGGCTTCAGCCCTCTTAGTTTAAGAGTTATGTGGGCTGTCAGTTATACCTCATCTTTTTGAGAAAGGCTATATATTCAGAAACCCGGTTTATTAAATAAACCGGGTTTCTAATGACAGTTGGTAGTTGGCAGTTGGCAATTATTATTTGTTATTTTTGAATATAGCGATTCTCAGAAAAATGAGGCATGACTGGCGGCTTGTATAACCGCTTAGACGTATAGGGCCCAAGCCCAACAACGTACCTCATCTTTTTGACAAAGACTATATCTGCCAATAATCAGTAACTACTTACTAATAACTACTGACTACAGTCAACAGTCAACAGTCAACAGTCAACAGTCAACAGTCAACAGTCAACTGACTACCCAACGCACTTAGTAGTGAGCAATTCCACTGCATCCGAAATAAAACAAGCACCACCAAACTTATTTAGCACCGGTCTAATATTTTCTGCAACTGCCGATATTTTATCGGGCTCGCAGAAAGCCAGCACATAAATATTATCCAGCATACTCATTGCTAAATCGTCCGATTTGCGTCCCCTAGTGGTTTTGCCGGCGACACCGCGAATCACCGAATAACCAGGGACGCCAGCTTTGTCTAAACCGTCTAAAATCTTTGGGAGCTCCACCGAGTTCGCAAAAATTTCTATCCTTTTAACTGCGTCCATAAGTTCACATCCAAAACATATTGATTGCGTATAAATACATGGGAATGCCTACAACGATGTTAAACGGAAACGTCACTGCTAAGGCTGTTGAAATGTAAAGGCTGGGGTTAGCTTCGGGAACTGTCAGCCGCATTGCTGCTGGTACTGCGATGTAAGAAGCACTCGCACACAATACCGAAAATAACAGGCTATCTCCCTGCGGCATTCCGATTAATTTTGCTATCAGTAAACCAACTGCTGCATTAACTATAGGAATTAGGATTGCAAAGGCGATCAGGAAAATTCCTGTTTCTTGCAAATCTTTAATTCTGCTAGCAGCAACCAGACCCATGTCTAGCAAGAAAAAAGTCAGAACCCCGTAAAACAAATCTTGAGTAAACGGACTCATAACTTCCCAACCGTGTTCTCCTGTCAGAATGCCCATAATGAGGCTGCCGACTAGCAGAAAAACTGAACTGTTGAGGAAGGCTTCTTGCAGCACTTCTGACCAAACTATTTCGCGTTTTCCTTCCTCTCCACCGAAGACACTTACCAGAATTAGACCGACGATAATTGCAGGGGATTCCATTAATGCTAGCGCTGCTACCATGTAACCGTCAAAGTCGATTCCTAGTTCTTTTAGGAACGAAGTTGCGGTGATAAAGGTGACGGCGCTGATGGAACCGTAGGTGGCGGCGATCGCCGCGGCATTGTAGGAGTCGAGTTTGATCTTCAGTATGAAGAAAGTATAAACTGGTACTAGCGCTGACATCAGCATCGCTGCGAAGATTGTCAGGGCGACTTGCTGGTTGATTCCGCTTCGGGACAGTTCGACGCCGCCTTTAAATCCGATCGCAAACAGCAGGTACAGCGAAAACAGTTTCGGGATGGGCGCAGGAATTTCTAAGTCAGATTTTAGGAAAATCGCCAGCATTCCCATGAAAAATGCTAATACTGGTGGATTTAAGATATTTGACGCTACGAGGCTTAAATCCACGATCGTTCACTCCCATTTCTGATTTTTTTAATATTACTTCACAAATAATTGTTACACGAGAATGGATCAATGGTGCGATCGAACTCTGGGAATGGCGATATATATTCCTAAAGACGGTTGCAGGTTGGCAGCGTACACCAACAACAACAGAGTAAGGTGTGCGCTGCCAACCCGCAGCCTAAGTATTTTTCCCTAACTAAGCAGTTGCCAAATAAGACTCTAGAGCTTCGGAACCGCCGATCAACTTGCCGTCGATAAACACTTGCGGCACGGTTGTAGCGCCAGTCACCGCCCGGAGCGATCGGGTTGTGACATCCCGGCCCAAGACGATTTCTTCATAATCCAAGCCCTTTTCAGTCAGCATTTTCTTAGCCTTGGCGCAGAAAGGACAGCCCATTTTTGTAAACAGCGAAACTACCTTCGGCTTAGCTGCTGCGGAGTTGATGTAGTGCAGCATCGTCTCGGCATCGGAAACCTTGAAAGGGTCGCCCGGTTCCTCCGGTTCAATAAACATTTTTTCAACCAAGCCATCTTTGACTACCATCGAATAACGCCAAGACCGCTTCCCAAAGCCTAAATCAGTTTTATCTACCAGCATTCCCATGCCTTCGGTAAACTCACCGTTACCGTCGGGAATTAACGTCACATTGTCTGATTCTTGGTCTTTTGCCCACTCGTTCATTACAAAAGTGTCGTTGACGGAAATACAAACGATTTCATCTACGCCATTTGCTTTGAAAACTTTGGCCAATTCGTTGTAGCCAGGGAGGTGCGTTGACGAACAAGTGGGAGTAAAAGCTCCCGGCAGAGAAAACACTGCTACAGTTTTGCCTGCAAACAAATCATCGGTGGTGACATCCACCCACTCGTTGTCCTTGCGAGTGCGAAACGTGACTTTGGGTACTCTTTGACCTTCGTGGTTCGTCAGCATGATTTTAAATCCTTCGGTACTTGGGTTAAATTCCTTTGCTTGTTATAGCGTACTCATAACGAGTATGACTTGTCAAGGGCAGTGGGTTTTTTCTTGGGACTGCTGGGTGCGCGCGAGTCAGTTGCTCGTCTTTGCGACAGCTTGGCGATCGAGCAGGGTGCATCTGGCTTTTGGCAAATATGTTTGTAGGGGCGAAGCATGACCGTAGTCAATATGGGATGATAACTAATAACTTATATGCGGTCATGCTTCGCCCTCTTCAAAGGTGAGATGCACCCATGGATAAGATTGAAAAATTGCTGTTTAGGAATGAAAATTAAATAACTTACATTTTTTATTGTTCTTGTGGGATGGGCGTCCCGCCCGTCCAGAAAGGACGGGCGGGACGCCCATCCCACAAATATGTGTAAATTATTTAATTCGCGATCCTTAGTCCGATCGCAAATTTCGCCTCCATGCCTTTGCTGCTGCTAGCGGGTGAGGATTTTTGACACATTCTGTCAACATCTCGATATCAAGTTCTGGTAGCAATTCGCTGTTTGCGATCAATTCATAACCGCAGTTCGATACAAACTCAACCGGAAGCTCTTCTCGCAAATGGTAGATAGAAAATCCATCATTTCGCCAGAACCAAACCTCTCGCACATTCAACCTTCTATACAGTTCTAGTTTATTGATGCTGCCACTGGTAACAATCACTTCAATTACCAAGTCGGGAAATTCTTTATCGGTGCCAATACAGTAAGCTTCATCCGGTTCCGTACCGCCACTTTTTTCCTCTTGCCGCAGAGTTGTAGACCCAAAAGGGAAATATTCAATGTCAGCTTCTACAAAATAAATTTCCAGCAAATTCCCAATGCGAGTTTTACCATTTTCATGGCGACGAGAAGGTGACATAATTTCTAAAAGCCCATCTAAATAAGTAACTCGATATCCCGCAGCATCTCCAATTCGATTTAGCACTGTCTCGTATTCTTCCCAGTTCACCCTATCCGTGATGTAGCGCTCTTCAGGATCTTGGCGTTGGAGTGCTTGTTTTTTAAGTAATGTATCTAGCTCGATTGTCAGCATTAGTATTACCTCCTTACAAGTTGTTCTAATTTTAGCAGACGGCGGTTAAAACCGCATCTACACAAACGATGTCTGCCTCCGCAGACTGAAGAGAACAACCCAAATTTAATCGCCTTTTATTCAACCTGCGGAGGCAGGTTTTGTTTTTATAGACGCGGTTTCAACCGCCGTGTTATCTTATTCCCAATCAAATTTCCGCCCCAAATACTCCTCTAATTCCTGATTGTAAGGTTTAAAATAATCACTCAACAGCTCGCGAACTGACTCATTTACCCGCTGATAAGAACCAGGATTAGCATTTTGGTATTCAGACAATTGATATTCCGGTAAATCTAAAAATGCTAAAACTTGCTGTACAGTCGCCGCCGCACCTGCATACAAATCTTCGCTTTGCAAAACTAACAACTGTTCTCGGGGGAAGAAAGCCAGCCAATTTTTAATAAATTCTATATACCTGCCGCGAGCTAAGTAATTCCCAGGTTCTTCGCCGATGATGTATTCTGGGTTTTGATTCAGCCGTTCGATTTCGTCGCTAATTGCCCGATCGAGCGATCGCCCTTCCCAATTCAAGCCCTTTAAGCGGTAAAAATGAGAAATCGCCCGATCGACCGGATTTCGCAACAGCACAATCAGCTTTACCTCTGGACACGCGCTGTAGAGACGTTCCGGCGCTTCCCGAAAGTCAAAATAGCTCGGACTTGCCTCACCCGTTACAAACTCCTCTCCGGGCGGCATTAGGGGAAAATGCGCCCAATACCAATCAATCCCTCTGTGGAAGTGCCAGGAGAAAAAATCCATCTCCTTTTTAATTGGAGTCAAAATTTGCGGGTGTTCAGCTAAATAAGTGTACAGAGAAGTCGTCCCGCAGCGCTGAGAACCAATAATTATAAACTTAGGAAATTTGACTGGTTTTAAGTTACAATTTTGTGGCACAGGCATCTTGCCTGTCTCTGTATTTTGTGGCACAGGCATCTTGCCTGTCTCCATATTTTGTGGCACAGGCATCTTGCCTGTCTCTGTATTTTCTGCCACAGCTACATTGCTTGTTTTTTTATTAATAACAGATGCAAAACTTTGTTTGTAACTGACAGTTTGATAACAGCTAATCGCCTCAGCAATTTTGCCTTGCCTCGTCAAAACTTCTCCCAAATTCAAATAAGGCCAAAAAGCCTCCGGTTGAGCATCAACAACTTCTCGGCAAAAGTTCTCAACTCGATCCAGCTTGTTTTGCTGAATCAAAACTTCCCACAAATTGTAATAAAACCACCAAGGAAGATCGGGATTTATTGCCATTGCTTGCAAAAATGCCGCCGCCGCTTCCTCCCCATATTTTTGCTGGCTCAAAACCGCACCTAAATTGTAATAAGACCAGCAATCATCCGGTTTTTGGGCGACTGTGGCGCGGGCTGAGGCTAAAGCGCGATCGCACTCGATGGCTTCGCTAACGCACTTTTGCTGCTCCTGTAACAACCGCTCCAAGTCTGCTGAAGACAATCCACAATCTGGGATAATTGTCAAGATTGTTTTGTAAATAATTGTTGCGCTTTTTGGGCGATCGCGCTTTGCTAAATTCTTTCCTAACTGTAAATAAAACTGCAAATTTTCCGGTGTAACTTGCAATTGAAATTGTTGTGATAATGACTTTGAGTCAGACTTTGTTTGTCCGAGAGCATATCCAAGCTTCTCGTAAATTCCCGGCAAATTTCCGTCAATTTGAATAGCTTTTAAATACGCGACAATAGCTTCATCCCACTCTTTAAGTTTAGTTAAAGCGTTGGCTAAATTGTAAAAAGACCAAGCAAAATCTGAGTTGAGTGCAATCTCGCAGCGGTAAGCAGCGACAGCATTCTCCCAGCATTCGAGTTTCAGTAAAGCATCACCCAAATTATGATAAGACCACGAAAAATCTGGATTTAACTCAACAGCTTTTTTGTACGCCGCGACAGCATCCTCCCAGCGTTCTAGTTTCAACAAAACATCGCCCAAACTGTGATGAGACCACGAAAAATCTGGATTTAATTCAACAGCTTTGCGGTAAGCAGCAACAGCATCATTAAACTCACCGCTTTCTTGCAAGGAATTACCCAACTTGTGGTAATCGTGACTATTCATGCACAACTCCTGCAATATTCATTAACTTCTCTAGCGAGTTCATATCCACCCGCATATCTTTATGTCCCGAATATTTATGAGTTTGGTCATCAAACAATTCAGCAATTAAATAGTAATGTTCCAACTCACACAAATTACTAATAGTCCAAAAACAAGTTGGCACATAAATCGGAGAAAAAATCTCAATTACTTTAGTTCCCGGAGTGCAGAAAACTAAATTAGTCAATCCACCTCCGTGGGGTGCGACAACTACCTCAGCCGCAGCCAAACAGGCTGCTTGTTCCGCTACCGACATCATTTCTAACTTAACTGTACTAAACCCAATTTTTTCTAGATAGGCGACAACCTCTTCGTCATTGACTATTCGCCGATAGGATGCTCGATTTCGACTGATATAAATTCGTTTTGAATATTTTGTATTTTGGGAATTATCTTGATTTAAAAATATTCGTTTCAGATATTCGCATTTCCATTTAGAGGTTCCCGAACCACCATCACAAATTGAAGGAACTATTAATTTGTCCGCTGTAAAGTGAGGCAGGTAGCGACTTTCTAAAATTTTATCTAGTGGAATTCCTAAAGTATTTAAACTTTCTTTTTCATAAGACAAATCGCAAGCATTGATAACAAACTTATCAATAGTGTCTATCAATCCGCAGCGCTGCAAAAGCTCGAACCGTGTAACCACATCAAACATCCAGTGAAAATAAGCTGCGCCTCCCCAGCGAGCGGATAAAAAAGCTACATTTCCCTCGATGTGTTCGACGGGAGACAATTTGTCGGATGTTATTACCAACTCAGGACAACCCATTGAAATATCGGTGACAAGTTTATTGTCTGAAGTGATGACGGCGGTAGTAGCAATATCTGCCCAAGCTCGTCCTTTTGGTATGGTAGCAACAAAAGATTTTTTGATATAAAAGATTTCATCTTGCCAACATTTGCTGTTGCTATGGATTGTTCTGGAATCGGATAAATTGATTTCACTTGCAGGATAGATGTCAATGCAAGTAATGTTCGGTTCTGACTCTGCTGTAACTGCTAAGTCGTCAGTAAATCCACAGTGTTTTTGGAGAAAACTCAACGGTAGCATTTTATAGCCTAATCTGATGATGTCAGCTTGATCGACTTCTCCTTGTTGTTCCAAAGTATAAGCGATATGATAGTAAATTCCAAACAAATCTGGTTTGATTTGCAGGGTTTGAACCAAGTTAGATATTGCCTTGTCCCACTGCTGTTGTGCAATAAATATCAAACCCAATCCTTCGTAACACCAACAGGAATTTGGATCTACATTGATGCCTTGCTCGTAAATTGCGATCGCCCTTTCGAGTTCCCCTTGCTCCCGCAGCGCATCGCCCAGCTTCTTGTACAGCCAACTGTGCTCGGGTTCTAGCTCAACAGCACGAGCAAAAGCAACCGCTGCTTCTGACCAATTTTCTAGTGATTCCAGAACTTCCCCCAAACTATTGTACAGCCAACAATCATCGGGATTTAATTCAATAGCTTTGCGGTAAGCCGCGGCCGCCTCTTCCCAATTTTCCACTGCAATTAAAGCCTTGCCCAACCTGTCGTAAGACCAACAAAAATCGGGATTTAACTCAATTAACTTGCGGTAACTAACAACAGCCTCCTCCCACTCAGAAAGCTCCATCAGCACATCGCCTAAATTGTTGTAAGTCCAACAAAAATTTGGATTTAATTCAATGGCTTTGCGGTAAGCAGCAGCAGCTTCGCCGTATTGCTCAATCACCTGCCAAGTTTCGCCCAAAAAGTGGTAAGACCAGCTAAAATTAGGGTTGAGTGCGATCGCCTGTTGGTAAGCCGCCGCACCTCGCTCGAACATTTCTTTTTCTTGCAAACTTTTGCCCAACTTGTGGTAAGTTGAGTAGTTGCCAGACTTAATTTTAATAGCTGTTTGATACCGTTCGATCGCCTCATCCACATAACCTGCATCTGCCGCAATATTCCCCAACTTTTCCCAACCCAGAGACAAAAGAGTTTGCTCCTCGCCCAAACTTTCATTGCCGATTTTTTTAACAATCAGTTGATAGCCTTTGTGGACTAATTTTAACTGACTTCCAAACATCTCCAGAAAAACATCAATGCCGATTTTAGTATCTTGCTCCGGGCTGTCGGGAAACGTAAACTGATAATCGTCAAAAATCATCAATCCCCCAACTTTCACCAACCTCCAAGATAAAATCGCATCTTGCAGAGCGCTGGTGGGTTTGTGACAGCCGTCAACGTAAGCAATATCGTAAAATTCTGAATCCAAGTTTACTAATAAATCTTGAGAGTAACCTTCCAATTCAATTACCTTCTCACCAACCCCCGTTTTAACAATATTGCCCTTAAAAGTTTCTTGAAAATATAAATCGATGCAAGTGATTTTGGCAGTCTGATGAGTTAAAATATTATCTAGCAGCCAGCAAGCCGACATTCCTTGAAAACTACCGATTTCCACCACTTGAAAATCTGCAATTCCTGTAAGCGGCTGCAAGTGCCGTTGCCAAATAGGAATATTGTGGGTAAACCAATCTTGAGTAAATTGATAATCTTTCTGTGCACACTCAGGCCAACCCCTCAATGCGCTCGCTTGTTGATGGCAAACGATCGCTTCTTCCAATTCCCCTAATTGCGGTAAAATATTGCCTAAATCATTGTAAGCCTTAGAATTAGTCGGATCGATCGCAATTTGGCTGCGGTAATTAGCAATTTGTACGTATAACTCCTGTTGTTGCGCGCGAACTTCCTTGAGTTGCGCGACAACTTCCGCAGCATTGGGTTCAATCTGCACGGCCATGCTATAAAATACGATCGCACCTTCGAGCTGCTTCTGTTTCGCTAAACTATTGCCTAAATTTATAAAAAAATCAGCTCCATCTAACTCAATTTTTAGCAATTTATGGAAAAATTCCCCGCTACCAAGTGCCTCAATACCTTGACAGAAAGTTGCGATTGTGCTGTCTAACCCCGATTCACTGCGCTTCCGCAAAACATATCCCAACCTCTGATTAATTCCTCTCAAATTAGGTTCAAGTTGAATCGCGCGCAGGAAAGCAGCAACAGCTTCATCCCAGGATTTTTCGCAGGTTAAGGCAATTCCCAAATTGCAATAAAACCAAGGAATATCTGAATTTAGTTCGATCGCTTTGCGGTAGGAAATAACAGCTTCTTGCCACAGCTTTTTGTGAGCAAAAGCTTCTCCTAGATAATTATGCGCCCAATAGGAATTATTATTAATTGCCAGAGTCTGGCGGTAACATTGAATAGCTTCATCAAACTCACCTTTCTGCACAAAAACATTGCCCAAACCAAGGTAAGCACGAGCATAATTAGGATTGAGTTCAATGCTTTTGCGGTAACAGGCGATCGCCCGATCGCCTTCTCCTCGCTCTGCCCAAGTTTGACCCAAGCTGTGGTAAGATTCAAAAGAATCTGGATTGATGGCAATGGCTTGTCGGTAATTGGCGATCGCCTCATCCCACCGTTTCTGTGCGACCAGCATTTCGCCCATATTGTGATAAGCTGTTGCCAGTTGCGGGTCTAGTTCAATTGCCTGCGAATAACACTCAGTAGCGCGATCGAGCTTTCCCAATTCAACTAAACTATTTCCCAGAGTGACGTATTCCTCAGCCGTTGCCCAATTTGGCTCGATCTTGAAAGCTTGATACCAACAGTCTGCCGCCTGTGCTCGCCGATCCAACTGCATCCAAATTTTCGCCAACAGCCGATAAGCCGCGGCAAAATTCGGTGCTAGGGCGATCGCTTTTTCACAACTTGCGATCGCCTTTTCCCACTGTTTTCCTTGAGAATACAAACTGCCTAGATTAGCATAAACTTCCGGCAAATTCGGATTGCGATCCAGTGCCGCTTCATACCACTGTTTAGCCTGCTCGACTTCACCTTGAACCTGCATTACCTTCCCAAGTGTCTGACAAGCCACCGCCAAATTCGGTTCAATTTTCAGCGCTGACTCGCAAGCAGCAACTGCCTCATTCAACCTTCCTTCAACCAAATAAACTTCTGCTTGCCGATTCAAATCAACCGCTGCTTTTTCCATCTTCTCAATCGAGGGCATAAATAAACTTACTCCAGACGCCAGCTAACCCAAACCAACTACTTCAACCATCCTTTTCAGCGAACTCATGTTCACTAAAATATCCTCAGTCAGCGAATTTTGATACATTAACTGTCTAATAGGATAACATTCAAAAGCCTCACCAGCTAAAAAGTAATGTTCCAACTGCAAATATTGACTAATTCCCCAGTAATAATGACTGATATAATGAGGCGACACCAACTCAATTACTTTAGTTCCAGATTTACCAAAAATCGTATTTGTTAACCCGCTACCGTGGGCAGCAACTATCACCTCAGCATGGTAAAAATGAGCAATTTGCTCTGCCAAAGACATCGACTCAGGTAAAATAGAAACAAAGCCCGATCGTGCCAAAACCTCAACCACATCTTCCTCGTTCAAAACTCTGCGATATCTGGCTTTGCTGCGACTGATGTAAATGCGCTTTGGATAACTTGAACCAGGTATAATTCCCTTGAGAAACTCCCGCCTCAAAAAATCGATCGCCCATCCGGACGGCCAGCCCAAATATCCCGCAAAAGAAGGTACAATTAACTCTGTTGCTTGCAGGTGAGGAATGCGATCGCTCTCCAAGACCTTTTCCTCGGGAATTCCCAGAATCCGGAGACTTTCCCGCTGAAATTCATGCTGACAACTGTTCACCAAAAACCAATCAATTTCCGCCAAATCCCTACCGCTGCGCCGCAGCAATTCTATCCTCGGCAAAACGTCCACCATCCAATGAAAATAGACATTTCCCGATAAACCAGAAAGCACCGCCACGCTGCCGTCTATCTGCTTTAAAGGTGGAAAGGATTCTAACTTAAAAACGCTATGTTTTCTGATATCATGCTTCTCGCATCCCGGCAACAAACCCGGATAATCTCTCGACACATCAGCCAGCAAATAATTATCAGGAGTCATGACAGCAATCGCCTTGCAAATCAGCCAATAATTTTGCTGCGGCACAATCCAAACTCGCCCGTTGGGAATCTGTGCGACAAAAGTTTTTGGGGAATCCACAGGTATCGGCTGCGAGTTAGACAAACGGCAAACTCCCCAACCCAAATGCACCGGATCGAACCACTTAGAAATTCTGTGCAAACACAGCCCGCAAGTTAAACCGGCACAATCGGAATTTGCCAACTGCGAATTAACAGAAAATTTAGAAGTCTGAATATTTTCTACCCTGGCTTCTGTTGCAGATTCCCAAACAATTTCCACATAATTGCCAGCATCCAACTTAGCATTAACCAGCCAATCCCAACTCGATAAATAAATACCGCGCGGACGTTCTAAATAATTGCTTTCTGAGGATATAAAAGTCTGTTTCTCCCACTGTTTGGGGTCTCCATACCCGTGCAATTGCAACTCTAAAACCTGTTGATAATAATCGATCGCCCTTTCCAAGCGTCCCTGTTTTTCCAGCAGTTTCGCTAACTCAAAATAAACATGAGGTAAAGCTGGTTGAATTTTCAAAGCCATGCGGTAAACGACAATTGCCGGGCCGAATCGGTGCTGCTGGGCCAAGCAATTTCCCAGCCGCCAGTAAAGTTCTACATTTTTAGGCTGAATTTGCAAAGCTTTTTGATAATAAGCCGCGGCTGATTCATATCCGCCATACTCTGTTAAAGCATTCCCCAAATGCAGGTAAATTTCTGCTAAATAATCGCATATTTCACCAATTGGGAATTGGGCATCGGGAATTGGGAATTGGGCATCGGGAATTGGGAATTGGGCATCGGGCATTGGGAATTGGGCATCGGGAATTGGGAATTGGGCATCGGTAATAAATCTTCCTTCTTCCTTGTTCGCTTTTCCTTGTTCCTTGTTCCTTGTTCCTTCTTCCTTCTTGCTTCCAGTTAGCGCTTTCAGAAATCGATCGCACGCAGCGATCGCCCTTGACAACTCATCATCCTCTACAGTGGCAACTTGCCTCGTTTCTCCCAAACGGCAGTAAGCCTCAACAAATTCTGGCTTGAGAGCTACCGCCTGCTGAAAATAAGGCATGGCTTCGGCAATTTTGCCCAAAAACATCAAAGAAAATCCGGCGTCTGTATAGCCGGAAATATGTTGGGGATTGAGTTCGATTACCCGATCGAAACAAGCAACCGCCGCCAAATGTTCCCCCTGCAATTGCCAAGCTTTCCCTAGATTGTAGTGAGCCAAAACCATCTCCGGCGCTAGCTCGATCGCGCGACGGTAAGATGCGATCGCCTTTTCGGGACTTTTTTCGTGGAACACCTGGCCCAAATTATTGTGCGGCGTTGCCCACTCCGGCTTAATCTCGATCGCCCGCTGGTAAATCTCGATCGCCTCAGCAGGGCGATCTTCCTTCAGCAAAATCACGCCCAAATTGCTGTAAGCTTCTACATAATCGGGCTGGAGGGCGATCGCCTGACGGTAGCTATCAATTGCCGCTTCTAGCTGATTATTTTCATTTAAAACCACAGCCAGATTGAATACAGCAAGTAAATAATCGGGTTTTTGGGCGATCGCCTTTCGGTAACAGTCGATCGCCCCCAACAAATTACCCTGATTGTGAAAAACATTTCCCAAGTTATAATTTAACTCCGGCCAGTCTGGCTTCAACTCCAGAGCTTTGCCGTAGTGAAAAGCCGCCTCATCCAGCCAGCAATACTCACTGTAAAGTTGACCCAAGTAAGCATGGGCCAGCACAAACGTTGGCGAAATCTCCAAAGCTTGCACAAAAGCATCTCTTGCTGCCGTCGGATCTCCGCTCGCTTCGAGGATTTCGCCTAAAGTGGTGTAAGCTAGCGGCGAAAATGGCTGTAGTTCGATCGCCTGATGGCAAAAATCGATCGCCTGACTTAACTTTCCCTGCTTCAAATAAACTTGGGCTTGCCGGATGTATTCTTGAGTGGTCATTGCTTGCCGTGCAGTTGCGGTTGCTTTACCGCTTCAGGAAAACGTATAAATTTTGATTTGAAAGTTTGATATTTTCAGACTATCTATATTTTAGGCGATCGGGTTCACAATTTTTATTACCCGGAGATCCTCCTAAATCCCCCTTAAAAAGGGGGACTTTGATGAAGTTCTTGTCCCCCCCTTTTTTAAGGGGGGCTAGGCAGGGTGGTTTTATTGTCGGGAAAAGAAATCTGAAACTACCAAAATTATCGCTCAAAGATTGGCTCACGCTTGGGCGAAGGTACGTAGTTGCGCTTCAGCGCTCTTTATAAGATTAGGAAAGAGCGCCCAAGCGCAACTACGTACCTAATTTGTGTGACCACAATAAAACCACCCTGCTTTTTAAGGGGGAGTAGGGGGCAAGCTAAGGGGGGATCTGGCTTAACCCAAGGGTCTTGATTTATATTTTGTGCGATCGGGCAAAATATTAATTCGGTCGATCGGTGTTGGTCGATTTTTTTAAATGATCTTGCTTCACTTGAGCCATTGAATATTTCAACCTCACCCCGCTGTTGGCAGAATGAGGTTGAAATCCTTTCAAACTATCAGCTTTTGTGAGAACAGCCCCGGATAAAATCCGGTGTCGCCCCACAACCGCCAGTTGTTTTAGAACAGCTCGAAGTTGTTCGAGGTAATAGTCAGGCCAGGCTGCAACTGAGCAACCTGTAACACTCCGTTGCCACCGTTGAAGAACAACGCACCGTTTGTCGGGTCGTAGATCAACTTGTTACTGGTGGATCCTGGGCTGCTGGCGCTGAAACCAGAAACGACGACAAACTCGCTCGCCTCGAAGCTGCTGCCCAAACCAGCGAACACACCGCCCTGCTTCAAGCGAATCTTATCTTCACCCGGTGTAAAGTCAGTGATCGTGTCTATGCCGTCTAATGTGCCGGTAGCGGCGGAGGTGGCGAAGTAGAACGTGTCGCTGCCAGCACCGCCAGTCAGGACATCGCTGCCTCTGTCGCCAGAGATAAAGTCATTGCCAGCGCCACCATCGACAGTATCGCTGCCTTTACCGCCCCAGAGGGTATCGTTGCCATCGCCACCGCTGACAGTATCGCTGCCTTCGCCGCCGAACAGGGTATCGTTACCAGTTCCGCCGAGTACGAGATCGTTGCCTTTGTCTCCAGAAACCAAGTCATTGCCAGCACCGCCGTCGAGCTGGTCATTCCCTTTGCCGCCAAAGATTCTATCATCGCCGTCACCACCAGAGACAGCATCGTTGCCACTGCCTGAAACGAGGGCATCGTTACCGCTGCCGCCGCCGAGACTGTCATTGCCGCCACCGGAAAAAATGATGTCGTCCCCACCGTTACCGGCGATGACATCATCGCCCCCAAAGGTCAGGATGATATCGTTGAGATTGCCTGCACTTAATCTGTTTGCGCCTGTGGTGCCGACAACACTGGAGCCGCCAGCTCCTGGCAAAGAAACTGCTGGTTGTGTTGGATTAGTTACCTGTGTCATTTACACTCCTCCTAAAAGATGAATCACTTTTCTACAATACACTTTTCCCTCCAAAGGGATTCAATAAATCGAACCGGACATCGGTTGAGACCCTAATTGACCCGGCTGCTATAAGCTGTCATGTAATTTAATTTTTGACATACTCACCGCCCTAAAAGTGCGGTGATTCTTGACGCTTCATCGACTGATGCTGGTCGTAGTCTTACTCTGTCTCTGCGTCCGTTTAGAGTCTCCCAATGCCCTATGGCGACTTTTTACTCTGCTATCCTACGGTTGGAGCTAACCATTGCCCTTATAGCCGTCTCTAAGTTTGCCCGCATCGTAGCTGTTTCAACGCGTCTTGGGCCTAGAAATCTTTTGAGTGTTGTTATATTACAGGCTTTGCCAATAAAATTAGGAACAATTAAAACCGTCCTAAAAGGACGGGGCTTGTATCCCAAATTTTTGGTCAGCAGGGAGCCGGGAACCGCGAGTTGAATCTTGTATTCGTTGAGCAGCAAGTATCAGTTGTTTTCTGCCTTGGACTCTCGGCTCCATCACTCCCTCCTCTAGCACGAAAATATTCCACTTAAACGTTTGTGAGTCTACCATACGTACCTTGGGTGCGGCTACTTATTTTTTAAACTGTAGCCAGAAATACACATAGACCATTTGTTACAAGTCTAGACATTTGCTTCTTACTTCATCGGGAGCATGGGAGCGGTTATCCCTCGGTAAGCTTTCACGATGAAAGCCAAGCGCGATAAATTAATTGCTCTCAAGATTGAGAAATTGCACCGCAGTCCTTGGCAACTGTCGATCGCCCGAAAGTTCGATCGCCCGCAATCGAGCTTAAACTGAGTTGCGATTTTTCAGTAGACTCTGAATCACGAGACTTTTAAGTTCCGCCCAGAGTTCCCGAAAAATAAAATTTGTTGAGCAGCACATTATTCCCTGGAAATTCAGCCCATCGGCGTGAACCCCCAGAGTTATGATTTGAGATTTTTATACTCTAAGATTATTTATATTTTGGCGATCGATTTGGCGATCGATTACTTAAGCACATAGCATCACTTTCTTAAGATTGAAGCCTTCAAAATTGTCAGACTGCCGCGTGAGAACAGCCCCGGAATCTGTCCGGTGCTGTTCTGGCAAGAGCTAGTTTTTCTAGAACAGCTCGAAGTTGTTCTTGCTGACAGCAGTGGAGCTAAGATTGAGCCCCGGTTGCAGTTGAGCCACAGTCTTCACTCCGCCGTTACCTGGATTGTAGTACAACAAACCGTTTTGCGGGTCGTAGACGATCTTGTTCAAAGTATTTGCTGGTGCGCTTCCGGGAGCAAAACCAGCAACCACGATAAAGTCGGTAGCATCGAAAGAGCCACCCAAACCAGAGAAAGCATTGCGATCGAAACTGAGTTTATCTTCACCGGGGTTAAAGTCGGTAATTGTGTCAATTCCATAATCGCCACCAACACCAGCAAAGTAGAACGTATCGCTACCGGCGCCGCCAGTCAGAAGGTCAGATCCTCTGTCGCCAGAGATAAAGTCATCCCCTCTCCCACCATCGACAGTATCGTTCCCTCGACCGCCGAACAAGCTGTCGTTGCCGTCACCGCCCAAGACGATATCATTGCCGTCACCGCCCAAAGCAGTATCGTTACCCGATCCGCCAAGTACCGTGTCATTGCCCCGATCTCCGGAGACGAAATCAGCACCATCACCGCCGTTGACGAGATCGAAACCTTTACCGCCGAAGAGTGTGTCGTTGCCGTTACCACCATCGACTACATCGTTGCCTGTACCAGCGTAGATAGTATCATTGTCGCTGCCACCACCCACACTATCATTGCCACCTCCTGAAAAAATCAGGTCATTCTCACTGCCACCAGCAATGATATCGTTGCCCCCAAAAGTTAGGATGATATCCTCTTCGATCGTTCCACGTATCCTGTTATCGCCTTGGGTGCCGATAATATCAAGTCCACCCCCACGATTTTCAACTGCCGATTGTGGCTGAGTTGGATTAGTTACCTGTGTCATTTACATTCCCCCCCTAAATTATTTTTTCTACTTGTTCCCTTCAACGGGATTTCATCAATTAAACGGGACATCGGTTGAGACCCAGATTGACCCGGCTGCTATAGGCTTTCATGTACCATTTTTAATGGGACTATGCTCTTTGATAGAACTTGCACGCCAGATGGCAAATAATGATCGATCGCACAAATTGCGATCGTCAGGATTGCGTAATAATTAACAGAGTGCCATTTCTTAGTACGCTTCAATCAACCTGACTGTTCAGTTAAAATATTAGTTCCCCAAAAAAACAAAAACACTAGATTGACCTCCAAAGCATTAAGCAGCAAGGTTTTAGAGGCCGAAATGAGTTATCCCCACAGGTTATCTGTGGGAATGGCCCGTGCATAAGATATTTTCTGTCATGGGAAGCACGTCAACGCAGCCTTCCACAACAAATCAATAGCAGCCCTTTGTAAAAGTGTCAGTGCTGCCTAAGTCTTAGGTAAGTTGGAATACAGCTATATTTAAAAAATTAATTTTATAAATTATAGTTTTCAGCAATTATTTATTGCTAATTGCTAATTCCGACGCGCTCGAACACAATAAATTAACAATTAGCAATTTCCCGAAAAAATCGTTGGCATTCATAGACAAGCTGTACTATTTACCCGCTCAGTGTGATTCTAAGTCTGCTGGTGACCCGTTGACATAGCTCTGGCTGTCGTAGCTGTAGATGTGAGCGTCAGTTTGGAAAAGATAATTGATTGAACTAGCTGCATAGTAGGTCAGCACTAGCAGCGACACTGCGTTAAGAATTCCATAAATTCGCTTCTCAGACATTTCGTTCATTTTCACTCCTAGGGTTTGTGCAAATAGTGAATTTTGATACTGTGACGGCACTTTTTTGGGGAAGTTCCCAAAAATGCAGCACCAGATCAAAATTCCATCGCTCGCCTTATAAACTCACTCGTTATTCCTCCCATAAAACAAGTCCTGCTTGAGACAAGCAAGAGTTTTGTTGGCTATTTCATATTGAAGTCTCTGCCTTTAATTGTGTATCTAACTGTGGTAAGAGTTTCGGACTTGTGGCGATCTCGAACTCTACAATTTTCTGTTGGAAAGCTGCTACAATCTGTCAATATCTAACATCAAAAGCTTACAGGGTAAAAAGTATAGCTTTTTATCAAAAACCAGCAATGATTTTCGCCAATTCGATTAATGGTACGCAGAAGCCGGAAATAATAAAAATCATTAAGTTGTCAGCCGAACGCTAAAATATGTCTGAAGTTATACTCTTGCCAGCAAGAGAACGTGTTAAATTTCCTGTTAAGTTTGAGCTTGGTGGAGGTGGCAAGATAATTTATGACTGAAAAAATTTTGCGGTCGCTGTCCAAAATCGGGGTCTCACACTTTTGACCAAATCAATCCCAAATCGAAAATCGAAAATCCTCTCTTCCCCCGAATTTATCCGTGGGGTCGCCTCTAAAATCTAAAATCTAAAATCTAAAATCGATTGACTGAGTGGCAGCCTTAAATCACAATCTCACCAAATAACAGCAGGCATCAAAAAACAGAAGGCAGAATTTGATAGCGGTAAAAACATACTGTTTTAGGATTCAGTATTTTTATTATCTGATTCCACCTTCTAGATGCCACGTTTTGTAATAAAACAAGATGATTTACTCGATGGGAGGAGCGAGGAATGATGATTCAGGCAAGATGACTAACTATGTTTGAGTCAGTTACTTCCACAATTTACTATAATTTTTGCTCTGCTTTAGCTTCTTGTTCAACCGACTTTCTGCTACTAATTTGAAACAGGGATAAGGGTAGAACAATAGGCCAAACCAGGGGGCCGAGTAGTAAGGCCACCCAAGAGAGCAAGTCTTTTTTGGATGTTGAAGTATCGTTCCAAAAAACAATGAACCAAACCACAAAAACGATTAAGGAAACCGAAAAGTAGCCAATAATGAGCATTCTTTTACCTGCCTGCCTATAGATGGGGTCGAAGTATTGATAATTTATTGTATCTCAGGCTGCGGCTCGCCGATCGCAACTGGAGGCCTTGGTGAGGAGTGTTGAAAACGAACAGTTTTACCAGTCTGGGAGTCCACAGCCTAGGATGTCGGAGGCACACCGACGAAACCACCAACAATCGCGCTCAAAGTCTTGCCATCAGGAGTTTTTGAGGTTTCGTCCAACCTGGAGGCTACCGCCACAATCACAGCCAATGCGATCGAGGTCTCTCCTTTTAAGTGATTTGACTCACGTACACTTAGAGATTTAGATCACAAGCAGATCTCAGAAAGATCACAGAGCTTACCCGACGGCCATCACCCTACTCTGTTCTCAAATGCTGGATATTAGAATAGCCGAGTTCAACGAGATTTCATGCAAACTCTGACTTTAAAATCCGATCGCACGATCGCTGAACTATTTTATCAAGTCACGCATTCGGGCAATCTGAGTCGTACCGAAAGTCACGGACTGCGTACACTTTGTGAAAGCGCTCTGTGCGAAGACGATCGAGATGCAGTCAACCGCCTACTTCACGCTATCCGCCGCGGATGGGTCAGAATTTCCGATTAGTACCCTCAGACAGTAAGTTTAGATTGGTAGTTCTACTCTGTCTGGTGTAAAGCTTTGCCCGCAAGTAAGATTTCCGTGAGTAGGTCTCTCCATTAACCCTCTCAAAAATATTTTTTGTTGCGATCGTGGCGATCGCACCCGGTTTCTTGAAGATGCCGGGATTTTTGATGCAAAACCGTTAACAGTCCTTAGTGCTGTCCCCGCACGCGGACAGTAGTCAGTAGTCAGCAGCGGGCACTCATTAAGTATATCTACGGAAAAAAAAACTACACAAAGATACCCAGTAAATGCAAGCAAAGTGGGTTTCCCAACACCGTAAAAGTTTTACGTTTAATATCGGTTGATTTAGTTAGGAGTAATTACTTAGTAGTCATCGCAAAAAAAAGGCAGTACATTGTAGGTGTTTTTCAGCGTCAAGATCGCTCATATACAAAAGAGTAAATGAGTGTTCTCACCCCTCAACGCATCTATGTTTATTGGTAAGGACATACTTAGTGATTTGTTAAATTAATATTAATTTGTTTGTCAGCAGCTTTTAACAAAAAACACAGATTTTGGAGTTACTAAAAAGGAGGAATCGGGACGGGGTTTGTGTTTCGAGATGCTCTCTCGATCGAGGAAACATCCGCTCCCCAAGTCCGATTGACACAAATCACCAATCAAGACAGAATCGATCACATTTACTGGCGTATTTGAATCACATAAATATTTGGAAAATCAGTCAATAATGTCAAAAGTGATTTCAAAAAAAACCAATGATGACCCAAACGTTTTTACCTCAATTTACGATTGCAGAGCTAGTGTTTCAGGTATATCACTCCGGTCTGCTGACTCCCACTCACCGACAACAGCTCAAGAGTGCGCTATTAAATGACTGTCTTACCGAAGAAGATCAAACAGCCATCAACCGCTTGCTCCACGCGGTTCGCCGGGGCTGGCTGAAAGTTGTAGATTAAACTGTTACCCAAAATTTTGCCACTTCTCTTTAAATGCACTGTCAATCAATTTGAGATTTGAGATTTGAGATTTGAGATTTGAGATTTGAGATTTGAGATTGTCTCAACAGATAAATCTGGAGATTGAACTTTGATCTAAAATTTTTGACTCTCCACTAGGCGAGTCTCGGAGGCCTGTCTCCGTTTTTGGGCGGGGTAACCTGAAGATCGAATTAAATCCCCTCAATAAAATCTGGAATTAAGCTAAATGTAGGGTGCGCCACCAGCACCCTGCGGTTTTAAATTCTGTGTTGCAAGCTTATTTACTCCGAGATTGTGCCGTCAGGCATCATAGCTTCTCTCAGATTCGCCTCCTTCCAATTTGTCCCGCGCAAAGAAGCTTGATGCAAGTTTGCTCCCCTGAAATTTGCTCCCTTAAGGGAAACTCCGCTCAAATCTGCTAGATGCAGATTTGCACAAATCAGGTTAGCTCCGCTCAAATCTGCTCCCTTCAAATTAGCTTTTTCGAGATTTGCTTCTGTCAAATTAGCCCAACTCAAATTTGCTTGAGTGAGATTAGCATGGCTGAGATCGGCTTGTGTTAAGTTGGCGTCAGTTAAATTTGCTTGAGTCAGGTTGATTCCGCAAAGTTTTACTTCTGTCAAATTGGCACCTTGCAAGTTAGCGTTAACTGCATAAACTTGAATCAAAATTGCCCGTTGAAGGTTGGCATCTCTGATGTCTGCACCCCTGAGACTCGCCCCCGTAAAATCTGCCCCGCTGAGCACGGCACTCCGCAAGATAGCTCCGCTCAAGTTCGCTCCCATCGCCTCGCATTCGCCGAAATTAGCCGACATGAGGTTGGCTTGGGAGAAGTCGGCTTTGCTGATATCTGCTTGATACAGATTGGCTCTGTAGAGCGTTATGCCGATCGCACTTGCACCTGTTAAACTAGCTCCAGTTAAGTCAATATCGCGCAAATTTGTCCTTGACATATTGATCCCAGCCAGGTCTACTGTACGAAAAACCCGTTCTCCGGCTGCATACCGTCTGAGAAGTTCCTCTGCATTCATGTCTTTTTCCCCAAAATATTGAATAATATCTTTGATATTTCAATAATATTTGGCATGAGTGACCTTTACGTTTCTTGGTCTGAGTACCACCGAAAAATTGAAGATTTGGCTGTAAAAATTAATGAATCTCAATGGAAATTCGATCGCATTGTCTGTTTGGCGAGGGGAGGGCTGCGCGTCGGCGATACTCTGTCGCGGATTTTCGACAAACCTCTGGCGATTTTAGCGGCCTCGTCCTATGGTGGGGCGGAGGGAAAAGTCCGGCGGGCGATCGAGTTTGCGCCTAATTTAACAATGGTGGGCGATAATTTGGGCAGCCACATTCTGCTAGTTGACGATTTGGTGGATTCGGGAATTAGTTTAGAGCAAGCTATTGTTTGGCTGAAGAGTCGTTACGGCGAGGATATTCAGGAAATTCGGACTGCTGTGCTTTGGTACAAGGCTTGTTCTGTTGCGAAGCCGGATTATTATGTAGATTATTTGCCGGATAATCCTTGGATTCATCAACCTTTTGAAATGTACGAAAAGATGAGTGCGGCTGATTTGGCGGCGAAAGCGGGGAGTTACTGAAATCCGCCCCTAGCCCTGTTTTGTTTGTAGTTGCTCTTTTACCCAAGCTCGAAATGCTCTGATTGTTGGGCTTCTTCCTTGGGTGTTGCTGCGATCGACATATTGGGGAATTATATCAATAATCGGAAAATAGAAGACGGCGGTTTAAACCGCGTCTACAAAAACGAATTCCGCCTCCGCGGAATGAAGAAATAAATGAAGAAAATCGCGTAATTTTCACCATCTTATCTTCAACCCGCGTCGGCGGGTTTTGTTTGTATAGACGCGGTTTCAACCGCCGTCTACATCTAAGAATCAGCGAACCGAAAGAATACGATCGCCCAATTCCATGCTTTTTGTCAAAACTTCCTGCCGCGCCCACCGATCCGCAGCCAAAATATCATCTAAAGCCGGACTTTCACAGTTATCAGCTTGATGTTTGTCGCACACCTTTTCAATCAACTTCGGAATATCCAAAAATGTAATCTTTTCCTCCAAAAATAGCGCTACGGCCTGTTCGTTTGCCGCATTCAGCACCGCCGGCATCGAACCACCGGCACGTCCCGCCGCATAGGCTAACTGCATACAAGGATACTTTTCGTGATCTGGTTCTCGGAAAGTTAAATCACCGGATTTTACTAAATCTAGCTGCGGCCAATCTGTCTGAATTCTTTCCGGCCAAGACAAAGCGTAAAGTAGGGGCAAACGCATATCCGGCCAGCCCAATTGTGCCAAAACGGATGTATCTTGTAGCTCAATTAACGAGTGAATGATACTCTGGGGATGGATGACAATATCAATGTCATCATAATCCATGCCGAACAGGTAATGAGCCTCAATTACTTCTAATCCTTTATTCATCAAAGTAGCAGAATCAATGGTGATTTTCTGCCCCATCGACCAATTCGGATGTTTCAAGGCATCGGCGACTGTTACTTGTGCTAATTTGTCGATCGGCAAATCTCGAAAAGAACCGCCCGAAGCTGTGAGAATAATTCGGCGCAACCCTCCCGCCGGTATGCCTTGGAGGCATTGAAAAATTGCCGAATGTTCCGAGTCTGCCGGCAATATTTTAACCCCGTATTTTTCGATCAGGGGGTTGACAACGGGGCCGCCGGCGATTAATGTTTCTTTATTGGCTAAGGCGATATCTTTGCCTGCTTTGATAGCGGCAATTGTTGGCAGCAAACCGGCACAGCCAACTATGCCGGTGACGACGGCTTCAGCATCGCCATATTGGGCAACTTCGACAACGCCTGACTCGCCAGCAAGTAAAATAGGTTGAGGGTCGAGATCTGCGATCGCGCTTTGCAATTCCTCTAATTTATCTTCGTCGCAAATCGCGACAATTTCTGGTTTAAACTGGCGAATTTGTTGTGCGAGTAACGTTACATTTCGTCCGGCGGTTAACCCGACAATCCGAAATTGTTCCGGGTATTGAGCTACAATATCCAGAGTCTGAGTGCCGATGGAGCCTGTGGAGCCGAGAAGAGTTATTGCTTTCACAATTTTTTAAGGTTTTGTGGATTATTCTAATATTACGATTACCGGAACTAAAATTAGCGGTTAACTATGCCGCAATACGGTTCAATTAAGACAGATCCCCCCTAACCCCCCTTAAAAAAGGGGAGTAGGGGGTGGGACAAGAATGCTCTCAAAGTCAACCCCTACTCCCCTTCTTAAGGGGGATTTAGGGGGATCTCCGGCGCATAAATAGTTTTAAGTGAACCGTATTGAACTATGGCGTGGTAAGCATATTTGAAGGAATCATATTTTGAGTCGTCAGTTAGTGCCAGATTTCATGGAAAATGGGGAAAATTTTGCTGATGACCATGAGGATATCGGCGTTGGAATCGGGGAAAATATAGAAGAAGGTCGATCGCGCTTACCGTCGAGTTTGGTTTGGGCGATCGCCATTGCTGCTACAATTTTCTTTGCCTGTAGCAGTTTACGGCACGCTTTATTCCAATCCACAGCCTTCGATTTGGGAATTTTTGACCAAGCAATTTACTTGCTGAGTCAAAACCAAACGCCGTTTTCTTCCTTGATGGGGATTCATATTTTGGGAGATCACGCAGCGGTAATCTATTATCCGCTGGCTTTGTTGTACAAAATTTACCCGGATGTGCATTGGCTGCTGTTGGTACAAGCAGTTGCTTTATCGCTGGGAGCCTGGCCTAGCTGGAGTTTAGCGCGTTTGGCGGGTTTAAATCAAGAAGAGTCTCGTGCGATCGCCCTAATTTATTTGCTCTATCCGGTGGTATTCAACATCAACTTATTTGATTTTCACCCGGAAGTAATCGCTTTACCCGCACTGTTAGCAGCAATTTTAGCAGCGCGCTTAAATAAACTGGTGTGGTTTTGTACCGCAATTCTGCTGGTGTTAAGTTGCAAGGCAGTTTTGTCTATAACCGTTGCTGCTATTGGCTTATGGCTGTTTGTTTGCGATAAAAAGCAACGATTTGGGGCGATCGCACTTTTACTCGGTGTAGCATGGTTTTTGATAGCTTCCCAAAAAATCATCCCCTACTTTAGCGGTAGCGAAGTCGCCGGAGTCGGGCGTTACAGCTATTTAGGCAAATCAGTCCTAGAAATCATCATCAACCTCATATTAAAACCACAGCTAGTATTAGGAAAAATCCTTTCCTTCGACACATTCAAATACTTATTTGTCCTCACCTTACCCGTAATTTGGCTGTTGCTGCCATTCTCCCGCAAAAGCAACCTCAAATATTTAACATCCCTAATTCCAGCCATCCCTACATTAATTATCAATATCCTCTCCGATTTACCATTTCAACGCAGTTTAGCTTATCAATATTCAGTGCCAATTGTCCCATTTTTAATCTTAGCAATTATCGCCAAAGAACAAGCAATAAAAAATACAAACATACTCAATCAACCGTTATCTAGCGCACCAAATACCGCAAAGCTACAATTTAAAAACATCCAAATTCGGCAACTTTGGCTGGGAATGCAATTACCCAAAGCAATGATAATTTGGTCATTAATAATATTCCTATTGCTGGGAGAATCCAAAGACTTTATTCTGTACGCAAATAGACTAGATACCTGGCAAGCCACACGAGAAGCAATCGCCAAAGTTCAACCCCAAAGCAGTATTTTAACAGATAATAGACTTGCTCCTCACTTTGCCCATCGCCCCACAGTCAAATTACTTTCACAAATTTCACCCCAAACAAATTTAGCTGAATTTAAATACATATTATTAAATCTCCGCCATCCCTGGCCAGATACTGAAAAAATTGGTAACACCTTAGCAAATCAACTTAAAAACGATCGCGCTTTTCAATTAACTTATCAAAAAAACCAAGTTCTACTATTTAAACGCATCGCCGATTAAACCAAGAAAATGCTAACCTTACAATCCCCAAAATCCCATCCAGTATTGTTAATGATTGTCGTCACAACGATAATTTTATTTGTAGCCAGCAGCGCGCGCCACGCTTTGTTTCATTCCACTGCCTACGACTTAGCAATTTTTGACCAAGCAATTTACTTAATCTCCCAAAATCAAACACCATTTTCCTCATTAATGGAAATCAATATTTTAGGAGATCATACTGCCTTTATCTTCTATCCCCTAGCCTTACTCTACAAAATATATCCCGACGTGCACTGGCTGTTATTCGTGCAAGCTTTTGCCCTAGCCTTAGGTGCTTGGCCTAGTTGGAGTTTAGCACGTCAAGCGGGATTAACTGAACCAAAGGCGATCGCCATTTCAGCCATGTATCTGCTATATCCCGCAGTATTTAACGTCAATCTCTTCGACTTCCACCCCGAAGTCATAGCAATGTCCGCCATTTTAGCAGCAATCCTAGCCGCCAGACTGAATAAAACATTGTGGTTTTGTGCAGCCATCCTCTTAATCTTAAGCTGCAAAGCCGTGCTATCTTTGACAGTCTTGATGATGGGAGTTTGGTTATTCTTCTTTGAGAAAACCCGCAAGTGCGGACTCATTGCTATATTTCTCGGTGCAGCCTGGTTTTTGATAGCTACTCAAGCAATCGTACCATATTTCAATCAAGGCAAACAACACGCAGGTGTCGGGCGATATCAATATTTAGGAAACTCAGTTTTGGAAATTGCGATTAATTTAATCTTGAAACCAAATCTCATTTTAGGCCGTTTGTTTTCGACTGATACTTTCGGATATTTGATTTTGTTGTTTTTCCCTGTAATTTGGTGGCTTTCCCCGCGCCACCTGTCACCATTAATAGGTGCTTTTCCCATGCTAGTGATGAATATTCTTTCGGATATTGACGCCCAGCGAGATTTGATTCACCAGTATTCAGTACCGATATTTCCTTTTGTATTAACCGTGGTAATCTCTACCATAGCAGACAGACAGCAAAGAGGCAATAATTTTTGGAAAAATGCCGGAAATTATCTATGGAATCACCGCAATTTGATGCCGCGAATTTGGAAGCCAGTCTCGAAACGTATTTCGATTAAATCTGTCAAACATATCTGGATGCGCCGCCTGTGGATTCACCGCAGTTGGAGGTGGGGAAAATTGCTATTTGCTAATGTGTCTAAATTGTTAATTTTGTGGTCGTTTTTGAGTTTCTTAATTTTAGCAAAGTATGGATATTTTGGGACAATTTATTTAGAGTCTCTCGATACTTGGCAAGCGACGCGGCAGGCAATTAATAGAGTGCAAACTCAAGGCAATGTCTTAACGGATAATTCCCTAGCAACTCATCTCGCTCATCGTGCAACAATTAAATTGTTGCATCAAGTTGCCAACGGACAAAGTTTGAATGAATTTGAGTATGTGCTATTAAATATGCGCCATCCTTGGCACGATACTGCGGATACTGCTGCGAGTGTCGTGACTCAACTGAAACAATCTCCTGCATTTAAAATTAGCTTTCAGCAAGATGATGTTTTTTTGTTTCAGAAAATCAGCAATTAGTAGACTTATTGCAATTATTCATTGATAAACCAACCGCAGATTTAAGGCAAATGCAACACAGACAGACGCAGATAATTTTAAGATAATTTGGGAATGAATACAATATGAACAATTTTAAGCTAAAATATCATCCAGTAAGTTGGCAAATCGCCCTTTTCGCCCTAATATTTTTTCTATGCAGCAGTGTACGCCACGCCCTGCTTGAATCCAACGCCTTTGAACTCGGAATTTACGATCAAGTAGCGTATCTCATCAGTCAAGGAGAAACGCCGTTTTCCTCATTTCTGGAAATTCACCACCTGGGAAATCACGCCGCTGGGGTGATGTATCCCGTGGCTTTGCTGTACAAAATATATCCCGATGTTCATTGGCTGTTGTTAGTGCAAGCAGTCGCCCTGACATCCGGGGCTTGGCCGGCTTGGGGTTTGGCTAGTCAAGCTGGGTTAAAGAATAGTATAGCTTGGGCGATCGCCTGTATCTACCTTTTCTACCCCTTAGTCTTCAATGTCAACCTCTTCGACTTCCACCCCGAAGTCATTGCTTTACCCGCACTGCTAGCAGCAATCCTCGCCGCGCGACTCAATAAAACTCTGTGGTTTTGTGCTGCCATCGTCTTAGTTTTGAGCTGCAAAGCCGTGTTATCTTTAACTGTAGCTGCGATGGGATTGTGGCTCTTATGTTTTGACAAAAAACGCAATTGCGGGCTGATAGCTCTATTTCTTGGCGTAGGTTGGTTTCTGGTAGTTACTCAGGGAATTATACCATATTTCAATCAGGGAAGAGAACACGCGGGAATCGGGCGATATCAATATTTGGGAAACTCGGTTTTAGAAATAGCTGTTAATTTAATCTTGAAACCAAATCTAATTTTAGGGCGTTTGTTTTCTGCTGACACTTTTGAATATTTAGCCTTATTAATATTACCTGTAATTTGGTGGATTTCGCCACGGCATCTGACACCTTTAATTAGCGCTGTACCAATGTTGGCGATGAATATTCTTTCGGATATCCCCGCTCAACGAGACTTGATTCATC
Source organism: Oscillatoriales cyanobacterium (assembly GCA_004292955.1). Lineage (GTDB taxonomy): Bacteria > Cyanobacteriota > Cyanobacteriia > Cyanobacteriales > Microcoleaceae > Microcoleus. The sequence continues at coordinate 1,037 of RDXX01000028.1, read as the reverse complement.
AATATTCTATTCCGATATTGCCGTTTTTGTTGGTTGCGGTAATTTCTAGTTTAGCAGATAGGAATCAGCACCAGGGAAATACAATCTTTGATAAATTGCCAATTCCTAAATATCAATTACCGAGAGTTATTGTAATTTGGTCGTTAATTGGTTTCTTAGCTTTAGCGAAATACGGCTATTTTTGGACTATTTATGTAGATTCCCTCGATACCTTGTCGGCTAGCAGAGAAGCGATCGCCCTTGTCAACACAAAAGGCAGTGTTTTAACCACTTCTCACATGGCTCCGCACTTAACGCACCGCCCTGTAGTACGCTTAACTCAGGCTCAGACGCCTCCTGGAAATCTCGCAGAGTTTGAGTATGTCTTGCTAAATCTGAGGTATCCTGGCTGGATGAGCGATCGAGCTTTTGTGCAAAACCTGATAACTCAACTCGCCAACCATCCCCAATTTACACTCAAATATCAGCGGGATGACATATATCTATTTGTCCAAAACGCTAATAAATGATTTTATATCATCTCATATCGAGCGACATAATATTTTACCTGGTCAAATTGACGCTTAATAGCTGGTAAAAGTATAGTCATCTATTACATGACATGGGAGGCTTCAATTCCCTCCCCTTTCACTTTTACTTCGAGCGGATTAACCCGCCTCGGCTGAGCTACGCAGCTCTCTATCCCATCGCCAAAGGCATTTGGGATTGCTTTTCTCAAAATATTATAAGATCCATTAACATCAGCATTAATCAATCGACCGTCTGATGTTTTGTACAATCCTCTCTTAATTCGCTTTCCACTAAATTTGGCATCCTGGGCGCCAATATTCCCATAGACAGGAATTGGATCTAAATTTAAAAAATTCGATTTGGAAGTATAGGATTCTTCTTGTTCTATCACTTTTATTCCCATCAATTCAGCTTTGTATTTCAACATTTCAATTAGTCGAGCATGAGGAATGCTGACAAAGTTTTGATTTGTTCTCTTGCCTAAATTGATCTCATTTTTCCATTGTACGTTTTTGCCAATTACTAGC
>RDXX01000007.1 GCA_004292955.1 Oscillatoriales cyanobacterium | reverse complement strand
AGATTGATTTTTCATGATTTACTGATTGTGTAACAACCAATATAAGTTTCTAGTATCTTATCCTGTTTCTAGTAAGGCAAAAGTAAACATAAGTTAAGAGTTGGGATTCAATCCAGTAAAGCAAAACTTTCCATTATATCATAAAATTATTTTGCAAGAGGTCTAATAAGGCCAAACAGAGCGCTTGCTCATGGCGTAGTCCGGCTGTCCGGCGCAAATCGGGCAAGTCTCTAAAGGCTGGTTGACTGACAAAAGTCAGTCAAGATCGGGATAAAAGCTGACCCAGACTGGATTAAAGAGAAAAAGAGGGATAAACTGTTCTTAACCAAAAAACCAGTATGAATCGAAATGATCGATCGCCCCTCTCATCTTCATCATAAACTAATGAAATTCGCAGGTCAATACAGTCAGTGGTCAGATTTAAGACATCTAGGAGTGATGTGTTGGATGATGGTTGGTTTGATTGTAGAAGGCAAGGTAAATCTAACCAAATGGATCGACCATGTTTGCACCAAAGCACAAATAGCCCAAAGCACACAGCGAAGATTGTCTCGATGGGTAAATAATCCCCGCATCAACCCAGCAAAACTGTATAGTCCTGTAGTGAAGGCGGTATTTGCCAACTGGAAAGACTCAGAAATTTATCTGAGTTTTGATACCAGTATGTTATGGGATAAATATTGCATCATTCGGATCTGTGTTGTACATTTGGGCAGAGCGATTCCGGTGGGCTGGCGAGTACTCAAACACAAAAGTAGTAGTGTCAAAATCGATACTTATCAGGACCTTCTCAAGCGTGTCTCTAGGCTCCTACCCGTCGATGTCAAAGTCATTCTCTTGGCTGACAGGGGGTTTGCCAATGCCGAATTAGTCCGTTATGTCAGAAAATTAGGCTGGCACTGTCGAATCCGGATTAAAGGCAATTTTTGGCTGCGTCATCCACGGCAGGGGTGGCAGCGAGTGAGTCAATTTCCGGTAGCCATCGGCGAGGCAAAACTGATCCACAACGTTCAAATTCACAAATGTAACTCGCTCACAGATGTCCATCTAGCAATTGCGTGGGAATCTACGAATGGCGAACACTGGTACATTATTAGTACGGAGCCTACTAATCTCCAAACTTTTCGGGAATATGGTTTCCGCTTTACCATTGAGGAAAATTTTCTGGATGATAAATCCTCTGGATTCAATCTCGAAGACTCTAAACTCCGTTCCGCTCCAGCTCTTTCTCGACTGTGCTTAGTGTTAGCGATGACTACTTTGTTCTTGACTGCTCAAGGTGTTGAAGTTGTCATTTTAGGTCAGCGTCGCTGTGTAGATCCACATTGGTATCGGGGTGCTAGCTACTTAAAAATTGGCTGGAGTTGGGTCAAACAAGCTCTGAACAAGGGCTGGAATTTAATTTCTGTTGTCTCTTTTTCTACTAATATTGACCCCGAACCAGTCAAGGCTTCTCGTCTACAACATCAGCAAAGAACTTACAGAATTGAGTTTCAAGCTACCACTGTAGTTTGGGCTAATTAAACTTTTGTCAGTCAATCAGCTCTAAAGGCTTCAACAATTGCTAAAGTACTCATCAGGAATGCTCCGAGAATTAACGACATCCACAGCCTACAGCGAATTACATCCCACATTCCGCAGGTCTTCAAACAGAATAGATGGTTATGAAATTAAAAAATTTAAACCTGAAGTGATTGTCCAGCAATCAGTTCAGGCTTTTTTAA
>RDXX01000027.1 GCA_004292955.1 Oscillatoriales cyanobacterium | reverse complement strand
TAATTGGTAATTGGTAATTGGTAATTGGTAATTGGTAATTGGTAATTGGTAATTGGTAATTGGTAATTGGTAATTGGTAATTGGTAATTGGTAATTGGGAATTGAGAATTGATAAATAGTAGGTTGAGTCGAGAAATGCAACAATCCAACCTACCAACTTAGTCCCGAACGCAAAACCTAATTATGTAGGGTTCCATCCACAGCGCACCTTACCGCTACTATAAGTAGCACATGAACCAATTTTTGAGTAAATCTTGTCTGTAACTAATGACTAATGACCAATGAGTACCCTTCGGCTTCGCGAGCGGGCAAGATGACTAATGACCAATTACCAATGACTAATGACTAATGACTGCTAACTAATGACCAATGACTACTGACTACTGACTATTAGCGAGCCGGTCGAGCTGGAGCTGGAGATGCAGCCGGTCGAGCTGGAGCTGGAGATGGAGCCGATCGAGCTGGAGATGGAGCAGCCTGTGGATTTTGGCCAGCACCAGCCGGTTGGCGCGATCGCAGATATTCTAATGATTCCCGCGACGGAATTAAAATCATTTGGCTCAAAGACGGGTCATTTTCAGTACCCAAAGCCTCCAAAATCCTCTCCAAGTTCGCCACCTCAATCTTGATTGTGGCAGTCACGTTCGGCTGCTGCTGCTTAAAACGTTCGACCATTTCCTGCAAGTCCTCCTTATTAAAAAACAGAGGAAGCTCTTCTTTACCGCCCCGTTGAATCGTCAGATAACCATTTTCCGGGCCACCTCTCGCCAAAAACAGAGGTACACCGTTTAACTCGTTAACTTGTTGCCCAGTCTGCTGAAGAATAGTTTTCGCCGACTGTACCTGCTGCGCTGCTGGAATAAAAGCAAACAGCACCTGATCCGGCTTGCCTTTATTTTCTTGAGCCAGCCGATAAATTTCCCCCAGTGACACCGGTGTCACGCGCGCCGAAGCCGCCAACTGAGGATTTCCCGTTTTCAGTTGATCGACAAAAGCTTGAGCATCTTTCTGGCTGATGAAAATTCTGGCTACCGAAGCATTACCAGTTTGACCCTGACCTTGCTTGGGAACAGTAGTGATGAAGAACGCATTCTGACCGTCTGTAATCGTAAATACCGGCACCGGGCTTAACTTTTCTACAACTTGTGGCACTGGCAATGCGAGTGCAGACATCTTGGCAATGGGCGAGGGGCCGAGCAGAGTGCAGCCCACAATCCCCAATATTGCGCCTAAACGAACTAATGATTTCATGTTTTTCCACTCCCGAGCGATCCTGAAACACATTAACGCAAAGACTGGCTCCTTGACACGATCGGCAAAAACTACCTCAATCGGTTGGCATTTTCAACAAATGTAAACCTCAGCCGCAGTTTGTGCTTGAATCTATTATTTAAAATTGTGCGATCGGGATGACAGGATTTGAACCTGCGACATCCTGCTCCCAAAGCAGGCGCGCTACCAAGCTGCGCTACATCCCGGTGTATTGGCTATCTCTTAACCATTAACGCAGAAAACCACCTGCTTGTCAAGCTTTTTTTTAATTTTAGCTTTCGATGCAGCTACGTCGAAGTTTTTTTAAGGTTGTGGGGCTTGACAAGCTGCGGGGATACATAAAAGCGTAACTGACCGCAGCCCACAGGCTTGTGAGGTGTTTGACAGCTTGAATATTGGATTTATTCAACAAATCAATGCTGACCTCCACCGGACGAGCTAATCTGGATACCAAAACATACCTTTAATGCCCTCTGGATCGGACATAAAGCCCAAATTTCGGTAAAAATCCACCACCTGAGGGTCAGCAAATAAGGTAATGTTGCTGATGTCTTCACTGCGGAGTTTTTTAATGATGTATTTCATCAGTGCCTTGCCCATGCCTTTACCCTGGTAATCAGGATGAACTACCACATCCCAAAGCGTGGCATTAAAAGCATGGTCTGAAGTCGCTCTGGCGAAACCGACCAGCCGTCGCTGGCTGCCCCGTATCTCCCACATAGAGACGACTAGGAAGCTGTGCACAATAGCTTTTTTGACTTTACGCAGGGGACGGCGGGACCAACCCACTGCATTACAAAGTTCTTCGAGTTCGTAGAGGTCAATGTCCCGATCGCAACTAAAAAAGATGCGAGCGTTGCCGCTGGCGGGTTTGCGAAACATTGGGGAAAGCGGATCGCCTAACCCAAGAGCCACATCTTCCTCAAATTCCGCTGTTTGGGGTACAGAGGCAGACTCAGAACTACTAAATAAGTTTTTCCAAAAACCCATGCAGGCGCGGTTAAGGTAGTAGAAGTTGGACGACGTGAAAGAGAGCCCGATAGATAAACCCACTCCGATCGGCGTGGGATGAACTGCGGGTAGCCTCTTGAGGAACAGTTTACGGTACACTCATCTTACGCCGAAAACAGGGATTTGTCGTCCAACATTGACTCTGTGCTTTTTTGCTTCTCGTCAAGTTTGGTAGAACTGTTCTCCTAGCCTGTGCCAGGACAACCCAGTGTTAAGGTAAAATTTGTTGCCCAACCAGGACAGAGGCATTTTAGGAATTGCTTCTTTTGAGTACCGCCGATCGCGTCGGAACTCATATACTTGGTGGAAAATGCTAATGGAATGGCACAACCGTGACATTCTAGTTAGATATTCCCAGACAGATTTGATTTTTGTTTTTAGTGAGGAGACGGGCGAAATTTAAGTCGAATCGTCAAATCGAAAATCCCATTGCCATAAGGCATGGGAGGACTAACTAAATAACAAATTTGCCGGACATTACGGGACAATCTGATACAATCAAACAAGAGTTGAGGAAAAAACTATTGTCAAGTACGTCCCACTCTCACCATCATTCATCCTTGGAGTCAACGAAAGAAATCTCCGATGTTGGGAACAAAGCCAGTGAAAAATCCAAAAGCTTCTTCCCCTATTGGAACGAATTTTCTCATGAGATGTCCGAATGGTTGTCGTTGCCCACAAAAACCGATTGGCAAGAAGAGGCTTTGACCAATGCCAATGGAACAGCGAGCAAAACTGGTGTAAACTCCTGGTACCGGGTAAAACAAACCTTAGTCCAGAACAAAAAATGCTTGAAGACGTGCTTGCAGTCCTCCACCGATCGAGTAGTAGATTGTACGGACGGCGACAGTATAAAACTCAAATCTCACAAGCTCAGGATTTATCCCAGTCAGGAATTAAATAAAGTCTGGCGTAAATGGCTAGCAGCCTGTCGTTATTGTTTCAACCAAGCAATAGCAATGCAGCGCAAAAAGCCCTTAAGTAAGTTGCAGTTGCGTAACGAAGTTATGCGAGGCGATTTACCAGAATGGGTAAAAGAAACGCCTTGTCATATCAGACAGAATGCTATTTTTGATGCTCACCGAGCATTTAAGGCAAGTTCAGACGCCAAGTTCCGTAGCATCAGAGATTACTCTCAAACCATAAAGTTTAACGATTCAAACTTCAAAAAAGGCACTTGGTATCCTTCCTTAACCAAAGGATTAACCTATCATACTTCTGAGATAATTCCTGAGTGCGATCGAGGTACTCAGTTGGTATACTGCAAGGGTCGTTGGTTTGCAGTGTTTCCTCTGTCAGTTACCGCAGAGCCTACGGACGCAACAGGAATTATTGCATTAGATCCCGGCGTAAGAACATTTATGACCGGGTTTGATGGCAATAAATTCCTTGAGTTTGGAGGTGGTGACATGGGGCGAATAGCTCGTCTCTGTCAACACCTAGATAACCTAATGAGCCGAATGTCTCAAGCTACGAAACAGCGCCGAAAACGAATGAGACAAGCGGCTCACCGTATGAGAATACGCATTCGTAATTTAGTAGACGAATGCCAGAAACAAACCGCTTGCTATTTAACTAGCAACTATAGAGTCATATTTCTTCCGACTTTTGAGTCTTCCCAAATGGTCGCCAAAGCACGAAGAAAGATTCGTTCAAAAACTGCTAGAGCCATGTTGACATGGGCGCATTACAGATTCAAACAAACCATCAAACATCAGGCAAATGTTAGAAATGTCAATGTGATTGATGTCACTGAAGAATACACGTCTAAAACTTGTACCCATTGCGGTCACGTACATCAAAAGCTAGGTGGTTCTAAAGTGTTTACTTGTCCTGAATGTGGCTGTTCAATCCCACGAGATTACAATGGCGCTTTTGGTATATTACTGAAAGCTTTGCGGGATACCGCCTCTATCTCCTATGAGGGTGATAGTGCTCTCGTTACTTTGTCCGGTAATAGCCGGGCAAGTGTCGCGTAAATGTATCAGTCAATACCTAGTATATCTCCCGCACCTTCCCCTCAATTATGGCTTCGGGTTTAAAACCATCTACACTAGAACTTCTCAAGCGCTTTAACCGAGCGTTTCCACAGTTTTACGAGCAATTTGTCAGCAGCGAAATCCAACTGCAAAACCTCAAATTAGCTTACCAACTTTACAAAACTCGGCAAGCCGTCATCGAAATAAGAGCCGAAGGTAACAAAAGTGCCCTGCATTTTGCTTACCGGAACCAGTCTTTCCTACTGAGCGACATTTTCGGTGTGCTGGCTGCCTACGGGCTGACGATTCACAGTCTCAGTCTCTACGGTCAAATTTACCCGCCGATGCTGGTATTTATCAAATTGGTGGTATCTCGCGGTGGCAAGGTACTGGCAGATAAAACAGCCGAAAACGTCTGTAGGGCGGTTCGAGAGGCCTTGGCGGGGCATTTTGAGGTGGAAGAGATGTTGGCTGTGGAATTTAATTTAGATGCGGGTTTGGAGGATGTGGCTACTGAATTTTACGTCGATCCGGTTTTCCACTTGCCGGCTTTGCTGATTGAAGCAGACAACCAGCCTGGACTTTTTTACAAGGTTATGTATGCCATCTGGCAAGAGGATTTGTTGGTGGTGAATGCAAATTTATTGGTTTGGCGGGGGCGAACTCGCTTGATTCTCTACTTGTTGGGCCCCAATGAAAGTTTGATTCCTGAGTATCTGGGGCAGAAAATCGCTGAGGGGGTGCGACAAAGATTGTTGGGCGAGCGGTTTTAGGAATAGCGCCTGACGCTGGTGAAAGCCGGTTTATCACAACAACGTTTCGGAGCTATCAGATCGAGCTTAAGGACGTTCTTAATTCCTGAAACCCTTGATTTTATTACTTCTTTGTGATTTCTACTTCCGACTTCCATTTCTCTTGCGTTCAGAAACTGGGTTTTTGCTCAAAACCTGATATTCATCGAGAGAAAGTTAAACTGAGCCGATCGCCCGGAGTGTAACTGCCGATCCCTCTGTCTTGATTTCGCGATAGGATAAAATTATGGCAACCATCGACATCCTAGGGGTTCGGCACGCTTGCGATTTGACGGCTCCCACTCCAACTTCCCCGGTTCTGGTATTTGTCCACGGCTGGCTGTTAAGCCGCCGCTACTGGCAACCTCTGACCGATCGCTTGGCACCCAGCTATCAGTGCCTGACTTACGATTTGCGAGGGTTTGGCGATTCTCAATCCGACGGCGATGATAGTCGCGAGCGAGGAGAATCGCTAAGTTCCTACACTCCCGCAGCCTACGCTCGCGATTTGGAAATTTTACTCAAAAAACTGGATATTTCTAGTGCTTGGCTGGTGGGACACTCTCTCGGCGGTACGATCGCTCTTTGGGGAGCCAGCCAATTGTGCGATCGTATTAAAGGTGTTCTCTGTATTAATGCAGGCGGCGGCATCTATCTAAAGGAAGAATTCGAGCGATTTCGAGCCGTCGGCACACAGCTAGTAAAAATGCGTCCCCGCTGGCTGCCTCATTTGCCACTAGCAGATTTGGTGTTTGCCCGCGATTCTGTCGATCGCTCGATCGGGCGATCGTGGGGACGGCAGCGCTTGAGAGATTTCGTGGCAGCCCATCCAGATGCAGCTTTGGGGGCTTTGTTGGACTCCACCACAGAAGCCGAGATTCACCTGTTGCCGCAAATAGTGTCCCGACTCAAGCAGCCTGTGTATTTTATTGCCGGCACTAAAGACAAAATTATGGAACCAAAATACGTGCTGCATTTGGCTAGCTTTCACTGGATGTTCCAAGGTTGTGGCGAAAATGTGCTTCAGCTTCCCGATTGCGGCCATTTGGCAATGGTGGAACAGCCAGATGCAGTGGCTAGTTACCTACAAAATATTCTGAAAGAACACACTTAAAGGGCATGGGGCATGGGGCATGGGGCATGGGCCTTCCCAGGGCATGGGGCATGGGGCATTAGAACTTACCAATAACCAATAACCAATAACCAATAACCAATAACCAATAACCAATAACCAATAACCAATAACCAGTAACAACTGACTTCTTCCTTAACCTAAAATCTGTTATGTTTAAGTAGATAAGTCTGTCCGATCGCCCTTTTCGGACAGAGCTTTTCAATGGCTTTCAACTCTAAAATCTTACTCTGCTTAAATATTATTTGTGCGCGTTAACCTCACCGATCGGCAACAACACATCCTTTGGGCAACGGTTCGCCACTACATAGCAACAGCGGAACCCGTTGGCTCAAAAGCTTTGGTTGACGAATACAACCTCAGCGTCAGCCCAGCTACCATTCGCAATGCGATGGGGACTCTTGAAAAAGCTGGACTGCTATATCAGCCCCACACTTCTGCCGGACGAGTCCCCTCTGACTCCGGCTACAGAATTTACGTAGACCAGTTGATTCAGCCATCTGATACGCTGGCCCGTAAGGTGGAACAGGTACTGGATCAACTCAATTGGTCGGATGGGCGCATGGATGGGGCACTCCGCGGCGCTGCTAAAATTCTGGCAACGATCAGCGGTTATATTGCCATGATTACCATACCGCAAACCAATATGGCTTGCTTGCGACACTTGCAACTGGTGCAGCTAGAGGCGGGTAAGGTGATGCTGATCGTGGTGACGGATGCCTACGAAACTCATTCGGTGTTAGTACAGTTGCCGAAGGGCGCAGAAGGTAATTGGCCTGATGTTGAAATTGTCGATCGCGAATTGCAGATTTTGTCAAATTTTTTGAACAGCAAGTTACGCGGGCGATCGCTCTCGGAACTCTCCGCTGTAGACTGGAGCGAGTTAGACCGGGACTTTGAACTGTACGCGGAGTGGATGGAAACCATGCTGGCTGCATTGAGCAGCCGTCAAAGCAATCCAACCTACACGCGGATTCTGATCGGCGGTTTGGCAGAAGCGCTGCGCTTGCCAGAGTTTTCGCAGTTGCAGCAAGTTCAAACCCTGGTGCAACTGCTCGAACAAGAACAGGAACTGCTTTGGCCTTTGATTTTTGAATCGCCTGATTTGGACTCGCCTGGGAAACGGGTAACGGTGCGTATTGGTTCAGAAAATTCGTTAGAACCAATTCGCGGCTGTACTCTGATTTCTTCGACTTACCGCCGGGGATCAATGCCAGTGGGTAGTGTTGGGGTTTTGGGACCGACGCGGATGGTTTACGAAAATGCGATCGCGGTGGTGGAAGCTGCGGCGGATTATTTGTCCGAAGCTATTGGCGGAAATCGAGTGAATTTTCCCGAAGGATAACATATTGTTATATTTACCATAATTTAGATAGCCCCAAGCCTAACTGGCTTGGGGTTTAATTGTGTTTCCCGGATGTAGTGGCAACATTAAAAAAACCATTTTTTTGTCAATAAACATGTTTGTAGGGGCGAAGCATGACCGCAGTGAATATAAGATTATAACTAATAACTTATATGCGGTCATGCTTCGCCCTCTTCAAAAACCAGATGCACCCATTTGCTTTCCCGCTCTTGCTGGGGCAAGAAACCAAAGCATCGTTCAATAGAGATTTTCGCAAACAACCCGGTTGCTGCTTCTACGAGTAACTCGGAAACTGGCAGGAGTTGCGGGCGATCGGGTTTGACACAGCCAGTGAACCCCGATCGCCCATTTACAGGAAGCGCTGGCGGAGCGCCAGTCGCTCGGTTGCTTTCAGCAAGCTAAGCAAGGAGTTTTGTCGGCACTATCCAGTTGGCGATCCCGCGCACTCCAGGATAGTGCCTGCGAGAAATGAATTGAAGACCCGGGATCTGCACTTCTATGGGCCCCCAAGGCAGCAAAATATCAAAATCTTAAGACATTTTAGAGAGTTCGTCAAAAAGATCTAAAAAAGATTAGTCTTGAGAGGAAAGCTATATTTCTTTTGGGAATAGCCCGGGTTAAACAATTGCCCACAAGTTGCAGCAATTTTGGCTTGAATGCCACTCCAGAAAAGATTGAAGCGCTGAGTTAAGATCGAAATTAAATTTAGGGAATTTTCTTTTACCATTCAATGAAATCGACCGATATAACTAAGAATACCTTTGCCATAACAACGCCTCTGTATTATGTCAATGATTTGCCTCACGTTGGCAGCGCTTACACGACTATGGCAGCCGATGCCCTAGCCAGATTTGAGCGGCTGCGGGGCAAATCAGTGTTGTTGGTTACCGGAACCGACGAACACGGGCAGAAAATTCAGCGCACGGCAAGCAGTTTGGGACGATCGCCCCAAGCTCACTGCGATTTAGTAGTTCCCGGGTTTGAGGCGCTGTGGGAGCAACTCTCTATCCATTACGATCGCTTTATCCGCACAACTTCGCGACGCCACGAGTACATTGTCAAAGAATTTTTCCAGCGCGTCTGGAACTCCGGCGATATCTACTTGAACCAGCAACAAGGCTGGTACTGCGTCTCCTGCGAAGAATTCAAAGATGAACGCGATTTGCTCCCCGGAAATCGCTGTTCCGTCCACACCAGCAAGGAAGTGGAGTGGCGCGACGAAGAAAATTACTTTTTCCGCCTGTCGCGCTATCAAGACCAACTGCTGGCATTGTACGCAGAACGTCCCAACTTTATCGCGCCGGAAAGTCGGCGTAACGAAGTGCTCAGCTTCGTCAACTCCGGACTCCAAGACTTTTCGATTTCTCGGGTGAATCTGGAATGGGGCCTGCCAATACCAGTTGATCCGGGCCACACCATTTACGTCTGGTTTGACGCTTTGCTGGGATACATCACGGCTCTGCTCGATCCGGACAGCGACCCATTGTTAGAGAATGCTTTATCTAAATGGTGGCCGATTGACCTGCACTTGATCGGCAAAGATATTCTCCGCTTCCACGCAGTTTATTGGCCGGCAATGCTGATGTCCGCGGGTATGTCCGTACCTGGCCGCGTCTTCGCTCACGGTTTTTTGACCAAAGACGGCAAAAAAATGGGAAAAACGGAGGGAAATACTTTAAACCCAGTCGAATTGGTGAATAAATACGGCGCTGATGCAGTTCGTTACTATTTCCTCAAAGAAATTGAATTTGGAGAGGACGGCGATTTTAACGAAACTCGGTTTATCAATATATTGAATGCTGAGCTAGCAAATGATTTGGGAAATTTGCTTAACCGCACCTTAAACATGGCTCGCAAATATTGCGGTGGCTGCGTGCCAAATGTGTCTGGGGAAAGTATTTCCGGCGACAACCTTCTCAAGGGTATGAGCCTGGATTTGGGCGATCGAGTGGCGGGTTTTTACGAAGAGTTAGCTTTTAGCAAGGCTTGCGAAGCTGTGCTTGCATTAGTTCGAGCCGGTAACAAGTTTATTGACGTACAAGCACCTTGGAGTTTGTACAAGCAAGGACAGCTCGAAAGTGTTCAACAAGTGCTATATTCTGTTCTGGAATCTGTTAGACTAGCATCTTACCTTTTATCGCCGATTATTCCCAATATCAGCAGTGCTATCTATCAGCAGCTAGGTTTTTCAATTGACTTTAACGATCGGGTTGCAGTTAACAGTTTAGCGACTTTTGCAGTTCATGCTGCCTGGGGCGCTTTGCCTGCAAACCAAACTCTGGGGGAACCCCAACCAGTGTTTAAGCGGCTGGAACTGCTGGAAACAGTAGCGTCATAGTCGGCAGCCTGCGATCGGGGTGCTATGACAGATTATGAATTAGCACTTAATTTCCTTACCAATCTTTCATAAAATTTGAGGCATAACAATCATGTTGAATAGAATAGAAAGCAACGACCTTTTTACGCCGGAACAGGTTCTGGAAAATCGCGGTCGAGTGGCAATTTTTATTGACGGATCTAATCTTTTTTACGCGGCTTTGCAATTGGGAATTGAGATTGATTACACTAAGCTATTGTGTCGTTTAACTGCGGGATCGCGGCTGTTGCGCTCTTTTTTCTACACGGGTGTCGATCGCACGAACGAAAAACAGCAGGGGTTTTTGCTGTGGATGCGCCGCAACGGCTATCGCGTGATTTCTAAGGATTTGGTACAGTTACCCGACGGTTCTAAGAAGGCGAATTTGGATGTAGAAATCGCTGTAGACATGATGGCGTTGGTCGGTTCCTACGACACGGCTGTTTTGGTGAGCGGCGACGGTGATTTGGCCTATGCTGTGGATGCTGTGAGCTATCGCGGCGTGCGGGTTGAGGTGGTGAGTTTGCGATCGATGACCAGTGACAGTTTGATTAATGTAGCCGATCGCTATATCGATTTGGAAATGATTAAAGACGACATCCAAAAAACTTCGCGTCCTAATTATGCCTACCGCCCGTTGTCGGGTTTGAGCTTGATGGACGAACACGACGACAGATAGGGAATGGGGAATGGGGAATGGGGAATGGGGAATGGGGAATGGGGAATGGGGAATGGGGAATGGGGAATGGGGAATGGGGAATGGGGAATGGGTAATAGGGAATGGGGTAATAGCTGATGGGTTGAATAATTGAAAATTAGAAGTTAAAAATTTAGCTCAAGTATGACAGATTTTTGATTAGTGTTTTTAATTAGCCAATTACCAATTATCAATGCCCTGTTTGGCCAATTACCAATTATCAATGCCCTGTTTGGCCAATGCCCTGTTTGCCCAATGCCCAATTATCGATTACCAATGATTAATCTCAAATCCCAAATTACCAATTTCCAATCCCCAAAATCAATGTCGCTATTGTTAGCAGCAATGATTTTGGGGATTAATGCTTGTGCGGCTCCCCAAGAGACTCAAAAGAACAAATTAGCTGAGGATATCAAAACAGCTCAGCAGTCAAATAGCACTTTAACTTTGAACAAAGTAACCCTAGAACAAGCAAACGAAAAGGGTGAGACGTTCTGGAAAGTAAAATCGAAAAATGCGGTTTACAGCAAAGACCAAAAAATAGTTAACGTTCAGAAACCTGTGGGCAAATTGTTTCAGGACGGCAAAGAAATTTATGATATTCAGGGAGAAACCGGGCAGGTATTTCAGGAAGGAAATCAGGTTTTTCTCAAAGGTAACATAGTCGCTACCGATCTCAAAAATGGCGTGGTATTGCGAGGAAATGAGTTAGAGTGGCGCCCGAAGGAAGATGTTTTAGTTGTTCGCAATAATTTGACTGGACAGAACAAACAGGTGACTGTTTCAGCGAAGGAAGCGCGGATTTTCAGCAGGGCTAAGAGGATGGAGTTATTCGGATCTGTGGTGGCGAATGTTAAAGATCCAATTTTGCAATTGCGAACCGAACATTTAGTTTGGTTTGTGGAGCAACAAAAGGTACACAGCGACCAACCGACTCAACTTGACAGATATAAAGATAAAAAAGTAACAGACAGCGGTTTTGCCGACAAGGTAGATGTAGACTTAAAAACCAAAATTGCCACGCTAACCCAAAACGCTCAATTGATGCCATCAGACCCGCCGCTGCAAATAGAAAGCAGTTTGATGAGTTGGAATTTTCCGGCTCAATATGTGATATCGCCCGGGCATGTGAAGATTTTTCACCGCGTGGAAAAGGTGACGATGACCGGGGATACTGGGCGGGGAGATTTAGATAAAAAGATTTTTTATTTGACGGGAAATGTGGTAGGAATCGGGGAAAAACGTGAATCTCAATTAAATACCGATCGCGTAACGTGGTATTTAAGTAACCAGACCTTCGACGCCGAAGGAAATGTGGTTTACAAGCAATTAAATCCGGTGTTTAATTTGACTGGGCCGAGGGCGGCGGGAGAGTTAAAAAATCAAACTGTGATTGTCAAAGGTGACGGTGCCGGCGGCCAAGTGGTGACGGAATTTGTGCCGGATGAGAATAAGGGAATTTTGGACAGTAGATAGGATTGTTTTGACAATTAATTATGGGTCATCTGAGGTGGCAGGCGGTAGCTTTGGACTCTAGCCTTTCTGCTTCTCTCGGGGTGCTGGGATCGGTTGGTACGGATATCTCGCACGCTGCACACCTGCAACCGGGCTGCCCATAAGCGAGGATAGACTGTAAATTAAAAGTGTATCGAATAGTAACGGTCTTATGTACAAGCAACTAATTTCAAAGATCAAACCGCTTTTGAAATCACTATTTGCGATCGGTCTGGTACTGACGCTAGCCCTCGGTAACGCTGACGGAGCTCTGGCTGCTCGCAGCGGAGGACGGATGGGGGGCGGATCTTTTAGAGCTCCGGCGCGCAGTTACTCGTCTCCGACTAGCACTTACGCGCCGTCTGGTGGGTACGGTGGTGGCTATCGCGGCGGTTTTGGTGGCGGTTTCGGTTTCCCATTCTTGCTGCCGTTTTTTGGCTTTGGGGGCGGATTTGGCGGCCTGTTTTCGATTTTGATTTTTATTTCGATCGCCAATTTCCTCGTGCAAAGCTTCCGCCGCGCTGGGGATTCAACTGACGAACTCGGCAACAGCGCGCCTACTACCACGGTATCTGTGGCACGCTTGCAAGTTGGTTTGCTAGCAGAAGCCCGCGGTTTGCAAGCCGAACTCGACGCGCTAGCGCGCAAAGCGAATACCGATACAGCGATCGGCCGCGCTCAAGTGCTGCAAGAATCTACTCTGGCGATGCTGCGGCATCCTGAATATTGGGTTTACGCGGGCGCTGACTCTGTGCAAACTCGCTTGGAAGCAGCCGAAGCTAAATTTAACCAGTTTTCTTTGGCAGAACGCAGTAAGTTTACTGAAGAAACGCTCTCGAATTATAACAACCAGCTCCGGCAAGCAGGGAGCAGCAATAACCTGCCAGTTGTGCAGGAAAACGGCGCCCTAGTTGGTTCTGATTTGAATTCAGAGCCCGGTGAATTTATTGTGGTAACGGTGATTGTCGGTACTCAGGGCAAGTTGCAATTGCCAGCAGTGAAAAACTCTGAAGATTTGCGCCAAGCTTTGCGCCAAATTGGGGGAGTATCGAGCGAGCAGTTGCTGGCGGTTGAGGTGCTGTGGACTCCTCAAGCTAACGGCGACACTCTGACTGCTGATGATATGTTGGCTGGCTATCCTGATTTGCGATCGATTTAGCGATACAGCAGATGGGGCGCGGAGCACTGTCTCCCGCGCCCCCTGCCACACCCATGCTGTGGGGGAGAACCGGGTTGATTTTAAGACGGAGATGAAGCAGGATTTTTTGGAATGCCGATCGATTTAAAAAAGATTGTTCAACGAATGCTAGTATTGAGAGATTATGATTCAGCCTGGTTCATCTGTGAATATTGGGAATGTCTGCCCTAATAGGATTTTGCCAAGCAGTTAGGCAGGATAAAAAAACTGTATTCAGCGAGGAGTGACTGCTTAGGAAGAAGTTGCGACCGCGCGCCCTCTAAATTTAATATAAATAAGCGATCGGGAGCTAAAGTTATGGCCGACAGCAGTAGAAAAAAAGCGCTTTTTATTTTGAGCCAGTTAAATAATGACGATATCGACTGGATCGTTCAAAAAGGGAAAAAAGAAATTCTCGAACCGGGCGAGATTTTGATCCATGAAGGGAGACAGCACGATGCCCTCTACATTGTTTTGAAGGGGAGTATGAGCGTTTGGATCGAGGCTGAGCAGAGTAAAGAACTCGCTAAAATAGGTAGCGGAGAACTTGTGGGAGAAGTTTCTTTCATTGACGCACGCCCTCCTTTGGCCACGGTGATGGCGATCGAAGAAACTCACTTGTTGGTAATTCCCCGAAGGCAGCTAGTCGTCAAACTTCAACATGATATGGGTTTTGCTTCCAGATTTTATTATGGAATTTCGCTGTGTCTGGCAGACCGGATGCGCGGTACGATCCGACATATAGAATACGGTCGCAATATAGAATTGGAGCAGCAAGAATTAGATCGGGAGGATATTAATCCGAACGTCCTGGAAAATTTGGCGCTAGCTCAGGCTAAGTTTAATTGGCTGAGGGAGAATGTGAGGGCTTGATTAATTTTAATGCGATCGGCATTGAGGTAAATTTTCAACTCTCAAAACAGAAGCACTCCTGCTCAAGAAACCGGGTTTTTTAACCACCCGTGCGTAATATCATCTCCGAATACAATATTGGTTTGTAGTGAGGGCTTCAGCCCTCATCCATGACGCTTGACTGAAGCGATCGCGCTCGAGCTGTTTTTATTGGAGGTAATTGACGGAGGATAATATTAAGTCCTAAATTAGACCTGAATTGCAAAAGTCCTTTTAATGAAATTTTACGACGGGCGGGACGCCCATCCCACAAGAAAAAAAGTTGTGGGATGGGCGTCCCGCCCGTCGTAGGTATTTTTGCAAGAGGTATATTATCAAAACATCAGTCGAAAGCAAAATAGAGGCTGGTTTTACCGAAAAGATCGACAATTCCCGTATCTAGAAAAACCTGCCCCTTGGCTTTGCAGTTGCAGCCTCGCGCGCCAAAGCGCAACTACCAAGCAGACAACCTAGATCATTCCTGGGCCTTTGCCGCGGGTGTCTTCATCCATTGTCAGTTTTCCTTCCTCACCTTTTTTATCTTTGATTTCTGCGAGAATTTGAGCGCGTTCTGCGGCTTCGGCTTCCTCTTTTGCTCTCAAATCGCCCGGTTCGTTGATGTACATTTCGGGTTCGATCGCGTAATTGTTAACCAGACCTTCCTTGTCTACTGTATAACCATCTGTAGTGTGAATGCTTTCGTCATCGGTTTGGTCGTCGGTTTTGGCGCTTTGCTGCTTCGCTTCAGTGGTTGTGTGCATGAAGTTAGAGCCTTCGCGTTCTTGCCGCGCTGCTGTCTCAGCAGGAGTAATGCCCCTATCGTAGTGGGGGGCTTCCATATTAGCTTCGATTTGTTCGTCGGTCGGTGTTGATTTGCTAGTTGTCATGATTTCTTCCTGAGTTATCTTTTCAAAAAGGTCTTTGGCTTATGTTTAAATATTAAGCCTAAGCTAACTCATTGACTCACTATCTTTGGTTATAGTTTCCTGAAACTTGCTGTTATCTAAAACACATTTATTGAGTCTTCCTCAAGACTGATAAAGTTCTATTTTAATTAAAAGTTTCACAGTCTGCGAGGCTCTGACATCTATCTAAAGGTTGGGAATTGGGAATTGGGAATTGGGAATTGGGAATTGGGAATTGGGAATTGGGAATTGGGAATTGGGAATTGGGAATTGGGCATGGCAACTAACTAATGACTAATGACTAATGACTAATGACTAATGACTACTGACTACTTTTACGATTCTTTGAAGAAGCGGATGATTTCGCGGACGTGGTTGAGAAATTGTCCGTCATCGGTGAGTTGGGCGATCGCACTTTCGGCATCTCTTGCCAGTTTAGTGTGTTCTGCCTGATTTGTCGATCGCAAATTTTCTAGAGATGCGGCTAAATTAGTTAATTCTCTTCTAGTGGCCCGTTGTTCCCGCTGTTGGAGAGTCGCCCACGAATTAGGATCGTCTGAATTTAATTGATCGGCCAAATTTTTGACTGTAGATTCTAATTCTGCAAAGCGGTTGCGGAGTTCGAGAATATCTTCGCGGGGGTGGAAAAATTCGCTGCGGATGGTTGTCAGCCGCTGGGCTAAATACTGATAACCTCGGATAGCTGGACGCAGTATAGTTAAAAGCAGTGCTGCACCGGAACTGAGATAGCCAACAGCGCTAATGCCGGTGGCGGATAGGGCATAAAGTGCGATCGCGCTAACCAGGTGAAGGGCGATCGCCACCCAGAGCGATCGGCTAGCTAATACAGTAACGTATTTTACTTGTTCGGAATCGACAGCAATATTTTTTTTAGTAGATTCTGCGCCTTGGGCTAACACTTCCTTAGCTTCAAAATGGATATTCCAAGGAACTGTAACTATCAACAACAGCCATTCAAAAATAGCAATGGCAATTACCCAATCTATAAAACTGCCGGCGGGGACGTGCAGCCATTGTAAAATAGCAAAAATTAACAGTAACAATAGGCCAGTACCAGCACCGAAACCTGCAAAAGTATAATACATAGCGATTGCCTTTGCGAAATGTTATTTTGATTGTGGGTAAGTTGTTTATGTGTCGAGCAATCAACTGTGACAGTTAAGAAATTGTCAGAGTGTTCCCGGTTCGTTAGTGGTTAGTAACAGTCCAGGGCAAAGGCTGCCCAAAACCGGGTTTTGTCACCAAAATACTTGTTCTGCTTCAACAGGAGAATGTTGTTTTTATTGTGGTAGGTGGTTTAGGTGTGGATAAATATACTGTGACACTTAAAAAATTGTCCCGGTCTAGCCGACTTGTTAGTTATTAGTAATCCTCCCGGATAGAAGGATTGCCATGCGCCTGTTTGATTCCTGAAGAATACACAGGCTATAAGCCATCAACAAGACTCAAATTAAACTTTATTTGTGTGAGTTGTGGGCAAATTATAAATAATTATTTATTGGCGATTAGTTGTCAAAATTAAGTTATATTCTCCCCAGATCGTACCATTTGACATTTGAGATCATTCGACTTCATGAAAGGCTACGCTCAGAGCAAGGCGCGCTCCTACAAGTTGGAGAGTTGAGATGAGGAATGACTGATTGTGTATCGGTTGGCAACTTGCCGACTGTTAGATTATTTTGTTAAGCTGGCATTACTCACAGTGTTACGCAGCGCGAGGAATGCAGCAATCTCAAAACCATCCTTTTGTTCTCTTTTCTTTTCCAGGGCGACTAAATCACCTATAGCTGAGATAAACTGATTGGGAGGTCGATCGCCCGTGAGAGCAAGTTACCAGATTCTTGCAAGCGAGACGGCGATACTCTTACCCTGAGAGAAACGACAGCAAAATAGGTGCCAAAATTCACTCTACCGTCTGCAATTTCCAATAACTGCACGTCTACCACGTAAAATCAAAAGTCAGCAGCAAGGACAAACCGATGGCGAACTCAACTCTTGGCCTAGAAAATCAACTTTACGATTATCTGTTATCTATTTCTTTGCGGGAACCAGATATTCTCGCTTCACTGCGGAAAGAAACTGCTAAGCATCCTATGGGTATGATGCAAATAGCTCCCGAACAAGGGCAGTTTATGGAGATGCTCGTGCAGCTTATGGGAGCGACAAAAACCTTAGAAATTGGAGTTTTTACTGGTTATAGCTCGCTATGTGTAGCTTTAGCACTGCCTTCTAACGGTAAAATTATTGCTTGCGATGTCAGCGAGGAATATACTTCGATCGCGCGACGGTATTGGGAAGCTGCGGGTGTGGCTAACAAAATTTATTTGCATTTGGGCCCAGCACTAAATACTCTCGACAAACTCATAGCCGAGGGACAAGCCGGAACCTTTGATTTTGCCTTCATCGACGCGGATAAAGAAAATTATGAGGCTTATTTTGAGCGATCGCTCCAACTGGTGCGGAATGGCGGTTTAATTGTAATTGACAACGTTCTGTGGTCTGGACGAGTTGCCGATCCTGAAGTACAAGACACAAGTACCCTCGCCCTTCGTAGTTTCAACGACAAGTTGCGTAACGATCCGAGAATAACACTCAGTGTTGTCCCCATTGGTGACGGGTTGAGTTTGGCCCTGAAACGCCGCTGGGCTACGATGATGGAACCTGAAGAACAGAATTAAATAGTTCAAGTGGCTGGGAACTTCATTAAGACTCCTCGAAACCGGGTGGTTATCTGTATTAAAGGCTGCGATACAGTATTTGCATAAAAAACCCGGTTTCTGCCTACCGGTGCATCCAGGACTATATCAATTACCGATGACAAATTACAATTACTAAAAGTAATAACAAGTATTATTAATTACTTTGAGGTAAAAATGCAGGGATCGAATTTACAAATAAAATTACCGATTCATGAAACTTTTCAGTGTACGGTTCAAGGTGAAGGTTATTGGACGGGGACTTTAGTTGATTTTATCAGATTAGCTGGTTGTCCTGTGCGGTGTGCTTGGTGCGATACAGGCTACGGAAATGGTGGCAAAGGTTTGCCATCGGTGCCACAGTCGATCGCACAATTGCTAGATCAATTGCAGTCTTCGAGGGTTGTCATTAGTGGTGGCGAACCTTTTATTCACCAGAATTTGCCGGAGTTAGTGCGAGCTTTGTTAGCAACTGACAAACAGGTGAATATTGAAACTTCTGGCGCTTACTGGCAGGATATTTCGCCGCTGGCTTGGATTACTCTTTCTCCTAAAGAACACGTCAATCCTCAATATCCGGTGCAAGACCGTTTCTGGACGAGAGCTAATGAAATTAAGTTGGTGGTTAGCAGTGGCGAAGAAGTTGATTTTTACACAAAATATTTGGCTGACAATGTGAATATTCCTGTATATTTGCAGCCGGAGTGGGAAAAGCGCGATCGGGCAATTCCGATGATTTTGGAGTTATTGAAACAGCATCCGAGTTACAGGTTGTCTTTGCAAACTCACAAGTTTATTGGTGTTCAATAAACATCCCAAAATGCTGTAGTTCCTGTCTTGAAAAGTCAAGGGGTAGCGAGCAAATAAGTTGGATCGAAAGGTTTTTGGGATTTTAAAATCCCAAAAGGCAAATGTACCCATTTCCGCATGACTCGCACCAATCACCTGCATTTTCACGCCAGCCACGAGCCAATAATCGCACAGCGAGTCGCTTTCAACAAAGGATTGTGACGCATCGCCACTACATAGGGCATATCTGTGTTGGGCCCAGGTACGGAATTTGCGATCGAAGTGCCGATCGACTAAAATTCATTCAACCTGGGAAAATGTAGCAGATTAAACGCATCAATACCAAAGAAACCGGGTTTTTACTTGCATTGTCGGCTGTAACACGTCTTTTCGTAAAAAAACCCGGTTTCTGGCCACCCGTGCAATCGCGAACTGTAATCTATCAAATAGTCCACAGTTTACCGTTTAAAGCAGGCAATATGCAGTTACATTGTTAACTAAATGTGTAATAACTGTATTTGATAGGAGTATTTCGAGTGAACGCTGCCGAACAAGCCAGAAATATAGAATTAGCTAGCAAAATTGCTGCGGTTGTTAATTTATTTAAGTCAGATTTTCCGGATGTGAAAGTCGATTTGAAACCTTGGATGAATGACCAGGATACCAGAGAACTTGTCGATCCTGAGTCGATCGATATTGGCTTCCATTTTCCCGGTAGAAGTCGGTTGTTGCAAAGCCGCAGTATCTTAATCCAAATCCGATTTTACCAAGATCCGGTCGAAGGATCTCGGCGGGCGATCGGGGTTGAGGCGGCAGGTTACGATCATACTGGTCAACAGTGGCGCTTTTCTACCGTGGAAAATTGGGGTTTTGTGGGTGAAACTGAGCCCGCTGCGGAATCAGCCGAAAAGCTCAAACACTTTTGCCGCGAGATATTAGGTTTGTTTAATTGCTGAGAATAATTCCCGGTTAATGACTCATCATAAATCAGGTTTGTAGTGAGGACTTTAATCCTTCTTGAACTAAATTCTCCACAGATGGAGAGGACTGAAGTCCAGGTTTGTAGTGAGGACTTTAGTCCTTCTTGACTTAAATTCTCCACAGATGGAGAGGACTGAAGTCCTCACTACGAACCACAGATGGAGAGGACTGAAGTCCTTACTACGAACCACAGATGGAGAGGACTGAAGTCCTCACTACGAACCTGATTTTAAGTCTTGATTGTCGCAATTGTCGATCGACCTACAGCCCACTGGATAAGCCGATTTGTAAGTTGTCGATCGCTTGCCAAACAAAGTATAGCGGTTATCGCGCACTTGTTCGTACACGCGATCGCCCATCCACTTCATCCCCGGCATTGCCCGGTAAGCTGCCACAAACACCTCGCCAGCAGGCAATATCCGCCCGATTTCCTCGGCTGCATCGCTACCTTGCCAGCGTTTTTCGGGATTATTCTTATCTATCAAAATCATCCCCATTTCGCAATCCTCAGCAGTTATATCAAACCGCTTTAATCCCTCTAAATCTTGCATGGAAATATACTCAAAGTTCTCGCCTCGATCTAGATTTTCTAGTAACTGCACCAATGTGACGCAGAGATTGCAATTGCCGTCGTAAATTACGTTGTAATTCATAAGTCAATAACCTAGAAAACTGGGCGGTTGAAACCGCTTCTATACAAGCAAAACCCGCCTCCGCGGGTTGAAGGCAATGCGGTTAAAATACATTATCTTCTTCAGTCCGCGGAGGCGGACATTGTTTGTATAGACGCGGTTTCAACCGCCGTCTGCATCTATGGAATTATAACTCATAATTTCCAATTTTACCGCTAACTTCTAGCGACAGGAATCTCGATCGCAAATTCCGTACCTTGACCCGGTGCAGAATTGCACTTCAGCCGCCCGCCGTGCTTTTCCACCACAATTTGATAACTGATAGACAGCCCCAAGCCAGTACCTTTCCCCGGTTCTTTCGTAGTAAAAAACGGATCGAACAGCCTTTCATGAACATCTATCGGAATCCCCGGCCCGTTGTCAGCAATCCGAATCACAATATGAGAAGGACGGCGAATAGAATCAGCACAAACAGCAGCCTGTTCATATTTTACCTCAGTACAAATCCGCAGCGTCGGCGAAGGACAAGAAGGAATAGGCGCCTGTTCCCCGTCGCCCCACTGTCCGGTTTCCATTGCCTCTTCCAAAGCATCAATTGCATTGCCAATAATATTCATAAATACCTGATTCAACTGTCCTGCATAACACTGTAAGCGGGGCAAATTGCCGAACTTTTTAACCAGCGTAATTTTCGGATGTCCTGCCGTTTCTTTCAGCCTGTGCTGCAAAATCAACAAAGTGCTGTCAATCCCTTCGTGAATGTCCACCTGTTTTTGTTCTGCTTCATCCAATCGCGAGAAATTCTTCAGTGACAGCACAATCTGGCGAATTCGCTCGGCTCCCATTTTCATTGAAGTTAATAGCTTTGGCAAATCTTTGAGCAGAAATTTCAAATCTATATCATCTATTTCTTCTCGAATTGCCTCTGTTGGTTCCGGGTATTCGCGCTGGTAAAGTTGCAGCATTTTTAGCAAGTCTTGAAAGTAATCGTCAGCGTGCATGACGTTGCCGTAAATGAAGCTAACTGGATTGTTTATTTCGTGAGCGACGCCAGCTACTAATTGCCCCAAACTTACCATTTTTTCATTTTGAACCATCATGCTTTGAGTTTTATGCACGTCCCGCAGGGCTTTCGCTAATTCTTCATTTTTAGTCCTCAATTGACTTTCGGAAAGCCGCACAGCTTCTTCTGCTTGTTTGCGATCGGTAATATCTTTGCGAATTGCTACATATTGATGGGGTTCTCCCCGAGAATTTAAGAAAGGTACAATCGTAGTATCCAACCAGAATAATCTGCCGTCTTTAGCTTGATTTTTCATTTCTCCCCGCCAAACATTTCCCTGGCGGATTGTTGACCAAAGCTGCTTGAAAAAATTAGTTGGGTGATAGCCGGAATTTACAAGTTTGTGGGTTTTGCCGTTCAATTCTTCCCGAGAATATTTAAACAGTTCGCAGAATTGCTCGTTGACGTAGGTAATAACGCCGAATTCGTTGGTATTTGAGACAATTGCCGATTGATCTAAGGCAAATTTTTCAAATTCTAATTCTTGGAGAGTTTGGCGCAATTCTGCTTCGGCTTGTTTGCGATCGCTAATATCGGTAATCATCCGCAAAACCCCCGCAAATTCGCCGTCAGCGTCGAACATTGGTGTCGCTGAGACGATCGCCCACAAGTGAGAGCCATCTTTGCGGGTAAACTGAAAATCGTGGCGTTCGCGAATGCCTTGCCGCCTGCGCTGCACATAACTTTCGGCTATTTCCCGAGCCTCGTCATCGATAAACTCAAATAGCGATCGCCCCAGCATTTCCTCCACAGTATACCCCAGCATTTCGGCCATCCGACAGTTCGCAAAAGTCGTGCTGCTGTCGGCGTCAAACATCCAAACGCCCTCCGAAGCAGTTTCGACGATGCAGCGGTAATAACTCTCGCTTTCCCTGACAGATTCAGTAGCTTGTTTGCGATCGGTAATATCAGTTTCCACCGCAATAAAACCTTCAAGTTCCCCGGTTTCTCGATAAATCGGGGCGATCGAAAGCGCCACCCAATAACCCTTTCCATCCTTCCTGTAATTGTAAATTTCCTGATTAAACGGCTCGCCTTTATCCAAAGCCGATCGCAATTGGGCAATAGTTAATGGATCTGTTTGAGGGCCTTGCAGCACATCACCCGGTTTTTTTCCCAGCATTTCTTCTAACACGTAACCGCTAATCCGAGTAAATGCTTCATTCACCCATTCAATGCAGCCTTGAGCATCAGTAATAATCACACCATTTTGCGTTTTTTGAGCCACGATGGCCAAGCGCGACAATTCTGTTTCAGTTTTTTTGCTTTCGGTAATATCTTGAGAAATACCCAGAATGTACTTAGGCGCGCCATCAGCGTCAAACAAAGGAACTTTTTTTGTGTGCAAAATCCGTTTTCCCCGGTGCGGAAGTTGGATAATTTCTTCTGGTATATCAACCTCTTTTCCCGTGGCAAATACTTCTAAATCTTGTGCTTGCAAGTAATTTGCCTGATCTGCTTCCAACAAGTCAGCAGCATTATTTCCCAGCACTTCGTCCCTCGAATAGCCAAACAATTCTTCGCTAGCAGCATTCCAATAAATAAATCTTTGTTCCACGGCATCTTTAATAAAGACGCTAACCGGCAGATTTTGCAGTACCGCATTCAGAAAATCTTGAGTCTTTCGCAGCTTTTCCTCAGCGCGCTTGCGCTCAGTAATATCCAAAATCACTCCGTCGAGATAGACAACCTGACACAGAGAATTTGCGATCGGCGAAACCGACGAAACTACACCCGACAAAAATTCCTCTATTTCCCCTTGTCCCTCTTTTCTTTCTCTAGCCTCATCCCCCTCGCAGCAGACAGCTTGACCTTTTTCGTAAACCCAGCTAATTTCGCCGTCAGCCCGGAGAATGCGGTATTCCAGGATATACGGAGTTCTAGTTGCTACACTTTTTATGAGAGCCTCCTCCATATTTTTGCGGTCTTGAGGATGGATGATGCTCGCAAAAGAACGGACGCGATCGTTGATAAAATCAGATGATGGATAGCCAGATATTTCTTGAACAGCCTCGCTCAAAAACGCCATTGTCCGTATTAATTCGCCGTCGGGCCCCGTCCAGTCGCAGTTGCAGCGGTATACAGCACCGGGAATATTAGCTACTAAATTTTTATATCGTTCTTCGCTGCTTAACAAAGATGAGCTGTCTTCGTTATGGCGATCGCCATTCTTAACTTTAGAAGAATTCGAGGAAATTTGCATGATTTTTTCACTTGTGACTGCGGGGGCAAGTGTTAGAGTAGATGGCTGTATAAAAAGTGAATTTAATTGGCGAAATAATACGCTATCAACTAATATAGTACAAAATTACTTGTCCGAACATTCAAAAAATTTGAGGGTGGATAATAGGCAAAGCTAATCAAGGATATTATGTAGAAGGCAGAAGGCTGTTCGGCAAGGGATTGTATAACCGATGTAACGGATGTAACGGATGGAGCATCTCATTTTTGTAAAAATCATTTCTTTTTACAGTGCGAGCGTCCCCGCTCGCTTGCTTATAGAACCAAGCGAGCGGGGACGCTCGCACTATTAAAAGCAAAACAGAGATGCACCCGTAACGGATGGATGTTCAGGGAAAATTTTTCCAATTCTCCAACTCCCCCAATCCCGCAATCCCCGACTCTCCCGCTCCCCCAATCCTCCACTCTCGTTACAATAAGATAAGTTGCCTTGCTACCGATCGCCCTCAAACAAAAACCATGACTCAACAACAACCCCGGATTTGCATTCTCGGCGGAGGCTTCGGCGGACTCCACACAGCCCTCCGCTTGAGTCAGTTACCCTTCTCCAAAACCGAAAAACCCGAAATAGTCCTAGTTGACCGTCGCGATCGCTTCCTGTTCGTTCCCCTACTGTACGAGCTCCTCACCGGCGAACTCCAAACCTGGGAAATCGCGCCGCCCTTTGCGGAACTCTTGCAAAACACAGGCGTGCGCTTTTGTCAAGGCACTGTCTCCGGCATCGATGTGGAGTCCAAGCGAGTGCAGTTGCACGACGGGCCAGAAATTCCGTGCGATCGCCTAGTATTAGCTTTAGGTGGCGAAACACCCCTAGATATGGTCAAAGGAGCCGTTGAATACGCTTATTCCTTCCGCAGCCTCGACGACGCCTACCGCTTGGAAGAAAGACTGCGGTTTCTCGAAGCTAGCAACCCCGACAAAATTCGGATTGCGATCGTCGGCGCCGGTTATTCGGGAGTAGAATTAGCTTGTAAATTAGCCGATCGACTCGGAGACAAAGGTCGCGTCCGATTAATCGAGCAAGGCGACACGATTTTGCGGACATCACCCGAGTTCAACCGCGAAGCCGCCAACAAAGCATTAGAAAAACGCAAAGTCTGGATCGACTTAGAAACAGCAGTAGAGGCGATCGAATCCGACACCATATCCTTACTCTACAAAGGACAATTAGATGTTCTTCCCGTAGACATAGTATTGTGGACAGTAGGAACCCAAGTTAGTCAAGCAGTGCGATCGCTCCCCCTGAAACAAAACCACCGCGGTCAATTAATAGTTAACTCCCAGATGCAAATCATCGACCATCCAGACATATTTGCCTTGGGAGACTTAGCCGAATGTCACGACGCAACAGGTCAAAAAGTCCCCGGAACAGCCCAAACAGCATTCCAGCAAGCTGACTACACGGCATGGAACATATGGGCATCCCTGAGCGATCGACCATTACTACCTTTCCGGTACCAGCCGCTAGGAGAAATGATGACATTAGGAATAGACGAAGCCACCCTGACAGGTTTAGGAATCAAACTCGACGGACAACTAGCACACATTGCACGCCGCCTAGCCTATCTCTATCGAATGCCAACATTTGACCACCAACTAAAAGTTGGTTTCAACTGGATTAGCAAGCCGATTCAGGAGTTGCTGAAAAAGTAATATAGCGGTTATCAGAAAGATGAGGTACGTTGTTGGGCTTCAGCCCTCTTGGTTTAAACGGTTATGTAAGCTGTCAGTTATACCTCATCTTTTTGAGAAAGATAAGACGTACGAATAGAATTCGCGTCTACACAAACGATGTCCGCCTCCGCGGACTGAAAAAAATAACTTAATGACCTTCGCCTGGTATTATTCTGATTCTTCAACCTGCGGAGGCAGGTGAGTGTTTGTGTAGACGCGAATGACCTTCGCCCGGTATTATTCTGATTCTTCAACCTGCGGAGGCACGTGAGTGTTTGTGTAGACGCGAATGACCTTCGCCCGGTATTATTCTGATTCTGATTCTGATTCTGATTCTTCAACCTGCGGAGGCACGTGAGTGTTTGTGTAGACGCGAATGACCTTCGCCCGGTATTATATTATAGCGGTTCTCAGAAAGATTCGCGGACGTTGTTGGGATGCGAGCCCTATACGTCTAAGCGGTTATACGATCTGCCAGTTATACCTCATCTTTTTGAGAAAGGCTATACTCGTTTTCAAATTCATTCTAACCAATGACAAAAACTATCTTTTTAGATGCAGCAGGCACACTATTTTACGTTCGCGGTAGCGTCGGCGAAGTCTACGCAAAACTAGCCAAAAACTTCGGAGTAACAGTTAATAGTAAAGACTTAAATACAGCATTTTACCAAAGCTTCGCCTCAGCAAATCCGATGACATTTCCAGGAATCGAAGCAGCAAAAATTCCCCAACTAGAATTTGAGTGGTGGCTAGCAGTTTCGGCAAAAGCTTTTCAAATAGCAGGCGTTTTCAATCAATTTTCAGACTTTCCCAAATTTTTTGCCGAACTCTACGCTCATTTTGCCACCCCCGAACCTTGGTTCGTCTATCCCGACGTATTCCCAGCATTAAATAAATGGCAGCAACAAGGAATCGAATTAGCAGTAGTCTCGAATTTCGACTCGCGACTTTATCCAGTATTAAAAGCACTCAATTTAGCAGAATATTTCACATCAGTGACAATTTCCACCGAAGTAGGTGCAGCAAAACCCCAGCCGGAAATTTTCACCGCAGCTTTGCAAAAGCACAACTGCACAGCCGAGAATGTCTGGCATATCGGCGACAGCTTCAAAGCCGATTATTGCGGCGCCAAATCCGCAGGCTTAAAAGCAATTTGGTTGAACCGAGAACAGGAAAAAGTAGAATCCGGCACATTGCCTTTAACTGAAACTAAATTAGAACAGTGCAGCAGCCTTGATTATTTAACCTTTTAACCGGATAATGAGCAAGATGTAAAATCATGTCCGGTCAATTACCCGCCATCCAAAAGGTTTGTAGTGAGGACTTTAGTCCTTTTTGATGCGGACTAAAGTCCTCACTACAAACCAATTTTACTACGGTCATTAGTCCCGTTAATTAACAGAACTTGATATCTATTATGCAAATCACCTCGCCCACCATGAAACAAAACTCAATTCAAACTATACTAACAGACACAATGACCGTGTTTTGGGGAGAATGGCTAGATTTGCGAGTCCGAATCCTGCCAATTGCCGCTGCTGGTTTAACATCCCCATTAATTTACATTCTAGCTTTTGGTTTCGGGTTGGGCAGTTCCATGCCTAAACCGGCAATTGGTGGCAATTATCTAGAATTCATGCTGCCGGGAATGGTTGCACTTTCATCGATGACAGTAAGTTTTACAGGCGCAGTATTTTCTATTTGTGGCGAACGCCTTTTTAGTAAAACATTTGAGGAATTGCTACTGCTGCCGATACACCCCCTAGCTTTGCACGCAGGCAAAATGCTAGCCGGAATACTGCGGGGACTGCTAACTTCGGTTTCCGTGATTTTAGTAGCAGTTGTGTTTACTCAAAAGCTAGTATTTTTGCATCCGCTATTTTTGTTAGTGATAATTCTCAACTCCGCTGTATTTGCGGGCCTGGGAGTGATAGTGGGTTTAAACGTAAAATCTCTCGAATCAGTCGGATTGTACAACAATTTTCTGATAACTCCGATGTCATTTTTGGGCGCGACATTTTTCGACCCCGCGTCGCTACCAGTAGCCCTGAAAGGGATAGTTTATCTGTTACCGCTGACTTATGCCAGTATTGGATTGAGGGCTGCTGCTTACGATATCGCCAAGTTTCCTTGGTACAGCATACCTGTTTTGTTGGTGGCTGCGATCGCCTTTTCTGCGATCGGCGCCCGCCAGTTTTCTACCCAACAAGACTGAAGGAAGTCCGCACTCATTAGTCCGCGTCGGCTGACTTCGCTGAGAGTATCTCAGTTTTGCTTTGTACAAAGTGAGATGCACCCATTTCATTTGTCCACAAGCGGTCTCAACCGCCCAATCATAAAAGGAGTGGCTAACTAGGATTGGTTATTACCGCCTCGATCGCACTTGCAGGCCCTTTTGTGGCGATCGTATCAGTCACTTTAAAGCCAGCAGAGGAAAGCAAATGATAAAATTCATCTTCCCTCCGCATAAAAGTACCGCCTATCACAAACAAAGTTAGGCTACCCATACCAATAAAAGGCGACATTTTGCCTGAAGGCAACATAAAATCAACAATCAGCAGGCGATCGTTAGCTGTCATAG
The DNA here is from genome assembly GCA_004292955.1 of Oscillatoriales cyanobacterium. Taxonomy (GTDB): domain Bacteria; phylum Cyanobacteriota; class Cyanobacteriia; order Cyanobacteriales; family Microcoleaceae; genus Microcoleus. The sequence goes on along the minus strand of RDXX01000027.1, from coordinate 69,998 downwards.
CTTGATAGCAATTTTTAAGAATTGTAATAGCACGCTCATCATCCCAATTCAGGAGGACACGAGAGAGTAAGTAAAGATCCCCACCACGCGGCACCGCTTCAAAAAAGCTGCCTCCAACTACTTGACACCTATCTGCAACTCCAGCCGCGTGCAAAACCTGAGGTGCATCCACAATAACATCTTCGCGATCGAACAAAATAGCTTGCATTTGGGGATTTGCATTCAGAATAACAGCCGTTAGAGTTCCAATGCCCCCTCCAACATCCACAAGCGTCTTAAATCCTGAAAAATCATAAGCTTCAAGCACCGGAAGCAGCCACTCCCTTGTTGTCTCCTTCATCCACTCATTGAAATTTATAGCCGCCTCAGAATTCTGCGTCAAATAGCTATAAAAACTCATCTTAAAACTATGTTCAAAAGCCGTTTCTCCCGTCTTTATACTGTACAATAAATTCCCCCATCCCTGATATAGTTCATCACCCATTGCCAGAACCGTACCTCGCAAAGAATCAGAAGTACCAGTCAAGAGATGTTTGCCCAGAGCATTCAAGCAAAACTTATCATTATCTTCCATAGAAAACACACCAACACTTACTAGCATACGCATCAGGTGATAAATACCCTGAGAATTTACCCCAGCAGCTTCCGCAAGTTCATCAGCAGTCTTAGAACCATCACTCAGAATATCTGCAATTTCCAGTTTAGCCGCTACAAAAAGAGCCTGGGATATTTTAAATCCATACATCATTTCTAGTAGCACTGACGATGATTTTTCGCCTTCAGGCTGGGCATTTTCTGTATATAAAACCATGAGTTATCCTGTGAATTACAATCTTCAATTATAAGTTGTTGGTATGTTGTTGGGCTTCAGCCCCAAGAGCACTTTGGTATGTTGTTGGGATGCGAGCCCTAAGAGCGCTGAAGCGCAACTACGTACCCTAAGAGCGCTGAAGCGCAACTACGTACCTTTAACTACCTACCTTAATCATCCCATCCTTTTCCATAATCTCTTACCGGATATTCTGTCCATGCACTTCTTAGCCACTCTCTTCCTTGATACTCTAAATACCAATGTACGCTACTTGCTGACCAATCATAAGGAGATTTTGCCCAGCCATGTTTGACAGGATTGTAATTGATGTAATTAATAGTTGTATAATAATGCCTTTCGGAACGAATAGCGCGATCGCTAAATGAACACCACACTTTACCTGTAACACGATCCTCAAGATTCCATTGTCGAGCCAAGGGGCCGTGAATCGAACGAAATAGCACACTTAATTGTGGCATATTAACATGATGGACTAAGAGATGATAATGATTCGGTAAAACTACCCAAGCATTAATTTCGATACCATCGGAAATAAACTTCTCAAAAATTGAATCTAAAAGTTGGTGACGGCGTTCCTGAGTATTAATCCGAGATTTATGCTCAAAACAACTAACTGTAAGATGATAAAATTCAAAATCTCGCACTGGATGAGGTGGAGAATGAGCAGGATATCCCTTAGCCAACCTTTCATTAACAAGTTGCACCCGTTCTTCTAAAGTTAATTTCCGATATTCATACATAAAGGTAAGTAGTTGCGCTTCAGCGCTCCGAAAGGTACGTAGTTGCGCTTCAGCGCTCCGAAAGGTACGTAGTTGCGCTTCAGCGCTCCGAAAGGCTCGTAGTTGCGCTTCAGCGCTCCGAAAGGTACGTAGTTGCGCTTCAGCGCTCCGAAAGGCTCGTAGTTGTGCTTCAGAGCTCTGAAAGAGGGCTAAAGCCCAACAACGTACCTAAAACGTACCTAATCAGTACCTAATCAATATATTCTCTAAGTTGTTGGGCCATAACCTGAACATGAGGAGGGTAATTCATAGTAATATGATTTCCCGGCACCTCTCGAACCTCTATCCCTCCCCCAGCCACCTCAATCCATGGCAATTCAGGATTTTTAGGATTAACTTCATTTTGTTCGCTAGCACGAAAAAAGATAATTCGACCCGGATAAGCTTGAGGGATGTAATTTCGCATAGCTTGACCGTGTACTTTAAACAGATGAAGAAAGTGACGAATCTCAGGCAATCCAAAATCGGGAGGAACTACCCTATTAGCAATCTTTACTTGCTCTAAAAAGTAGAGAAGTTGCTCATCTTGCTCAAGCTGTTGGAGGACATCCAAAGAAAGAGACAGATCGAAACCAACACCTAGTATATAAACCAGAATTGCTGTATCATCTTCTGTCTCTAAAACAGGCATTTGACCGGGGCCAGGAGTATCTATCAGAGTTAGCAATGCTACTTTTTGACCGATCGCATTCAGTTGTTGCGCCATCTCAAAAGCAACTGTGCCACCAAAGGAAGAACCTCCTAGGAAATAGGGCCCTTCAGGTTGGCGAATCTGCAAAGCTTCGATATAGCGAGTCGCCATGGCCTCAACTGTGATAGAGGCATCTGTTTCATCAACCGAAGCAGGTGCTTGTATTCCCACAATAGGCCGCTCTGAACCGAGATAACGTGCCAAATCCCGATAAATGTAAACGTGTCCGCCTACCGGATGCACTAAAAACAAAGGTTGTTTCAAACTCCCCCGCCGAATCTCCACTAATAACGACTCCGAAGCTGACTGGGATTGCTGATTATCGCTCGCAGACAACCCGGAATCATCTTTAATTAATTCAGCCAAAGCTGCAATAGTTGATGATTGTAACAGGCTGTGGGGAGACAAGTTTTTTTGCAGTTTTTCGTTTAACTTAGTTATTAGTTGAACTGCTAATAATGAATCCCCCCCTAAATCAAAAAAATCATCATCAATTCCCACTTGTTCAATCCCTAGAAATTCTTGCCATATCGTAGCAATAGTTTGCTCCATTTCATCTCTAGGAACACTATAAGTATTTTGTAGATTCGGTCGAGAATGGAGTTGTGCTGAATCTACATTTGGGGAATTGTCATCGGGTAAAGATCCAATTTTAATCGGTTGCTCGATTCCTGGTGGTTCAATCCAGTAACGTTGGCGCTCAAACGGATAGGTTGGCAATGGGAGACGATAACGCTGCTCATCAGCATAAAATTGAGACCAATCTATTTGTACTCCTCCTAGCCAAAGCTGACCCAATGTAGTAAGTAAGAAAGCTACATCTGATTTTTGGTCTTGCGGATGGCGCAATGAAGAAAGTATAATCTGTTCAGAAGGCTTATTGTGATGTTGTTTTGCTAGCGTGTTCAATGTCCGTCCGGGACCCACTTCTAGCAATATTTGATTGGGCTGGTTTAATAGCTGTTGTAAACCCTCTGCAAACCTTACTGTTTGACGCAGATGTTGAGCATAATAACTGGGGCTTGTCGCCTCTTCCGCTGTAATCCAATTCCCAGTAACATTGGATATGTAGGGAATTTTTGGTGATTTGAGCTTGACTTTTTTCACCTGTTCGGTAAATGGCTCTAAAATTGGCTCCATCATTTGTGAATGAAAGGCATGGGATGTGTGCAACCTGCGACACTCTACACCTTTTTCTTTTAGTTTTTGTTCCAATTCATCTACGGCCTCGGTGGCACCTGAAACCACGCTTATAGATGCTCCATTGATCGCAGCTAGATCCAGCTTATTGCCGAGTAAGGGTTTGACTTGCTGTTCTGTCAGTGGCACTGCAAGCATGGAACCAGCAGGCAGTTGTTGCATCAATTTACCTCGTGCAGCTACCAAGGATAAGCCCTCTTCCAAGGAGAACACACCAGCCAAACAAGCTGCTACATATTCGCCAATGCTATGACCAATCATTGCTTGAGGATGCACTCCCCAAGACATCCACAATTTAGCTAAAGCATATTCGATCGCAAATAGTGCAGGTTGTGCGATCGCAGTCTGTGTTAGTTGGTTGGTAGCTGCTTCTGCTTCTGCTGCGCTTGGATAAAGTACGTGGCGCAAGTCAATGCCCAAGTAAGGTTTCAGAATTTCCGAACATAGATCGATCTGTTCGCGAAATGTTGGTTCAACTTGGTAAACCTCCAAGCTCATATTGATGTACTGCGAACCCTGTCCTGAAAACATAAATACGACAGGTGAATTTTTCGACTCTTGGAAGTTGGTAAAAACTCGTTTTAAATCGAGATTCTCAAGGGCTGTAAAACCATCTTGACTGTCATTGCAAACCACTATGCGTCGATGGTTAAAAGCCTTTCTGCCGACTTGCAGCGTGTAAGCCACATCAGCAAAATTTACATCGGTATTTTGTTTCAAATACTTGCTTAAGTTGGCAGTAGCACTATCAAGTGCAGAGCTAGTTTTTGCCGAGATAACTAATAGTTGCGATGGGCGAGATTCTCCTGATGCTTCTGCAATAGGCGCTTCTTCAAGAACTACATGAGCATTAGTTCCACCAATGCCAAAAGAACTAACTCCAGCACGACGGGGTGATTTACCTGCTTTCCATTCGGAAAGTTGGGTATTGACATAAAAAGGACTGTTGGCAAAATCAATCTGAGGATTTGGCTGTTCAAAATGCAAGCTAGGGGGTATTAGCTGGTGTTTGAGAGCCTGGACAGTTTTGATTAAGCCAGCAACACCAGCCGCAGTATCTAAATGTCCGATATTGGTTTTGGCCGAACCGATCGCACAAAAGCCTTTTTTCTTAGTATCCACAGAGAAAGCTTGCGTCAGCGCAGCGATTTCGATCGGATCGCCGAGGGGTGTTCCAGTTCCGTGAGCTTCTATATAGCTGACGGTTTCAGGGGGAATCTCGGCTATTGCTAAGGCATCTGCGATCGCCTGCGCCTGACCGTCTATACTAGGAGCTGTGTAGCCAACTTTCAGAGCACCATCGTTATTAATAGCGCAACCTTTGATTACCGCATGAATATAATCTCCATCTGCGATCGCCTCCTCTAATCTTTTCAAAACCACAATTCCCACACCGCTACCGCTAACAGTTCCCTGTGCATTAGCATCAAAAGCCCTACAGTGCCCGTCTGGAGAAAGAATCATGCCCTCTTTATAAAAATAGCCTGTCTTTTGATTGACGCCTATAGAAACGCCACCAGCCAAAGCCATATCGCATTGGTAATTTAGCAAACTTTGGCAAGCCATGCCGATCGCAACTAATGAAGTTGAACAGGCTGTTTGGACAGTAACACTCGGCCCCTTCAAGTTTAATTTATAAGAAACGCGAGTTGACAGAAAATCTTTCTCATTGGCGATCGTAAGTTGGAAATCTCCCACAGATTCTCTAAGCTGACGATTCGGATAAAGGTTATTCAAAAAATAAGTATTGAAACTCCCTGCGCCTGCGTAAACCCCAATCGCACCTTCGTAAGTTTCTGAGTTGTAGCCCGCATTTTCTAGAGCCTGCCAAGCCGATTCCAAGAAAAAGCGGTGTTGTGGATCTGTGATTTCAGCTTCTCTAGGATTCAACCCAAAGAATGAAGCATCAAACAACTCAATATCTGCTAGTACCGCTCTGGCTTTTACATAGCGTGGATCGCGCACGACTGATGGCTCAATCCCGAAAGATGCTAGTTCTTGTTCGGAGAAGAAAGAAATAGATTCAACACCATCACGCAGGTTTTGCCAAAACTCATCAACATTTTTCGCGCCAGGAAAGCGACCCGCCATGCCGACGATCGCGATACCTTCTAGAGAAGATTGGGTGGTTTTTTCAGAGTTATCCATTTTGATTCTTTCCTGGTAACAATACTTTGGACAATTGAATCGGTACGTTGTTGGGCTTTAGCCCTCTTAGGTACGTTGTTGGGCTTTAGCCCTCTTAGGTATGTTGTTGGGCTTTAGCCCTCTTTGAGGATGGTATGTTGTTGGGCTTTAGCCCTCTTTCGGGATGGTATGTTGTTGGGCTTGAGCCTCCTTCCGGAGCGCTGAAGCGCAACAACGTACCTAAGAGCGCAACTACGTACCTCATTTGGAAAATTTAGAGTTATCGATTTTTATTCTTTCCCTTTAGGGCTTGTTTTTGCTTTTGGCGGTTCATGGCGTCTTTTTGTTTTTTAATCCGCTCTTGACTTGACCCAACAGAGGATTGTTCTTCAGGCTCCTCACTTAAATATTTAGCCAAAGATCTGATGGTTGGATATTTAAACATTTCAACGATTGACACATCTCTGTCCACCACTTCGCGCAGTTGGCTGTGAGCCTGAGCCATCAATAATGAATGACCCCCTAAATCGAAGAAATTATCATCTACACCTACTTTTTCCAAGTGTAATAGCTGTTGCCAAACAGTAGCGATATTTTGTTCTATCTCAGTTTGAGGAGCCACATAAGTTGCTGACAACTCTGGGTTAATAGCCTCAGGTTCAGGCAGTGCCTTACGGTCTACTTTGCCATTGGGTGTAAGTGGGAAATTAGGCAAAAATACAAAGCTGGAAGGCACCATATAGTCGGGCAGTTTTTGCTTCAAAAAGTTTCGCCAACTGCCGAAATCTGTGTGTTCTAGTCCGAGGTTGGAAATAATATAAGCGACTAAGCGCTGGTTGCCGGAGACATCGGAGCGGCTGATAACTAGAGACTCCTGCACATCTGGGTGTTGGCTTAATACCGCCTCAATTTCTCCTAATTCGATGCGGAAGCCCCGAATTTTTACTTGGTGATCGATGCGGCCTAGAAATTCGATATTGCCATCGGGTAAGTAGCGAGCTAAGTCGCCTGTTTTATAGAGGCGAGAACCCGGTTCGTTGCTAAAGGGGTTGGGAATAAAGCGTTCCGCAGTTAGTTCAGGTCGGTTGAGGTAGCCCCGCGCTAAACCAGCACCGCCAATATAGATTTCTCCGGGAATGCCGATCGGCACAAGCTGCAAATGGGCATCCAACAGATAAACTTGCGTATTGGCGATCGGGCGACCGATGGACGGCGGCTCTTGACTATCGGTACATTCGGCGATCGTTGCACAAACGGTGGATTCGGTCGGCCCATAAGCGTTAAAGAATCGACGACCCGGTGCCCACTTAGCCACAACATCGACGGAAACAGTTTCTCCCCCAACAATAATTGTTTGCAATGTAGAAAGCTCTTCAAAAGGAACAACTCCCAAGACTGCTACTGGTAATTCAATGTGGGTAATAGCTCGATCGCGCAATACCTCAATCAAATCAGAACCTGCCAAAAGAGCATTATTGATTGCGATACAGAGAGTTGCTCCCGAACACAAGGCAATAACCCAATCGGAAGTTGCAACATCAAAGCTCAAGGAAGCAAATTGGAGAACTCTGCTGTTCGGTTGTACGTCGAATATCTGAATCTGTGCTATAGCCAGGTTGCATAGTCCTCGATGCCCGACAAGTACGCCTTTTGGCTTCCCTGTAGACCCGGAAGTGTAAATCACATAAGCCAGGTTCTCAGAGGTTAAGCTGCATTCAGGATTTTCCTCACTCTGTCGCTCAATAATTTCCCAATCTGTGTCCAGACAGACAACTCGCGCTTGGTGTTTGGGAAGAGATTCAACTAACCGCCTCTGAGTCAGCAGCACTGGTACTTGGGCATCTTCTAACATCAAGGCCAAACGCTCTGGCGGATAAGCTGGATCTAGTGGTACATAAGCCCCGCCAGCTTTGAGAATACCCAGCAGTCCCACTACCATCTCCAAGGAACGCTCTACACAAATTCCCACCATTACTTCAGCGGTGACACCTAATTTGCCCAGATAATGCGCTAACTGGTTTGCTCGTTGGTTCAGCTCTTTATAGGTAAGTTGTTGGTCTTCAAATACTAGGGCAATAGCATCTGGCGATCGCTCTACCTGCTCTTCAAACAACTGGTGTATGCACGCATTTTGAGGGTAATCGGTTGCGGTATTATTCCACGCTACTAACTGCTGCCGTTCCCACTCAGTTAAAAGGGGTAATTCTGAGATTTTTTGCTCTGGATTAGAGACGATTCCTTCCAGCAGGGTTTGGAAATGTCCAACCATCCGATCGATCGTGTCAGCATTAAACAAATCTATGCTGTACTCAAAACGACCGACTATGCCCTCGGATGTCTCCTGTAATTCCAGGGTTAAATCAAACTTTGCCGTTTCGGTATCAATATCTAACTGGCTCCAATTCAGAATCGAATTAACGCCTGACATTGGGGGTTGGAGAACAAAAGCAACTTGGAACAGCGGGTTTTGACCCAAATTTCGCTCCGGTTGCAGTGCTTCTACCAACTTCTCAAAAGGCACATCTTGGCAAGCAAATGCTTCCAAAGTCACTTCCCGCATCCTTTCGAGCAACTGCCGGAAAGTAGGGTTGTCCTTGAAATCGGTACGCAGTACCAAAGTGTTGACGAAGCACCCAATTAGCTGCTGAATCTCGGGCTGGTTGCGTCCTGCGGTGACAGTGCCTACAACAATATCGGTCTGCCCCGTGTAGCGATAGAGCAAGGTTTTGAACGCTGCCAGCAGTGTCATGTAGAGGGTAACGCCTTCTTTCTGACTCAATTTCGCGATCGCCTCGCTCAAAGTTTGAGGTAGCGCTAGACATTGCCTTGCACCCCGAAAAGTTTGGATTGGCGATCGCGATCGATCTGTGGGCAGTTGCAGCGTTGACAGATTCGCTAGTTGCTGTTTCCAGTATCTCAGTTGGTTTTCCAGCACCTCTGGCTGTAGCCATTGCCGTTGCCAATAGGCAAAGTCCGCAAACTGAACCGGCAGTTCTGGCAGGGGCGATCGCCCGCCCAAAGAAAAGGCGCTGTAGAGTGTCGCCAGTTCCTTCATAAACAAGCTGTACAAAGAAACACCATCGATCGCGATGTGGTGTATGGTCAGGAACAACCTGTAATCAGCCTCGCCCAACCGCATGAGAGTACCCCGCAGCAGTGGCCCTTGGGTAAGGTCAAAAGGCTGCTGCGCTTCCAAAGTTCCCAGCCGCAATGCTTCAGACTCCCGTTCTGCCTCTGGCAATTCCCCAATATTCACCACTGGCAGGATGAAATTAAAGGCATCTTGAATCACCATCACTGGCTGCCCATCCACGACAGCAAAGGTCGTTCGCAAAATTTCGTGACGCTTGATGATTTCGTTGATGCTGCGCTCCAGAGCAGCAATGTTGACGGAACCAGGTAGGCGAATGGTAATCGGTTCGTTATAAAAAGGTAGATCGGGAGCCAGTTGACATAAAAACCACAGTTGTTGCTGGCTGAAGGATAGAGGTAAGTCCCGATGCCGCGAAATCGGTTGAATCGAGGAAGGCTGGGGTGTTGGAGATTTTTGACTGGCGATTTCCAGATTGCGAGCCAGATCGGCGACTGTGGCAGACTCAAACAAGGTACGCAAAGGTAACTCTACCTGGAAAGTGTCTCGGATTCGAGTTGCAATCTGCGTGACTACCAGAGAGTGACCTCCCAATTCTAAGAAATTGTCGCGAATACCCACTCGCTCTAGTCCCAGAACTTCGGCCCAGATTCCTGCCACCACATCTTCCACAGGAGTTTGAGGTGCCACATAATCTTGTCCTAGTTCGGGAATTTTAATGGCAGGCGCTAGTAGCTTCTGACGGTCTATTTTGCCGTTGGGCGTGAGCGGCATGGTTTTCAGGAACACAAAGCTGGAAGGCACCATATAGTCTGGCAACTTATCTTTCAGGAAGTTACGCAACTTGCCCGCTGTCGTGCGTTGCAAAAATTTTAAGAAGCCTTGAGTTTCTAGGAGGTAGTCCATACTCTGCTGAATCACAGCTTTTTCACTCGCTGTGAGAGATAACTCAATTCCTGCCTGATTTCCTTGACACCAAGCGACAGTTCCCTCAAAACATCGCTCTTCGGTATCTCCCGGTAGCACGAGGCGCAAGTGCAGGCGTTTACCTTTTGACCAATTATCTGGCACTCCGATCGCGCCAATCCCACTGATCGATATGTCTTCTGTTTCTAACTTAACTGAGCGATCGCCATCAAATTCTGCTAAACACTCGCTTTTAAAGGGTATTCGTTCTGCGGTGACCTTGGAAACAACATAAGCGGCGATCGAGCGCTTCTGTCCGGGGACATCTTCTTGTGCTGCTACCACTGCTACCTGCACGTCGGGGTGTTGTCCCAGCACCGCTTCAATCTCGCCTAGTTCAATGCGGAAACCGCGAATTTTCACTTGGTGGTCGATGCGGCCTATAAACTCGATGTTGCCATCCGGCAGATAGCTACCCAAATCGCCCGTACAGTAAAGCCGATCGCCTGTATGGGGATGAGTGATGAAGCGTTTGCTAGTCTTTTCCTCATCTCGCCAATAGCATCGGGCTAGACCAATTCCCCCAATATAAAGCTCTCCGACTACTCCCTCTTGACATGGTTCCATCGCTTCGTCGAGCACATAAAAATGCTGGTTGGTCATTGACCCACCGTAAGGGATACTTTTCCAGGTGGGGTCTATTGTTTCGATGGGATATAAAATCGACCAGATAGAAGCCTCCGTTGCACCTCCTAAGCCGATGACAGCAGGGATTAAAGATTCGTCTAGCTGAGAGCTTGAATCAAGGCACTGGCCGGGCTGGACGCCCGCCCTACTCAACTGAGGTTCAATATCTAAATCTAAACTTTCCGACACCCACCTAGAAACTAAATTTTTGATTTGATCTGGCAAAGTCAAAGGTATCCAATCGCCGCTGAGAAGGACTAATCGCAGAGACGAAGATAAATCTTTGCTATGAACAGCGGCATAATCTACCAGCATCTGCATCAATGCCGGTGCAGAGTTCCAGATAGTGACTTGTGCTTGCACTATCAAATCGACCCAGTGAGCGGGATCTGGCGTTGCTGATACTTGAGGGATTACAACAGTTCCTCCTGCTGCCAGCAAGCCGAAAATATCATATACCGATAGGTCAAAGCTCAGGGAAGATAGAGCTAAGACCCGATCGCCCGCTCCCACTTCAAAGCGTTGGTTGATATCGAGTAGAGTGTTGACAGCACCCCGATGCTCGATCGCTACTCCCTTCGGTTGACCAGTTGAGCCGGATGTGTAAATCACATAAGCTAAATTATCCGATGTCACCCCACTGTCTGGATTTTCCTCTCTGGAGCGATCGACAGTTTCTAAATTCCCATCCAAACAGATGACACGCGCTTGATGCGAGGGAAGAGACTCGACTAAATGCTGTTGTGTAAGCAACACTGGCGTTTGAGAATGTTCCAACATAAATGCCAGTCTATTTGCCGGATAATGCGGATCTAGCGGTACATAAGCTCCCCCTGCTTTCAGAATACCTAATAGACCTACAACCATCTCCAGCGATCGCTCCACACAGGCTGCCACCAATACCTCTGGCCCAACACCCACAGTCTTCAGATAATGTGCCAACTGGTTAGCTTGAGAGTTTAAGTCCTGATAAGTTAGCTGCTTCCCTTCAAAAATTACGGCAATGGCATCAGGCGATCGCTCTACTTGGAACTCAAATAGTTCGTGAATGCACCTATCCGGGAAATTATCTAACATTTTATTTTTCCTTATATCGAGGTATACAGAGTTTTTTTTTCTTTGTTTTCGTAACTATTGCTGAGTTAAGCTGATCCAGCCAAAAGGCTTAAATTATTAACAAAAATGCCGTCATACATAAGGGGTTAAACCCCTTTATACAAGCCCATAAACCTAGTCACTGGCATCGTTATATTTTAGTTGCTATTCCTAAACTCACCTATTATATTTCTATAAGGTTCACTTAGCGCTAATGTCCGAAAATTAGGTACGTTGTTGCGCTTGAGCGCTCTAGTTGATACATGAGAGCGCTCAAGCGCAACAACGTACCTTTCTTTAATGTGAAACTTGCGTCCATGACTGATGTAGCAAAACCCTTGAAAAAGGGTATTGCCAATAATCGAAAGACGAAAATATAGAATAATTTTTAACTATCAAATTTTCAGAAAAATTATACCTGCTACCTTCTCCTTATTAAATTTTCTGCTGAATAGGAATCTCAATCACGAAATCCGCTCCCTTACCTCGTGCTGAAATACAAGTTAAGCTCCCCTGATGTTTTTCCACCACAATTTGATAGCTAATAGCTAACCCCAAACCAGTACCCGATCCCACAGGTTTCGTAGTAAAGAAAGGATCGAAAATTTTTCGACATACTTCCTCAGTCATCCCCGCTCCATTGTCCGCAATAGATATCTCCACTTTATTACGGTTTACGACTCTGGTGCGAATGCAAATTTTTCCTTTATTATGCGTCACAAATTCTTTTTTCTGTGCAGCTACTGTGGGACAAACCGCAAATGACTCTTCAATCGCATCAATCGCATTGTTGAGTATATTCATAAATACTTGGTTCAAAAAGCCGGGGTAACACTCTACCCTAGGCAATTTTCCATACTCTTTAACAATTTCAATACCTAATTTTGAGGTGCTGGCTTGTAGCTGATTTTGTAACAGCAGCAGAGTGCTATCGATCCCTTCATGGATATCTACTGGTTTCATTTGAGCCTCATCCAAGCGCGAGAAATTCCGTAGCGACAAGACAATCTGGCGAATGCGCTCTGCCCCTACCTGCATCGAATCAATCAATCTAGGAAAATCTGAAATTATGAATTCGATATCAATATCTTCTGCATAGTTTTGAATCTCAGGAGTTGCATTAGGCAATTGCTGCTGGTAAAGATTCAGCAACCCCAGCAAGTGATCGACATAGTCACTAGAGTGGGTAAGATTGCCATAGATAAAGTTAATCGGGTTATTAATTTCGTGAGCTATACCACCAACCAATTGCCCCAGACTTGACATTTTTTCAGTCTGAATTAGTTGAGTCTGTGTCGCTTGCAATTCCTGTAAAGCAAGTTCAAGCTCAACTGCTTGTTCTCTCAAAAGTCTATTTTTTTCTTGTAACTCCAGCGTCCTTGCTTCGACTTTCTGTTCCAGCCTTTGGTTGTAATCGTCTAATTGCTCGTTGGCTGTTTTCAATTTTTGAGTTGCGGCTTCCAATTTACCATAGAGCATCGCATTTTTAAGGGAGATAGCTATCTGTGAAGAAAGTATCTTCAACAATTCCAGCCTCTCCGTTGTAAAGGCACCTACTGTCAGATTATTTTCTAAATAAATAATTCCAATTAGTTTGCCTTGATTAATAAGAGGCATAGACAAGATTGACTTCGGCTTGGTTTTGATGATGTAAGGATCGTTGATAAATATTCCTGAAACTGCTGCATCATTTAATGCGATATTTTCTTTGGCAATGCGAACATAATTAATCATAGAAATAGGAAGATTGTCACTTGTTTCAAATGGTGAGTCTGAATACAATACAACCGCATCACTATCCACAACACCTGTAGCTTCTATCAAAAGCTTTCCATCTTTTTCTAGAATCAGGCAGCTACTTGTAGCTCCGGCATTTTCCATCACAATTTTAAGTAACTTATTCAGCAACTTATCCAGCACTATTTCCTCAGCCAAGGCTAGAGATGCTTTGTTGACAGTAGACAAATCCAATACCGCCGAATTTCCTCCTGCGACCGATGTTGTTGTCCTATTAATCTCTAGGCCTATGGATTCTCGCTTTAGAATCTCGGAAAATACCAAAGGATATCTAGACTCTAAATCTTTAACTTTGGCATTGGCTCCCCAACGAATATATCCATAGTAAGCCTGTGTCAGATAAATTTGAGCAAACTTGTCTCTGCCCAGGGATAAATAAAACTCTGCCGCTAGTTCTGAAGCTAGTGCTTCTTCCTGAATGTATCCTTGTTCTTTAGCTCCCGTTATAGCTCGGTCATAATAGTCCATTGATTCTACAATTTGCCCTTGAATCCTTGCTTTTTCGGCCTCCACAAGTTCGTACTTATGCTGGAAGTTAAAGGGGGCATGGAATGCCCATTTCTGCATTTGTTGTTGATTAGCTTCTACCAAGCTCATATATTGTTGTTGTTCGGCCTGAGAAACTTGAGGATAAACAGCGAGTAGAGCAAGGGAATAATAGAAGTTATGAGGAGCAGAAACTACCATACCCATGACGTTACCTGCGTGTTCTGCGCCTAAACTGGCGCTGGCAATAGCATTCTTAGGTTCTTTAAATAGATAAGAAAGAATTGTTTTGGCAAGATAGGAAACATATAGCAAAGTTCGATTGTTACTTTCAATAAAAACAGGCAGCATTTGTGTTTCATTAAAACTTTCGCCAATCAACTGACATTTTTCTCCACTTCTATCTTCAAGATTTAGCGTCATTTGGTGGAATATTTTGATGTAGTAGATTGAATAGTCTTGTTTTAGCTTGATTGCCAAATCAAGATATTGTCTTTGCTTATGATCTACAATGTCTAATCGCTCCCCCGTCAAAAATATGCTCGCGCAATAAACAGTAATACAATAACCAGCATATTCTATATCTCCAGTTTCCAGTCCACTTTGTAGCCCAGAGAGTAAGGGTAACAACGCTTCTTTACCATGCGCTTTCCAATGTATAACCAAACCATAAAATATTTGATGTACTTTACATATAAGCGAGTTCGCATTAAATTTATCCAACAACTTTAAAGCCAAGTTGCCTGCATGATATCCGGCATCTATATCCCCGATTGCCGAACACAGTATTACACTATAAGAGACATACGCAACAGCACTAAGAGGGGAGTTGCCGTGTTCCAGGCAGATTTTAACCAAGCTCACTATAAGCAGGGGCAAAATTTCGGGATTAGCAGCGACAGCAGGAGAAACAAGGGATGTCATTATCCTTAAAGCTGCTATTTTGTAGGGGTCTGTCATTTCTGGGATATTTTCTAAGTCGCTGAGCTTTGGTAACTCAAAAACAAAACCCCCGTCGCCCACTTCATTTGACAAGGAAACACCCAGCATATCCAATACTTGCAGACCCGTATCAATGGCTTTTAACATCTGATTTTGAGCCATATAAAACTGGATTTGGAGCTCGTATACCTTCACTCTTTCGAGCAGAGTGTTTGCTTTTTGCAAAACAACTTCAGCCAGGGTTGCTGACCTTTCGTAATTGGTATTAAGATATTCCGCTTCTACGGCTTCTACATAGAGTGATAGTGTCAGATTGTAGTTGGTCTGCCAACTGTTTTCTGCTAAGAGTTTTAACCCTACTCTTAGTTGTGTGACAGCAGCTTCATAAGCTGACGCTGCTTTGGCTTTCCGACCAGCTATTAAATTTAAGTGAGCCAGGTTATATTTTTCTTCTTGCTCGGTAAGGAATTCCACTCCGACATTTAGCTGGTTAACAATATCAAAGATATTGTCTTCTAGGATGTCTGGATTCATATTCTGTAACAAGAGTTGACCAATTTTCAGGTGCGTAGCTTTTTGCTGCTCAGTAGGAATCAGAGAATATGCTGCTTGCTGCACTCGGTCATGCAAAAATCTGTAGGAAACTTTGTAATTATTAATTTCTAATTGGGTTCCTTGAGTATTGGCTACTACCAAGGACTCATTACTCTGGCACAGTAACGGTATTTTGCAAGCACTTTCTCCCAAAGGCAAAATTAGACCAGTCTGAAGCCCCTCCCATAAAGCAGATGCCGTTTCTGATATAGATTTTTCATTGACTATTGCCAAAACATCCAAATCAAATCGATTCCCAATACAAGCTGCTAACTTTAAAACTTTCTGGGTATCTGAAGGTAGTTTTTCAATGTTTCTGGCGATGAGTTCGACGACATTATAATCGGCGATTCCTACAGTTTGAATCTGTCCCATGTCCCACTGCCATCTGCCAATGCTGAAGTCGAATGTCAACAGCTTTTCTGCGTAAAGGGTAGTGAGTAGCTGAGTTAAGAAAAAGGGATTTCCTTGAGTTTTATTGAAAACTAGCTCAGCTAGTAATTGCCATCTTTGTGTTTCATATCCATCGTTTCCTACAAGTAAACTTTCTTCCTCAAGTTGTTCTTGTTGATCGAACAAGCAAGTCAGAGGAGATGCTGCTGATAAGAAGCTTTCACCCAAAGTATCAGCAACTAATTGACTGACGGTATTAAATGTCAACGGTTGAAGGATGATATTATTGACGATCGATCCAGATGAATAAATACTATCTAAGGTCTGCATTAACGGATGAGCTGGGCTGACTTCGTTATTTCGATATGCTCCAATCACGAATAAATATTTGCTATCTCGGTCAGTTAGCAGCACATGAATCAATTTCAAAGAAGCAGAATCTGCCCACTGCAAATCATCTAAAAATAATACTAGGGGATGTGCTTTTTGGGTAAAAATATGAATGAATTGTTGAAAAACATGATTGAAACGGTTTTGTGATTCGCTTGCCCCTAGTTGAGTAACTTCGGGTTGCTCGCCAACAATTAATTGTAATTCGGGAATAACGTCAATTATGACTCTAGTATTTTGACCTAAATTATTTAAAATCTCCTGTTTCCAAAAATTTATTTTTTCAGAACTTTCTGTTAACAATTGTCGAATTAGTTCTTCAAAAGCTTGAATCAAGGCTCCATAGGGAATATTGCGTTTAAATTGATCGAACTTACCAGCGATAAAATAACCCCTTGCTCTGACAATGGGTTTGTGGATTTCATAAACTAAGCATGATTTACCTATTCCTGAGTAACCGGAAACTAGCATCATCTCGGCTGTTCCAGCACTAACTCTATCAAAAGCATCCATTAGATTGGCTACTTGCGTTTCTCGTCCGTACAGTTTTTGGGGGATCAGAAAATGACCTGATTTATCACACTTGCCCGGAATAAAGTTACAATTTTTTCCACTTTGCTGCAATTGATTTAGACATTGTTCTAGATCGGCCTTGAGGCCATAACCACTTTGATATCTATCTTCAGCAGTCTTGGCTATTAATTTCATCACAATGTCAGAAATTGCTTTGAGAATCTCGCCATTTTGAATTTGAGATTTGGAGTGATTGCTGCTAATTTCTACTTGCCTATTTTGCTCTTTTGCACATATAATCTTCCAGGGCGATACAGGCTGTTTAGCGATATGGCAGTGAACTAATTCCATTGGATCTGTAGCTTTAAATGGCACTTCACCGCACATCATTTCATAGAATGTGATACCTAAAGAGTAGAAGTCTGTGCGGTAGTCAATTGAGCGATTCATCCGCCCAGTTTGCTCTGGTGACATATAGGCAATTGTGCCTTCTAGTAAATTGGGATGGCTGAGTGTTTGGGTCGATCTAGACAATCGCGTAGCAATACTAAAGTCAGTAATTTTTACTTGGAGGGTGGCAGGATGGATGATGATATTTGTTGGTTTAATATCTTTATGAATAATTTGGTTGTCATGCAGTTTACCCAGAGTATCTGCTAACTGAATAGCGATTGATAAAAAATCTTTTAGTTTAAGCTTGTGAATGCTCAAAAAGTTTTTGAGTGCTTCTCCTTTTGAATCTTCTAATATCAATGCCAGACCATTGCGATGATTTTCTAATCCGTAGGGCTTGACAATACCTTCTAAATTGAGATTTCTAGAGAGTTCGTATTCATGTCTCAATTGCATAATCTCTTCGAGATTAGGATATTCTGCTCTCAAAATTTTGATGATTACAGCTTGTCGATCTTGCTTCCTCTGAGCCCGATAAACTACTGTATTCAAACCTTGGTTGATTTTTTCTATTAATTGGTAGTTAATCTTAATACTCATAAGCATTTAGTTAAATTAAATCTAGTGAGTGAATTATGTTATAATATACCACAGTCAATCTAAAAGTGTGCTTTTTTACACAATATCTGAGAGCTTTTTGGGAGTTTTTTGGTTGACTATGTTTGTGATACAAATTATCTTAACGTACTTGGGGTCTGATTAGAATCCGTAATTTCCACATGATTTTCATTTTATTGCTACTACCAAAAGCGATCGCAAGTTTTGCCACCCTCTAAATACCAATAAAAAATTAGGATTGTTTATTGTATAGTTGGTTCGCTCAAACCTGATGTTCTTTTCGTCTGAACAAGTAAGCAAATTGGTATTCCTAAATTCGCGGTATAATTAGAGAACAAAATTAGGCGTTCCTGATTTGGAGTATGATTTGCCTCGGAAATGAGCGAGTAGGGGCAATTCATGAATTGCCCCTACTCGCTCATTTCCGAGATTGCCTAAGCGACTGAATCATACCTAAATTCAGCAACGCCCATAATTTTTTGATGGATAGGGAAACGGCTGATTAACGTTGATAAACGTAGTCTGAAGCCCTAGGGTGCCGATACATAAAAAATCTTCAATAAAAATCGACTTTTTGAGCAGCGATGACCTGAAAAATAGTTGAGTAAACACACTTAAAACTAATTTTTTAGTATCAAAAATTGACACTAATTACGCATTTTAGATCGAGTAAACAGGTTTTTCCCCAAAAGTTGTGCCTCTAGAGAATAATTTTTGTAAAAAAATCCGGTTTCAGACCACCAGTGCGTAAGTCCTAATTGAGAGAAATGATATTAGTTAAGCCACCCCTGGCATGGTGCGTTGCTACTATATGGTTCGATTTGCTCGACATATTGTTGATGGCGGCGCACCCTAAGACTTACTACGAGCGGGTAAATTAAGACTTAATAAAAAAACCCGCACTGGCGGGTTTTTTTATGCGGGAAATTAGCTCGAAGTTTGCTTAAAGCGATCGATAAACGCGATAATTGATCTCGGGGAAGATGTTGTCTATCTCCTGAACCTTCTCCAACCAGCCGGAATCGACTTTGCCTTCTTTGACTTCATCGTACAGCTTGTGGAAGCGCATTAAGTGCGATCGCGTCCGCCGCACTGCATAGGGCACCATCGTCCCTGTACGCATGATAAACGCCCAGTCAGACGATTGAGCTAACAACACTTCCCGCGCAGCCTGATTCAAAGCCCGCAACTGCAACTCATCCTCTGCTTCCATGTTTCCCAATTCAATCATCCGTTCCGCGGCTTTGTGCAAGTGCGGGTAAATCCAAGCATTGGTATCGTTTAGCCAATATTCGTGGAAACCCCGGAAACCCCAGCTAGACTGGGACGGACGGCATACTTGCTGAGTCGGATTTCCGCGCAAATAATCGGCTAAGTGCGTCATTTCGTAGGTATTTTGGTCGTACCAACTCTTGCGGAACAGGTAGTCTAAGAACCAAGGCCCTTCGTACCACCAGTGACCGAAAAGTTCGGCGTCGTAAGGTGAAACGATAATCGGAGGACGCTGCATGATGCCGTTGAGGTGCTCGACTTGGCGTTCGCGATTAAAGGCAAAGTTGCTGGCGTGTTCGGCTGCTTTTTCCCGCGCCCAATACGGATCGTATAACTGTTTGTCGCCTAAACCCAATCCGCGACCGGTGATTTTGTGATATTTAATCCCGGTGTTTTTGCGCTGGCCGTTGGGCATGATGTAGGGTTTGATGTAGTCGTATTCGGCTTCCCAACCTAAATCTTTGTAAAATTCGCGGTATTCGGCGGCGCCCGGATAGCCGACTTCGGATGACCAAACTTGCTGGGATGATTCGTGATCCCGACCGAATGCTGCTACTCCGCATTCGGTGAAAATTGGGGCGTAGCTACCGTAGCGGGGACGCGGGCGGGCGTAGAGGATGCCGTGACCGTCTGTGAGGAAGTAGCGGAGGCCGGCGTCGGCTAACATCCTCTCTAAGCCTTCGTAGTAGGCGCATTCGGGCAGCCAAATGCCTTTTGGGCGGCGGCCGAAGTTTTGTTCGTAGCTTTCGCAGGCTACTTGTATTTGCGCCCAAACTGCTTCGGGGTACATTTTCATCAGCGGTAGGTAGCCGTGGGTGGCCCCGCAGGTCATGATTTCAAGGTTGTTGCTGTCTTGAAATTGTTTGAAGGCTTTGACTAAATCTCGATCGAACTTTTCCCAATAATTCCGAACTTGGGAGAAGTGGGCGGTGTAATGTTCGGCTAAGTACCTAACGTGACCGTTGTCGCTGTTGTGTTCAATTTCGAGTTCGGCTAGTTCTTCGAGTTTTGCTAAGTGGTCGTCGAAACGGTCTTGCAGCAAGGGGTCGCGCAGCATGGCTACCAAGGGCGGTGTCATGCTCATGGTAATTTTAAAGTCGATGCCGTCGCGCTTTAGCCCTTCAAAGACTTGCAGCAGGGGAATGTAGGTTTCGGCGATCGCCTCAAACAGCCATTCTTCTTCTAAAACGTAGTCGCTTTCGGGGTGGCGGACAAAGGGCAGGTGGGCGTGGAGAACGAGGGCGAGGTAGCCAATAGCCATAATGATTTGGATGACGCCAGTTAGGGACAGCTTTAAAATATTTTAAGATTTTATGCCGAAATGGGATCCACAAAGTTCAGTGTTTTTTTAATGACCTTTGTGTGACAGACTAAATCTTCGCAAATTCTAATTTTGTGCTTGCTGCTGGATTAAGACTGCTGCTGTTTGAGAGTCTACTGGCTTTGAGAAAAAGAATCCCTGGGCGAACTCGCATTTTAATCCTTTGAGTATCGATAGTTGCGAGGCTTCTTCGACTCCTTCTGCTACTACATCCATTCCTAAATTGTGGGATAAAGTCACGATCGATCGCACAATTTCTGTGGGGTCGATGCCTCCTTTGCCGAGGTCGAAGTCGCCTCCCATCCTGCTGACAAAGGATCGGTCTATTTTTAAGGTATTGGTGGGGAAGCGGTGCAGGTAGGAGAGTGATGAATAGCCGGTGCCGAAGTCGTCGATGCACAGGTGTATGTTTCGGGCTCTAAGCTGCACCAGCATGGCTGTGACTGATTCGGAATTTTCTATGAGTACGCTTTCGGTAATTTCTAGCTTTAAACTGTTGCCGTCGAGGTGACTTTCTTCGAGAACTCGATCGATATATTCGATTAAATCTGGCTGAGAAAACTGTTTGACTGACAGGTTGACGCTGACGCTTAAGGGCGGGTTATTTTGAAATAGCTGCTGCCACTGGCGGATTTGCTGGCAAGCTGTGCGGAGTACCCAGCGGCCCAGCGGTACGATCAATCCGGTTTCTTCGGCTATGGGAATAAATTCGTTGGGCGAAACTAAGCCTCGTTCAGGATGCTGCCACCGCACCAGGGCCTCAAAACCGATAATTGTGTTATGGGCGATCGACATAATCGGCTGGTAGTGAATGATAAACTGGGGTGTTGGGGATAAGGGAGGTAAGCCCGATCGGGCTGATTGCGGAGAGTCTTCTTCTCTAGCGGGGTCTCTAATTGATTCGATCGCCCGTCGCAGGTCATTTTCTAACTGCAACAGCTTCAAAGCGTGGGCGTGCATGGAACTATTGAAAACTTCGTGTCGGGCTCTGCCGAGTTCTTTGGCGCGGTACATGGCTGTATCGGCGTCGCGTAGCAGGCTTGTCGGTTCCTCGTATTCGCCGGAGCTCAATGCAATGCCGATGCTGGCGGTGATAAAGACTTCGTGTCCGTCTAGCAGGATGGGGGAGGTGATTGTCTTTTGCAAGCGGTTGACTATGTTGGTAGCTTCATTTACGCCGTCGATGTCTTCGAGTAACAGCACAAATTCGTCTCCTCCGAGGCGGGCCACTGTATCTCCGACTCTGAGACAAGCTGTTAGACGCTGCGCGATCGCAACTAGCAGTTGATCGCCGATCGCATGGCCGAGGGAATCGTTGACTACTTTAAATCGATCTAAATCGAGAAACAGCACGGCAAATAAGTAGTCTTTGCGCCGTTTTGCTAGCCTCAGAGCGTGTTCCAGCCGATCGCTAAATAGCGATCGGTTGGGCAATCCGGTAAGGGCATCGTGAAAAGCGTCGTGCAGCAATTGTGCTTCGGCGAGTTTGCGCTGAGTGATGTCGTGGCAGTTGATCACGATGCCCTTGACTGCCGGATCGTGCAGTAAATTGGTGGCTACAGCTTCTACATAACACCAGGAACCGTTGCGGTGGAGCACTCTATACTCCAGGGGGCACTGGCTTGTTTTGGGGTTTTCAATGGCTTTGTGGAGGGTTTGGGCGATCGCGGCGCAGTCGTCGGGATGAACAGTCCCTAGGGCGCTGCGCCCGATCGCCTGGTGGGGCGCGTAGCCTAAAATTCGCTTGACGGAAGGGCTGATGTAGCGGAATATGCCCTCGGCGTCGAGAATGATCGTGATGTCTGTGGCGTTTTCAATCAGCGATCGAAATCGCTGTTCGCTTTGTCTGAGGGCTGATTCTGCCTGTTTGCGTCCGCTGATATTCAGGGCTACTCCGTCTATAATGATGTCCCCGTTTTTGTTTTTGGAAAATCTGGCGCTGTCTTGCACCCACTTGACTTCGCCTGAATTCAACAGGATACGGTACTGGCGATCGCAGGGCAACAGACTGGCACTCGATGCTGCGACGCTGCTGTCATAGGAACTTTTGTCATCGGGATGGATGATTTTGGTCAACTGTTCGGGGTACGCCATTGCTTCTTCTGGCCCGATCCCAGTAAGTTCGCGCACCCCCGGACTAATGTAGGGCATGGAGGTTGTGCCGTCTGGATGCAGCACGGCGCGGTAGACTGAACCGGGAATGTTGGCTGCCATTGTGGCTAGCTGTTGCTGGATGCCGCGGACTTCGGCTTCAGCGCGTTTGCGTTCTGCGAGTTCGGTTTGGGCTTGTTGGTAGAGTTCGGCTTGGTGGATTGCGATCGCACATTGATCTGCGATCGCTTTGAGTAGCGACAGTTCTTCGGCGCTCCAATAGCGATCGCGATCGCACTGATAGATACTAATTCCTCCCAAAAATGACTGACGGTAAAGCAGCGGTGCGATCGTGACGGTGCGAAACCCTACAAACTCTGCTGATGCTTGCAGGGACGGGCACAGGCCCGATAACTCTTCGATGACGACGGCTTCTCCTGCCGCGAGTTCGGTTTGGTAGTGTTGGGCAAATGTGCAATTTAGCCCGATGAGTCCTTGTTTCTCTGCGGCTTTGCTGATATGGCGGACTACAATCCTGCCTTCAGCATCTGGCTGCAAGATCGCGCAGCCGCTGATTTCGAGAGATTCGTGCAGTTGATCTGCGGTAGTTTGCAGCACTTCGTCGAGTACCAGGGTTTCGCGCATGGCTTGGATGATGCGGTTGACGATCGCCTCACGAGTCGCTTGCCGCTGAATTTGGGCGATCGCGAATTGTTGCTGGCGGCGCATTTTGTATTCTTGGAGCGATCGTTCTAATACTGTTGGCAGCCTAAACAGCCGCCCTTTTAATACAAAATCGTTCATGCCGGCTTTGATGCACTCAACTGCCGCTTCTTCTCCCAAACTTCCCGTTACTAAAATAAATGGTATTTCTTGCCCTAATTCCTGCATTAATTTCAACACTTCTAAACCGTTAAACCCAGGGAGGCGGTAATCTGACAGCACTGCGTCGTACTTGCAATTGTGGATCAGTTGTCTGCATTCTGTTGCTGTTTCGGCAGTATCGTAGTTAAAATTTACTCCCCCCGCTTCTAACGCGAGCACTATTAATTCCAGATCTTCCGCCATGTCTTCGACAATCAACAATTTTAACGTTGATTCTGATACTGTTTTTAGTAAATAGTTTGTCTGAGTTCTATCTAACATACGGTATTGTGGAGTATTAAATTTGTTGTTCGTTTTTGGGCTAGATTTCATTTATTAAATTGAGTATAGTTAAGTTTGTATCACTGTTTTTAGTTAGATTTTTAATGCTTTAGCAATATTAATGATGTTTTGATGACATTGATTTAGCACGTGCAACGGAGGGCTGGCAGAACCGACTGTTACTTATTGAACTGTATAATAGTTTTCAATTATAAATTAAGAACTACTATAGCATCGAAGGCGAAGAGTGACGTATGTCTGGTAATAGGTAATGAATAATGTGCCAGAAAGCTTTTGAACAGCAAGCTTTTCGGTGATTGCCGATTACCTTTTTCCCGATTACCCAAGCGTACCCGATCTTTCTGAGAACTGCTATATACTGGTCACTTGCGAATCTACATTGCTGTTTGAGATTGTTTGCCTAGTTTAAAGTAGAACGTGGCTCCTTGACTAGGTATGCTTTCTGCCCAAATCGTGCCGCCGTGGCGGTGAATAATCCGCCCGACGATCGCCAAACCGATCCCCGTACCTTCAAATTCTCTCTGGGAATGCAGCCTCACAAAGGCTCCAAAAAGTCGATCGGCATATTCCATCGGAAAACCCACGCCGTTATCCTTGACAAAAATCGTTCCATCAGGTAAGGAATCAATAACTATTGTAGCCGGAGTGCGTCCGCGGCTGAACTTGACGGCGTTGCTAATCAAGTTGCTGAACACCTGTTGCAGCAAGGTGGGATCTCCCATCACCGTCGGCAAATCTCCGACGGCAAATTCAACGCTGTCGGGAGTTGGGCCCAGATCTCCGGCTGTTCGGGGTTTAGTCAATTTAATCGCAGTTTGCACCAGGCGGGTGAGATCGATCGGAATTTGCACTAACTCGGTGCGGCCCACCCGCGAAAGAGCGAGTAAACCGTCAATCAACAAACTCATTTTTTGGCTGCTATCATCAATCACTTCCATGTAGTGAACGATTTTAGGATCGTTCAAGATTTCAGTTGATTCTAAGCGTTGTTTCAAAGCATTAACAAAACCTGAAATATGGCGTAAAGGAGCGCGGAGATCGTGGGAAACAGAATAGCAAAAAGATTCTAATTCTTGATTAGCAGCCTCTAATTGCTCAGTGCGTTTCGACAAAGCTTGTTTTGTCTCAACCAACTCAGTGATATCGCGAGAAGTGCCAATTAAAGCATAAACCTCGCCATCGAGATTCCTGAGAGGAATTTTAAAAGTGTCGAAGTAAACAGTATCGCCGGACAATACAAATTTTTCTTGCAAGTGTAGAGTTTCACCTGATTCAAATACCAGCAAGTTTTCACGCACAAATTTTGTGACAACTTCAGGGGAAAAACACTCAGACACGGTTTTTCCTTGCATTTCTTTTCGGCTGTTGAACCCTGCCATTTTTGCCAAAGGTTGATTGACAAAAACCTGACGCATATCTTCGCGTTCTACAACAAAAATGTGATCGGGTAAAGCATCAAAAAAAGTTTCAAGTTCGGCGGTACGCTGGGCAACTTGAACTTCTAAAGTTTCGTAGAGCTGTTTGAGTTCTTCTTCGGCTCGTTTGCGATCGCTGATATCTTGACCGATGCCGATGTGTCGGCCGTCGGAGAGACGAATATTTGCCCAAGTAGTGTCAATTATTCGCCCGTCTCTAACTGTTGTTTTGAAGTCTTTCCAGTTCTCAGTTGCTGCTTGGATTTCATCCAAAACGTATTGGCGGTATTCTGCCTGCGGGTAGCATTCGGCAAAGATATCGTAGTTTTTGAGTTCTGCAAAACTCCAGCCCAGCACTTTTTCCCAGTAGCGGTTTACCCACTCTATTTCACCGCTATGTCCCAAGAATGATAGCATGACTGGCACGTTGTCGAAGATTGTTTGCAGCACTTCGTTTTGCTCTTTTAAGGATTCTTCGGCTTGTTTGCGTTGCGTAGCTGCCGCCACGGCATCGCTGATGTCGAGTATCGAACCGATAATTTGCTGAATTTGTCCCCCTGGGGTTCTTTTGAAAATTGTCGATCGATCGTGCACCCACCGCCATTCGCCGTTTTTGTGTTTGATTCTGTAGTCAGTGTCATTTGTAGCGTGAGGGTTGGTGCTGTTTTCCAGCAACTGCATACTTGCACTTAACTTGTGCAGATCCTCGGGGTGAACTAAGCTAGAAATAGCTTCTGTACCCAACTCTTGCATTTCTTGGGGAGTGTAGCCCAGGATGGCTGTGACGGCTGCATTGGCATAGATATTTTGCTGTGCTTCTGTGTCGTAAATGTACAGAAAGTTCGGGAGGGTTGTAACAATGCTTTCTAAAAGTTGTTGCTGTTTTTGCAGCTCTAATTCAGCTTGTTTGCGCTGTGTCAAATCCAGCACAAAACTCACCCCAACTTCCTGGCTTCCTTCTAAAAATGCAGCGCCTAGCAGCACCGGAACGCGGCTGCCGTCCGAGCAGATGTATTCTTTTTCATAGGGAATAGCTGTGGTGGTAACTGTCATTTCTGCAAGTTTTTGTTCGTCTAGGCTGCGGTACTTTGGCGGTGTCATTTTTAGCCAGCTAATTTTTTTTTCAAGCAAATCGTGTCTTGTGTATTTTACTAGGTTTAAAAAAGCTTGATTTGCGTCGGTAATCTGACCATTAATTTCCCAAAAAAAGATGCCGATAATATTAGAGTTAACTACGCGCCTAAACCTAGCTTCGCTTTGACGCAACTGAGCTTCGACTTGTTTGATTTCTGTGATGTCCCGGGTGATGCTTAAAACTGTTTCTACTGAATTGTCCTCAGCAAATTCGGGAATTACTCGACTTTGATAGTATTTTGTCCCATCGGGAGTGGGAAAGTCAAATTCGATGGTTTCTTGTTTGCCGGTGCGACAAACTTTGACACACGCTTCGTCCCACAGGTTGCAAATGTGGGGGGACATTCCTAATTCTTTGTTGCTTTTGCCGATAAATTCTGAGGGGGGTTTTCCGGTGGCTCGTTCGACTTCTTTGTTGACGTAAAGGTGGCGCAGTTCTCGATCGAACCGCGCTATGATATCGGTAGCATTTTCCGCGAGGGCGCTGAAGGCCTGTTGGCGCTGGCGAAGTTGTTCTTGAGTGCGGTGCTGTTCGGTGATGTCTGTGGCAAAAGACAGAATTGAAACTAATTTTCCTTCTGCATCGATTAGTGCAGAATTGTACCACTCGCAGTAAATTACTGAGCCATCTTTGGTAGAGTTGCGGTTGCGGCAAACGTTGCGGGGTTCTCTGCTGTAAAACATTTGATTTGCCGCAGCGCTGACTTGCTCGAAGTCTTCTGGATAAATTATTGAGCATTCGTGCCAGTATTGGCCGATTATTTCTGCTGCACTCCAGCCAAATATTTGTTCGGCCATTGGCGACCACCGCACTACCCGCAGTTCGCTATCCCACTCTAGAACTGCCATTGGCGAGTTTTCTAGGTGAAATTCCCGCTGCGAGTTGGCTTGTTTTATTTTGGTTTGAAGTTGCTGGCGGAGTTCCTTGGCTGCGACAAAGCGCTCGCTGATTTCCTGTGCGTTTGCGGCGCCGGCTTTGGCTATCTGAGCAATGGTTTCTGCTGTTTGTTTTTCGAGTTCGTTCCAAGCGAGTTCGAGGGCTGATTCCACCTCCTCTAGCTCAGTGATGCTGTTCTGAAACAGTGCGGCACTTTCCACTGGAATTTCAGGCATATTTTTGACAGTTAAGCAAGTGTTAGGTTGAGACTTTTAAATTAAACTTTAACAATTAAAAATGTGTAGTTTATTGTTAAATTATACATTTTTACTTTTTAATTTGTGCGTGGCGCCGATTTTGAGTGGCGGCGGTGCTATTAAAGACGGCAGGTATAGGTTTAGCGTGCAGATCGGCACTTGCGATCGATCGCCCCAAAACTCTCCTCACCCAAGTACGGGCGCACTCTGCTCTGTATATTTTTGCACAGGATTGTGTTCCCGTGGCGTCGAAATAATACTGAGGCAGATCTGTGCGCGAGCCGATCGCGCATCCGTAGTAGAGCATTGGGTGTGCCGATCGCCAGCAAGAAGAGCGCGGCGGGGGAAAACTAACCCAGGGAAGTCAATTATTAGCCACCAGTGGCCCAAATGGTCGATCGATCTTGTTTGCGAACTCTGCCGGTGTGAAGTGAAAACCGTCCCTAGCCGACAAATACTCCCAAGTCGAAAATCCTTTTAACCAAATTTTGGGACGGGCTAGAAGCCCATCCCACAAGAAAAAAGATTTTTGTGGGATGGGCTTCTAGCCCGTCCTAACTATTTTTGTAAGAGGTCTAATCTTAAAGTTATTCAGTCTTTATAGGTCTCTTATGACTGCTGCTACATCAGTTAAAACTCAGTACGAAGCTGTTATCGGTCTCGAAACTCACTGTCAATTGAGTACGAATACTAAAATTTTCTCCAGCTCTTCTACAGAATTTGGTAATGCTCCAAATACTAACATTGACCCAATTTGTATGGGGATGCCTGGAGTGTTGCCAGTATTAAATCAAAAAGTGCTGGAGTATGCAGTGAAGGCAGGGCTAGCTCTCAACTGTCAAATTGCACCTTATAGTAAGTTTGACCGCAAGCAATATTTCTATCCCGATTTGCCAAAAAATTATCAAATTTCTCAGTTCGATTTGCCGATCGCTACTAACGGTTCAATAGAAATTGAACTGGTGGACGAGACAGGCAATTCTACTAGAAAAAAAATCGGAATCACTCGCTTGCACATGGAGGAAGATGCAGGGAAATTGGTTCACGGCGGTAGCGATCGCCTCAGCGGTTCTACTTATTCAATGGTAGATTACAACCGCGCCGGCGTGCCTTTAATCGAAATTGTTTCGGAACCGGATTTGCGAACGGGCGCGGAAGCTGCCGAGTACGGTCAAGAATTGCGCCGGATCGTGCGTTATATCGGTGTCGGCGACGGGAATATGCAGGAAGGTTCCCTGCGCTGCGACGTGAATATTTCGGTGCGCCCCGTTGGCAGAAAAGAGTTCGGCACGAAGGTGGAAATTAAAAATATGAACTCTTTTAATGCGATCGAACGGGCGATCGATTACGAGATCGAGCGGCAAATTCAAGCGATCGAAAATGGCGAAACCATCATCCAAGAAACGCGGCTTTGGGATGAAAACAAGCAGTGTACTTTCAGTATGCGGATTAAGGAAGGTGCGAGCGATTACCGCTATTTCCCGGAACCGGATTTGCCTCCGATCGAAGTTTCGGCAGATCAACTGCACGATTGGAAAGCTCAACTGCCGGAATTGCCAGCAGAAAAACGATACCGCTACGAAACTCAACTAGGTCTTTCTCCCTACGACGCGCGGGTTTTGACTGACGACAAAGCGGTGGCTGAGTATTTTGAAAAGTCGATCGCCGCCGGTGCTGTGGCTAAAGGCGCTGCGAATTGGGTGATGGGCGATATCACTGCTTATCTGAAAAATGAGAAACTGGCGATCGCACAAATTCCTTTCCAACCGCAGGATTTGGCCGAACTGCTGGGGCTAATTGATGCTGGCACGATCAGCGGCAAAATCGCTAAGGATATTTTGCCGGAGTTACTAGCAAACGGCGGTTCGCCTCAGAAGTTGGTTGAAAGCAAGGGTTTGATTCAAATTTCTGATACAGGGGCGATCGATCGCGCGATCGATGCAGTGTTGGCCGCCAATCCCAAGGAGCTCGAACAGTACCGGGCTGGCAAAACTAAGCTGCTGGGCTTTTTCGTCGGCAAGGTGATGAAAGAAACAGGCGGCCGGGCAGATCCCAAATTGACCAATGAGTTGCTGGCAGCCAAGCTTAACAGCCCAGCCTAAGCAGTCGTTAAAGGAGTCGTGTAGCGGATAGAGTGGCGGGCGATCGGTTTTTCCTGAGCCCGTCCTTCCCGCTTCATGGTAACTTTACAATTAAGTATACATTTCTTGACAATATCTTCACATTTAGGGGTATCACCCCTCATGCCTGTTGTGTTATATTCTGTTATGTAGATGCACCCTGATGGCAAGGAGAGTTACTTCCGTAGCTCTCTCTTTTTTTTGTCTTTTTTTTGTGGGACACGGACGTGAAAATACGGATGAGCGGTTTCTGGAAGGTTTCAATCGTGGTATCGTGTAGCGGATAGAGTAGCGGGCGATCGGTTTTTCCTGAGCCCGTCCTTCCCGCTTCATGGTAACTTTACAATTAAGTATACATTTCTTGACAATATCTTCACATTTGGGGGTATCACCCCTCAGTCCTGTCGTGTTATATTCTGTTATGTAGATGCACCCTGATGGCAAAGAGAGTTACTTTCGTAGCTCTCTCTTTTTTTGTCTTTTTTTTGTGACTACGGTCGTAAAAATACGGATCGCAAGATTCTGGCTGGACAAATGCCGAATAATCGCAGCAGGAAAATGCTAAAGACAGTCAGAAATAGACAATAAGAAGCTGGCAATCTTGATATGTAAAGGTTTGAGGCGTTTGGGCTAGCTATACTTCTTCATGAAAATTTTATATAAGATGGTGTCACCCCTCATCCCTAATGTGTTATAGTCTGTTATGTAGATGCACCCTGATGGCAGGGAGAGTTACTTCCGTAGCTCTCTCTTTTTTTTTGTCTTTTTTTGTGGGGCACGGACGTGAAAATACTGATGAGCGGTTTCTGCTTGGAAGAATCCCGAATTGTG
This sequence comes from Oscillatoriales cyanobacterium, assembly GCA_004292955.1. Lineage (GTDB taxonomy): Bacteria > Cyanobacteriota > Cyanobacteriia > Cyanobacteriales > Microcoleaceae > Microcoleus. The sequence continues at coordinate 39,979 of RDXX01000027.1, read as the reverse complement.
GAACCGCGAGGACGCTTGTCACGAAGGAAGATACCTGAAGCAACTGCCAATCTTCAGCCCGCAAGGTTTAAATCGTTGCGCCAGCTATACTTTTTCATCAAAGCCTGACAAACTGGGCTTCGCCCCTCATTCTCAATATGTTATATCATGTTACAGAGATGCACCCTGATGGTCGGGAGAGTTACTGAGGTGACTCTCCTTTTTTTGTCTGAATGGGGAGAATGGGAGAGGGGACAATGGCGAGAGTTGGCCATACTGATTGCCGATTACCCATTAGCAATTACCCATTAGCAATTACCCATTAGCAATTACCCATTAGCAATTACCGCTGGAAGTCGATTAATATCAACTTGAGTTATTAAGTGATTTTGACAGCATGAGCGAACAAGCTAGCGAGCTAATCAAGCAAGGGATTTTGCAATATCAGGCGCACCAATTTGAGGCGGCGCTGGATTCTTGGCAGGAAGCCCTGACGCTGTATCGCTCAATGGACGATAAGCGCCGATCGGGTGCAGCGTTGGGTAATATGGGCGTGGCTTACGAGGCGCTCTTGAATTACGATCGCGCGATCGACTGTTATCAGCAGCATTTGGTGTTAGCGCGGGAAATTGGCGATCGCCGGGGCGAGGCAAATGCTTTGGGAAATCTGGGCAATGCTTGCTGTGCCCTTGAAGATTTTTCTGGTGCTATTGATTACCAGCAGCAGCGTTTGGCGATCGCGCGAGAGACTGGCGACTTTCGCGGAGAGTTGGAAGCTTTGGGCAATTTGGCCCTGGCTTGCGATGCTAATGGAAATTTGCCCGATGCGATCGAGTGTTATCAGCAGCAATTGTCGATGGCGCGCGCCCACCAGGACGATCGCGTTGAGCGCAGTGCTCTCAAGAGTTTGAAGCTGGCTTACAAATATTTAGCCGATTACGAGAAAGCCGACGAGTACCGACAGCAGCAATTGGCGATCGTGCGGGAACTGTTTTTAACCGACAAACATCATGATTTTGTCCAACTTGCAGAAACAGTTGGTTTGAATCCCGTCGAAGATTTTGCCGGAGCTGATTTAAGGAATTTTGACTTGAACTACGCTGATTTGAACGGTGCAGATTTACGCGAAACCAACCTCCAAGGTGCAGATTTGACCTTGGCAGATCTCAGCGGTGCTTTGCTGAGTTCTGCTATTTTAATTGATGCTACTTTGTGCAATGCTAATTTGCGGGATGCTGAACTCAGCAGCGCCAATTTGAGCGGTGCAGATTTGCGAACCAAGCTGCCGAGGGCAAATTTAACCGGTGCAAATTTAACCGGAGCTAATTTGAGCAGTGCTTATTTACCGAATGCAATTTTAGTTAATGCGAATTTGACAAACACTGATTTCAAAAATGCTGACTTGAGCGGTGTTGATTTGAGCGGTGCAAATTTAAACGGTGCAGATTTAAGCCGCGCTGATTTAAAAAATGTGGTAGTGGAGAATGCGAGGTTTGTTGGTTGTTTGGGGATTTCGGAAGGGGTCAAAGTTGAGTTGAGCGCGCGGGGCGGGATTTTCGAGTAAAATAGGAATGTTGGTAATTGTAGAGGGGAATAAAAGCTATGACTGCCGTAACTGCAAAACGATTCTCGATCGCCGAATATGACCGTTTGGCAGAACTGGGATTTTTTGAATCCGATAACCGATTTGAATTGATTCGCGGAGAAATTATCAAAATGGCTGCCAAAGGTAGGCTTCATTCGATTTGTAATACTCTTTTAGTTGAGGAGTTAATCATTTTACTGGCAAGACGCGCTCGCGTGCGCGTACAGGAACCGATTATTTTGTCAGATGATACCGAACCAGAACCCGATCTAGTTATTGCCCGCCGTTCTGACAATTATTTATCTCCTCACCCTCTAGCTGCTGATATTTTGTTGGTGATTGAAGTTTCTGATTCTACTTTGAAATACGATCGGATAACCAAGTTATCTCTCTACGCTGAATCTGGGATTGCAGATTATTGGATATTTAATTTGGTAGAGCCTCAACTGGAAATGCACAGCGAACCTTATCAGAAACAAAGAGGTGGTTTCGATTATCGAGTCAAACGAGTGGTTTTGCCAAATGAGGTTGTGGTAATTCCAGGTTTCCCAGAGTTGTCTCTCGATTTATCTGCGGTATTTCCGGCGCAGATGGGTGAGTGAAGCTGAGGAGTGCGTAGGCGCAAGCCGGGGCGCAGCCATCGACAAACTCTTCGGACAATTACTGTTATGAGCTACCGCACTCTATTCATTGCCAATTCTTGAATCGAAAATCATATTATAGAATAACAAAAGCTATGACTTTCGCTACAGCAAAACGATTCTCGATCGCCGAATATCACCGTTTGGCAGAACTGGGATTTTTTGAATTCGATAACCGATTTGAATTGATTCGCGGAGAAATTATCAAAAAAGCTAAAAAAACTACGTTTCACTCGGCTTGTAACTCTCTATTGCTGGGAGAGTTGTGCCTGATTATGGCAAGAAGTGCCTGCGTGCGCGGTCAGGAACCGATAATTTTGCCTCCTGATAGTGAACCAGAACCTGATGTAGTGATTGCACGCAATCGCTTTGATGATTATGTATCATCTCACCCTCTAATTGCTGATATTTTGTTGGTGATTGAAGTTTCTGATTCTACTTTGGATTACGATGGAAGAACCAAGTTATCTCTCTACGCTGAATCTGGGATTGCTGATTATTGGATATTTAATTTGGTAGATATTCAACTGGAAATGCACAGCGAACCTTATCAGAAACAAAGAGGTGGTTTCGATTATCGAGTCAAACGAGTGGTTTTGCCAAATGAGTTTGTGGTAATTCCAGGTTTCCCAGATTTGTCTCTCGATTTATCTGCGGTATTTCCGGCGCAGATGGGTGAGTAGAAAAGATTGTAAAAGTCCTGTTAATCAAATTTCAGGACGGGCTAGAAGCCCATCCCACAATTTTTTTTCTTGTGGGATGGGCTTCTAGCCCGTCCGAATTATTTTTGTAATTCAGGTCTAGTAAAGATGCTACTGCGATCGCCCGAATTGATGGTATAATCCAAAAGTGCGATGGCTACGCCCCGGCTTGCGCCTACGAACTACTCAGCAAAATACCACTATGCCCGCTGAAAATCTCACCTCGCCAGGCCAAAATATCCAGTTATCGGGTATCAGTTGGCAAACCTACGAAACCTTGCTCGCCGAATACATTGACCGGCCGCTGCGGCTGAAATACAATGGTGGCAATCTAGAGATTCTGGAACCTTCACCAGAACACCAATTTTACAAAACAATAATCGGCAGATTTGTGGAAACCCTGGCTGAAGAATTCGGACTGAACATTGCAGCCGTCGGTTCCACAACTTTTAAGCGTCCAGAACTCAGCAGTGCAGAACCAAATGAATGTTTTTACATCCAGAATTTATCTGCAATTAAAGGAATAAAAAGAATTGACACGAAGGAAAGTCCGCCACCTGATTTAGTAGTGGAACTCGATCTCACGAGTTACTCGGAAAATAGCTTGCAAGTTTATGCTGATGTCGGCGTGCCGGAAGTTTGGATTTATAACGGCGAACGCCTGATTATCAATAGATTAGAAAATAGAGCATACGTTTCGTGCGATCGCAGTTTAGCATTTCCCACTGTACATATTTTAGAAATTGTCGGGTTTTTGCAACAGGCGGAAACAATGGATTATTTAGAATTAGTTCAAGCATTTCGGAATTGGGTAAAAAACCAAATACTACCAACCAATTAAGCTAAGGTGCATTATAGGTGTCGCAAACCAACGATAAATTATCACAGATAAAAATTCGATCAATAGTTTGGCTCAATAGTGATAAAATAAAATAAAGCACTCGTCAAAATCTCCATCACAGTCTGGCAGAGCCAGCACTTCTACCGATATGCGATCGCTAGAGTCTCACAACAAATACCCAGATTGCTTGTGGATGCAACTAGAAGCAATTCCAGTGCCATCAGTTGCAGCCCAAACCCAGCAGCTTGACATTCACTTGAGCCTCAATTTTAACGAGCATTGGGAACCGCTGCTGGGCGGCCGCGTTAAATTTGGTCTGCAAGGCGGAACGCTCAAACTAAATCTGGAAAACTGCGAAATTCCGGTAGCATCGCGTCAGTTAGTCGGTGATTTTGAGCTGTCGCCCATCGACAGCAGTACAGAGATTTTGTCAACCGAAAGTCAGCGGGAAGTTCGAGACAACGAGAAGGCGGAAAAAATCCAGGAAACTGACTGCACGTTTTGTCATGTTTCCACAATCGGCGACGATACAAAACCCGCTTGGATTTTTTCATTAAAACGGGGAAAACAAATATTAAAAGGTTTGCTAAAAAGTGTTAAACTGGGAGAATTTCCCGCCAAACCATTGCGGATTGCAGCGGCTTTTGAAGTTGCGAAAGAAGATATTTATCTCACAGATGCGGAGGGTTTGTGGCCGCACGATATTACGCCAAATCAACATTCGGTTTTAGAAAGAATCCTGACTGTATATTTAGCAAATAAGCTCCAACCGGCTCTCAGTTGGGCGCTATTGTCTTACAATTTGCCTGCGGTGGAACAGCCTGAGGTGGAAATTATCGCGCCAGCCGAAGCCGAGTTGCAGGAAATGGTCGATCGCATTATAGCTGCTGAAACCGATGATTTTGTAGAACTGGCAACAATCGCCAATCTCAATCCCGCACTGGATTTCGCGGGCGGTAGCTTGCGCGGGACGAGTTTAAGTGCAGTGGATTTTAGTAGTGCAAATCTCCCGGCGGCAAATTTCCGGGGTGCAAACTTAAACGATGCCGATTTCAGCGACGCCAACCTGCAAAACGCTAAATTCGGCGGTGCAGATTTGAGTGGCGCTTTCCTCGGAAATGCAGATTTGAGCGGTGCAGATTTGTACCGCGCCAGTCTGGCTTTAGCAAACCTCAGCGGTGCCGATTTTAGTCGCGCAAATCTGCTCGAAGTTAACCTAACAAATGCTAATTTCAGCGGTGCGAATGTCAAGTCAGCGAGGTTTGGGAATAACTCGGGACTTGCGGAAGATGTCAAGCTAAATTTACAGCAGCGGGGAGCAATTTTTGAGGATGTTTAGCCCGTAAATGCCAGATCCCGTTCATCCATCCGCATCCATCGTGGCACGGGCCCAAAAGCCTGTGCGATAGATCGGTTCAAAAAATATCGCTCGCGTTTCTTAAACTTTTTGTGGCTTTGGCTAATAAATTTACAATTCTGCTGTAGAGCTATTGAGCGATCGCCTGACTCGATTCAATCTTTGCAGGCGAAGCTGTTCTGCCAGTAGCGTATTAATTTCTCCTAATTCTAAATTGACTTCTTGAACCTCCATACGAGTTCGGCGGAGGTTAGCTAGCAAACGTTTAGATGTTTCTGGATCGGGGATGCGCGGTTGTTTATTCATGGCAAGTTGTATTCCATCTTAACTTCTTCAATACTACGCTCCAGTGCCGGAATCCTTGCTTGGGTTCGTGCTATAGCTCGTTCTAGTAATTGTAGCATATCACCAGAGGCAACAGGTTGAGCTTGGGCAATTTGAAGCTGGATAGTAGATAGTTGAGAGTAGGAAGATTCAGCATCATCGGCTGCACTTTTCATTTCATCTAGTGCCGCAATCGTTGCCTCGGTCTCTCCAAATAGTTCAAAAATGGTTAATTCCAAGGCAGAAGCTTCATTAACAATATCTAAAGCCTGCTGTTTTAATTGATTTATAATTTCAGTAGTTCTTGATGGTAAATTAGCCATATTTACACCCCTAAAATTAAGTTATTGCCATAAAAATTTAACATACCATAGTGTAATCGATCAACATCCGAAGCAGTTCACAATCATACCGAAATCCCTTTCATCCATCAGCGTCCATCGTGGCACGAACCCAAAAGCCCGTGTTCCCGAATCGGTTCAAAAAAGAGCGTGAAGCGAAGCTATCTTCCCGCAAGGGTTCGGTGAAGGGTAGGGAATCGCCCTCAAAAAGAGCGATGGCTACGCCCGGGCCCCGGCCTACGCACTTCACCAAAACAAATTATCCCTCATCCTCCGATTTCACAGGAGCACGCCCAGAAATCACAATAAATCCTACCGACTCAAGAGTTAGGTGCGGGTGGCGAATTCCCGCTAAAACCGCTTGACTCAACAAACTTTCGGTACTAATTTCATCAGCCAAAACTGATTCTAAAAGCTGTTCCGATTTAGAAAGTCGATTCAAACGTAATTGCAATTGATTCACCCGATTTTTGAGTTGAATTGCAGCACTGGTAGCAGAATTATTGCACATTTCGACAAAAGCCTCGCGCCCGCGCAGCAATTCCTCCGATACCACCCGCCCCTTCTGACAAAAATCATCCCAATCCAGGGAATCTACAAAATTGTCAATCAGCGACGTGCGATTTTTAGACAAATTGTAATCCCGATTCGGGCCGCCTTTCCCTTTATAACCCCGCTGCAAAATTGCCAAAACTTCCGCATCTTCTACCAGAGACATTTGTTCGCTGCGAGCATCTACATACACAGTTTCAAAAATTGGCAAAAACAGAGCATCAGCGCGCCGTTGCAAAGCTTTTAAATTGTAATTTTCGATGTTTTGTGCTTGCAAAACTTGAGCAGCAGGCTGCACATCAGTTTGAATTGAATAATTAAACTGAAAGCCGAACCATTCCTTCCCCTCCGCAGCATCCCAACTTTCATCGTGACGCCACATCGCAAAAGCTTGACCCCGATCGTCCCAGCGAACATAGGCGCCCAGTGCATCAATTAATCCCTCGCCAGTTCGATAAAGAACGACATCGGTATTTTGATGAGCAATACGCCGATTGTAACTACCGTATTGCTGACAATAGGGAACTAATTGAGTTGTCAAATCCTTGGAGGGAATTAAGGTTTTTTGAGTAGGTTGATAGCGCACCAAACCAGAGATACTGGGATGTTCGACTTGTTTGAAATGGAGGGCTTGACACAACCAACCTTCCGCCGCCCGCTGCATTTCTTTATGGCGTGCGTCGCAGTTGTCGAGGGATTCAAAATACTGAGATGCGCTGTCATCAAGAATATCAATTTCATCGAGGGCGTATTGTTCATCGATTTTGATTTTCTCTTGTTCGATTTCAGTTTTAATCGATTCAAGTTCGCTTGATAGGCCTTTTGCTCCTTCAGTAAACAACTTTTCTTCAAGTGTAATCAGTTTGGTTTCGGCATAAAACTGAAGGCTGGCGATCGATTTGTTGAAGATATCAAACCCGTTTTTTAAGACTTGAAACCAAGCTTCGTGGGGGCTATCGGGCATATCCGGGCCTGCAAACAAACAAAATTGCACTCCCATTTTGCTACCAATGCGATCGACTCTGCTGAGTCTTTGTTCTAGCTGGTTGGGAAACCACGGTAAATCGAAGTGGACTAACCAATCTATAAATTGTAGGTTGACGCCTGTTTCTGCCGATCGATCGCACACCAAGACAAAACAATGCGGTTCAGTCTTAAACCGATGGAGATTCGCCTCCACATCATCCGCTGATTTGGTCATGTCATGACTGGCGATCGCCTTTTTACCAAAGATTTTAGCTAAATTTTCCGCAATCTCTTGACAAGTCGTCGTAAAACTGGTGAAAATCACAATTTTCGGGAAACGTTCGCCCGGAATCGGCCGTTTAATTTGCTGTTGAATTCTGGAGAGCAAATCGCGAGGATTGCTGTGATATTCGCGCGGAACCTTCAATGCAACTGCGAGAAATCGCAAAATAGCGATTCGTAACAAACCCAGTCGATCGAACCCTTCCTCGACCTTTGACACAGTGTTGAGCAAGGTTTCCAGCAGTTCCCTTTCTTCGGAAAACAGCGCAGTTCTGGTCAAAATTGCGGTGTCGCTTTGTCCAAATTCGCGATCGAGCTCTGGACTAGATTTTTTCTGCAAGCGAGCTTTGATAACCCGTTCCAAAACATTCAACCAAGTACCGGAAGCGCGGAAAAACAGCAGAAAAATTCTCTGATATTCGCTAGATTTGGGAGCAGCAGCGCGCCATTTATCGAGTACAGTTTGAATTTCAGACCACTGTTCGTCATTGAGATCGTACTCGGCTTTAGGTACTGTATCGCGATCGAAAATCACATCTTCCACCGCATCCCGGCGGTTGCGGAGAATGCGGCGGTGCAGGCGGTAGGTATCTCTAACGTGGGTGCGAATAGTTCGGATCAGGCGAGATTTTTCTTCGGTTTCTTTGGTTTTTAGGCTTTTTTCTAATTCCTTTGCCAATGCGATTAAATAATCATCTTTAGCAAAAAGAGTGCGAAGTTGAGCAAGTTTTGTTTGCAAAACAGCAGGCTGTGTTGTCTCTCGGAAATCGAGTAAAGTTCGACCAATTTCTTGACGGTTCTGCACCTGTGCTTTGAAACTTTGTAAATCTTCAACACGGTAGGTTGTGGGGTCTAGCAAGTGCAGCATCGTGAGAAAATCTTGCTCGCGGCCGATGACTGGCGTTGCAGATAATAACAATAAATTTTTGCTTTTATGAGCTAGTTTCTGGCAGAGTTCAAAGGATTGTTGTTGATTGCGATCGCTCGAATTAGCCATGGCTGCGAGTTCTTGCGCTTCATCAACAATCAGAAAATCTAGGTTAGCATTGCGGCTAATTTGATTGATTTCGCTCAAAGAAACAAGCTGCACTCGATCGGCAAAATGAGACAAATAGAATTTATTTTCTAACTCTTGCCGCCACTGTTCGAGCAGGTATTTGGGAACGATTACCACAGCGCGCCCGTTAGCATCGTCTAGCAAGAATTGGCGGAGAATTGTCCCAGCTTCTACTGTTTTCCCCAGTCCTGCTTCATCTGCCAATAAATAGCGCACGATTGGGTCTTCTAGCACGCGCCGCACGACTTCAACTTGGTGCGGGTACAGGTCTATGTTAGCAGAAATTAAGCCCGTCATGCCGCGACTGACGGCGCGCTGTTCGATCGCAGATTGGACAAAAGCCAAACGGCGATCGTGAAAATAGGGAGTTTCTTGGCCTTTAACTGCTAAAATGTCGATCGGATCGGCGATCGGGATATTGCAGCGAACGTAAAGTTCGGTTTCGACAGCTTGCAAACTTTGGCTGTCGGGGAGGTCAATTTCGTACTCTAGTTTATCTTCATCCCAGTCATAAACTCGGCCAATTATCCACCTTTCCTGACTTGTACTCCAGAGGTAGCAGCGGGTTTGACGCTGAAGTCGGGCTTCTTGTAGCAAACTGAGGGGTACAGTTTTGCGGATGCGGTTTTTTACTGAGCAAAAATATTCAACTATGGCATCGGGGTGGGATACCTCGACAACTTTTCCGATTCCCATATCGTTTTTGGGCGATCGAACTAATGAACCAACATCAATCATAATTTTAGCCTGACAATATCTGTTAGAATACACTAACGCCTGAGGGAATAGAATAACATTAGATATGAGATTTATTGCATAAATTTTTGATGGATAGGTAAACCGCAGATATCCGGCAGATTAACACAGATAAACGCAGATAATTTTAAGAATTGATAACAAATGAAAGCAATCTTATCTGTTGATTGAATATAATTACGATCGCCCAAAAATAACGGTGGGATTCCCCGATTCCCATTTGGGGTATTTCTGCATCACACTGGCGTAAATTTCCGAGTCAGTGAAGGCTGTCAACCAAGCTTGTAGGGGAATCCAAGGCTGTTCGTTGAACCAAATTTTATCGGTATGGGCGAATTGACGGACAAAAGGTGCGATCGCCATATCAGCCAATGCTACATTATTACCAAACAAATATTTATTCTTGATTAATTTAGCATTGAGTTTCCCCAGATATAAAGCACATTCATCGCGATGTGCTTGAGCATCAACACCAGCATAACGCTCAGGGTATTTATAACGGTCAAGATGATATTTAAACCCATAATCAAATTGAGAGATAAGTTCCAGCATTTCTGCAACAGAACCTTCCTTTGGCCTCAACCATTTTTCAGGATCGTGTTGTTCCAACGCCCACAACATGATATCAATACTTTGATCGAGTACGCGCCCGCCAACATCAATCAATATCGGTACTGTACCTTTCGGAGATACATCTAACATTTCTTGTGGTTTGTCTCGCAAAACAACTTCCCGCAACTCACACGCGCGATTGCTAATCATCAGCGCTAAACGTGCGCGCATAGCATAGGGACAGCGGCGGAATGAATATAAAATTGGATATATTGGTGACATATAGTCATTGGGCATTGGGCATTTCTTGGTACGTAGTTGCGCTTCAGCGCTCTTGGGGCCCAAGCCCAACAACATACCTTTCTTGGTACGTAGTTGCGCTTCAGCGCTCTTGGGGCCCAAGCCCAACAACATACTACCTTTCTTGGTACGTAGTTGCGCTTCAGCGCTCTTGGGGCTCAAGCCCAACAACATACCTTTCTTGGTACGTAGTTGCGCTTCAGCGCTCTTGGGGCCCAAGCCCAACAACATACCTTTTAGTCGATCGCACCATCGGATTTTTCCTTAGCATCATAGCACGCGCCCATATGTACTTCGTTGCGACCCTTAGCAAGCTCAATCTGATGCTGCCGCTCTAATAAAGCTTGTTTTTTAGCTTCGGTTTTCGAGTCATGACAATGAGGACAACTCACGCCCAGGACAAAAAATTCAGAAGCCTTATCTTCCTCACTAATCGGGTGACGACAACCGCGACAAAGTTCATAGTTACCAGGTTTTAAATCGTGAACAACAGAAACCCGTTCATCAAAGACAAAACATTCACCTTCCCAACGACTTTCTGCTTCCGGAACCGTTTCCAAATATTTTAAAATCCCGCCTTCGAGATGATAGACTTCTTGAAAACCTTGCGATCGCAAAAAAGCAGTAGATTTTTCGCAGCGAATGCCACCCGTGCAAAACATTGCCACCTTGGGTTTATCGCGCAAAGCAGTTTCTTGCTGCACCCATTCAGGTAACTCGGAAAAGCTTTTGGTTTTGGGATTGATAGCGCCTGCAAAAGTACCCATAGATACTTCGTAGTCGTTACGCACATCAACTACGACAACATCAGGATCGTCAAGCAATTGATTCCACTCATCGGGCTTGACATATTTGCCAGCCATGAGAGATGGATTAATATCGGGTATTCCCATCGTGACGATTTCGCGTTTTAAGCGGATTTTTAGGCGGTAAAACGGTGCTTTTTCTGAGAAAGATTCTTTGTGAACCAAATCAGCAAAACGCGCGTCACTACGCAAGAATGCCAGCACTGCGCGCACGCCCTCGGATGAACCGGCGATCGTACCATTGATGCCTTCGGCTGCTAACAAGATGGTGCCTTTGACGTTGTTTTTGTTGCAACAATCGATTAGCGGTGCTTTCAAATCGGCAAAATCGGATAGTTCAACGAACTTATATAATGCAGCGGTTAAGAAATTAGCCATAGATCGAATTGATAGCACTAATTAATTTTCATAGTTGTATGAAAATTCAGTTAAAGCGGACGGTGGGACTCGAACCCACGACGTTCAGCATGGGAAGCTGACATTCTACCACTGAATTACGTCCGCGCTTAGTCTGTTTTACTGGCTTTTACTTTTTAGGGATTGCGGTAAATAATGACTAGACACACATTATACGACGATTTTGGGATTTTGAGTCAATGATTTTGAGAATTATTTTTTGGGGTTGCCGATCGCCCATGGCGGCAAAATTAATAGGGTGCGTCAGTCTCGATCGCCGGAATTTTTCGGACAAACCTGAGATCTGACGCACCGTACACTCCAAAAGCCTTCTCCTGACGCAGGAAGAGACGGCAGTGCCCGTTTCCCTACCCGGAGATATTCGATCGCCCTTGGCCTCTTTTCTTCCCCCGCACCCGATCGAAAATCCAGACTTGCAAGCCATCCATGTAGGTATAAACCACCGGAATTACCACCAAAGTTAATAGCGTAGAAGTCATCAAACCGCCAATTACCGCCATCGCCATCGGACTCCGCACCCCAGATCCCGCGCCAATTCCCAGCGCGATCGGCACCATCCCAGCTATCATGGCGATCGTTGTCATCAAAATCGGCCGCAACCGCGCTACACCAGAATCCAGCGTCGCCTCATACATCGGTTCGCCTTCCTTCTGATTCATAATCGCGTAATCAACCAGCAAAATCGAATTCTTCGTCACAATTCCCATCAGCAACACTACACCAATCAAAGCGTACAAACCGAGAGATTTTTGTCCTACCAAAAGTCCCAACAGCGCGCCACCCAAAGATAAAGGTAATGCCGCCATAATCGTCACCGGATGCAAGAAATTGGCAAACAACAGCACCAACACACCATAAATAAACAGTACCGCCGTTCCCAAGGCCCCCGCAAAACCGCTGAAAATATCCTGCATAACTTTTGCATCGCCCGAAGATTCTTGTTCCACGCCAGGGGGTAAAGGATTCATTGCAGGCAGTTTTTTCACCGCAGCAACAGCTTCTCCTAAAGTCGTACCTTGCAACAAATTGCCCTCTACAGATACTTGACGAGCTCTGTCATAGCGATCGATCTGAGAAGGCCCGCTACCCAAAGCAATATCCGCCACTGCCCTCAACGGTACTAAAGTATTATTTTTACCCGGTATTTGCAGATTCTTAATTGTTTCGATATCGCTGCGAAACTGCGGCGCCAACATCACATGAATCGGAATTTGTCGATCGGGCAAATCAAACTTAGCAAGATTTGAGTCAATATCTCCAATCGTTGCCAAAGAAGCAGTGCGAGCAATTTGTTGCACCGAAACTCCCTGATCCGCCGCCCGATTTGGATCGGGTTTTACCAAAATTTCCGGCTTGACTAAACTCGCGCTAGATTGTACCTCAATCAGTCCCGGAAGTTGCCTCATTTGTTGCGTCAGAGTTTCCGCAGTTTTGGTTAAAGCCTCCGCATTTTCGCTCTTGAGGACGATCGACATTTGCTTCCTACCGCCCACACGCCCTTGAGCAAAACTCAGCCGCACACCGGGAACATCGGCAAGTTTCGGCCGCATTTCCTCCTCAAACTTCTGTTGTCCGATCCGCTGATTGGCGGGTTTCAATTTCACGTACAGACTGGCTGTATTTACGCCACTAGCGCCCCCTCCGCCACCACCTGGCCCCCCGGATACTGTCGGAGCGCCTTCGGTCTCCAAAACGCTTTTTACGGCCCGATGGGCGAGCAATAATTTAGTTGCTTGCTGCACTGCTAAATCTGTCTGCGACAAGGTAGAACCGGGCGGCAATTCAATGGAAACAGTCGAAAGTCCGGTATCATCGCGATCGATAAACCCAGTCGGAATGAAAGGAATTAACTGAACGCTGCCGAAAAATAAAGCAACAGCTAAAATTAGGACGATCGCCCGATGCTTCAGAGCCCAAGTCAAAAGTCGGCGGTACTGATAAGAAAGTTGGTCTTTTTTAAGTTCCTCATGATGTCCTTTCTCCTTAAATAAATAAGCCGCCATCATCGGAGTCACAGTGCGGGCTACTAACAGCGAAAATAACACCGACGCCGAAACCGTCACGCCAAAAGGTCGAAAAAACTGACCAGGAATTCCCGGCATAAAAGCCACCGGCGCAAACACCGAAACAATCGTCATCGTGGTAGCAACGACAGCTAAACCAATTTCAGCAGAAGCATCCAAAGCAGCTTGATAAGCCGTTTTCCCCATCCCGACGTGCCGTTCAATATTTTCAATTTCGACGATCGCATCATCGACTAATATACCCACCACCAGCGATAGCGCCAACAAAGTCATACCGTTAAGCGTATATCCCACCATCCTCAGTACAGCAAAAGTAGGAATTGCCGACAGCGGCAAAGCCACAGCAGCAATCAAAGTAGCCCGCCAATCCCGCAGAAATATAAAAATCGTGATAATCGCTAAAACCGACCCCAAAATTAAAGCATCCACAGAAGCTTCATAGGAATCTCGGATGTGATCTGCTAAAGTATAAATAAGTTCAAGCTTCACATCAGGCGGCAAAGTTTTTTCCATTTTCTTAACAGTTGCCCGCACCGCTTCTTCTACAGTAACGAGAGTGCTGCCAGTGCTGCGGAGGATAGCAAAAGCTACAACAGGCTTGTTATTGAGCCGCGCGCCCTGACGCGCTTCTGCATAGCCTTCCTCAACTTTTCCCAAGCCCGAAAGCGGCACAAAACCGCCTTTAGGTAAAGTAATTTGATAAGCTTTCAACTGTTCGATAGTTTTGGCACTGCCGATAGTGCGGACTGTTTGTTCGGAATTGCCGATTTCCGTGCGTCCGCCGGGAAGATTGATGTTGAAATTGCGAATTTGGTCGTTAACTTGGGTAGCTGTAATCCCCAGACTTTGCAGTTGTTCGGGGTTTAAATCAACTCGAATATCCCTGTCCCTGCCTCCGATTCGCTGCACTTGAGCGACACCTTTGACCGACAACAGGACACGGCTGATGTTTTGGTCGATTAATTCGCTTAGCTGTTCTACCGTTTGGCGATCGGAAACGACGGCGTAGGACATAATGGAACTACCGGCAAATTCCACCCGTTTGACGACTGGATCGTTGATGTCTTGGGGCAGGCTTTGGCGAATTTGGGCGATCGCATTTCGGACATCATTCGTAGCGCGATCGCTATTTGTGCCCAACAAAAAGTTAACTGTAGTATTAGAAGAACCGTCATTAACAGTAGAAATAATGTGGTCAATATTGCCCAAACCCGCCACAGCATCTTCTACTTTTTTCGTAACTTGAGATTCAAGTTCGGCTGGATCTGCCCCCGGTTGGCTGACAGATATCGAAACTGAAGGCACATCGATGTTCGGTGAATCATCAATACCTAAAACCGGAAAGGATACTAATCCCCCGATTGTCAGAATCAAGAATAAAACAATCGTCGGGACAGGCTGTTTAATCGACCAAGCCGAAATATTAAAAGACATAATTGGAATGGTAATTGGTAATTGGTAATTGGTAATTGGTAATTGGTAATTGGTAATTGGTAATTGGTAATTGGTAATTGGTAATTGGTAATTGGTAATATAGTTCTTATTATTTAAATTCTTGTGGAGTGGGCCGGAGAGCCGCTCCAAATATCTACTAACTAACTAATCTTCTTCTTTAAATTCTTGTGTAGTGGGCCGGATAGCCGCTCCAAATATCTACTAACTAACTAATCTTCTTCTTTAAATTCTTGTGGGGTGGGCCGGAGAGCCCGCTCCAAATATCTACTAACTAACTAACTAATCTTCTCCTTAAAATTCTTGTGGAGTAGGCCGGAGAGCCCGCTCCAAATATGTAGTAGTAAGCAACTAATCGTAAGGTGCTTAGCGTGGAAAATTATTAGTCTGTCGTCGCCAAATTCTCACCTGACGCACCCTACAATAAATAATGACTACCAACTGTCAACTACCAACTGTCAACTGCCAACTGTCAACTGTCAACTGCCAACTGCCAACTGCCAACTGCCAACTGCCAACTACCAACTACCAACTGTCTACTGACTACTAACTTTAATCCGATCGCCATCCTTAAGATAACCAGCCCCAGCAACCACCACTTTATCGCCCGCCTTCAACCCCTTTTTAATCTGAACCTGAGCAGTCGTCAAATCACCAACCGCGCCCCCAGTAATCTCTCCAACTTCCACAGGTTGAGCCTGCACCTTGTCCTCGCCTACAAGTTTGTAAACAATAGAACTGCCGTCAGACTGTGGTAAAATAGCCTTAGCAGGGACTTTCAAACCTTGAGCCGTCGCCGTCGAAATCGAGGCGCGCAAAAACATTCCCGATCGCAAAAACTCACTTGTCGGCAAATCAATCTTCACCGTAGCCTGCCGATTTTGCGGGTCAACTAACGGCGAAATTTCTCGCACAGTTCCCGACAACTTAATCCGCTTATCAGAATCCGAAGTAATCTGCACCGCCGTTCCCGGCTGCACTTGAGAAACCTGAGTTTCCGGTACTTTTAATTGCAGTTCCAGCTTGTTTCCTCGAATAATCGAAAATAGTTTTTGACTTCCCGAAGAAACATCACCAACTCGACCAATTCTTTCAGATACAATACCGCTGTCCGGCGCTCGGACAATTGTTTGTTCGAGTTGAGTTTGCAACTGTTTCACTCGCGCATCATTACTGCGAACACCTGCTGCATTGTTCCCGACATTTGCGCGCGCGCTGCTGACAGCAGAGCCGGCCGTATTCACCTTAGCGCGGGCGCTGCTGAGGGCCGCTCTCGCCGTACTGATATTAGCTTCTGCTGTAGCTACTTTAGCTTGAGCCGATCGCACTTCTTCCGCCGCTTTGTTCTGTTCTTCCAAAGCTTTATTCAAATCAGCCTTAGCTTTGTTCACATCTTGAACAGCAGTATCTCGCTCGGTTTTGCGCTTTTCCAAATCTTGCTGGCTGATTACTCCCTGGGAAGCCAAATTTTGGGTGCGATTTACTTCTCTTTGAGCTTGAGCTAACTTAGCCTCAGCAGAAGCAATCCCCGCCTTAGCTTGCTCGACACTAGCCTTGGCTTGCTCGACACCTGCTTGAGCTTGGCCCACGCCCGTTTTGGCTTGCGCTGCGTCAGCGACGGCTTTTTCAACGCCGGCTTGGGCTTGAGCAACGCCGGCTTGGGCTTCTTGTTGGGCTGACTGGGCTTGTTGCACCTGAGCTTGCGCTTGTTCTACCGTAGAATCTGCCGATTCTACCTTAGCAGTGGCTTCGGCAATTTGCGATCGCAGCACCGAATCATCCAAAACCGCCATTACCTGACCTTTTTCTACCGCATCCCCTTCTTTTACCAAAACCTGCTTGATTTGCAAACCGTTGGCTTGCGGCAGCACCGGCAGCAAATCGTAGGGCGCCACAGTCCCCGTCGCTTCCAGAGTTTGAGCCACCTCGGCCGATTCCACAGCAGCCACTGTCACCGTCTGATGCGTCCCCTGCTGAGCCGCCGCTGGGGCTGCAACTGGGGGACGCGCGCTCTTCTGGCCCGCAGTCAAGTGTACTGCTAGCAGCGTTGCAGCTACGCCAATCCCTGCGCCCGCCAACAGCGTCGGCCACCTGAGTCCTTTACTGGGAGGAACTTCTGGTTCTTCAGCTTCGGAAACTTCTGATTGTTCGTCTGGAACTTCTAAGGCTATTTCTCGTTCATCTTCTTCAGAGGAGAAGTGCCAGCGAGAGGTATCTGAGATGCCAGTTTCAGGCGCATCCACTGCTGATTTGCTGTCGCGCCCGCTCTGCACGGGGACAAGCGGTTGCTGTTCTTCTGCTTCTGAAAAAACTTGATTCGTCACGGTAGTTCCTCCCGCCGGTTTGAGCCTGGGGTTTTTGATATTGTAAAGAAAGATTGCGGTTTTAATATCTAATTTATTTTAGCTGAGCGTGCGATCGGTCGCGCCTCCTCCTTGTGGGTGAGTGTGGCGCCATTTCACCTGATAATCGCGATTTCGATCCGAGGTTGTGCGATCGACCTTTGACTCGATCGGGATTTTGAGGCAGAGTAATCTTAGCGCGATTTGCGATCGCTTGCAGGGCGATCGGACTCAGATTTTCTGTCCCAGAGCGTTTTTACCATCACCAATTCATCACTGCCAAAAGAATTTAATCTAATATTGAACTGATTATTGCTAATCTATAGTTTAATATAGCGATCCTAAATCATTTGTGAACTTCTTCTTACTCCCTCCCCTTACTAAGGGGAGGGTTGGGGTGGGGTAAAAAAAATACGATTCATTTAGGATTGCTATATCTTTGTTGTATAATACGGCACAGAAGCTAAAAAACTTGTGCCAGTTTAATTGATAAAATCACAATGAATAGTGTATTTACTCCCGTCCAACAGTTTCTAATTACTTGGTTGCTAGTGCTAGTGACTGGATGGTTTACCCTGACTGCTATCAATTATGTTGGGGAACTGGTCAGCATTTTAGTAACAGCGGGACTGATTGCATTCTTATTAAATTATGCAGTAATCAGACTGCAAGTATTTTTGCCGCGGGGAATAGCTGCGGGGCTGGTTTATTTGATGGCGGGTGTGGTAGTCGCAGTCATCGGTTTAACTATTGTACCGCCCGTATTCAGTCAAGCGAGACAGTTGGGGGTGAGGTTCCCGGACTTGCTGGAGTCAGCGCGGCAGCAGTTAGGCGAATTTCAAGCGTGGAGTGCCGATCGCAATTTACCATTTGACGTGCAAATATTGGAACAGCAGTTATCAGCCAAAGTCCAGGAACAAGTACAAGCAATCGCAGGTACAAGTTTAGGCTTAGTTGTCGGTACAGTTAACTGGTTTCTCGACTTAATTTTTATCCTGGTAATTTCATTTTATATGCTGCTAGACGGTCAAAGAGTTTGGCAGGGTTTGACCAGCATTTTTTCGCCGGATATTCGCTATGTTCTCACAGATACTTTGCAGCGAAACCTCCAGCGATTTGTCTCGGGACAGTTATTGCTGGGACTCTTTATGGCGACCTCGCTAACTCTGGCTTTTTGGTGGCTGCAAGTGCCGTTTTTTCTGTTGTTTGCCGTGTTTATCGGATTGACAGAAATAATTCCGTTTATCGGAGCGACGCTGGGCATCGGCACTGTTAGTATAATTGTAGCGTTTATCGATTGGTGGCTGGCGCTCCAAGTGTTGGCAGTTGCGATCGGTCTCCAGCAAATCAAGGATAATTTAGTAGCACCCCGAATTATGGGCAATCTAACCGGGTTGAGTCCGGTAATTATTTTTACAGCTTTGCTGTTAGGAGGTAGAGTAGGAGGATTATTAGGAGTTATCCTGGCAATTCCCCTGACTGGGGTGGTCAAAAGTATCGTGGAAATTGTACTCAATCCCAAATTACCTCCGCAAACAGGTTCGTTTTTCTACAATCCTTTTAACGGCGAGGAATTGGGGAAAATTGCCGAAAATGAAAATAGAATAATTTTGGTTGCAGATGAAAAAAAATAGTTTAAGGTTCGTAGTAAGGACTTCAGTCCTTCATTCAATTGACAGTTGACAGTTGACAGTTGACAGTTGACAAAGGAAGGAAGAGGATTGGAGTAATGAATAGTCTGATTTTAATTTTTCCCTACAAGGGTTCCGGCTTTCAACCAATCCTTTCTGCTAAAAATTGTATTAGTAACGAATTCAGCCCTTGCTACTGATTCCGTGAAGAAAGGATTAGGGGCATCTCAGTTTTGCTATTATGTGAGTGCGAGCGTCCCCGCTCGCTTCCTTATATGTAGCGAGCGGGGACGCTCGCACTCCTCAAACCGCTTCTTACTCTCCGAAAAAAACGCTCGCAAAGGACTAAAGTCCTCACTACGAACCTGGAAGGACTAAAGTCCTTACTACGAACCTGGGAGGACTAAAGTCCTTACTACGAACCTGGGAGGACTAAAGTCCTTACTACGAACCAACTTAAAATCTCAAACCTAAAACTTATGAAATGGTGGCAAAATCTTAAAAATAATCCTCTAGCTCGGTTGGGAGCCGTAGTGCTGTTAATTTTTTATACAGTCGCACTTTTTGCCGAATTTGTGGCTCCCTACGACCCCTACGACTCTCAATTAAACAGTTCCTTGCTGCCACCAACTCAGATTTATTTAAGCACCAAAGATGGGCGATTTATGGGGCCCCACGTTTACCCGACTACTCAGGGCCCAGTAGATGCAAATACTGGTGCTCGCGAGGTAATTGTAGACTGGCAAAAACCCTCTGCTGTTAGTTTGTTTGTCAAAGGTTCTCCCTATAAGTTTTTAGGAATTTTGCCTTGGGATATCCACCTGTTTGGCACTACAGGAGAAGGCAAAATTAACCTTTTAGGCACTGATGAACAAGCTCGCGATCAATTCAGCCGCTTAGTACAGGGCAGCCGCATTAGCCTCAGTATTGGTTTAGTTGGTATAGCAATTTCCTTTCCTTTAGGATTGTTAATCGGAGGAATATCTGGTTATTTCGGCAGTTGGATTGACAGTATTTTAATGCGCTTTGCTGAAGTATTGATGACGATTCCCGGTCTTTATTTATTAGTAGCTCTAGCGGCAGTCCTTCCGCCCGGATTGACAAGTGCTCAGCGATTTATTTTGATTGTGCTGATTACTTCATTTATCAGTTGGGCGAGTTTGGCGCGGGTAATTCGCGGTCAGGTACTGTCAATTAAACAGCT
Source organism: Oscillatoriales cyanobacterium (assembly GCA_004292955.1). GTDB lineage: Bacteria > Cyanobacteriota > Cyanobacteriia > Cyanobacteriales > Microcoleaceae > Microcoleus. Next base: position 19,869 of record RDXX01000027.1, on the reverse strand, counting down.
AGAATTCGTGCAAGCGGCGCGGGCTATGGGCGCCAACCCAATTTATATTATTGTCCGCCACGTGTTGCCACAAACTGCAACTTATGTAATTATTTCTGCTACTTTGTCGGTTCCGGGTTTTATTGTGGCGGAGTCGGTTTTGAGTTTGATTGGTTTGGGAATTCAACAGCCCGATCCTTCGTGGGGAAATTTGCTATCTTTGTCTACGAATGCTTCAATTATAGTGTTGCAGCCCTGGTTGGTTTGGCCTCCGGCGACGCTGATTATTTTGACTGTTTTGGCGTTCAATTTATTGGGGGATGGATTGCGGGATGCTCTCGATCCGAGAAGCATTCAAAGGTAATTGTTCAGTTGACAGTTGACAGTTGACAGTTGACAGTTGACAGTTTAAGAGCGACCTCTACCTAGAAGGAAGAGGATTGGAGTAATGAATAGTCGGATTTTAATTTCTCCCTCACTCGCTTTCTTGCTTTCAACCAATTCTTTCTGGTAATGGGGAATTGGTAATGGGGAATTGGTAATGACGAAGCAAAAAATGACCAATGACCAATGACCAATTACTTGTTTAAGTATTAATAGGTAAGCGGATGGTAAAAGTAGAACCAACACCGACTTGACTGTTTACTGAAATATTGCCACCCATCATGAGGCAAAAACGCTGGCTGATTGCTAGTCCCAAACCAGTGCCGCCGTATTTGCGCGTGGTAGAAGCGTCTGCTTGGATAAAGGGTTGGAAAATGTTCTGCAATTCCTCGGGATTCATGCCAATTCCTGTATCTGTACAATTAACTACTAAAAATTCTTTACTGGGATTTGAGGATGGAGAATTTACCGCAGGTTCCGAACTGTTTTGTGGTGTCGCTTCGCTGCTGTAGCCGGCGATTTGTTCTCGGCTGGCGCTGAGGGTAATTGTACCATTGTGAGTGAATTTGGCGGCATTGCTTAGCAAATTCAATAAAATCTGCCTCAGTTTGGTAATGTCACCGTGCATAGTGCCGATATTGCCTATTTGCTGTAAGTTTAAAGTGTTATGATTTTTCTCAATTAGTGGCGCGGCGGTGTCGGCGACTTCTTCAATTAAGGTGGCGATGTCGAAGGTTTCTAAGTAGAGATCCATGCGACCGGCTTCGATTTTAGAAATGTCGAGAATGTCGTTTATTAGCGATAGCAAGTGTCGGCCGGATGTGCGGATTTTGTCTAAGTCTGGGGTGAGTTCATTGTAGCCGGATTCTTCGGTTTCTTCTTGGAGCATTTCGCTGTAGCCGATGATGGCATTGAGGGGCGTCCGCAGTTCGTGGCTCATGTTTGCTAAAAATGCGCTTTTTGCGGTGGAGGCTGCTTCGGCTGCTTCTAGGGCGAGTTGCAAGGCGGATTCAAAGACTTTACGATCGCTAATATCCTCGACACTACCTTCATAGTAGATTACCTCACCGCGCGTGTCGCACACTGCACGGGCGCTTTCGGAAATCCAAATTATGCTGCCGTCAACGCGGTAAACTTCTGACTCAAACCCCGAAATTTGTCCAGATTCTTTCATCACTCGCATAAACTTCTCGCGTTGTTGAGGATTGACGTAAGTTTGCTGTCTGATGTTGGTGAGATTTGATGTCAATTCTTCGGGAGTGGCGTAGCCGTAGATGCGGGCTAAGGATGGATTTACGCTCAAGAAGCGACCTTCGGGGGTGGTTTGAAAAATGCCTTCGACTGCGTTTTCAAAGATGCTGCGGTATTTTTGTTCTGCTTGACGCAGGGCGTTTTGTGTCCGATCGCGATCGCTGGCTTCGATCGCCAATGATACCAAATCTGCGAGGGAAGCAGCAAAATTTTGTTCTTCTACTGTCCAGTGGCGAGCACTTCCCACCTGTTCGATACAGAGGACTCCAACTGTATGTCCTCCCAATCGCACCGGCGCATCCAATGTGGATGTGGTGCCGCCTTCTGCAAAGTAAGATGATACCAATTCTCTGGTTCTGATATCTGAGAGAGCGTCGTCGGCTGCGATCGTCCGGTCTTCTTCCAAAGCTTTAAAATAAGCTGGATAGTCTGGTGCTGCGAGTTCGGCACCTTGGGAATGCTCGCCGTTGCTGCGGTGAAATTGGTCTAGACATTGCAATTTAGATCGGCTTTCATCGTACAACCACGCTCCGGCTGCTTCTGCGTCTAGGGTATGAGCCGCCGCTTCGGTGATTTCTCTTAAAGCTACTTGCAAATCGCCTCGATATAGCGCTTTATTTCTTGCCAATTCTAGCAAAACCGTATTTTGTTTGAGCAATTGTTTTTGCCTCATCCGCCGCACTGATTCGGCTCGCTTCTGTTCGGTAATGTCGCGAGCCACCCAAATTACGGATTCTTCTGAAAGCGGCGAAATGCTGGCGGCAAAACAAATTTCGCGGTCGTTAATGGTTAAATCGTACTCGATGCTAACTGTTTGCTGACTATCTAAGGCTGCTCGAATGTGGTTGAGAAAATTGTCTGCTGTAGCTTGCGGGAACAGCTCTCCGATAGTTTTACCAACTAATTCTGCTGCTGGTTTGTAGAGCAGCGACATATTTGTGGGCGCGATTTTCAAATAGCGACCGGTGGCATCCACAACTACAATTAATTCGTTCATGGCTGCAAACAAAGCCCGCAATTCTGCTTCGGTGGCTTCGAGTTCGGCAGTCCGCTCTGCTACTCGCTGTTCTAAACTGGAGTTGGTTCGTTCTAGGGCTACAAAAGACGATCGCAATTGTCTGGCCATCTGGTTGAAAGACTGAGCCAGGACGCCGAGTTCATTGACGCCTTTGACTTCGACTTCGCCGTCTAATTCGGCGGAGGTGAAGTCGGCAGCTTCGGACATTTTTGTTAAAGCTTTGGAAGCTTCCAGCAATCGGGTAATTGGTGTGACAACCCAGCGAGATGTGAAAATTCCCAGGACGATCGCCAGTATGAAGGCAAAAAAGCACAATAAAATAGTTGTGCGAGTGTTGGCGTTAATTTGCTCCATAAAGTCTGCTTCCGGGATTGCTACGACAATCAGCCAATCGAGACCGCGGCCGTCTCGCAGGGGAGCGACCGTAATGAATTGACGTTTGCCTTTTATATCGAAGCTAAACTGTCCTTGGCTGTCAATTTCTTCAAAACTGCCAAATCGTGTTTGCAAGTATGTGGAAGCCGATCGAATTAGCAAATTTTTGCTCTGTGTTGCCAACAGCCGTTTTTGTCCTTTGTTGTCAGTGATAAACGGCAATTCATCTGTGGAACTGGCGACTATTTCCCCGCTGCGCTCGATCGCAAAAACTTCTCCTGACGGGCTAATTTTGATACTTTTGAGAAAATCGCTGATTTGAGAAAGAGTCAGGTCAATTGCCAATACCCCCCGCAGTTTTCCTGTTTCAGTGTAAATAGGCATCACCGGCGTAATGCCGAGAACTGGCGAGGCAGTGAAGACGTAGATCGGAGACCAGGTGGCTTTTTCTGCCTGTTTGGCAGCTTGATACCACGGTCTAGTACGGGGGTCGTAGGGGGCGGTTTTGATTAGCTCAGTGCGGTTTCCTTTGCTGTCGAGGCGATAAATTTGGCGGTTGGGAGCAGTTGATTCGTCTCTGATGTATACTAATTCATCTGCTTCGCGTTTGAGCAAGAGGAATTTGCCCTGTTCGTCGCCGTAGTAGATGGTTGTAGTGCGATCGCTCAGCTTGGTCTGATTCCAAAAAAAGCGCTCTAAGTTGGGGAAGTCATCAGGGTCTAGGTTTCCAGAGGCGATCGCAGCATTATTCATTTGCAGGAACAGGTGAGACACCTCTCCAAAACTGCGGAAATTTTCTTTAGTCCTCGCTGCGACTTCCAAGCTCAACCTGGTAGCAAGGTCATTGACGGCTTTCTGGCCGTTGCGAAAAGACAGCCATCCAGTGACGCCGACTGCTACGGAGATTTGCACCACCAGCGGCATCAGCAAGACGAGGCTCAGTGACATCTTGGGCGAGCTTTTCATCAGACGACGGCTCAGAGTTTTCAATAACATCAATATTATTCTGACACCTACGAGGTTTGCGTATCGTTTGTCGTTTCCAAGATGCCCTAGATAGTATAAGTTATAGCCTTTCTCAAAAAGGTGAGGTATGACTGACAGGTTATATAACCACTGAAACCAAGAGGGCTGAAGCCCAACAACGTACCTCATCTTTGTGAGAACCGCTATACAAAGTCCCACAGCAATATTGAATTGGGGTAGCCGCCCGGTCAAAACTTCGCTGAGGTTTCAAGCACTACTGTAAAAAAATTGTAATATTAATCATGGTACTACTTTCCTGAATCTGGCGATCGCGATCGAGAACTCCAAGGGAGCATCTCTGTTTTGCATTTAATAGTGCTGTCGGGAGCTCGCGTATCGTATAATACGCGAGCTATACGAGTTCGCACTATAAAAAAATTCTTTTTACAAAAATGAGATGCTCCCGAACTCCAGCCCCAAAACTCACACCAGGTCAAAAAAGCATACAACTCCTTAATTCATCAGTCATTCCCAATTCTAAAATCTTTAATCTAAAATCGGATCGCTTTCTCCAGGTGCAGGTGGCCCGCGTTACCCCTGCTCAATCAAAATCAGATTAGAATTTTCAATGGCTGGGGGATGTCAAAAATGTAAGTTATTTGACACCAGACTGTTAAAAAATTTGCTATTCATAGAATAAGCGGGCAAAAGCGCGATCGCACGCCAAGACTGTAATTAAAGGATCTTGTGGTGCATCGAGGGCAGCAACGTCACTCGATTTTAGATTTTAGATTTTAGATTTTAGATTTACTCGCCTCGATCGAGGAGGTTGAACAGGAGTCTAAAATTTTGGGTGCGACCTCCATGAGCCTCGGCCATGTGTACCTATTTTTGCGTAATGTCAAGTGTTTTTGGCTTTTGTGGACAATGGCTTACGCCCCGCTACGCGATCGACCTTTGAGCAAAATAATACTTCGGGAGGATAACATGAGCTATACATTTGAAATCCTGGGCGTATCTCCAACTTTAACGTTTTTTAACCAGCAGCAGGAATTACTGCAACAACAGCAGCCGTCAGGTGTAGAATACTTGGGAAACCGAAAGTGTACTCTCGATTCTTTTGTAGCATCGGTAGAGATAATTTCTCCCTATCGCGGCTGGGATGTCGATCGAGTTGTAAATACCGTGATTAGTTTCTGGATGAACAACTCGGATAGCATCCAGTATTGGAAGGATAGATTGCAGGATGCCGGCAGCGAAAACTTGTTAGTAGCCAGAGTAGGCGATATCAAGTCTTTGCAAGCTGCATTTGAATCGCTACTGGGCGAATAGGAAGGAAGCATCTCATTTTCGTAAAAAGCCTTTTTTTGTTTGAGTGCGATCGTCCCTGCTCTCTTATACAATACGCGAGCGGGGACAGCAATAATATAAAAGCACCATGCAGATGCTCGCAATCGGAAAATCTGGAATTGGCAAAAAGTCGATCGACAATCACTAAAATCAAATCCCAATTCCCAATTCCCAATTCCCAATTCCCAATTCCCAATTCCCAATTCCTATGTCTCGTTCAAAAGCCCTGCAATCTTATATTTTTGTCCGCTTGCTACTCGCACCCCTAATGTTGTGGACAATCACCACAGCAGTATTTTTGTTACTCCGGGCCACTCCGGGCGACCCCATAGATGCCATTCTCGGCTCGCGAGCACCCGCCGCCGCCAAAGCAGCAATGCGAACCCAACTAGGCCTCGACGCACCCCTGTGGGAGCAATATCTAAAATACATGAAAGACTTGCTGGGCTTCGACTTGGGAACCTCCATCACCACTCGCGGCCAAACCGTCTGGCAAATTATCGGAGACTATTTCCCCGCGACAGTCGAATTAGCAGTTTGTAGCATGGCCATAGCTTTAATTGTCGGCATCAGTATCGGTTCCCTGGCGGCATCCCGCCCCAACACTATTTTCGATGCAGCAGGCCGTTTGTTTGGGATTATTACTTACTCGCTGCCGGCTTTTTGGGCTGGCATGGTTTTGCAGTTGATTTTCGCCGTACAGTTGGGCTGGTTTCCGTTGGGAACTCGGTTTCCGGTAACATTCCCAGCTCCCCAAGGCTACACGGGACTGTACACTGTAGACAGTCTCTTGAGCGCTAACCCCGGTCAGTTTTTCACAAGTTTGCATTATTTGGCACTCCCGAGTTTGACGCTGGGCATTCTTTTGAGTGGCATTTTTGAGCGAATTGTCAGGGTGAATCTGAAGCAAACTTTGCAAGCAGATTATGTTGAAGCAGCTAGAGCTCGCGGAATTCCTGAATTGCAAATTTTATGGGCTCACGCTCTCAAAAATGCGCTGATTCCGGTAATTACTGTCTTGGGACTGACTTTTGCTGCACTGTTGGGTGGTGCTATTTTAACTGAGGTTACTTTTTCTTGGCCGGGGCTGGCAAATCGTCTTTATGAAGCGATTAGCTTGCGAGATTATCCAACTGTTCAAGGTATTGTGGTGTTTTTTGCGGGAATTGTAGTAATTGCTAGTATTGTAATTGATATTTTAAATGCTTACATTGACCCGCGAATTAGATACTAAATGAAGGAAGAGTTGACAGTTGACAGTTGACAGTTGACAGTTGACAGTTGACAAAAAAAAGAATAAAGAATGAAGATTTTCGCCCTCTCCCCCTCTCCCAATCTCCCACTCCCCGGCTATCTGCTCCTTTGATATGCGTGGAAGATTATTAGGTACGATCGACTAAAATATTAAACTCACAATAAGTAAAATTAGTTGCAGGACTGATTGTCAAAAAAATGAAAATACAGGGAACCGATTATGCTACAGCGATTGTACTTATTCAGAAGTTGCTGGAAAAGCTGTTAGGAGATGAGGTTTTAGTGCGGGTGGAGCTACCAATTCAGTTAGGCGATGCCCAAGCAAAACCGTCGATCGCAGTTGTGATGCCAGACGCCCTGCGCTATACTGACCGCCATCCCATCGCCTCGGAGATATATCTGCTGATCGAAATAGTCGATGGTACGCTTCAAAATGACTGCGAGACTCAAGGAGATATCTATGCTGCATCGCAGATTGACGATTTTTGGGTGCTAGATATCCACGAACGCCAGCTTCATGTATTTCGAGAACCCTCAGACGACGGGTACCGGAGTCAAATGATTTTGTCAGAGGATTCGACTGTGGCGCTCTCAGCTTTTTCTAAGTGTACTTTCTGCGTGCGCGAGATGTTGACAGTTGACAGTTGACAGTTGACAGTTGACAGTTGACAGTTGACAGTTGACAGTTGACAGTTGACAGTTGACAGTTGACAGTTGACAGTTGACAGTTGGAGAGCTACCTCTACCCAGAAGTCTGAGTATTGGAGTAATGAATACTCTGATTTTAATGTCTCCCTCGAAGGCGGGCGGGCTTTCAACCAATTCTTTCTGGTAAAAAAGATCGGCTTTCAGAATGAGGACACTTGGCAGTTTATAAGGCATAGTGGATCCAATAAATATAACATTTGAGGAAGTGCTGATGAGATTATTGCGCCTCGCAGCCGCTCTATCGGCTGCCTTGACTCCATTGATGGCACAAGTCGCCTTTAGCCGTCCCATGCCCGGAACGGGCCAGTTTCCCAGGGCCTCAAACCCGCGAGTAGATGTGCCGGTTTGCTTCATCGAAACCCCAAGCGGTACAACTTTTGATTTAGTCAGCTTGTGCGGCACCAACGCTGCTCCCCAAAACACTGCTCCCGCAGCCGCCAACCCAGCCAATGCTCCTGGAAATAACCCCAATGCAGCTAATCCAGCAGCCCCCCCGAACCCCAACAGCGTTACCAGAGATGCTGCCGGCGCCCCGATAACTACTCCTGCTGGTACCGCAAATCCCGCAAATCCCGCAAATCCCGCAAATCCGGGAACTGCACCGAATACTAATCCCAACAACAACGCCAATCCGGGAACTTCGCCGAATACTAATCCCAACAACAATGCCAATCCGGGAACTTCACCGAATACTAATCAGCAGAATAATCTGAATCCAGGAAGTTCGCCGAATACAATTCCCAACAATAATGCCAATCCGGGAACTTCGCCGAATACCAATCAGCAGAATAATTTCAATCCGGGAACTTCGCCGAATACTAATCAACAGAATAATTTCAATCCGGGAACTTCGCCGAATACCAATCCCAGCAACAATGTGTCTCCCAACAGTACCACGGGCAACGGCACGGGTAGTTTTTGAAGGACGATCGCCGGATAAGTTAAGCTAAGACTGGAAGTAGCGATTCCCTACCCTTTGGGATAGCTTCGATCGCGCGTAGTTGAGGAGACCAACTGTGTCAAACTTAGTTCAACGCTTAGAAATAACCGCTCATCCGCAACTCGAAAAATCCCTCGGCTATCGAGGAGACAGTCGCTGGGTAGCTTGGCGGTGGGAACCCGACATCGACCAACTTATTTTCAGCGACGGCAAAATAGTCGGAACTGGCAATAACATGGCTTGGCTGGTATTTTTGCAGCACGATTTAGTTCAGCCTGCGCTACAAGAGTACAACTTCGGCGAGGGCGATCGCTACTGGCTGCTGTTAGACACCGAAACTCGAAATCTCTACGTTGGGGAAGGGAAAGCAGTTCAAAGTCTGCTCGAACAGCCGGAAAGTTTAGCTTTGTTAGCTTGTCTAGATGGCGGCAATGCCGGAAAAACTGCTGAAACTTGGCAGCAAACCCGAGCCCAAGTAACTGCAACAACCGCCTTTCGCCACCTCACAAACGTCATTCCTTTCGGAATTGCCGCTGCTTTAATAGGTGCTTTAGGAGTCGGAACCGGTTGGTGGGTAGTCCCGACGGTGCAGCAGAAACTCGCCGAAAAAACAACTTTTACTTCCCCCATTAGTTCGGCCGCCAACTGCGGGATTGGCGGTTCCGACGATTTTTCAGCCTATGTTGGTTCGTCAACCGGAGACAAAGAACTTCATTTGATTGGTGTTTACGAAGCTAATGCCGAACACGGGAAGGCAAATTTGTCGAAAAGTGCTATCCAAGTCAAAGTAGAACGCCGCAACAAGCCAATAATACTTGCACTTTCGGCCTACGAACCAGTCAACTGGAACGTGACTGTAGAACCCGGAGCAGTTATCGAGAAAATCATTGTTAACGGATACAACAACCAAACAGTTTCAGGAGTTTCGGGAATTCCGATACAAGTGCACAGCTACGAAGCAACCGGAAACTACATCGGCGACTTTATTTACAAGTGGGGTACAAATCCTGAAAGTAATACTCCCTCCCTCGTGACTAAACTCGAACAGACAAACCGTACAAGTTTAACTTCTTTTCAAGGATGTTACAGAGGTACGAACTTTAGTATTAAATGAGCGCAGCGACAGACACCGAAAATTTAAAACCTAGTCTGGTCAAATCACAAAACCCGCGCGGGCGGGTTTTTTATTGAAATTTAACATTCTTAGTATTTCTATGGTATAATATGCCGTGGCGTTATTATCAATAATCATATAATTTCCGGTAAATTCAATGCCATCAAGAAGGTTTGATCGTTCGGAATGCGAGTCCTCGGATTGATGCGGACTAAATTCCTCACTACGAACCAATTTGATCGTTCGGAATGCGAGTCCTCGGATTGATGCGGACTAAATTCCTCACTACGAACCAATTTGATTGTGTTGATTCTTTTCGGACTTGATGTCAATTTCCAATTCTTACAATGCTAACACAATCCCTATGAAATACTGGTATGAAACCCTCGCAGTAGCGCAGCGAATTTTAATTGAATTGGGAAGGCGGCGGCGCAGCTTAGTCTTGTGGAGTATTTTTCCAATTTCTATCTTGCTAATCAATGGTTTAATTTTAAAAGAACGCGCCAATCTCACCACAGCCAAAGCCTTTGAAAGTGCTGCACCTGCAAGTTTAGTAGGAGCCGCTTTATTTTTTAGCTGTCTCGGCGGCAGTGTAGCCACGGTAGTCTCAGAGCGAGAACAGCATACTCTCAAGCGCTTATTTGTTTCCCCCCTGAGTGGCACTTCCTACTTTTTAGGAATTTTTCTGGCTCACAGTGCGATCGGCATCGGTCAGGTACTTTTAGTATACACGATCGCAGCGTGTTTGGGAGCACAATTTCAAGGATCTATTCTGTTAGGATGCGCGATTATTCTACTCAGCATTGTATCCTACGTAGGAGTTGGCTTTATTCTGGGGACGCAGTTTGCGAGGCGCACGGAAGATGTCAACTCGCTAGTAGCCGCTTTCGGCGTTCCTTTGTTGATTTTAGGAGGTGCATTTTTGCCAACTGCGCTGTTCCCCAAAACCCTGCTGGATCTCGCCCAGTACAATCCGATTTATCATATGAACGAAGCGCTGATAGGCGTGTGGGCTAACGGCAAAGATTTTGCGGATATTGAATCGCACTTCTGGTTTTTATTCATATTTGCTATTTCGATGATCGCAGGCGGATGGCTGTCATATCGGCGGATGTTAAGAGTAGAAAGAAGACTTTAAATAAATCAGGGAATTCAAAGATAATTTAGAGAAAAAACTAGGAGATTTTAACCAGTGCTGCAAATAGAAAAGCTAAATAAGGCTTACGGCGAACGTTCAGTGCTTAACAATTTAACACTGCACATTCAAGCTGGCGAAATTTACGGTTTGCTGGGGCCAAATGGGGCGGGCAAAACTACAACTATCAATATTTTATGCAATTTGCTAAATGCTGACAGCGGTAAGGTTTTCATCAATGGCGAACCTGTTTCGGAAGCTACTAAACTGTTAATCGGTGTAGCGCCTCAAGAAAATTTGCTTTACAAAAGCCTTAGCTGTGCAGAAAACCTCAATTTTTTTGCTCAAATTTATGGTTTAGAGCGCCAACAGCGCCGATATCAAGTAGAACAATGCTTAAAAGCAGTAAATTTGATAGATAGAGCTCAAAGTCCGGTGGAAACTTTGAGCGGAGGAATGCAGCGCCGTTTGAATATTGCGGTGGCTTTGGTTCACCAGCCTAAATTAGTAATTTTAGATGAACCAACAACTGGTTTAGATATTGAGGCTCGTTATGAAATTTGGGAGTTGATTCAGCGTTTGCAATCGGAAGGAATTACGATTTTGCTAACAACTCATTTGTTGGATGAAGCTGAGCGTTTGTGTCAGAGAATTGGGATTTTAAAGAATGGTAGTATTGTGGCTGAGGGCAGTTTGGAGGAGTTGCAAAAACTAATTCCGGCTCAGGAAATTATTGTGGTTAAAACCGACGCAGAAGCTGAAGTCATCGCCCGCGCAGCAGAATACAGTTTTATTCCCCGCCGCTACGGTAGCGATTTGGCTTTTTGGCTGCCGGAACGTTTGGAATTAAAGGATATTATTTTGCGTTTTGATGGGATTTCTATTGATTCAATAGCTCGCTATCCGGTGCGGTTAGAACATATTTATGTAGAGGTTACAAAACAAACTCTATCTTAACATTTCTGACCCTCGCGCACAATCCAAGAAACCGGGTTTTTACGATTTTTACCGACAGTAACGAAGTATTCTCGCAAAAACCCGGTTTCTAGCTACCCGTGCGTCCATCCGCCACCATCAGCGGTTAAAGTTCCAAAGTAATTAACTGAGCAATTTCTTCCGTTTGAAAACCCAAAGCCATCGGCTTTTGCACTCCCGGAATCACCTGCACATCATAAAGTTCTGTGACAACTCCTTCAAACCGCAACCAATGTACGATCGCACCAGTAGTCAAATCTATCACCATCATACCGCAGCGAGCCTCAGCATCTTTGGCTACCAACAACTCATCCAACTCTAAACCGCTAAAAGTATTGTCACCACCCCTCGGTTTCGACAATCCAACAATCGCCCAATTTTGCCAAAAAGCCAATCCTCGGACATATGCCGGACAAAATGCGATCGCCTGAAATTTCCCTGTCTCTAAATCGACATAACCAAATTCTCCTCTCCCCGAATTCAGCAACCACAACTTATCTCGATACCAGCGAGGTGAATGCGGCATCGACAATCCCGTAGCGATGATATCATTAGATGCGACATCAATCACTATGCCGCCATTTTTTCTGCGATCGCGCCAGCCATCCACCACATCCAACTGACTCGAAGCCGTGACATATTTCGCCTCGCCATCCACCATCGCCAAACCGTTGAGATGGCAGCGATCTTCGTTGATGTATTGTGAGATAAACGGTGGTTTCCATAAAGGTTTGCAACTGTGGCGATCGCTCAAAGTAGCGATACAATTAAACAACGTGCTAATAAACAGGATTTGGTTATTTTTATCGACAGCGATATCGTGAATGTCGATATCTCCTGTGGTGTGGGCGATGCGCGGTATGTAAAGGCGATCGTAACCTTGATGTTGTCCACCCGCAGCTAGCACATTGTCTAATTGCCAGAGTTGATATTTTGAGCTGAGGTAGAGGCGTTCCGGCGTGCAGAAAAGTCCCATTGCGCGATCGAATATTCGCCAAAAAGCCGAGATTCTGTTGGTTTCTGGTACAGCACCGATTAACATTAACCTGCTCGTTTGATAGGTAGTACAAGCGAGGCTAATTTGTTGTTCGGTTAACCAAGATGGCAAATCGCGATCGCCAAAAATATCGTGTTCGTGGACTGTATTGAAAGTGGCTCGTTCGTTATTCATAGAATTTAGAGGCATATAGCGGATCTAGCTCTCATATTCGCGGACGTTGTTGGGATGCGAGCCCTCTTTGTCTGGGAGGTTATGTAAGCTGTCATTCATACCTCATCTTTTTGAGAAAGGCTATATCTTTTTTATATATCCCAAATGTAAGGGCGGGTTTTACGCTCCAATAATTGGCTAAAACCCACAATCTCATAAACCCGCCCCACTTCTTAAATTTTTATGATTTATGTAAAATTACTTATAAAATAAAGATTTGGTAAATGAGAAGCTAAGCCATTGATTCTCGAAGAGAACCTTGCTAAATTCCTAGTAGTTAAAAATCTAGCGTTTCGTCTGCTAGCAGGTAGAATTGCCGCAGATAAAAAATTAAATTTGGCGATCGAGCTAGACCAAGTTAACAACAACTTATTCTACTAGAACGAAAAGCAGATGAAAACTCTAGTTCAAATTAACCCCAATAAAAAAAACTCTTTGATTGGTTCCTTTCGCAACCAACCAAGGGAAATCGTCATCCTTGACCCCACAATACCCGACAGCCACTACCTAATCCAGGGCATCAAACCAGATACAGCTACCTACATCCTCAAAAATAAGACCGATGCGATCGAGCAAATCACCACATTCCTAGCTCAGCACACAGGTATCAAAGCCCTACACATCATCACCCACGGCGGTTCCGGCAAGATTTACTTAGGCACGACAGAACTCAACAGCAACAACATCGAAAACTACAGCCAACAGTTGCAACAGTGGCGAAACGCCCTGATAGCTAACGCAGACATCTTATTATATGGGTGTGAAATAGGCAAAGGAGAAGCTGGCAAAAATTTCGTCAAGCGATTGAGTGAAATCATTGAGGCCAATATCGCCGCTTCAGCTAATCCTACTGGCAGTGCTGAATTAGGCGGAGACTGGGAATTAGAAGTACAAACAGGCCCGATAGAAACAGCAGTAGCATTTAACCTCAACACCCTCAGTGCTTACAGCCACATACTAGCCACCGTCAACCCCGACAACAAAGCCATTCCCGTCAACTCGTCGGCAGTTAGCATTGACGTACTCGCCAACGACACAGGTAGCGGAAGACCGAAAGTTCAAAGCATCACTACTGCCCCCACCAACGGTACAGCGATTATTAATGACTGGATTTATGTCGGGGGCCGTTTTACCACCATCGGTGGACTCGCACGCAACAATATCGCTCGGTTGAATAGCGATGGGACATTAGATAGCACCTTCAACCCAAATGCGGATGATAGTGTCTTAGCGATCGCCATAGACAGCAGTGGCAACCTCATAGTGGGCGGCTTTTTCAACAACATCGGCGGACAACCCCGCGGACGTATCGCCAAATTAGACCCCACAACTGGTGTCGCCGATGCCACCTTCAACCCGAATGTTAATGGTAGTGTCTATGCGATCGCCTTAGACAGCAGTGGCAACCCCTATGTGGTCGGCGCTTTCACCAACATCGGCGGACAATCCCGCAACAATATCGCCAAATTAAACCCACAACTGGTGCCGCCGATGCTACCTTTAACCCGAATGCGAATAGTTTTGTCTATACGATCGCCATAGACAGCAGTGGCAACCCCTATGTGGGCGGCTCTTTCACCAACATTGGCGGACAATCCCGCAACAATATCGCCAAATTAAACCCCACAACTGGTGCCGCCGATGCTACCTTCAATCCCAATGCGAGTGGTAGTGTCCATGCGATCGCCGTTGACAGCAGCGGCAACCCCTATGTGGGTGGCAGTTTTGCCAACATCGGCCTACAAACCCGCAACAGCATCGCCAAATTAAACCCCACAACTGGTGTCGCCGATGCCACCTTCAACCCCAATGCAGATAATGGTGTTAGAGAGATCGCCTTTGACAGCAGTGGCAACCCCTATGTGGGCGGTTATTTCACCAACATCGGCGGACAAACCCGCAACTATATCGCCAAATTAGATCCCACCACAGGTGTCGCTGATGCTACCTTCAACCCCAATGCAAATGATTATGTCTTTGCGATCGCGATCGACCCCAAAAGCAACATCCTCTACACCCCCAACGCCAACTTCAACGGCGTAGAAACCTTTCAATACACCGCCACCGACGGCATCATCTCCACCCCCACCACCGTCACCGTCCTCGTCAACGACTCGCCCGCACTCGACAACAGCGGCACACCCACCCTCAACGCCCAAAACCAAAACGACAGCGCCAGTACAGGCACATTAATCTCCACCATCATCGCCAACCTCGGCGGCACAAAAATCACCGATCCCAACGCCAGCGCCTCCCAAGGCATCGCCATCACTGCATTAGACACCGCTAACGGCACTTGGCAATACACCACCAATGGCACAACCTGGACAAACACCCCAGCCGTTTCTGCCACCAACGCCTTACTATTAGCTAGTGATGCCAACACCAAAATCCGGTTTGTGCCCAATGCAGGTTACAGCGGCACTGTCACCAACGCCATTACCTTTGCCGCCTGGGATCGAATTACCGGCACAAATGGCACTACCGCTAACTACACCACCGATCGAACCAATAACACAACATCCAGCGTTTTTAGCACAGCTACCGAAACCGCCAACATCACAGTTAACTCCTTCCCCACGATTACCAGCGTCAGTGCAGCCACCCCAGACGGGACTTACGGCATCGGCACAAACATCGGCATCACTGTTAACTTCTCTGAAATCGTCAACGTCACGGGTACGCCGCAACTTAGCTTAGCAGGTGCAACACCCGTCGCCAGTTACCTCTCAGGCACCGGTACTAACACCTTGACATTCCGGTACACAGTAGCAGCAGGCGATCGCAGCGCCGACTTAGACTATCTTTCCACAACTGCTTTATCTTTAAGCGGCGGTACTATTAAGAATGCTGCCACTTTTGATGCCAGCTTAACATTACCAGCACCCGCTGCTGCTAACTCTTTGGGTGCGAATAAAGCAATAGTAATAGATGGAATTGTGCCAACTGTTACCAGCGTCACCTCTACCACCGCCAACGGCAGTTACAACACAACTAGCAACATCAACGTCACCGTCAATTTCAGCGAAGCAGTTACTTTAGCAGGCGGTAACATGACAGTCAACCTAGATACAGGCGGCACTGTCACAATTGCACCTTTTACCGGCACATCTGCTGTCGGCACTTATACTCCAGCCACCGGACAAAACAGCACGGATCTCAACTCAACTGGCATAACTTTAGCAACTGGTGCAACCTTAAGAGATTCTGCGAGCAATAATGCAACATTAACTATTCCTGCGGGGCAGTCTTTAGCTGATAGCAAAGCCATAATTGTAGACACACTTGTACCAAATGTCACCTTAACATCAACTTCACCAACCACCACAAACGCACCATTTTTAGTCACAGCAACATTCAGCGAAAGCGTCACAGGATTTATCGCCAGTGACGTGAATCTGACTAACAGTACGATTAGCAATTTCACAGGTAGTGGCACAACCTATACTTTCACCGTTACACCGAATGCTAACGGCGCTGTCACAGTTGATGTCCCGGCAGCTAGAGCGATTGATACCGCGGGTAATAACAATACCGCTGCGGCTCAATTAACTCGCACTGCCGATACTCTTGCACCAACAGTAGCCCTAACATCCGCATCACCAACCACTACAAACGCACCATTCCTAGTCACAGCAACCTTCAGCGAAACCGTCACAGGATTTACCGCCGCTGGCGTGAATCTAACTAACAGTACAATTAGCAACTTCACAGGTAGCGGCACAACTTATACTTTTACAGTCACACCGAATGCTACTGGTAATGTCACCGTTGATGTCCCTGCTGCTAGAGCGATTGATACCGCTGGTAACAACAATACCGCAGCCACTCAACTTACCCGCACTGCTGATATCACCGCACCTACAGTTTCCTTAACATCAACATCACCAACCACAGTAACTGGTTTATTTACCGTCACTGCTACCTTCAGTGAAAATGTCATCGGCTTTGATACTACTGATATCACCGTAGCCAATGCTGCTGTCGGAAACTTTGTCACAGTTGATGCCAAAACTTACACTTTTGATGTCACACCTACTGCTAGTGGTAATGTCACAGTTGATATTCCCACAGCTAAAGCCACAGATGCTGCGGGTAACAATAACACCGCAGCCACTCAACTCACTCGCACTGCTAATATCACGATCCCGATTATTGATGTCATCCCACCTACGGCTAACTTGGCACCAATTTCTAACATTACTACAGCAGGTGGTACAAGTCAGACATTGACAGTTACTTTCAGTGATATCAGTGGAGTTGATGTTAGCAGTTTAGAAAATTCTGATGTTGTTGTAAATTGGTCAGGCGGTGCTATTCCTGCTAGATTTATTAGTGTTAATACTAATAGCAATGGTACACCCCGCACAGCGACATATTCGTTTACTCCCCCAGGCGGAAGTTGGGATAATACTGATAATGCTACTTACACAGTTAATTTGCAAGCATCGCAGGTGAAGGATGTTGTTGGCAATTTGTCTGCTGCTAGCGGTTTAGGTAATTTTAGTGTGAATATTACCGCACCAACTCCAGTAACAACCCCAACTCCTATCACCGCACCAACTCCAGTAACAACCCCAACTCCTATCACCACACCAACTCCTATCACCACACCAACTCCTGTCACCACACCAACGCCTTTCTCGCCGACTCCGACGCCCGAGGTAAGTCCAACTCCGACGCCTTTCTCGCCAACTCCAACTCCAACACCGACGCCCCCGCCATCGGAAACTCCGACAGCGACACCGACGCCGACACCATCGCTAACTCCGACACCGACACCAACACCTGCGGTAACGCCAACACCTGCGGTAACCGAAACACCTGCGGTAACCGAAACACCTGCACCAATACCGACACCAACACCTGCGGTAACGCCAACACCTGCGGTAACGCCAACACCTGCGGTAACGCCAACACCAACGCCAGCGGAAACACTGACACCCGCACCAACGCCGACACCATCGCTAACTCCGACACCGACACCGACACCAACACCTGCGGTAACGCCAACACCCGCAGCGACGCCCGAGGTAACACCAACACCCGAATTAACGCCAACACCAATAACTAACAACATCCCCAACGATGACTGCATCTGCGATGAAATTGACTATCCCAACTTAAACCAACCAAATACAGTTGAAAACACCATACTCGGTATATCCGGCATTCAAATAGGCACTGCCCAAAACGATGAATGTCTTGGCAGCAACAACGGCAATATATTCGATGCTAAATCTGGGAATGACAACTTATATGGTGGCGAGAGTCGTGACATATTCAACGGCAATAAAGGCAATGACTTTATCAGCGGTGGCAAAGGTGACGACATCTTATTTGGAGATGAAAATAATGACATCATCCTGGGCGATGCTGGCAACGATTTAATCTTCGGAGGTAAAGGCAATGACTCCATCAATGGTCGCGAAGGTGATGACATCGTTTATGGTAACAGAAATGATGATTTCATTGATGGTGGCAAGGGTAATGACACCTTATTTGGAGGCAAAGGGAATGACATAATCTTTGGTAGTGAAGGTGAGGATTCGCTGTTTGGAAGTCAAGGTGATGATACCATTTGCGGCGGGGCTGGCGATGATTTTATCAGCGGTAACGAACAAGCAGATATTCTGGGAGGGTGTGAAGGAAATGATACTATTTATGGAGGGGAAGATAACGATACTCTAACTGGTTGTCAGGGCGACGACATTCTTTATGGAGACTTGGGTAATGATAGTTTGACTGGTGGTATTGGGAATGATATTTTTGTCTTAGAAGCCGATCGCGGATTTGACATAATCTCTGATTTTACCGTCGGTCAAAATTTAATTGGATTAAGCGGTGGTTTAAGTTTTAATCAGTTAGCAATAACTCAAAATACTCAGGGAACTCTCATCAAAAATGTCTTGACGGGACAGGAGTTGGGTGTGATGATTGGAGTGAGTGCTAATGCGATTACTTCTGCTAATTTCCGGTTGATTTAGGGAAGTGATTTACCGTTGGGTGGGGGCGGGTTTTTGAGATTATTGGTTGAGTGGCAATTATTGTTGGTGAACCCGCCCCTTGTATCTTAAAAGAGTGAGTCAGTCGATCGCCACGTCATTGATTCCATCATACCGATAAGTGGGCGATCGTACCGATAAGTGGGCGATCGAGCCGATAAGTGGGCGATCGTACCGACAAGCAAAACGAATCTAAAGAAACAAGGAAAGTTTTGTAAAAAAGGTTCTGTAACAGGCGAAAGTGCTAGCTAGGGCTTGCTGAATAAGCCTAAAACCCTTACCTGAAAAAACTTTGACTCGCGATCGGCGCTGGTAATGTGTTAGACTATGAGCTAAAATTAGTCAAAAGCCATGCACAGCATCACTTTCGTTCATGTACCGAAAAGACAATTATCAGAGAATAATCGTTGGGTAATCATGGCAAAAATAATTCCATGGTCAGAATTTTTGTTGATGAATATGCCCAAAAATTCACCTGTTCAACGGGAGCCCCCGCGAAATCGTTTCGTATAGCATTGGGGGCATTAATAATCAAAGAGAGATTAGGAACTAGCTCAGCGTGAAACAGTAGAACAAATAAGAGAAAACCCATACCTACAATACTTCCTAGGTCTAAGTGGCTATAGTAATGCTAGACCATTCGACTCATCCATGTTCGTTTATTTTCGGCAAAGACTCAAAAAGGTGAGGTATGACTGACAGGTTATATAACCACTGAAACCAAGAGGGCCCAAGCCCAACAACGTCCGCGAATCTTTCTGAGAACCGCTATAGATGCAACCTGTGCGCCAGCCGACATTAAATATCCGACCGACTTAGGACTATTAAATCAAGCCCGAGAACATACTGAAAAAATCATAGATAGTCTACACAATCAAACTAAATCACCCGTAAAAAAAGCCTCTTGACATATCGAAACAGAGCCAGAAAAGAATACCTAACCATAGCAAAACAAAAAAAGCCACGACGAAAATCAAGAAGAAAAGCCATTAAAAAACAACTGCAATACATCCAGAGAAATTTGGCTAGTATAGAGCGAATGCGTCAGCTACAGTTATTAACCAAATCTCATTATAGAATGCTGTTAGTAGTTACAGAAGTCTACCGCCAACAGTTGTTAATGTACGAAAAGAAAGAACATAGTATTCCCGACAGAATAGTAAGTTTAACGCAACCACAGATCCGCCCGCTCCGTGAGAGGGAAA
>RDXX01000011.1:47335-387193 GCA_004292955.1 Oscillatoriales cyanobacterium | reverse complement strand
GCCCGCCCTGGACATCCATAATTAGCAACAGGCAAGATGCCTGTTCCACAAGAGTTTAGTATTATTGTGGGGTGGGCATCTTGCCCGCCCTGGACATCCGGCATCTTGCCCGCCCTCAAAATCGGTTCAACTTTTATTAACAGCAATCCGTCGAGTCATCCCCATCCCCATCGGAGTTTTCCTCCCAACCCCGCAGTAAAGCGCAAAATCAGCCAAAGCATTAATTTGCTTAATCACCAAAGGCTCCACATCACCCAAAATCCGATAACTAACCTCCCCAACCATGCCCACAAAATTGCTTTCATAGTTAGTCAATCTTTCAGTTTTGATATTGACAAAAGTCGAAAAAAGTGAATCCAATGGTAAATTAGGAATCTCAATCCCGCTGTACTTATTCCAGCGACTCAGTAGACTGTTAAAAACGCAATCTCTAGTAGGAATCACCGAATCAAACTTCCCCTGCCGAAAAGTAGTAGGAGTCGCAAAACTGAAAGCAATTAAGCGATTAGTTTCCGAAGCTTGTTCGTAAAGTTGAGAGTAAGTACAAGCATTCGCCCAAGGTTGGTCTACTTGAGGTGTTCCGAGAATCTTCGTAATCATCAAATCCGCCGGGCCAAGGTGCCACGGACGAGATGGATTGAGATTCAGCCAAAGGTGAGTTAATTTGCCAAATAAAGTGTCATCCAGCAGACTAATTCGCCACCAACAAGGAGTATGTTCTGGAATCGATTCTGTGTGTTCCCATTGGAGGGAATGGTGTTTTTTGAAAGGGCATTTTTTAGTTTGCAAAGGGCTGAGGGTGAAGGATTTGTCGGCTGTGGCATCGTGCAGGCGATCGCCGAGTTGTTTGTCAACGGAGCTCACGAGGGTGAGAAACAGGGCGTGCAGGTGTCTTCCCGTGAGGTATCCGGGGGGAATTGGGGCGATGGGAAGAAGGTTGAGGATGAGACTGTGCGGCATGATTGTTAATGGTTGGTTGTGTTGATTTTCTAAATGATGAAAGGTTCATCATCGGGGAGACGTAGCTGTTTGCTTTTCATTGCCATAGTTAAGATTCCTGCTAATCCAGGTAAAAACTTGTATTCTTTCTCAGCATCGTCACAAGCAATCACGATTGGATATGACACAATTCCTTGCTTTCGGAGTTGGAAAATAGTAGCAGCATTTTTGACTCCGCAAACTATTACTCCCGGTAGCAAATGTTTTTCCAAAACTTTCAGCAAAGGAGTTGGTGCGATCGCACTTCCCAGCCGCCGTTCTATTCTACAATCGGGAAAAGCCGTTAACTTGTTGAGCTCTTTGTTAACAAAGTCTTGGTAACTGTCGCGATAGCGCATCCGAAAATTCAGTTCATAAGTAACTTCAGCGCGGGCTGTTACTACCACAAATTCGCCATCTTCTACAAATTCGTAATAACGCAAAAGATGGAGAGGGTCTAAAATTGTTTCTTCCGAATCATCCAGCAATAAGCCTTGAGGATCGCGGATCTGGAGACTGTCAAACAAGCCGGAACGGAATTGAAACAGCGGTGCATAGCTAGCACTCCAAATCTCAGCAAAGTCTTTTAATTCTTTACCAGCTTCATCATCTTCTTGAAACAATTTTTCAAATTCTTCGATGCTGGCTCTTTTTGCTTTTAGTTCCTCAACTTCAAACGGATAGTGAACCTCTAAAAACTTTTTGACAAAAGCTTGACCGCCTTTAATGTATTTCCACTGGCTTTTGAGAGTGAGTTTTTTAGCAGAGACTTTGACAATATCTTCCGCCCCGCGCAAGGTTCGCATTCGGCGCCGGTAATAGTCCCAATCGCGATTTCCTCCGAGTGTTTCTTTCAGAGTATTGAAAAGTTGCATTATTAATTCAATGCCGGGTAAATTCTCAAATTTTTCTTCGAGTTCTAACAAAGGACGGGCAATTTCTAAAAAGGCTTCGGAACGCCAATAAACGTCTAAAAAGGGTTTGTCAAGACAGGGAATACTGTCAAGGATTTGTTTGAGTGCGGCGCGTCCTCCTGTACAATCTAGGGTGGATAAACCTTGTTCCCAAGCCTTTTCTGGTAAATAGCCGATCGCCTCGGAATCAATATTAGTTTCAGACTTGCCCAATACCCGTCCAACTCGTCCTAATCGCTGCCAAAAAGAGAAGCGATCGCGACTGGAAAAAATCAACCAATCTAGATTTTGCCGCGTCGGTGTAGGATTTCTTTCAAAGTTAAATCCGACATCTACGGTGCTGGTTGCGAGAATAATCGGGCGTTGCATTGCCCGTTTCCTATCTGCCTTGGGTGCAGGGCCAGTAATTCGACCGATCGCATTAACAAGTCCTCTTTGTTTCAGCAACTGGTATAGATCGTTAATGTTAACAAGAGCATCCAAAATCACAGCACCATTTTGACTTGGATTCTCCTGAAAACGTTTAGTTACTTCATCTGCCAATTCTCTCAACCATTCATCTTTCTCAGGTTGCGATCGCAACTCAAGATTAACTGCTGTTTGCGATGGTAAAAAATGAGAATTGTCTGTTTCTCCATTAATCCAGGCTATTTTAACACCCTTGAACTCTAAATTTCTCAATGCTAACTCACAAGCTGGTTCCGGTGTTGCTGTCAACAAAACTACTCGCCGCCCGTATTCAAAAAAGCCGAAAACGTAAGAATAAGTCAGATAAAACAGTAAACTAACTAATTGTTTGGCGTCATATAGATGAAATTCATCAAAAATTACAGTGCCAAACTTTTGATAAAAAGCACTGGCGATGTTTGTGCGATCGTTCTTGTTGTACGCAAAGAAAGTCGCGTAGTAAAAAATATCAGGATTTGTTACCAAAATAATTGGTCGATTAGCCCCGACATCAGAAAAAACTGTAGCCGGATTCCGCAATACATTGTACAGCTTCTCACCAGGGCGATTGCTAACATCATTAGGCCATTCCCTAACTTCCCTAGCAGAAGCAGATTTCACAACGTGACGCAAACCAGCTTCGCGGACAAACTTTTCTAAAGCTTCTCGCTGTTGTTCTACTAACGCATTAGTCGGCGCGACATAAACAGCACTTTGAGTTGGATTGTGCAGTAATACTGTACAACTAGCTTCTGTTTTTCCTGTGCCAGTTGGCGACGAATTGAGAACAATATCGGCATTCCGAGACTGTTCAAATACATCAACTTGATGCTGAAGTGCATTTTTCATAAATGCCAACTTAGGCGGCAGAGATGCACAAGCTGAAATACTTCGAGGTTCTAGCTTAATAACTAACTTTTCATTAGCCATTTTGTCTGCCTCCGCAACAGAAATATAAATTGGCTGGCACAATCATTTCACCAATCTGCCAAGCTGCACCTCGAAAGGAAAGGTTTTTCAGTAAAGGTGCTGGCGGCATGGAAATTAAATCGAATGACAAAAGCTCTAAATTAGGCGGGAGATCGGCTACACTTAAATAAGCTTGACTTTGATAATCGCCAGTCGGTAAAAGAGCTATTTCACATTCAGATAAAACATTCACTTTGACTTTACTCATGAATTTACCCACGCGAATATAATCGGGTAATTCGCAATTTCCAAACACCACAGTTTGAAACTTGTTACCGCGTTCAATCATCCGCAACCGTCCGGTTTGAGGAAAATTACTTGCTCTAAATGAACTCGGTTTTTTTCCTTGTCTTTGAATTGGTAAATCTTCACGGGCTGTAGCGACGCGGTTATTAGTCATCGCGTACCAATAAGCATCCGAAAGTGCGTTGAACCGCTCAAATCTGAATGTTACTCTGCCATTTATTGGCGAAGCTGGCAATACATAACAAGTTTGTGCGATCGATCCTAAATCTTCTTTGTAGGTTGGTCGTCCTGTTGCCTCACCTTGAAGGCGATAGGGGGAACGTACCCAGCCAAAAGCATAGGCAAGAGCATAGTTCCCGATCGCACCTTCAGTGTAATAGGTATCAGACAACTCCCTAGAGGCAAAAAAGACTGGTTCTGCACACCACAGTTCGACTATTTTTGCCTTTTGAAAAGGAAGTGTTGACATAGATTAACTCTCTGTTTCTACAGGTGTTTTTTTGTTTTTGCCTTTGCCTTTTTTCTCGGCAGGAGGTAGACGGAAAGGCTGGTAGGATCTATCCAATCGCTTCAGAAATTCATCGCGTTCTGTTTCTGACCAGTGATGGTCTACATCGGCAATTAAACTTTTTAATTCATCTTCCGAAAGCTGCATCGAAACTCCACGCTTGTTAGTCCAATTTGCAATGACTTGTTTGATTGCTGCACTCAAATCATCAGTATCGAAAGGATGCTCTAAAGGCTTTGGCAAAGCATCATAGGTAGCTTGTACCAATTCGAGAGAACTAGGAAGTTCGGCAATGCTGCCAAAGACTCCTAATATCTGGTTTTCCATCCGTCCGACGCGGCTGGAAACAGCGCCGTAGCGACTTGTTAGCAGAATATTGCCGATCGCATAACGCAACTCATCAGCCGTAACATCTTTGAGGGTGACGACATCAATAAAATGCACTCCCGGTTTGATATATTCACTGGTATTTAAAGCGGTTGATGGTTTGCCATTTTCATCGCGCATTGTGCCGTTTTCAAAGATAGCATTGATTGTGCGATCGCCCACAGCTTGACCGGCCGTCAAAATACTAAAAGCATCTTCAGTCCAAACCCGGCTTTTTTGAGCGCCGCCGCCTCCAGCAGCAAAACCATACAGAAAACAATCGACGCACATTTCGCAAGGTGCATTAGTGTTTAGCGAACAAAGAGCACCTTCTTTTGGACTTGTATAAAGAAGTTCGTGAGCTCTTAAGAATTCGCGTCCCCTGCGCCTTTCTGGTGCTACCTGTTTGCGCTTAGTCATCACCAAACGCTGCACGATTGTCTTCTTATCTTCTAAACCAGCAGGCACAAATTCGCTGCACATTGGTTCGCCAGAACCTTCGGTGCGAAAAATAGTTTCAGAATGAGTTGTCCTGAGAACAATTAAACTGATAATTCGCCCTTTGGGGAAATTATCGTAAGTGGGAGCAAGAACTGGATTAAGCTTGTTAATTGACATGGGAACCTCCTAATTAATTAAACAGATGTGGTGGTTTCAACAGAATCATCAGAGTTATCTTCAGACTTTCTTTTGGGAAGCTGCTGATATGCTTCTTGCCAGAAAAACAAATATGCAGCTTCAAGTTTGTCTTTATCGGAGAGAAGTTTCTCTGGACGCCCTTGATAAACTTCCTCATAGAGTTTTCGCAAAACCTCGTAATATTGCTTGATTTGTTCGCGCTTAGTTGCACCTACAACGTGATCGCGAATGCGATCGAGGCGAGTGTGGTACTGCTGCACTAGAGAGGCAAACATAAACTCTAAATCCATGTAAGGCTTTTGGGAGCGCACTGCTGCTGTAAAATCAGTGAATGGTTCTGCTAAAGACGTGCGTTTGAAAGAACTTCCCTTGAGGTTAGCAGCCGCCGCTATTTGAGCTGCTTCTTTGAGATATTGGGTTAAAAGTGTATTTTGATTGGGCATAAGACTCTCCAGTAAACTATTCAAAGGTTCGCGAATGCGACTCCAAATTACACTCAGATTAGGTTCATCTTGTTCTCGTAAAGTCCAGCGCAGCAGCACATAATAAAGGTTAAGAGGTTGTGCCGCTGCACGGGCTAAATCGTACAAACAATCATCGGCTTTCTGAATGCTGGCAACTGCGATCGCTAGTTGGCCGATACAGCGCAGCCGCTTGAGGATTTCCTCGGCTTCTTGACGGCTGTATTGTCCGCTTCCTAGCAAAGTTTGGAGTGCAGCCGGAATTCCCTCTACCCGCCCGTAAATATTTGATGATGTTTCTACTTCTAAATTGCCACTCAGGGTAAAGGGAAAGCCAAACTCTAAAGATAAGGATAATTCTAAAGCTAGTCGCAGTGACTTGAGCAAGGCAACAGAAGCATTAGCATCTCCCCAAACTAAGGCTTCGGTAACAGTTGCATGGACAAATTCTGGACGTTTGGGAAATGCAATTCCGACAACTTTGTTAGCCTTGAATTCCAGAATATTGTCTTTGTAAAGCTTAAACTCGTCAACTGTTACAGTACCGCCTTCAGCATTGGTAGCAGCAAGTTCTTTTAAATGTTCTCGCCAAATCCTCAGTAATTCTGGAGAAGAACCTTTCGGTAATGCTAGGTGCAAATAGATGGGATCTTTTTTATTAGCACCCGGAAAGTTTGCTCCGATCGCCATTAACTGATAAGCTAAAGCAGCCATTGAGTCTGCTTGCCTTTTTGGTTCGGCGCTGCTTCCACCGGGTAAGCGATTTGAGAAAACTTGAACTTTTGTACCGGGTGGCATATTGCCAGAAACTAAGTCGTCTGTTTCGCTGAAAGTAGACCCCAGAGAACAGCGTTTGCGAGGATTTGCTTCTATATAAGCATTCAGTTCGTCTATTCCGTTCCATTGAAGTGCTATGGGTAAACTTAAAGTTTTGGCAACTGCTGCAATTATTTCTTCTGAAGCCTCAGATGTCTCTGGTTTGTGGGTGCTTTCTTTTCGCAATTGGAAGGATTCGCGTAGTGCTTCCAGAATGCCCTCTAATCCTTTTTGAGCTGCTTTCGCTGCAAATAAAGGTCGCCCGTATTGTCCGTTAAAAGGTTCAAGTGCGGCTCTTTGCTGTTGTGAAATGCCAACACGATCGGCAATTTTGTCCCAAACTTCTTTCGGATTAATTCCTGCTTCTCGATAGCTGAGATAAGCCGCTTTCAATCCTTCGGCGATCGCAAATTCTTCTGCACTCCCAACAGCCAGCAAACCAATGGCTGCTGCGTTTTGCACGGCATCTGCACCCGCAGTATCGCCCCATTTGGCAATATCTTTATTGATTTTATCCGCCTTGAATCCAGCTTTTTTCTTCTCCAATAAAGCCTGCACGTTTAGCAGCACTTCCTCAACATTTTGCTGGATGGCTGATTGAGCAATTTTAATCCCATCTTTGGTCGCCCGTACTAACCGTTCGATATTATTACCAAAAACTAGGTCGATTTTTCCTTGCCAACAAGCAGCTATCTCTGTTGTTAAATCAACTGTTGGCAAAGTTTCTCCCTCAAACAGTTCTCCATCTGGAAAAATTGCTAAGGTCGTCAACCCGTATTTTTGCAAAACTTCTTCGCAAGCCCCAAGTAACAAAGCTGTGATGTAACCTCTATCTTCAGATACGCGCACTCGAAACAGTTTACTGGGACGATTAAAGGCAACGGTTAATTCTTTTTGAACTTTCCGAAAACGTTCGGATTCGGCAATTCCTAAATCGAATAAATCCGCCCCTGTTAACATTGCGGCCCAGCGATCGATCGCCGGATCTTCGGGTAAAAATATCGCCGCATCGCTGCGGTTGTGCCCTGAGTGGCGTTCTATCAACTTTCTGGCTAATTCAAAGTCATTTTCTGTGACAACAAAGCTGAGTACGCAAGCTTTTTCTAACTGTTCTTGCAAAAATTCCCGATTTCTAGCCAGAGTTTGCACATTGCGTTTTTGTCCTGATAAATCGAGTTTGTTGAGGTCGTGAACGGCCGTTGCTGCTAGCAGTACAGGTCGTTTGTCTTCGGGGACTCCGCCGATGCGGCTGACTGTCAACATGAACTGACAGGCGGAGTCGAGGTGTTCTGCAAGGGTTGTCCCTTCCCTGACGCCGTACTGGTGATGGGCTGCGTGACGTTTGTAAAGCTGGGGTCGAATTTCGCTAAAATACCGTTCTTCTAAGGTTTTGGGAGGACGGTTCAACAGTCGGCGCTGGTTTGACACGATCGATTCCTCATGTAAAATTTATTGCTTGGGACAAGCTTTTGAGTTGCCAACAACTTCTGCAAGTGCAATGATGGTACTTTCTGGGTTTGCAGGGAATTACTATTTACAATAAAATCAATATAGCACGTATTTTTAAAAGTGCAAGTATATTTCTAGAAATGCCGCGAAAAAAAGAAGCACTCACCCTTTCAGTCCCACCGGAAACCAAAGAACAGCTAGAGTCGATCGCCCTTCGCCTCGGTATCTTCTGGGGTAAATCCCCCAGTGTATCTGGGTTATTGGTGGCGATCGCCCAACAAACAATCGAAGTTGGCGAACCCTTTAGACTCAATCCAGTGCAAGTACAATCTTTGAACAAAGCCGTCAAATTGCTTAACGACTCCGGCGAAGTCGAAGCCGCCCAGATCGTCATGGCATTACTTTTGGACAAAGCCAATCTGGAAACCCCTGTCCGGCAACAATTGCTCGAACAAGTCAGCCAAACTGCCGAAGCGTGGCGGATTCGACTCAATCAACTGATTGACGATCGCCAACCGTTCAGACTGTTTTATCAGTCACGCAAAGACAAAGTAAGCGAATTTACTGCCCGCAGTGCCAAAATTCGGCTCTACGACAAGCGCCTATACCTAGAAATCTCGTGCGACGAAGCTGACTCCAGAGAAATCCCGGAATTAGCTCACAATCGGTGTTTACGCTTGGACAAGATTGTCAACTTGCTACCTGCAAGTGAAAAATGGCACGAAACCATCGACTATCTAGAAGTACACTTACACTTTTTCAAGGGATTGGCTGGAAACTATGAATTCAAACCGGATGAAGATGTGGCAAATGAAATGGTGGGAGACGCGCGCCATGTAGTGAAGCGCGTATCCAGCCTGTTCTGGCTGTTTCGAGATGTCCACAGGTACGGCAAAGATTGCGAGATTGTGTCGCCCCAGAACGTGCGCGATCGCTTCCAACAAGAAATCATTGACCTCTGCCACCTGTACAACCTGGAAATCCGCGATTAGCTAGCCGTCCAACAAAAAGCAGCCCGTTACAGGCTGCACATCGAAAAAAACCGTTGTTTTGTTGGAGGAGAAAACTTTACATCGAATTCAAATTGCCGTTATATCAAGTCTCTGGGACTCCGGCGGGCGATCGGCTGCCAACCAATTTCGCCATCTTTATCTACCGCTGACTCACCTTACCATCAGAACAAAACTGCAAATCCTCGTTACGCTGAAAGTTCGTTGACCATTCTCACCCGGCCTTTGAGCACTGCCCGCAGCAGGCGGTTGACACAGCATCTATCTTCGTCATTCAGCGACTCGTCTAAGGTGGCGGCCATCAAACCGTAGCGATCGGCTAATGTCAAAACGCCTGTGTCGGTTACAGAAGCGAGGATTTCAGAGATAGCGCCGGGGAGGAGTTGTAAAGCTTTCATGGCAGTGCGGTTGAATTCGATATATTCATAATCGCTTGGTTTCCTCAAAAGATCGGTGATATTAAGTAGGTTCCGCAGGTGATTATTTTGGATGAAAGCAAGTGATCGGAGTAGAGTAAATGTGTGACACGAATCACAGCACTACAGGTGCGGCAGGTAATTGCATCCCAGCCTAACCTTTGGTAGAACGCGGGATTGATGGCGTTTCGCTAAAATGATTTAATCTCTCAACCAGTTGAAATTTTACCCCTGTACCGAAAATGCTTGATTTTCTGAATCCCATTTTGGGCCGCAAGCCCGATCGCATCAAAGCCAATGTTGAAATTTATACTTGGCAAACCTGTCCGTACTGTATCCGCGCCAAAACTTTGCTGTGGTGGAAAGGCGTCAATTACACGGAATACAAAATTGACGGCGACGAAGCTGCTAGAAATGCCATGGCCGATCGCGCTAACGGAAAGCGCAGCGTGCCCCAAATATTTATTAACAGTCAACACGTCGGCGGCTGCGATGACATTCACAAACTTGATGGAGATGGAGAGTTAGATGCACTGCTAGCTCAAGCAGCCGTTTAAATATTGTTCATAAAAGGTTCGTAGTAAGGACTTTAGTCCTTGAATTCTCAAAGAAAGGACTAAAGTCCTGACTACGAACCTTTGGCATATGAGGTTCGTAGTCAGGACTTTAGTCCTTAAATTCTCAAAGAAAGGACTAAAGTCCTTACTACGAACCTTTGGCATATGAGGTTCGTAGTCAGGACTTTAGTCCTTAAATTTCCCAAGAAAGGACTGAAGTCCTTACTACGAACCTTTGGCAAATTTACTGAGATTATCTTGCCGCCATTTAGCATCGGAGCGCCTATTTGTTTGCAGTTCTAAGACCCGAATCCCGTTATTTGGTAGAAAACTTAATTTTTGTTGGAACTGCTCCCAATGCTCAATTATCTCGTGTTCCACGCCGTAAGTTGCACACAATTGAGCAAAATTGATATCCTGCGGTGTGGCAAAAAACTCTTCAAAGGGCGGGTCAAATTTAGCAACTGGCAACATTTCAAAAATCCCGCCACCGTTGTTATTAATTAAAACAATTGTCAGATGACCGACAAATTTATTTGTAATTAAAAAGCCGTTGGTGTCGTGCAAAAGTGTTAAATCACCTGTTAACAAAATGCTGCTTTGATTGCGGTGGGCGACTCCTAAAGCTGTTGACAATGTGCCGTCTATGCCGTTGGCGCCGCGATTGACAAAAGGTTTTATTTCTAAGTTGTTCGGCTTCCAGAAAAACTCGACATCTCGGACTGGCATACTGTTGGAAATAAATATGGGTGTGGCTGGTGGCAATATTTGGGAAAGCAGCCAAGAAATTTTTGGTTCGATGATGTTGTTAATTGCTGATAGTTTTTGGTCTATTGTTTGTCTGACTTGGGTTTCGGTGTTTCGCCAAAGTTGGAGGTATTCGTGGGATGGAGAGGTGAGAACCCCCCCTAGCCCCCCCTTATTAAGGGGGGGGATTTGAGGGGAGTTTGTGGGAGAGGTGAGAACCCCCCCTAACCCCCCCTTGCTAAGGGGGGGGATTTGAGGGGAGTTTGTGGGAGAGGTGAGAACCCCCCCTAACCCCCCCTTGCTAAGGGGGGGGACATGAAGGGAGATAGCAGTTGCGAGGTTTTCTATGGAGGTTCGTAGGTGAATTGTTGGGCCGTGTAGGGGATCTAAGTTGTGGTGGCCCGGATCGATTATGTAGCGTTTGGGTTGGGTTTTGTCTAACCAGTTTCGCAATTCTTTGCTTGTGGGTAAGTCTCCGATTTGAATGGCGATTTCTGGGGTTAATTTATCTGCTAGTTCGCGGTTTCGCAGGATTAAATCGTAGGTGGAAATTAGATGGGGGTTGAGTTGGGCGCGGTTTCTTAAGGGCGATAGTCCTTCTGCTAATACTGGCCAGTTTAATAGTTGGGAAATTTTGCCGATCGCACTACAATACTTTTCTGCATCTTCAGGCTGGGCTACACCTGCAATAATAATCCCTTTACTGCATTCGGGCCATTGTTCTATTGCACTTCTTACTCCCCCCCTTGGCAAGGGGGGGCTGGGGGGGGTAGAAGTTTCTGCTGCACAAATCGGTTCTATTGCACTTCTTACTCCCCCCTTTAACAAGGGGGGGCTGGGGGGGGTAGAAGTTTCTGCTGCAAAAATCGGTTCTAATCCTGCAAAGAAATATTCGATATCGAATTGTGTTTCTAAAGCTTCGACAGCAATGTCTGAAACTGGTACAAGCGGATCCCGAAGGGGGATGTTGAGGTGGACTGGGCCTGGTGTCGGAAAGGTCGATCGCTCGATCGCGTACACGATCGTCTGTCGCACATAGTCTAGCATTCCTATGGACGCTGAAGGGATGGCTAATTCCGCTTGCCAGTTGGGATAATTGCCGTATAGTTTAACTTGGTCGATCGCTTGTCCGGCGTGACAGTCGCGCAATTCGGGGGGTCTATCTGCTGTGAGAATTAGCAGCGGAATTCGACTTTCACGGGCTTCGATAATCGCCGGATAAAAGTTGGCTGCGGCGGTTCCTGAGGTACAAATTAGGGCGGTTGGTACACCGGATTTTTTGGCGATTCCTAAGGCGAAGAAACTCGCAGATCTCTCGTCGAGGATGGGGATAGTTTCTATTAACTTATTCTGGGCGAAGGCTATGGTTAGCGGGGCCGATCGCGAACCGGGACAAATTACGGCTGTGGTTAGTCCCAGTCGCTGCAATGTCTCGGCTATGATGGAAGCCCAGAGGGTGTTTGTGTTCCGAAAGTCAAGCATTTTGTTGTTTTGGCGATCGATAATATTTTATGACATATAACGGTTCTCAATCAAAGCTCAATAAACCGGGTTTTTTCGAGATTGAGGGTTTTTGGCTAGTCTTGGCTGAAAAACCCGGTTTCTGGCTACCCATATCTAAGTCTTAAGTTACCTAATTTCTCGCTACATAGTTATGAGATATAGCAGTTATCGCAAAAGTAAGGTATGCCCTATGCCCTATGCCCTATGCCCTATGCCCTATGCCCTATGTCTTATCTCATTTTTCGCTCGAAAGGCTATATTATTCTTAAACTAAAGCATTTAAAAGTGCTTGCAGTTTCAGTTGAATTTCTGCTAGTTCTTTGTCGGGTTCGGAACCTGCCACAATTCCAACACCAGCATGAAGTATCGCCCGAGATCCATCGATTAATGCCGATCGAATGCCGACAGCAAATTCGCCGTTACCAGTGCGATCGATCCAGCCCAGGGGTGCTGCATACAAAGAGCGATCGCAGCTTTCGCAGCCCCGAATTTGCTGTAGTGCAATATCCCTCGGTACCCCCGCTACCGCTGGCGTTGGATGCAGTTGGGCTAAAATTTTCAATAAGTGAATATCTGGGGGAATTCTAGCCCTGATGGGTGTCCACAAATGCTGAATGTTGGATAGTTGCAGCAGTCTCGGTAGCGGGGAAAAGTCGGGATGGATGCCGAGACTCGAAAGGCGATCGATTATAAAGTCAATTACAGCTTGATGTTCTCGAATATCCTTTTCGCTGTTGAGTAAATCTTTGCCTAAATTACCATCTTCTGCTTCAGTTTTTCCCCTCGGTGCAGAACCGGCTAAAGCATCTGCGATCAACTGATTGTTGTGAATGCTAATTAAGCGTTCTGGACTGGCACCGATAAATTGCTGACCTTTGCCGTTACTGGTAGAAAACACGTAGCAACCTGGATAGGTGAGGCGCAAGTTATTTAAGGAATCTATTACGCTAAAAGGTGTTTGGCAAATGACATTTATAGCTTGGGACAACACAATTTTACTGAAATATTTAGACTCGATTAATTCTAAAGCGGACTTGACAGATCTTTTAAATTGAGCGGCATCATTGACAGGAATTTGTTTTAATGGAAGTGAGTTTTGGCTGTTAATTAATTTGATGTATTTTTGAGAGGCAATTTTATCAAATTGTTTGCTAATGGTTTCAGTAATAATTTTAACATTTATATCTCTATCTATTTTGGCATTGGCGACAATTGTACAGCTATCGTTGAGGCGAGTAATCTGCCATTTGGGTAAAAATATGGTACCGGGGGGAAAGTAAGAATTGGTGGCGACATTCTCATCAAAAAAAGCAAAGCTACAAAAAAAGTGCGGCCCGCTAAAGGGCAAACGTTCCGTACCGATGGTAATTGTCCGGGCTAGACTTGATTGAATAAAATTTTGAGCGAGGGCAAATCGATCGCTTCCTGCTACTGTGAGATGGATTGCCGAATCTAGGGCGGCGATCGCAAAACTGTTGCCGACAATGGGGTCTCTTTTTTCAAAATAAAAGTGTCTGTCATCGGGTGTGGCAATTTCTTGCAGTACCGCTAGCGGATCGACGGGGGAAATTTCCTGAGAAATACTAACTATTTTTGTTTGATCTTTTTCGGTTAAAGACTGCTGGCAATCTAACAGCAACTGATGCAGTTGATTGCGGTCTTGCAAAAGATTGGCGCGGTGCGGTATTACTGTCATGAAATCGAGAATAGCAGATTTGTCAGAAAGAGTGCGGTTTTGTCCCGCTATAATCCCTATTTCGATCTAACCACGCTCGGGCGATCGCCAAACATGACCTTTCGAGTTTCCCGACTGTTTGGGCACGCTGGAGGGAGAAAACAGACGATTGCGCGATCCATCGAAACATTTAGACATAAAACTTAAGATTGAGAGGGCGACTCTCGGTAAAAGGCGATCGACCCCGCAGAGGTTTGCAGGTGGGCATTACCGGGCGTGCGATCGCCCGCAAAGACTATCAACGGATGCCGGAGGCGCACTCAAGCGGAGACTTAGCAGACATTCTTCACCAATAAAATTGTAAAATTACTGAGCTGCTATCAATTGCATCAAGTTTGTGTAATGACAACAAAGATAATTGAGCGTTCAAATAGTAAATTGTGGCTGGCGGCAATCAAGCCGCCCATGTACAGCGTTGCTGTTATTCCTATTTCAGTAGGAACTGCAATTGCTTTTGCCGAAACTCAAACGATTAATGCGTCAATTTTTTCGACATTTTTAATTTCAGCCATTTTAATTATAGCATGGCTGAATCTCACCAATGATGTATTTGACTCGGAAACAGGGATAGACAAAAATAAAGCACATTCCTTGGTAAACTTAACCGGAAATAAAGCTTTAATTTTCTGGCTTGCCAATCTATTTTTAGCAATCGGAGTGTCGGGAATCTGCGGTATTTCCTGGTGGCAAAAAGACCCAACAGTAATTTTGCTAGTAGTTTTGTGCTGCGCCCTCGGCTACACTTATCAAGGGCCGCCGTTTCGTTTGGGCTATCAGGGTTTAGGCGAAATTATTTGCTTTTTTACCTTCGGGCCGCTAGCTTTAGCTGCTGCTTATTACAGTCAAAATCAAACTTGGTCTGCTACTAATTTCGCAGGTTCGGCAATAGTGGGAATTACTACGAGTATCATCTTATTTTGTTCTCACTTCCATCAAGTTGAGGACGATTTGGCGGCGGGTAAAAAATCGCCGATTGTCCGAATTGGTACGAAAAAAGGTGTGCAGTTGTTGCAGTGGTTGTGCGGCAGCGTTTATGCTTTGACTGTGCTGTTTGTGGCGCTGCGAATGTTCCCAATTTGGACGCTGTTGATTTTTGGAAGTTTGTTTTTTGCGATCGACCTTTGCCGCCATGTCGCAAACTATCACGACCAACCCGCAAAGGTCAGCAACTCTAAGTTTATCGCAGTGGCGCTGCATTTTACGAGCGGTTTGCTGCTAGCGCTGGGGTTTGTGCTGTAGTTTGGGCGATTATCGAGAATTTCGGTAAAATAGAACTATGGTTCGTAGTCAGGACTTTAGTCCTATCTGCAAGATTTTAGTCAATAAGGACTAAAGTCCTTACTACAAACAGTTTGATATTGAATCGAAAACAACGAGAAGAAAATCATGAGTACGCCAGTAGAAACTAGCCCAATCCTCACCCTAGAAGAAATCTTTAGTCTGTATCCTGATGAGTGGGTACTCATCGTCAATCCTGAATTAGATGAAGAATTAAGCGTGATTCGAGGTGAAGTTTTAGCCCATGCAATAGAACGCGATGAAATTTATAGTAAGCTTTCATTAAGGAATGGAAAATCGGTGGCAATAGAATATACTGGATTGATACCTGACAACCTAGTAATGATATTGTAATAAAAATAGGAGCTTAATGGTGTAGATGAACAAATCTAAAAAATATCAATTTCACTATTCTTTAACTGGGAACAAAAATCAGCCACTAATTTTATTACTCCACGGATTCACGGGCGACAGTCAAGACTTTAACAGCGTCATTTTCTTACTATCTCAAAGTTATTGTTGTCTAGCAGTTGACCTTCCCGGTCACGGACAAACCAGAGTCATCGGCGACGAAAGTTGCTACAATATGTCAAATACAGCCCAAGCATTGATCCACTTATTAGATGATTTACAAATAGACAAATGTTTGTTGTTGGGCTATTCAATGGGCGGGCGATTGGCACTGTATATGACACTGCATTTTCCAGACAGATTCGAGAAAGTAGTGCTAGAGTCAGCCTCCCCGGGATTGAAGACGGAAAAAGATCGATCGCACAGACGGCAAGCCGATTCACAAACAGCACAAAACCTCGAAAATAGCAACATCAAAGATTTTATCTTAAACTGGTACGACCGCCCTTTATTCAAATCATTAAAAAAATCCCCCAAATTCGAGAAACTCATAGAAAGCCGTTTAGCAAACAATCCCTTAGAATTAGCAAAATCCCTCCGCAACATGGGAACTGGCCACCAGCCCTCTCTGTGGGAAAAACTCGCCCAAAATCAAATCCCCATTCTCTTGCTAGCGGGAGAAGATGATGATAAATTTCAACGTATCAATGCAGAAATTGCCAGCTTGTGTCCGGCTGCTACTCTCAAGATTATACCAAACGCTGGTCACAATATCCATTTTGAAAATATTGATGACTTTGCATCAGTTGTGAGACAATTTTATGATTAACGGGTAGTCAGAAACCGGGTTTTTTGCGAAAATCATTCGTTGTTACCGACAAATTAGGTAAAAAACCCGGTTTCTTTGGCCTTAGTGATGATTAACGGGTAGTCAGAAACCGGGTTTTTTACGAAAATCATTCGTTGTTACCGACAAATTAGGTAAAAAACCCGGTTTCTTTGGCCTTGGTGACAATCGACTAAAAAACAAATGCTATATAAATTTGAGTTTCGCACCTATCAGCGAAAATTTAAGCGCCCGCTACAAACAAGTCACGGCATCTGGGATATGCGAGAAGGAATCATCCTGCGGCTTATTGACGAAAATGGTAGCATTGGCTGGGGAGAAATTGCCCCGCTGAGTTGGTTTGGTTCGGAAACTTTTGACCAAGCATTAGATTTTTGTCAACAGTTACCTGCTAATATTTCAGAGGAAATAATCTTCAGTATTTCCGCTGAATTACCAGCCTGTCAATTTGGCTTTGAGTCAGCTTGGGAAAATCTGGGCCAAGCAATCGAAAATACGCCTCGTCAAGACAAAATTCCGAAAAATCAGTGTAGCGGTTTATTACCCGCAGGTGAAACAGCTTTGCAGGTTTTACCAATGCTTTGGTTGGAGGGATATCGCACGTTTAAATGGAAAATTGGCGTTGCTGTAATTGAGGAAGAATTAACGATTTTTCAGCAGCTAATCGCAGCAATGGATGATTTAGCCGATCGCCAAACAGCACTTTTGCGCTTAGATGCTAATGGGGGACTCACCTACTCCCAGGCTGAAAAATGGCTGGAAGCTTGCGATAGCGTGACAGCAACACCCGACTTGGCCGCCCAGATTGAATTTTTGGAACAGCCGCTGGC
The DNA here is from genome assembly GCA_004292955.1 of Oscillatoriales cyanobacterium. Taxonomy (GTDB): domain Bacteria; phylum Cyanobacteriota; class Cyanobacteriia; order Cyanobacteriales; family Microcoleaceae; genus Microcoleus. The sequence continues at coordinate 370,126 of RDXX01000011.1, read as the reverse complement.
GATCGCACAGTTCCCAGAAATGGTACGATTGAATGCTACTTATACAACGGCGATCGCCCTAGACGAATCCGCAGCCAATCTCGATCGCATCCAAGAATGCTACAACCAAGGCTGGCGGGGAATTTTCGTCATCAAACCTGCGATTGGCGGTTCCCCATCCCAACTCCGCAAATTTTGTCAAACTCACAATATAGACGCAGTTTTCTCATCAGTATTTGAAACCAAAATCGGCAGACAAGCCGCCTTAAACTTAGCAACAAACTTATCTGTAAATAATAGAGCCCTAGGCTTCGGTACCGATAGCTGGTTCGACGACAATCAAGACACCTGGTTACAGCATCTATGGTAACAAATCTCACAGTAAATACTCTGAATCTTCCCTTTGACTTCCCCGACAATTGGCTAATCGGTGGTGACAGCGGCGAATTTGCTCGAATTGTCGATCGGAAATTGCAACAAATCACCCAAAATCAAACAGGAGAAACACCCCTAAAAATTTGCCTAGCCGAACCAAAACCCCTGCAATTTCTTGCCAGTTTCATCGCCGCCCGCACCGCCAAATGCCAAATTTTTCTCTGCAATCCCAACTGGGTAAAAGAAGAATGGGAACAAGTCTTTGATTTAGTCCAACCCGAACTAATTTGGGGACAAAATACTAATCTTAAAAACACATTTCCCCCTCTCCCAGTCCGCGGAGGCGGACTTCGTTTGTATAGCCGCGAATTCCATTCGCCGGGATTCCATCATTCACCCGAATTCAATCATTCGCCGGGATTCCATCATTCGCCGGGACTCAATCATTCGCCGGAATTCCATCATTCACGAGAATTACCTTCACCCGAAATAGACGAATTAGCTACAATAATGATTCCTACCGGAGGTTCCTCGGGAAAAATCCGTTTTGCCATCCACACTTGGGAAACCCTCACAGCCTCAGTCCAAGGTTTTCAACAATATTTTAACCTTGACAAAATTAACTCATTCTGCGTATTACCATTATACCACGTCAGCGGTCTCATGCAATTTATGCGATCGTTCACAACCGGGGGAAAACTGGCAATTGCATCATTCAAAACACTAGAAGCAGGCGAAAAATCCGATGTCGAACCCGAAGAATTTTTCATTTCTTTAGTACCAACTCAACTGCAACGGCTGCTGCAAAACCCAGATACAACTAATTGGCTATCCCAGTTTCGTGCCGTACTTTTAGGCGGTGCTCCCGCTTGGCCCGAACTTTTAGCCACAGCTAGAAAGAATCAAATCAAATTAGCGCCGACTTACGGCATGACAGAAACTGCATCGCAAATCGCTACACTCAAACCCGAAGATTTTCTCGCGGGAAATAACACTTCTGGTCAAGCTTTACCCCACGCAAAAATAACTATCCGCAGTGCTAGTGGCGAGATTTTGTGCTACAATCAAATTGGCAACATTGCGGTTGATGCTAAATCTTTAGCCTTGGGCTATTATCCTGAACGATTTGGCGATCGCCCATATTTCCAACTAGATGACTTAGGATTTTTTGATAAAAATAACTGCTTAAATATCATCGGACGTAGTAGCGACAAGATTATCACGGGCGGAGAAAATGTATTTCCTGCCCAAGTCGAAGCCGCCATTAAGAATACCAATTTAGTGGCAGATGTTGCTATAATTGGCTTACCAGACAAAGATTGGGGGCAAGTCGTTACGGCTGTTTGCGTTCCCGCTAATTCCGAAGTTACTGTCAAAAACTTGCAAGCAGCAATAGAAGATAAGTTGAGTAAATTTAAGCGACCAAAAAATTGGGTTGTCGTCGAAGAAATGCCTCGAAATGCTCAAGGCAAACTCAATCGAGAACAATTACAAGAAATTGCGGTGTCATCTCTGGCGAATCAATAGTATTAACCGAATTTGACAGTAATTTCCGTAGGGCGGGTTCATCAATATTTACAACACAAGTGAGAAATCTCAAAAACCCGCCCAATGCCCAATGCCCAATTCCCAATTCCCAATGCCCAATGCCCAATTCCCAATTCCCAATTCCCAATTAATCCACACCTAACAGCCTTCTCGTCTTCTCAGCTTCTTGCCTTTGAAAGTCCACAAACTTCAACATTTGGTAAAGTACCTCTATTTGCGGCAACTTAATACCTGCTTTTTGGGCTACCCGCATGGGATTGCCAAAAATTGCCTCAACCTCCAGAGGACGCGATTCATCGTAATCGATTTTCATGCTGGTGCGGTAAGGCTTCATTTTATGAGTGTATTCCAGCATATGCGGGATAAAATCATCGGGAATAATGCGATCGCAACTTTTGGCCCCTGCTACCACTTCCCTCATGATTTGCTCAACTAAAATCAGAGTATTCGGATTCGCCATCAGTTCGTCGGTTCTCGCATTCAAAACCACAGACAGCCCGTTATAAGGAATATTCCAAACGAGCTTTTTCCACCTAGACAATAGCAAATCTTCGCTCATTTTAATCGGAATGTGAGCGCGTTTAAAATCCCTAGCAATATGGTGCAATCTATCAGTAATACCGATGGCTTTGTAGTCTTTGGCATATTCGCCTAGCGTGATCGTACCGTAATCTAGGTGGCAGATATGACCGGGGCTGACTTTATAAGAACAGAGAAAGCACAGCCCGCCCACCACTCGTTCTGCACCGACAATTTTAGCTACTTCCGGTTCGGTATTCAGTCCGTTTTGCAATACTAAAACCGCGCCGTTATCCTTTAATAGAGGAGGCAAAAGTTTTGGCAACAAGTGATTTTGAGTTGTTTTCAACGCGACAATTACTACGTCGCACTTAGGCATTTTGTGCGCGTCGCGGTAGGCGCGGACTTGCGGGAGGGTGAAGTCGCCTTCGGGAGACTCGACAATCAAACCATGTTTTTTGACGCGCTCGTAATCGCTCCGCAGCAAAAAATTGACTTCTAAACCAGCTTTTTGCAGTCTAGCACCGTAGAATCCGCCTAAAGCTCCCGTGCCGACTATGGCATAATTGCGATTTGTCATAAGAAGAAGGAAGAAGGAAGAAGGAAGAAGTCAGTAGTCAGTAGTCAGTAGTCAGTAGTCAGTAGTCAGTAGTCAGTAGTCAGTAGTCAGTAGCGCGAGCTCGTATATAGCCTTTCTCGGAAAGGTGAGGTATGTAGTTGGGCTTCAGCCCTCTTATTTTCAGGGTTATAGAGGCTGTCAGTTATACCTCATCTCTTTGAGAAAGGCTATAGCTCGCGAACGTTATCAGTCATCAGGAAGAGGGAAGTCGGAAGAAGGAAGAATGCTTCTTATAGAGCTGGTTTTTAAGTCATCTGTATTTACGTTTAATTAAGTGGAACTACTTAATATAAATAAGTCAGAAGAAATTTTAAACTAAACAGAAATTTGACTGTCATTCCCTGCTATTATTTAAATATTGAAGTTATCTAAAATCTCAACTCTCAAATTGCCTCATCCACTGCATTAAGTCTTCAGATAGCTGTTTTTTGGTTCTGCTAACTGCATCGATGCAGACGTGCTTAGTCAGAGCTTTAGCCCAGCTTCTGCCTGCAACTTCCCCTGAAAATACTTGATAGGCAATTTCAAATTCATCGCCTGCAACTTGTGTGGGCGTCAATTGAATCGTCAGCCGATCGCCCGCAAATAGTGGACGATAAAAATCTACACTAGCATGAATTATCGGAAATGCAACCTCTCGATCGCCAAAAAATGCTCTGAGATTGACTCCTGATGCTGCTAGAGATGCCTCGTAAGCTTCGTGGCACATCGCCAAAACGTTTGCAAAGTAAACGACTCCAGCAGCATCGGTATCTTGAAAGCGCACAGTGCGGGTGTAAGTAAAAGGCATTTGAGGTAGTCGCGGGCGATCGCAAATTAAAGCTGAATTTTACCAGAAAGAATTGGTTGAAAGCCAGAACCCTTTGAGGGAGAAGTTAAGATCGGGCTATTCATTACTCCAATACTCAGGCTTCTAGATAGAGGTCGCTCTCCAACTGTCAACTGTCAACTGTCAACTGTCAACTGTTGAACAACCATCATATCGGTAAACCAGCACTTTTGCAGCAGCGATCGCCTAACTAAGCAGGCGCTAATTTTTGATCTTCTCAAACTCACCCTCCTCACTCCTGCCCCTGCCCCTGCTTTCTTAACCTTTGTTTTTAATCAACATCACGTCTATAATCTTGAGGGCAATTTCTTCGGAAAGATCCAATGCACAGTAAAGATCGTTCAAAAGTTGTTCTTCTTCTTCTGAAACCTCGCCATCTGCTAAAGCAATATCAGTTGTCACAGCAAAAACTGTTTCTTTAAGTTCGTCGGGAAGTGTTGCCAAAGCCGCATTAAACAGTACCTGAACTCCTTGCCGTTGCAGAATGTTCAGCAGCCGATCGAGCATTTTTCGCATCACATCATCTGGATAGCTGCGGAAAAGTTGCATCCGAGATAGTGTCATGCTAATCGCTTTACTTTCGCTGTCATTGATGTAACCGTCGGCTGCTACGGCAATTAGCGCGATCGCCGCAAATGCTTCGGCAGGCCCTAACGTGACATCAGTTTGTTGGCGAGTCTGCGATACTTTGTCAAATAAACCCATAATACTTTCCTCATTCTTTAGTAGTGGATTCACGGAGTCCCTATGGGCTCTGGCTTTGGAAGCTTCCTTGGCTGGGGATTTCAACAATTATATCAAATCTGCTGAATTATTTATTATTACTAAAATTATGAAAAAATTAAGATTTTTAATTTTTTCCTTCGGCGCTGTAAGGGCGGGTGACAGTTGACAGTTGACAGTTGACAGTTGACAGTTGTCAGTTGACGGTTGACGGTTGACAGTTGACAGTTGACAGTTGAGCGACTAATGACTAATAACGTTCGCGAGCGGGGACGCTCGCGCTAATGACTCAATGATATCGTTTCCGGTTGCATCGGTATTGTTTAAACAGTCAACAGTTAACAGTCAACATCACCTGACGGTGCAACCGGAATAGATATGAATCGTCTGATTTTAATTTCTCCATAAAAGGGAGAGGCTTTAAACCAATTTTTTCTGGTAAAACTCGCTCTAAGGGCGCAGACAATCTACTTGTCAAACAAAGCTAAATCAGCTTTCAGAAAATCAACAAACTGCCGCGCAGTCCTTCCAGAGCGCCCGTTGCGGCGAGTTGCCCATTCCTTAGCGCGGTGTTCCAAATCCTCAACAGCGAGCTTGATGCCAGCTCGTTCGGCGAGATGTCGGACAATTGTTAAATAAGTGTTTTGATCCGCAGGTTCAAAAGTTAAAGTCAAGCCAAAGCGATCGCTAAATGAGAGTTTTTCCTGCACGGTATCCCAAGCGTGAACTTCATCACCGTCGCGAGGGCGAGGCCTGTCATCAAAAAACTCTCGAATTAAATGCCTGCGATTAGATGTGGCGTAAACAACTACATTTTGAGGCCGGGCGGTGACATTTCCTTCTAAAACAACTTTCAAGGATTTAAAAGCATCATCATCTTCCTCAAATGAAAGGTCGTCTACAAAAACAATAAACTTTTGAGGAACTCCCCGCAACTTCTCCACAATTAGCGCTAAATCTTGCAAATCCGATTTAGATACTTCAATCAATCGCAAATTGCGAGATCCAAATTCATTTAACAGCGACTTCACCAACGAAGACTTACCCGAGCCGCGACTTCCGTACAGCAAGACGTGCAAAGCCGGATAACCAGCCAGCAAAAACTCTGTATTTTTCACCAGAGCATCCCGCTGCCAATCGCAGCAAACCAACTCTTTCAAATTTATGCGATCGGGATGCGGAATACTCGCTAACTGCCCGGACTTCCACCCAAAAGCACGATACTCTGCAAACAAACCCGTGCCAAACTGTCGGTAATATTCTGCCAAAGATTCCGCAGCGCTAGACCATTTTTCTAGTTTTCCGTGCAGTGGCTTTTCGGCGTTTTCTAGTACATTTTCGCAATACCAAATGGGAGGAACTGAGTCAAGTTGACCCGCTACTCGCACCCACTTACTCAACTGCTCGCTGGTGCAGTCATAAATATTTTGCAGCACTTGTAAATCATGTCTGGCTGCTTCGACTAAAGCGGGCGACAAACTCGCAAAATCTGTTTGCTGAGCTTGGCGAGAAAATGGATTTTCGTCTTTGAGAATTTGCAAAATCAGGGAATCTTTCCAGCTCAAATTTTGAGCAGCTTGAATTTTGAACCAGTTACCGTAAGCTACCTGACACTCTACACCGCTGAGTTCGCTGTGGTGGAGAGCTTGCAGCAAGTCGAGAAAAGCTTGACCTGCGCGGGTTTGGAGAACTGATTGATATAGCAACAGGGATGCTGCTTGGCGTTGGAGGTAACGGATTTGGGCGATCGCACTAGAAGTTAGGGCTGACATAATGCCAATTGTATAACAGTTAGATATCTGGACTGGGTTTAATAAATTTTCTAACAATTTGTGACCGGAATTGCAGGTCTCGCTGTATAAATTGAGATGCAAAGAGTGAAAATTGGGGAATTAAAAATGAATTTAGGTACAGCAGCGGCGATCGGCTACGGCGTTTTGACACTAATTGGCGGCATCATGGGTTACATCAAAGCCAAAAGCCAAGCCTCGCTCATTTCCGGCCTCGTTAGCGGTTCGCTGCTAATTTTTGCCGGCACCGCACAACTCATGGGACAAACTTGGGGTTTAACATTAGCAGCAGCAATTTCCGCTGTTTTAGTAGTAGTTTTTATTGTACGGCTGGTCAAAACTCGCAAGTTTATGCCCGCTGGGATGCTGATTTTGGCTAGTTTGGCGTCTTTGGGTGCGATCGTTTACGAACTCAGCGGTCAATCGATGTTAGGTTTTTGATTTGAGATGTTAGATTTTAGAGTTGAGATTTTAGATTAACTCCACAGCATTTACTGGGAGATTGAACTCAAGTCTAAACTTTTTTATGTCTATGACTTAATTGGGTGGCTTGTATCTATCTTTGCGTGGATTGAGCAGACATTAGTCAGTAGTTACATCCTTCCGTTTGCATCGGAATAATAATTGTCCGAGAGCAGTGCGAGCGTCCCCGCTCGCCTCCTCTATAGCGGGGAAGCTCGCCTCCTCCATAGCGATCGGGAAGCTCGACACCGTACTCTCCTAGCGATCGCGAAGCTCGACACCGTACTCTCCTAGCGATCGGGAAACTCGCACTATAGAACCCATTTGACATCTTTAAGTTTTTCGGTTGGGTGACGAGAAATATAGAGAGAAACCCGTTGCTGAGATTTACGCTCATGTCGAGAAACCGGGTTTCTACGAGTTTTTGGGTTGGATGACGAGAAATATAGAGAGAAACCCGGTTTCTCAGATTTACGCAAAATAGATCAGATCTCAAATGGGTTCTATAGTTAAAACACCAATTACCAATTACCAATTACCAATTACCAATTACCAATGCCCAATGCCCAATGCCCAATGCCCAATGCCCAATGCCCAATGCCCCATGCCCAATGCCCCATGCCCCATGCCCCATGCCCCATGCCCCATGACTAATGACTAATGACTGATTCAATATACTGCTCGACTTCCCTGAGTTGCTGCCGCTGGTATTCAATCCAATCCTTTTCCGCCGCGCGCTGTTGGGCTGTCTCTAGTTGGTACCGCGCCTGCTTCTCTAAAAAATTATTGTAGAACATAATCGCTTTTTCAACTGTTTGAATTCCCAGTTTCATGCGCTCCTCAAAAATTGCTAAAATTAAATCATCCAGGATTGAGCTAATCACTTTACAAGACTCTTCAAAATCGCTCAAGCTGATTCCCATTTTACTTTTATGAACCAGAGTTTCTACAGGATCTCTCAGAGTTTCTTTAAAAGTCTTCATATAAGACTCCGGCAAATATCTCAGAGGTTCCGTAAACTTCGATACAATCTCGCCGCCTATTGATTGCAGTCGCTCTCTAAATTTCGATTGACTCTTGAAATCGAAGCATTCTATACAATATTCAACTTTTTCTATATCAATAGATTGTAATTCTTTAAAGATAGAATTGAGTTCATTCTCCACAATTAAAATTACTCGTTCGCCTTGGTAGTCTACTTCATTTCGCAATTCTTTGTACAAATTATCTTTGTCATAAAAACCGATAGAATCTTTTTTAAACACTTGCTGGTTTTGATCCCACAAAAACCACTTATTTTTTAACTTTGTAGCTTTGTCGCTCCACGATTTGCGAACTTTAACAATAGCATCATATTTGCCTTGTTTTCCCAAACTGCGAATTCTCACGTCGCATCCGCTTAGTTCGCCAATTTGCTCCCAGACATCAACAGCAGATGCTTTAGCAATTCTCGGCTTGCTATTCCAGACATCCTCAGCCTGAGATACATCTTTGAAACATACGTGAGCTAACGCCTTGAGTCTGAGGGCTGATTGCTTGATTTCCTGAATACAAGGTTCCACGTCTAGACTGAGGTGGGTAGCTGACTGTTTAATCTCCACGGATTGATATTCATCTGCGAGCAATCGATCGCTAAACTGGGTAATAGCCTGGAATACCTTGAGATACTCATTCATTTCGTTTCATCCCTCCTTTCCCTAAATAGCATACAATACAGAACATCTCCCTTTTGGAATGCAAACTGAGTCAGACCATTTTAGATTTTAGATTTTAGATTTTAGAATTGGGAATGGGAATGACTGATAACTATCAGGGTTTGGAGCGCGGGCCTACAGTTGCATTCTTGTTTTAAACTGGTGTCACAACATGGATTATGTATTCACCCCTACAACTCAGGTTAGGCTCAATACTGGCAACCTCGTACAGCCTGCCACCACAACTGGAAAATTGCTCCCCGCAGCTAGAGATCCGGTGACAGGGGAGTTTGTGGAGATTGCCAAAATATTTTATCAATCAACAACAACAACTCTATGCGATCGCGGAGTTCTAGGATTGCTCTCACACTTAGGCGGAGGCGGGCCCGTACAGCCGCTGATAGCTCCCGTGTACGTGACAGTCGCGCCCTTGCAGCTTGCTCAAAGTCACCAGGGGTTTCAGAAAATATACAGAATGCTTAACTGTCTCAAAATTAATTTGGCAGTGATGCAAGCGACTGCTGCCGTCATTGGTATTGGGGCTGTATCGAGTACAGTTTTGTCAGCAGTAAACCTCGAACAAGTATTAAAAATCAGAGATGAGGCAAAACACCAGAAGCTCAAAATTAAAGACGGGTTTATCGATCTCAGGCATATCCTCAAAGATAAGGGAGTAGAGGTAATTCAGCAGATTTTTAAGGTGGCTCATGACTCTAATTTTCAAAGGCACCGCCAGCAACTGGTTAACGGTTACGATATTTTTTCTAAAGCTATTAAACGCTGCCAGTCAGCCCTGACAGTGCCGGATCTCAAGCTGCGGAATTCGGAGATTAATAACGGGCGAGATATGCTGTTTGAGGCTTTAAAAATTTACGATCGTCCCGGTTTGTTGGAGGGGCTGTGTTCTGCCGGAAAGCTCCGGCAAATGGAATGTGTTTGGGCGATCGAGCTGGCGCTGGGCATTACGTTTCAGTTGCAGCGGGCTTACGATATAGTCAGCGATCGCCTGCTCAAACTTCAATCAAAAATTCGTCACGATCTTCTCACTGTTGTGAAAGGATGTCAATCGGAATCTGAACTAGATTTTTTATTTCCAGAAGTTACCAGGATTCTCGGTCACGATCTAAGTGTAATAGAATTTTGGCAAAACGAGGTAGATTGGATGCAAACTTTGTCTCCCAAAGAGCAGCACCAGTTAGCTAGTTTAGATAAACTCAGCGGCGACCATCATATAAAAAGCAGCATCCACACGACATTCGCGGTATTAACTGCGGAACCTTCACTTTATCAAAGTTTAAAGCAAAAGTCTCACTTTCTATCCTTGCGCGACCAGCTAGCCTTCGCCCTGAAGCCGGAACTGCGCGGGGGATACGAGTTTTATGTGTGCCAGCAGGCGATCGCAACTGGCTATCCAGCTTTAGCGGTCTCGAACTGGCAAGAAATATCCGATTTAACTGTGGCTAACCTCTACTACTTTTTCCAAAGTCGAGAGGATTTAAGTGAAATTTATCCCACTGAGGACACAATAGAAACTCCTGCTTGGCACTTTCCCAAATCCTTAGAAAAAGAGTTAAACTACTGCAATTAATTGAAAGCGCTGGCCAAGGTACGTAGTTGCGCTTGGGCGCTCTTTATAATATTAGCAAAGAGCGCCCAAGCGCAACTACGTACCTAATTTGTCTGACGACAATAAAACCGCTCTGCTTAGTCGATATTGTAGGGTGCGTCAGCGAGTAGCCTAATTTTCAGGTGAGGAACCAGAATTGGCTGACGCACCCTACTACAAATCAGACTATAAACCGCAGATGTCAAACAGATAAACACAGATAAACGCAGATAATTTCAGGGTGTTTTCCGATTTTTGCAATTCAAGTCTATTATCTCAGCCACAACTTAATAGTATTGTCTTTAGAGCCGCTAGCAATAGTTTTGCCATCGGGACTAAAAGTCACTACATAAACCTCATCGGTATGTCCCGTCAAAGTATTCAGCAATTCTCCGGTATCAAAGTCCCAAATTTTAATGGTTTTATCCTTGCTGCCGCTGGCGATAAATTTCCCGTCCGGGCTGATAGCAACCGAAACAATATCGTCAGAATGTCCCTTGATCGAGCGAATTAAATCTCCACTTTCGAGATTCCAGATTTTAATGCTTTCATCGTAGGAGCCGCTAACAATTGTCTTTCCGTCCGGGCTAACTGCCACAGACCTCACCGCGTCGCCGTGTCCTTCAATAGTTTTGAGCAACCTCCCTGTTGCTACATCGACAATTGTGATTTTTTTATCCTTAGAAGCGCTAACTAAATTTTTGCCATCGGGAGTGAAAGCAACAGAATAAACAAAATCTGTGTGATCTGGTAAATTCTGGAGCAAATTGCCCGTTGTGGCATCGGAAATTTTGGTGGTTTTGTCTCCGCTGGCGCTAGCAACGAGCTGTCCGTCGGGGCTGATAGCGACTGACCAAACAGAGGCACTATGATCGAGACTGCGAGTAGCTTGACCTGTTTTTAAATCCCACAACATGACTCTCCAAAAACCTGTTCCTGTGGCTAGTTTCGTACCTTTTGCATCGAAAGCAACCGACCAAACGGTGGATGAATCTCCTGGGAAAGTGCGGATCGATTTGCCTGTGGCTAAATCCCAAATTTGGATGGTTTTGTCTTTGGAACCGCTGGCTAACATTAAGCCGTCTGGACTAAAAGCAACAGATCCAACTGCATCTGAATGCTGGGCGAAGTTTTTGACTTTGGCGTTTTTCCATTGGAGACCTGCTTGGCACTTTTGTTGTAAGTTTTGGGCGGAGGTATAGGTGCTGGAAGTTTTGGCAATTGTTGGGATTTGGCTGATGCAGCCTTCATAATTGCTTTCTTGATAAAAAGCTTCGATTTGATTGAATTGTTGGGTTTCTTGCTGCACTTGCTGCTGTCTTTCTTGCCATTTGAGGTATCCGTAAATTCCGCCGATCGCAGTTAAGAGGGCTGCAATCGTTGCTCCGGCGATATAAGGATTGATTTTGCGAGGTTCTTTGGGGACAATTGCTGAGGCGCTGGTGCTGTCTGGGGCGATGGATAAACTCCCTTTTCCGTTCAAATTTACCTCTGGGGATGCCGCCGGAATTGCCTGCACTCCCAGTGGAAGAGTGCTGCTGGCTGGGGGCACAATGGCGTTGGGGTTGCGGTGTCCTTCCAACACGATCGCGATCGCCTTGTACAATTTACCGAATAAAGATTTAGGAACGACTAATTCTTCGATTCTGGCCGCATCTTCGTCGGTAAGCCCTAAAACTTGCTGCAACCGTTTTAATTCCTCGCGAGTGTTTGCAGAAAAAGGATATTCTTGCTGCATGGTTTCTTGCAGCGATTGTTCGTAGCGTTCGCCTTTTTCCCTGTATTTGCGGTAAGGGTTCAATACCTCATCTTCGATCGCCTCTGCTTCTTCTGGTTGCAATTCCAAACTGACGCGCAATTCTTCTAATATTCTGCGACCGACGACTGTAATGTCACCGCGACTGCTGCTGCGCCGATCGACTTCTTCGCGATAGATTGTGAGTTTGGGTACCCGCGTGCGCGATCGATCGCCAATTTTCCGCAAATCGGCCAAAGCCTCCGCCGCCGACTGGTAGCGCTCCCGAAAATCGTAGCGCACCATATTGTCCAAAACATCGGCTAGGGCTTGGGAGCAGGAGGTTAAATGGCGCCAAACAATTTCGCCTCGATTAGAATTTTTCAAATCCCGCAGTTTCGGCAAATCGTAAGCCGGCAAACCCGTCATAGCTTGGATGCCAATCATTCCCAAGGCGTAGATATCGCTGTTAAGCTGCGGGTTGTATTGAAATTGCTCGATCGGCATATATTCCAGCGTCCCAATCCGCACAGTTACCGGTGCTTGTCTTTGAGCGATGTGAATTTCTTTCACCGAGCCAAAGTCAATCAAAACTAACTTGTTGTCTGCATAGCGACGGATTAAATTTGCTGGTTTAATATCTCGGTGAATTACTCCCTGTCCGTGTACAAACACTAAAATTTCTAATAGTTCCTTCAACAAAGGAATAATTTTTTCTTCGGGAACCGGCTTTCCCGGGACAATCTCTGTGGATAGCGAGTGACCGGCAATAAAGGATTCTACTAAGAAAAATTCTTCATTTTCTTCAAAATAAGCGAATAGCTGAGGGATTTGGTCGTGTTGACCGAGCTTTTCTAGAACTTCTGCTTCTTTTTGGAAAAGACGGCGCGTAGTATTAATTAATTTGGGCTCGCTGGTACCGGGACGCAGGTGCTTGACAAAGCACTGCGGTTCACCGGGGCGACGAGTATCTTTGGCCAGATAGGTTTGCCCAAATTCTCCTGTTTCTATGACTTCAATGACTTGATAGCGTCCATCTAAAAGTTGGCTCACCATGATAATAACGCAGCCTTTTTTTGGTTGATTTTCGCAAGAAACAGTTTCACAGCAGGCAGTTTTTAGTTGTAATTAGGTCAGTCGATTTGAGATTTAAATTGCTATTTTGTGGCGGGTTCGATGCCCACCAGAGAAGCATTTAACTGTATTTCTCTACAACGATTTGCCGAATTCTCAATTGACTGATATAGCGATTGTCAATCAAGGGAGGTACTCGCCAGCCAATCACTCATTACCCATCACCCATCACTCACGATCGATCGCATATTACCCATTACCAATCCGTACCTCACTCACCTGACGATGGGTGCATCTGTGCGATCGCATTTGTAGTGGGATCTTAAGAACTCGCGTACTATACATAGCACGCGAGAGGGGACAGCACTGTATAAAAATGCTTTTTGCAAAAATGAGATGTTCCCTCTGACAATTGCCATACTTTATTTTTTCAACATCTGCAAAGCTTGATATCCCAAAAAGAAAAAACCCAAAGCACCGAGTATCGCTATGGTATTCGCAAACACATCCACTGAAACAAATTCGCCCATTGCAAGATCCTCTGACAACTGATATCTATCCTCGGCTTTTCGGTCTCAGACTGGGTGAGGGGTCTTGCCCCTTGCTGCGGTAGAGCCGAAAGATGCTCACAAATTATAGCAAAGGAGATGCTGAAAATAACTTTTTGGGCGATCGACTAGCTTTTTGTTTTAATATTTTTTAATATTTAAGGACACAAATTGTGCACGTAAATTTTGAGGTCAGTTCGCTTTGATATTGTTAACCCTGGTAATTTTTTCTCTCATAGTCAGTAGAGCTTACACCAAGAATTTGCGCCAATCGGTCAAAAATGCGCCTCGCACCAACGGCAGTGTGGCTCAGCAGTTATTTCCGTCGGCGGGTGACTTCCCCAAAATTTCGGTAATCGTACCAGCATACAACGAAGCCGAGAATATTCGGGATTGCGCGATCGCCATTTTGGAGAGTACAGCCCTGTCTGCTGACAAGCTAGAGGTTTTGATTGTAGACGATCGATCGACAGACGACACGAAGGCGATCGCCCAAACTCTGCAACAACAGCCGGGCGACCCCCGCCTCAAAATATTAGCAGGTGAGGCGCGACCGGAAAACCAATATTGGGCGGGCAAAAACTGGGCCTGCGCCCAAGCTGTTCGGGAAGCAACCGGAGAATTCCTATTATTTATCGATGCCGACGTGCGGCTGAAACCGGGGGCGATTGAAACCGCTATCGCCACAGCCGAAACCGAGAAAATAGACCTGCTAACCTGTATGCCAGCGCTGGTTTGTGGGTGTTTTTCCGAGTGGTTGGTGCAGCCTTTAATGTTCAATAACCTAGCTGTTTGCTTCGATTTTACAGCCGTTAATGATGCTACAAAAACAGACAGTGCCTTTGCAGGTGGCCCATTTATGCTGTTTAGGCGATCGGCTTACGAAAAAATCGGCGGACACGAAGCAGTTGCAGGCGAAATTGTCGAAGATGTGGAATTAGCTAGACGCATCAAGCGTGCGAGTTTAAAGCTCGGACTTTATTCCGGGTCAAATTTGGCATCCGTGCGGATGTATCGGTCTTGGAGCGCATTGTGGGAAGGCTGGACAAAGAATCTGTATCTCGGCGCTAACCGCAGTTGGGGTTCGATGTTTTATATGGCAGCAATTATGTTCTTTCTTTATCCGATGCCGTGGTTGGCATTAGCTATTTTGCTGGCTAACGGCGAAATTGCCAACATAATTAACAATCACCAATTAGCAATTAGCAATTACCATTTGCCGATTACGTTGTTAACTATCTGTTTATCTGCGATCGTAATTGGGTACCATTACACTTTGCGCCGTTTGGGTGCCGAAATTTCTGAGTGTCCGACGAAATACTGGTGGTTGGGAGGTTTGGGAGGGACGTTAATTGCGGCAATTGCGATCGGATCTGCGATCAAAACCGAAACAGGTTGGGGATGGACTTGGCGCGGGAGAGCTTTGCAAATTAACAATAATTAATCCAGATTTTGCATTCACAAAAATTAGTGGTAGGGTGCGTCAGCTTTCAATACGGTTGACTTTTCGTCAGACAAATTAGGTACGTTGTTGCGCTTCAGCGCTCTTTATGATATTCGGAAAGAGGGCTGAAGCCCAACAACGTACCTTTATTAATTATGACAGTTAGTAGTAGGGTGCGTCAGGTTGGACATTTTCAATCAGCACAAAAAGTCTGATACTGACGCACCATTTATTCGAGGAGTGCGTCAGTATGAGATTGTTGGTTTGTTGCGAAAATAATGATAGCTGACGCACCATACATATAGTCGTCAGTCATATAAATTAGGTACGTAGTTGCGCTTCAGCGCTCTTTATGATATTCGGAAAGAGGGCTGAAGCCCAACAACGTACCTTGACGCACTCTACATATAGATGTTTTCACAACGTACCTTATGCTTCTGCGTACACAAAAGCAGGTACTCGCTTGTAAGCAGGCGTGCCCGATCGCTTTTCAATCTCCGGGTGAAAAATCACATTAACTTCAGGATAAAACATCAAAGCAGCACCCTCACGAACCGCCCCGTAAATCACCTCAACATTTTCCATTTTCCCCACATTTCCCTGCACAGTAACCCGCTGATGTTCTTGCATACCAGCACTTTCTGCATCCGCGCGATTCATCAAAATGCAGTTGCGGTGCGGCATTCCCCGGTACTTGTCATCATTTTTGTAAACCACAGTATTGTGCTGAGAATAACTGCGTCCCGTCATCAATGCCACAACTAAACCCCGCACCGATTTCGATGCACCAAAATCCTTTATTTCGGGTAATTTTAGCACTGGTAAAGGCGTGACAAACATCTTGGCTTTGCCAGAATCAGTGGGAAATTTGGGTTCGGTAAAAATCCGCCCGCTGATGGTAAATTCCTCTTTAGTTTCATCAATTGTTGCGATTTTTTCATAGCCGGGAATGGTTTGAGCAATCAATTGCCGCACGTACTTGGTATCTTGAAGCTGGCGCCAGTCTACCGGATAAGTGCCGTGAATTCTGGCAGCCAATTCTGTCAAGAAATGCACTTCAGAAATCAAATCAGCATCTTTGAGATGAGTTTCACCTTCATCATTGAAGCGCACAAAATTATTACCAGATTCTACCGTTGTCTTGTGGGGATTTTCAAAGCGATTCAGCACCGGCAGAACAATTGTATTGTGCTTTGCTAATCCGCTAAAATGTCCTAAGTTTGGTTTGGTGGCGAGGTAAATAATGGTTTCAATCTTGCCTAAAGCGCGTTTGGCTTCAGTTAAATCTGGGTTGGCACCGTACAAGTTGCCGCCCAAACAGATTAGCGTATCGACTTTGCCTGCATCTGCTGCTTCAATGAGCGATCGAGTTTCATAACCCTTAACACGGCTCAGGGGACGCCCCAACAGCTTTTCGAGAGCGGCTTGAACTTCTTTTTTCAGCTTCACAGTCACGCCCATAGAGCCGAATCCTTGGACGTTTGAGTGTCCTCTCACCGGCAATAATCCCGCCCCGACTTGGCCGACATTTCCCGTCATCAAAGCTGTATTGGCGATGCTGAAAATATTATCTACGGCATTCTGTTGTTGAGTAATTCCCATCGCCCAACCGAAGACAACTCGTTGAGAAGTGCCGATTATTTTGGCTGCTGCCTCAATTTCTGGTTGAGAAACTCCGCAGGTTTGAGTAATAGTTTTCCAGTCGGTTTCACGGGCGTGTTGCACTACTGCTTCCCAGTTTTCTGTATAAGATTGCAAATATTCTTCATCGAGCAATCCTTGTTCAATTACAGCTTTTTGAATCCCGACAAATAGGGCTGTATCACTGCCGGGAATTGGCTGCAAGTAGAGCGACGAAATCTCGGAACCTGGGACGAGAGATTTGAGGGGAAATGCTGGAGAAGCAAACTTGACTAAACCGATTTCCATCACTGGATTGATGACAATTATTTTACCGCCTTGTTCGCGGATTTTAATTAATTCGTTCATCAATCGGGGATGGTTGTAGGAAGAATTGCTACCCGCGAGTACGACGCAATCTGCTTGCTTTAAGTTTTCTAAACTGACTATGGAGGTGCCGGTGCTAAACATTTCCTTTAACCCGGTGGTCGAGGGAGCGTGGCACAAATCTGAACAATCTGCTAAGTTGTTAGAGCCGATCGCCCTCATCAACAATTGCAGCAGAAAAGCCGCCTCGTTGGAAGAGCGACCCGAACTATAAGAAGCTACTCGTTGCGGGCTTTTACGAAATCCAGCCTCGGCAATTTCATAGACTTCTTGCCATGAAATGCGATCGTAATGAGATGCACCAGCCCGCAAAATCATCGGAAAACTCAACCTTCCCAGCCTATCTGCTTCCCTGGAAGTTAATTGTTGGAGTTCTGCAATACTGTGCTGTTGAAAATAGTTAGTCGAGATAGCAGGTTTAATTTCAGCCGAAATTGCTTCAACACTTTTCATACACCGCTGAAGTTTTTCGCCATCTTCATTCGTAAAGCCTCCTTTCTGCCCGCCAGTGCCCCAAGCACAGGACAAACAAGCACTTTTGTGCAGCAAAGTTTGCCAAAGTTTCGGGCCTTCCGGCGACAAAGTATGCTTTGCCCAATATTCAATTATGGGCAAACCGCCGCCGATGTCTGGCGTTTCGTCATTTTTGTCGCTAAATGGCGGAACGGGTTGGATATTTTGGGAGTTGGTGTCCATACGGTTTATTTTTTGTTTGAATTGCGAATTGATGTACAGTTAAGTTTATTACTATAATTTACCGCAAATTTACAGCCCATAAATTAGTCAATAGATAGATTTCTTAAAGGTACGTTGTTGCGCTTGAGCGCTCTTTGCTATAAATAGTAGTTCCGAATTAATTGTACGGGATTTTGCTAGATAGATTTCTTAAAGGTACGTTGTTGCGCTTGAGCGCTCTTTGCTATAAATAGTAGTTCCGAATTAATTGTACGAGATTTTGCTAGATAGATTTCTTAAAGGTACGTTGTTGCGCTTGAGCGCTCTTTGCTATAAATAGTAGTTCCGAATTAATTGTACGGGATTTTGCTTGAAATGCTTACAAGCGTAAAGAGTATTTCTGAATTTTGCCTGGTTACTTATGAAAGAGCGCTGAAGCGCAACTACGTACCTTAAGAGCGCTGAAGCGCAACTACGTACCTTAAGAGCGCTGAAGCGCAACTACGTACCAAAGAGCGCTGAAGCGCAACTACGTACCTTAAGAGCGCTGAAGCGCAACTACGTACCTGTAGCTTTACTTCTTCTTATTTAACGCCTGCTTGCCAAACCCAAGACAAAGCAATCGATCGCCCTCAGCGACATTTGGGTCATTCTGTAAATAATCCCCCAACCACTCGCAACTCCGAGCAATAATATTATTTAGCTCCAAATTCTCCACAGGTAACAGAATTACAGTCCGATCCCTGCTAGCAAAACCCAGAGTTTTGCTGTCAGAACTAAAAGTAACGCTCAACACCCGATCGCTCGATTCCAAAGTCTTCGATAGCAGCGCCTTCTTGCCGTCAAAATTCCACAGCTTAACAGTATTTCCCGCACTCGCTGCCGCAATCAATTTGCCGTCTGCGCTGAAACTCACGCTTTCCACAGTATCGCTGTGGTTCAGTTTTTCAGTTAAATTAGCTGTCTTACCATCAAAAGCCCACAAGTAAACTTTTTTGTCAGCACAACCAGCAGCAATAGTCTTACCATCTGGACTGAAACTGACATTTCTTACACTGTCTGCGTGATCGAGAGATTTCAGCATCTTCGCCGATGTACCGTTAAATTGCCAGAGGTAAACTCTCTTTTCTCCAGCCATTTCAGCATCATTTTGTGTTTCACTTGCTTTATTCTCAGCAGCGGTAGCAGTAGCAATTGTTTTGCCGTCAGGGCTGAAACTAACGCTAATTACTGGATTGCTGTGATCGAGTTTTGCAAGCATTGTTGCTTTAGTACCGTTCCAGCGCCAGAGATACAATTTGCGATCGGCACTGGCGGCGGCAATTATCTTGCCATCTGGACTAAAACTCACGCTTCTCACAAGGCCACTATGACGCAGGGTATCTAACAGTTTCCCGTTTAAACTCCAGACTTTCACGGTTTTGTCATCGCTGGCAGAAGCCACAGTTTTATTGTCTGGCGAAAAGCTCGTCCAGGTAACAGAATCCTTGTGGTCTGTTAAGGTTTTGATTAAACTCCCATCAGGGCGCCAAAGTCTTACCGTATTGTCGCCACTAGCAGATGCAATTGTTTTGCCGTCCCCACTAAAACTGACTTTATAAACCCAATCTCCATGCCCGGATAAAATCTTATTCAACGGAGTGCTGTTTGGTTGCCAAAGTTTCACCATCTTGTCCTTGCTGGCGGAAGCAATCGTGCCGTCGCTGCTGAAAGTTACGGCCCTCACGTCGTCTTGATGTCCTCGAAAAGTGTTGAGCAAATTGCCACTGCGACTCCAAATTTTTACCGTATCGTCGGCACTGCCGGTGACTATTTTTTCGCCGTCGCGACTGAAACTCGCGCTGACAACTCCGTCGTTGTGTCCTTTGAGAGTTTTGATTTCCTCACCCTTTCGATTCCAAATTTTGGCTGTGGTGTCGGCACTGGCTGAGACGATTTGTTGGCTGTCGGGACTGAACTTCACGCTGTAAACAATGTCAGAATGTTTGGTTAATGTTTTGGGATTAATTTGAAATTTCTGGGTTTTACCTTTGCGATTCCAAAGTTTGATAGTTTTGTCAACACTTGCGGTCGCAATTGTTTTGCCGTCGGGGCTGAAACTGACGCCGAGCACCCAGTCTTTGTGTTTGGTTAAGGTTTGCAGCAATTTTTTTGTTTCCAGGTTCCAGATTTTGACGGTGTTGTCGTGACTCCCGGAAGCTAGGGTTTTGCCGTCGGGGCTGAAACTGACGCTGGTAACAATTTTGGTGTGGCCGGATAAAGTTACGATCGCACTTTTGTCGTTATCCACTTGCCAAATTTTAATTGTGCGATCGGCGCCACCAGTTGCGATCGTTTTCCCATCCGGGCTAAAACTAACACTCGTCACGCTATCGCCGTGCTTGAAAGTCTTTAATAACTTACCTTCTTTGCTCCACAATTTAACCGTTTTGTCAGCACTTGCCGAAGCAACTGAATTGCCATCTGGACTCACACTCACATCCAAAACAAACTTGCTGTGCTGCTCAAAACGGTTGCGTTCTTGCACCCCCGAAACTGCTTGTCTGAGCCTCTCAGCAATCTTATTTTTAGTATCCACAGGCAGCGCCGTACTTTTCAGAGAATCGCGACCGATTTTGATACTATTTTCCAACACTCCTAATTGATTTTTTTCATTAGAAAGCACCAAAGCCTCCGATGCGGAATTTAGGGCATCAGTCCGACTTGTTTCTGCTTCTTGCCGCGCGCTTTCTGCTAATTTTGCTTGCTCGAATCCTATCCAAGAAACACCTCCGAGTACCAGCACTCCTAGAATCGCCGCCCGCAATTGCCATCTCCGAGTTTGATAAAGTTGAGCTTCCGCTTGGTGCTGTTTGTCTCTAGCTAAGCGCTGGTTGTCTCTAGCTTCCGACAGCAAAGCATCTCGCTCTCTGTCTTTACGAATTTGTTCAATTTCATCTCGGTTAATTTGGTTTTGCTTGCGTAGTTCCTCAAATTCTGCTTTTTTATCTAATTCCTGCTGCTGGCGGATGAAGCTAACTAGATAGTCGTGAACGAGCTGATAAAGCTCTGCCGGCAGTTCAGTCCACCGAAAAACTAAACCGGATTTGACTAACAGTTCTAAGACTAAATCTAATTTATCAGTGGCTGCAAATATCGCTAGATCGGAGGCTAATTCGGCGCGGGTTTTCAGGGGGCGAATCTCATCTTCATCTGTGAGAAAATACAATATTCGGCGAGCAGCCCCTTCATTTTCTGGCCCGCAATCTTTGATGACTTCTTCGAGAAATCTTTCGACTAATTTTTGTTGGGGACTGTTGCCCAGTTCTTGATATTGAGTTAAAGTTCTAATGTCCTCTTGTTGGAGTTGAGCGCCCACAAGTTGCAGTTCGATCGGGCGGACTTCTCCCAATTCTCCAGCTAAATCTTTGACTAATTCTTCGATCAGCTCCGGTTCTAAGTAAAACTGCGATCGTTCAGTTAAAGTGCGAATTACCGCTCGCGCATCGCCCTGGGAAAAATTACCCAAATAAAACAGAATATCTTTGCTGAGAACGTCCGCCAAAATATCATTGTTGATAAATTTTGTTGGGTTTTTGGGTCGGGAAAATTCCAGCAAATAGTGCAGGTAATCTTCCCGCAAAGACAGGACGACTTTTAAATACTTGATTGTCAAGCATTCCCGCAAAAAATCAAAGAATATCTGTCTTTCCGCAGGCTCTTTCCACACGAAAAAGAATTCTTCAAATTGGTCAAATATCAGAACAGTTACTAGATGTTCTGAGTTTGTTTGCAACTCTTTGATGATTTTCTCATATTCGATCGCCTGTTTTTCGACAATTACTTCTACAGGCTGTGACTGCTCAATCCGATCCTGATTTACTCCAACCGAGCCGCCGTTAAATTCCTGCCGCAGATTGCCGTTGGCTGCGCCTGCTGCGCTCAAATCTCCCGAAGCCGATCCCGGTACTGCATCGAAAATTTCGCGATCGAATATTTCAGCTTTCCCGGCAGATAACTGTCTGGTCAATTCCCGCGGCCAGTTGTTGTAAACTTGCAGCACTACAGGCAAAACAGTCCGCATTTCGATCTTTTTTTGCTTGAGAGCCGGCACTAATCCCCCGGTGACAATTGAACTTTTGCCAACTCCAGACTGACCGTAAATTACTGTCAGTTTGTCCGGGGTATTGTTCATCCTATATATCAAGCGATTGAGGTCTGCTTCTCTACCGGAAGCGGTAATTTCGTCAGCAATAGTAGGAGCGGCGGCAACTGTTTCGGCGGGATTAATCGCTTCTCTGTGTGGCTGCAATTTTCCGGCTCCAATAAAAGCTCGGAAGCGATACGTATGTTCTACCGCTCGATAATCTTGCTTAAGCTGAAATGCTTTGAGATATTCTCCCCGCTGAAAATAGAATCCTCGCAGCATTTCTAAAACCCGCAAATACAGTTGCGGGTTGTAGCAAGGTTCGGTTTGCGATCGAGCTAGCTCTAAATGTGCGATCGCCTCCTCAATCTCGCCCAACTCGCTCTGAGCCTCTGCTAAAATTAACAGATATAAGCCTAGATGCTGCGATGTTAGAGGCGTTGCGTGTCCCGTCGCTTCAAATTTTGAGTTGAGAGCTTGTAGGGCGACTAAAGCCCATTCTTTCGCCCCTTGCCAATTCTTTTGCTCTAAGGCTACTCTAGCCAAAAAGCCGTAATCTTGAGCCAAATTAACTGTTGAGTTTTCCATATTTTCATGTAACCTCCGAGCTTTGATAGCTAAATTCCAGAGTGCATCCCAATCTTCTAAATGCTGCAATACTTCGCCTAGTTGATTGATGAATATACCGACGGCATCCGGCTGTCCCGCGCGTTCGAGAACATCAATACATTGCTGAAAATAATTTTTAGCTTCCGTCCAGTAAGGACGGTTGCCACTGCGGTGTTTTTCTGCTTGAAAACGGTAGCAAAGACCGATGTGAAATACTAGAATTCCCTCTAATACTGGTGCAGGGTGAACGGTAAATAATAAATCGCTAAATTCTGTTTTTGGGCCGATAAATGCTACTTGATACTTCCAAAAACTGAGACTTTTTTGATACAATTCAAGAGCTGCATGGATGCGATGACCAGCATATTCGTCTCGACCGCGAATAAATTGCAAGCTTGCTTCAATAGCTGGTTCTAACCTGATGTTGCAAGTTTGCAAGTCTTGTCTCGCCGACTCTAATTCAGCTAAAGAATTGGCTCCGAGAATGGCAGAGTTACTTAAACGCCATTTGCCGCTTTCTAAAATCTTAGCAAAAATGCGATCGCAACTTTTGCCCAAAAAATCCACCAACTCGTCTGGGCCCAGCACAAATTCAACACTTGTCGTCCAAGTCTCGATATCTGTGACTAACCGAATCAGTTTTTTTAAGATTTTGTCTGTCACCCACAGCACCACTGGGAAGGGAAAATTATTGCGAAATTCTTCCCTGACGTAGTTGGTAGATGTCAGTACGCGATCGATCGCACTTACCGATTCCAATCCAAACACCATTAAAGCTTGAGGCTGGCTGCCTTCAAGTTCGGTTTCTATCGTCGTGTACAGAGTTTTAACAGATTTCGGGAGGACAATTTCTCGAATCTCGACACCAGACTGCTGCCGCAATTGCCGTACAGTTTGTTCTCGCATCGCACTGTAATTGCACCGCACCAAAATCAGCGAAAATTGCCCCTGAGACATTGAAAGAGTCCGGGAGAGAGTTTGCAGCGCACTTTTATTTTGCTCTGCTGCGGTGTCTTGGTGGCAGTGCGAATTAACCATAATATTTGAAAATCCTGATAGATATAGATGCTTTCAGTTGACAGTTGATAGTTGACAGTTGACAGTTGACAGTTGACAGTTGACTGTTGATACCAATTTAATGTGAAGTTGCATATATCTCGATCCCCCTAAATCCCCCTTAAGAAGGGGGACTTTGAGGATATTTCTTGTCCCCCCCTTATTAAGGGGGGTTAGGGGGGATCGGATTCGGGAGTAGCCTCTAACATCACAATTATTCAGAGTTCTATTCTCTCTCTGTGTCCTCTGTGTTCTCTGCGGTTAAATCATTCCTATGCAACGGTCAACGATATAATAAATATAGCCTTTCTCAAAAAGATGAGGTATGCCTGACAGCTTATATAACCAATTAAACTCTTAGGGCTAAAGCCCAACAACGTACCTTGTTTTTAGCTGCCCGTACCTCAGCTCTGAAACTGTCCGATTATATTAGCCGATCGCCCTTAAAACATACCCGAAGAAATACATACTCTGTTATTATCATAATCTCAGGAAAATCAACCGGATTTTACTGATTTTTTTTACCCTCGGTGGCTCACATTCTCCCGAGCAAAAAAGTCGTGAAGCGTAGCTATCCCGTAGGGAATCGCCAAAAATCCCACAAATCTGATGCAGTTATTCGCAAACGGCTGAAATCTTGCATTCCCTGCTTTGCTGGCCCCTCGCCGCACTGAGATAAACTACGGGCGGCGGTTCCTCAATGACAACTTGCACATTTTCGATCGCATTTTCGATCAGAATTTTATCAATCTCCATATCTAAATTAGTAGCTGAAAAATCAGGTCGATCCCAATCTTCGCTTTCTTCAATGAGGATTGTTGTGGTTGGTGCCGCCATCTCTAAATCAAGCTCATCACCTAAATTAGAAACTTGCTTGTTTGGCTCGATTTTCTGACCGGTATCAGTAGCTAAAACTTGAGTGTTATTGGCAATTAGTACGATCGGCAGTGCTACCATTGCACTTATCGTTTGTCGCGCCGTGCTTTTCCTCATAATCTCCTCCTAGTATCAACTAAATTTTGGTGCTGCTATAAATTTAAACATCGGCCGCTACTTGACTGCGCTGCTATTATTTAATCGTCGCTTATTTTCGAGAAAATATACCCCGATATGTGACACTTCGGGGCAAGTTTGCCTGACGGAGGGTATCCGGCTAACTCTTCCCGTTTCTATTGATTACTTGAAAACTCTTAAACAATCAGGTTTTCCTGTAAGTAATTTTGGAAAGGAGGGTAAATAGGTACGTAGTTGGGCTTTAGCCCTCTTGGGACATATAGCCTTTCTCTAAAAGGTTCGCGGAGCAATTTTGTGAGAAAAAGCTTGACATCGTAAGGGTTGCAGCATACATCGGCATACCTCATCTTTCGCTCGAAAGGCTATATATCTAAAGAGGGCTGAAGCCCAACTACGTACCTTGATTGATTGGACAGAATTCTCGTTACCAGGAAGAGTCTGGTAATGCAGAGTGGCGAGGAAGAGCCACCAGCAAAATCGAGACGGTTGCTACTTTGTCAAACCGTGTTCGAGAGCGTAGCGAACCAACTCAGTACGGCTGTTAGTACCAGTTTTGCTAAACAAACGGCTGACGTACTTTTCCACATTCCGCACGCTAGTTTCCAAGCGGCGGGCAATTTCCTTATTCATCAAACCTTGAGCAACCAAATCCAAAACACTTTGCTCTCGCGGAGTCAAATCAATTTTAACCGACGAACTACTTTGGACGATCGCACTCCGCCCGCTTAGCAAAGACTCAATTCTCGCCATTTGGCTGGCCAAAGCAGCAATATCAGGACTTTCAGCATTGCCGCCCGTCTCCTTAGCCGCCGCGCGGCGGGCGAGCAAATTCGTGACAATTGCCACTAACTCGTCGGGATCGAAGGGTTTAGAAAGATAAGCATCGCAGCCTGCTTGATAGCCTTGAATGCGATCGCCAGTCATCCCCTTAGCCGTCAAAAACACCACCGGCAAAGCCTTATAGCGAGGATCTTCCCGCACTTGCTTGAGAAACTGATAGCCGTCCACCTGCGGCATCATAATATCTGAAATCACCAAATCCGGATTCATCTGCTGCAAGAGTTCCCAGCCATCCCGAGCATTACTGGCAACCTCAACCGAAAAATCGCTATCTTCCAAATAAGCTTGTACTGCTTCCCGCAAGCCCGGTTCATCATCTACCAATAATAGTCTTGCTGACATATCCCTTACCCTTACGTTTTACCACTATTATCTTTTAATTTAGCCGAATTCAACTATTTTTTCACTCCATCTATAGAAGCAACTCCAAAAATTGCGATTAAACTCAAAAGTTTTGAGTTGGGTTTCGATCCAACAGACAAGATTACAAAAATAGTTAGGACTGGCTTTCCGGCCCATCCCACAACAATCATTTTTTCTGGGGCGATTCTCCAGATCGTCGTCCCACAAAAATGATTGTTGTGGGACGATGCTCAGATCGTCGCCCGAAAAATTGATCAAAAAGACTTTTACCAGAAAGAATTGGTTGAAAGCCCGATCGGGAGAAATTAAAATCAGACTATTGATTATTCCAATCCTCGGACTTAAAGGTAGAGGTCGTTCTTCAACTGTCAACTGTCAACTGTTGAAAATCTTGTCTATTCTTAAAGCCTTCCCAATTAAACTTTTGAACGATCGGTCAAAATTTCATAACCGGTATCCGTCACCAACACAGTATGCTCGAACTGAGCAGACATAGCATTGTCAACCGTTACAGCAGTCCACTTGTCAGCAAGCGTCCGAGTGTACTTAGAACCTGCATTCAAAATCGGTTCGATCGCCAATGTCATACCCGATCGCAATTTCACGTTAGGCATTTCGCGGGTGCGGAAATTGAAAACCGACGGTTCCTCGTGCAAATTGCGCCCGACACCGTGGCCTGTAAACTCCTCAACAATGCTAAAACCGTTGCTTTTGACATGATCTTCGATCGCACCAGCGAGATCGAGCAAATAAGCACCAGCCTTGACTTGTTCGATACCTTTATAGAGAGCTTCTTCTGCAACTCTAATTAATTTTGCCGATTCCGGTGTCACTTCCACAACTGCGATCGTGATGCAAGAATCGCCGTGAAAACCTTGATAATATGCTCCCGTATCTACTTTGAGAACATCTCCGGATCGAATTACTTTTTTAGGGCTGGGGATGCCGTGAACAACTTCGTTATTAATGCTAGAACAAATTGAACCAGTAAAACCGTGATAACCTTTAAAACTTGGAGTTGCACCCATTTCACGGATGCGTCTTTCGGCATAAACATCCAAATCAGCAGTAGTCATTCCCGGTTTTACAAGTTGAGAAATTTCTTTCAGAACCGTGGCGACAATTTTCGCTGCTTGCCGCATTATTTCGATTTCGCGTTCAGACTTAATTTCAATGCCTCGACGCTGTTTTGTGACTTGGGGTTCTTTAGTTGGGCCAGAAAGCAGACTGCTAAAAATATTCATGTATTGAATGTCAGGTAATTTTGTGATTTGAGGGCGGGTATAGCAGTGGACAGTTGACAGTGGACAGTTGACAGTTGCACAGTCAGGAAATCAAACCGTTGATGCTATGGGTTAGGAGGCTCTATTCATGAGGTTATTTATGTCCTCATCGCTGGGGCGATTGCTATAAAAGCAAAAAACGGCAAATATTGGGTTTTTTGGGGAAAAACGGGTTTGTTGTTCCGAGCTGTCGATCGCTTGTCCTTTAGCTAGCTTAATATTTTTCTTGGTAATCTGCACGGGAGAGGGAGAGGGGGAGAGGGGGAGAGGGGGAGAGGGGGGACAGGGGGGACAGGGGGAGAATGGGAACAATCCTCTTTTTTCCTTCTTCCCTCTTCCTTCTGACTAATGACAACTGACTAATGACTTCTTATTTATTTCCAGTTTTGCCACGAACTATTGAAGATAGAAGTACCCGGAAATGCGATCGGATTCTTATTTTGCTGCAACCGCAACTGCAACGCCTCCAAATTTGGCTCGCGGGAGGGCAATTCGTCCACCAATTCATAGGGTAAAATCCCCTTTTCTAGGGAAAAAGCAGCCGTAACTCCCGCAGCAGCCCCAGCAGACCATTCAAAGGAATGCACTCGATAAGCAGCCGCTGCCGTGTGGCTGACAGCAATACTTTTACCCGCCACTAACATATTGTCAATCTTCTGAGGAATCATTGCCCGCAGGGGAATTTGGAACGGATAAGCCGATCCTTGACCTTTGCGAGTGCCTTCGCGTTCGGTGTTTCCCGGTGCTTCTGGCGGGCTGTTGGTCATGCAGGGGTGAAAGTCGATCGCATAATGACCGATACCTACACTATCAGGATAAATCGTGGCGCGCGATCGCGATTTTGTCTCCTCAACAGACTGAATTCCCACAGCCAAAGCCGGCGCATTCAAGCC
The DNA here is from genome assembly GCA_004292955.1 of Oscillatoriales cyanobacterium. Classification (GTDB taxonomy): domain Bacteria; phylum Cyanobacteriota; class Cyanobacteriia; order Cyanobacteriales; family Microcoleaceae; genus Microcoleus. The sequence continues at coordinate 342,315 of RDXX01000011.1, read as the reverse complement.
TCCCAAAGCCAGCCACAAATTGCGATACTCTTGTTCCGACAAATTCTGGCGGTAAAAATCCGTCTTAAAATCATTGCGAGACATATCAACTTCCCACACCGTAAAACCTTGAGGTTGAGTAAAAGTCGGCCGCCCAATAATCCGCCGCCCCTCCCGCATATAAGGATACTTAGAAAGTCCGTGAACCGTCCCCATGGGCGAATCCAAGCCGCTCAAAAAGCGATTGTTAGGATAAGGCTTTTTCACTCCATTACCTAATTGCGAGTCAGTGGTTCCTGCTACCAGCCAGTAGAAATATCCTTTCGCATTCTCTTCACCGCGGCGCAAAGTTTCCGCGCGCAAACCGCCCATCCAGCCACCCGGTTGCAGTTGACCGTTTGCTGCCAATTGCGATCGAGAATAAATTAAATTATCCTCGGCAGAACCGGGACGGTAATCATTCCCCCACGTCCAGTTTTGCATGGAAATATCCCCAGGATAAATCGGGAATTGCTTCGGGTCGGCAGGGCGCGGCTCATCCGGTCTCATGCTCCTAATTTGGCGGTAGCTAAAAACTAGCGGAAAACTAGCTAATCTCGCTAATTCATAACTGTAGTAAGGAGCGTATTGTTGATAGAAAGACGGCTGTTGGTGCTGCTGCGGTTCCTTCGTTGCCTCCATGGCAAAAGTGTAGGTAAAACCTTGGGTGCAGTAAGTGTCGCCGTTGGGGCTGGCGGAGGAAGGTTCCAGAGGAGAACGCGGGTCAATTCCCAGGCGGTAGGGAACATCGGCAAGTCCGATTAATTCGCCTGTTTCAGTCGCATCTACCACGAACCAATCTGCACCTCTCGGTTGGGATTTTGACTGGTTTGGTGGTTTGGAAGTAAACCGAATAATAGTTTTGTTAAATCGCGCCGAGTTTTCGTAGCGATAGGCATCTTCGATGGTTTGAGACAGAGTTTCGGTGTTGATTGGCGGGGTGTTGGCGGCTGGTTTGTGTTGAATGCCGATCGCACTTTTAATCTGTTGGCCCCCAACCGCATTCCCCGCCGAGGCCGGAGTAACTGCTAGTTCTTTAATCACCGTATTGGGAAACCATTTCAGCTTCCCTTTGCCTTTTTCTGCGGCATCTTGCAAAATGTCAGATAGAATTTTGTGGCCGTTGTAGGGCATAAAACAGGAATAGCTAACCCAACAGCCGCCGGGATTTAGTCTCCCGTAATGTTCCTTGATGCGCTGCCGCAGTTCTAGGTAGCCGCGCGGGTAAAATAAGAGCGATCGCTGAGTGTCTCTTTCATCTAGTGCGGAGGTTCCCTGGGAGGAAATTTGACCGCCCAGCCAGTCAGTAATTTCGGTGATGCAAACGGTGCGCCCCGCCAGCAAACCTTCGTAGGCGGTAGCAGCACCTGCTAGCCCGCCACCGGCTACGAGAATGTCGCAAGTTTCCTCTTTGTCGGGATTGCGAGGAAGCGCAGCCAAGGCTGGGGTAATAGCCGAGAGGGAGGTAATCAGGCTGAGGGTGAAGGTGACGAGCGATCGACCTTTGAGCGAAGAAAATAGATACCGTCGCAGTTTAATCGGAGATTGTGGAATCAATTTAGACATAAGTGAACAACACTCATCGCATCCAAATGTTTATTTTGCAGTATACTGGTATTTCGCCGTGTTGTCAGGGCAAACTTTTTTATACAAGAGGCATAAATACCATCAACAACTATATAAAAGCAGGATAAACCTTATGCTTAAAATCGTCAAATTTTTTAGATCTTTGATTCCTTTTGAGAGTTTAACAATTACGACAAGTTTAACTTTTTCGGAAGTTTTGCACAGGTTGGACGAAGTTGTCACTCCTCCCAAACTTTTTAGAGTAACTCTACCCTTCGGCCCGCCACCTGCAAAACCTTACGAAGGAACAATTTCTGGCAATACCTTCAAAATCAGTCGCATCATCACGGGCCGCAATTCATTTTTGCCAATTATCGAAGGAGATATCCATTCTCAACCGTTTGGTTGTTCCATCAAAATTAGGCTGACTTTACATAAAATAGTCCTAGCATTTATGATTCTTTGGCTGTGGACAACGGGCAGTATTGGAATGTTTGCTTTATTTGCTTGGTTAGTAGAACCCTCTGTGGGCCCAATATTTTTACCGATATTAGGAATGTTTATTTTTGCATGGCTTTTGTGTTTGATTCCTTTTAAAATAGAAGCAAAATCAGCTATAAAATTTATGTCAATTCTCTTAACATAAAGTAACTTGTTGCGGGATTTTGTGAGCTATAAGGCAATACCGTTTACTGATATAGCGCCCTGGGGGTAAAATCCGATGAGAAATAGATACGGAGATTGCTTCGTTCCTCTCTTCGGACTATCTTAAGTAAACCGTATTGAGCTATAAGGCGTGCATCTGGTTGTTGAAGCCTGAAGAAGCATGACCGCATATAAGTTATTAGTTATAATTTTATATTTACTGCGGTCATGCTTCGCCCCTACGGATATATTTGCTAAAACCAGATGCACCCGTTATAAGATTTAAAATAATCCGCGTCAATCGCCGTTCATCTGCGGTTAAAAATTCCAAACTTATGCGTCAAAACGAACTCAAACAAAAAATCAAACAAGGCGAAACAGTCCTCGGCTTATTTATGAACTGCGCCTATCCCGCATTCATGGAAATCTGCGGTCATGCTGGATTTGATTTCGCCGTCATCGACATGGAACACGGCCCCCTGCACCCGCTAGCGGCTGAAGATTTGTGCCGCGCCGCCGACTGCGTCGGAATTGCACCCATCGTCCGCGTCCGCAAAAACGACGGCCCACAAATTCAACGAGCTCTCGACATCGGCAGCGCAGGGGTTCAAATACCTCAAATTGAAAGCAAAATCGATGCCGAAATCGCTGTCAAAAGCGCTAAATACAGTCCTCTGGGCGCGCGCGGCCTTTCTTTCGCTACGCGGGCCGGACGTTATACTGCTGCGGGCGTTGATATCACGGACAAACTCAATGAAGAATCCTTGGTGGTGATTCACATCGAAGGTAAAGGTGGCATCGAGAACCTGGCAGAAATTGTGACAGTCCCTCATATTGATGTGATTTTTTTGGGGCCTTACGATCTGTCACAGTCGATCGGCATTCCGGGCCAAGTTCGCGATCGGCGAGTCATCGACATGATGCAGGAAGCAGTGCAAACCATCCGCAAAGCAGGTAAAGCAGCAGGTACTTTTGCCGACAACCCGGAAATCGCCAAGCAGTGGATTGATGCTGGCGTTCAGTACGTTGCAGTTGGGGTCGATGTTGCCGTCTTCCTGCGGGCTTGTCAGTCGCTAGTCAAAGCAGTGCGGAATTAAGTTGCTAAGTAAATCCACTTAATTAAATGTGAAATAGCGATCGCTAAAAAGCTTGCTGTGTATGTCTTCTTACTTCTTCGCTCTTCCTTCTTCCCTCTTCCCTCTTCCCTCTTCCTTCTTCCTTCTTTACGATATCTTTGCAAATTTTGTAGTATTTTTTACGACTCATTCAAAAAACCTGAGCTAGAGTAGAAGTATAAACCTTCTTAAGGCAAAACTTAGGAGGGGAGCAAGGCTTAAAGGAGAATAATCCATGAAAACCGTATTAGAATCCATTCATTTGGACTATGCTTTCATGTTTACTTTTAAGAAAGTAAACTCGATTAAGCTAGAAGGTTTCAAGCCATTTTTTAACGATATGCCTGTAGATCCTTATATTAAAGGCAAGTATCGTTCGAGAAGATTGTCGCGGTTTGTCGTGAACGGGAATGAGTTAGTTAAGTTACCTCACGGCTATTTGTTTCAAAGCAAAGAGTACAATCCGGTGGTGGGCGACATCCGGCGGGAATTTGCTGAATTGGACGATCGGCTAATTGCGCTCGATAACTTCAAACAACTGATTTTTGCTTTCTTCGATTCATGCAAAATTCACCCGGAAGCTGAAATCGGAGTGCATCAAATCAGGACGAGTTGTTCGCCGAAAAATTTCGGCAACCCCGCACCGGAAGGCATTCACCAAGACGGTACTGATTTTATCGCGATTTTCTCGGTCGATCGCACTAATATTGTGGGCGGGGAAACGCATTTGTATTTGGCGAAGAAAGAGAAGCCTGTTTTTAATAAAATTCTGCATCCGGGAGAATTGCTATTAGTCAACGATCACGAGTTTTTTCACTTTACTACGCCGATTAAACCGGAAGTGGAAGGAGTCGGAACTAGGGATGTCTTTGTGATCACTTCTCCTAGTTTGCTTACTGATTGAGGATGAGGTATGTTGTTGCGCTTTAGCGCTAAAGCGCAACTATAGCGGTTCTCAGAAAGGTGAGGTACGTTGTTGGGCTTCAGCCCTCTTAGCGGGACTGGTTACATAACGTATCAGTCATACCTCACTTTTTGAAAAAGGCTATACCTTTGGAGCGCTGAAGCGCAACTACGTACCTTTAGAGCGCTGAAGCGCAACTACGTACCTTTGGAGCGCTGAAGCGCAACTACGTACCTAAGAGCGCTGAAGCGCAACTACGTACCTTTGGAGCGCTGAAGCGCAACTACGTACCTTTGGAGCGCTGAAGCGCAACTACGTACCTAAGAGCGCTGAAGCGCAACTACGTACCTTTGGATAGGTTTAGGAGTTATCGAAATTTGCGTTCAGACTCTAGAATTGGAACATCATTAATGCTGGCTTCACGTCTTCGCATTAACCCATTTTCGGCAAATTCCCACTGTTCGTTTCCATAGGCGCGATACCAGTAGCCTGAATCATCATGCCATTCATACTCGAAGCGGACAGAAATCCGATTATCTGTAAAACTCCACAGTTCTTTCTTTAAACGGTAATCTAATTCTTTTGCCCATTTTCGTGTTAAAAAAGCTTTGATTTGTTCCCGTCCGCTGAAGAATTCCGCGCGGTTTCTCCACTCAGAATCTTCTGTATAAGCTAGGGCTACTCGTTCGGGATCGCGGGTATTCCAGGCATCTTCGGCAGCTTGAACTTTGGCTTTTGCTGTTTCTAGCGTAAAGGGCGGTAGAGGTGGTTTGGTTTCCATAAGCTTTGTTGTTTGTGACTGGAAGGAAGTCCGCTAGACTTACGATTTGTGCGAAATAATTGGGATTGCCCTAGTATAGAACTCGAATTGCGATCGTTCCCAATCCCAAATCTAAAATCGTACTAAGTTCCTACTTTTAATTTCTGCATAGTTTTCTGAAATCTCCTCAGCAGAAATGCTAGAAACAGCCATTGAGCAAGAATTCCCAATCCCACAAAAGGTATTGCTGTTGGTTTGTAGAACTGCCAAAACCCATAGCCGAATAGCGTCCAAAGTGCGGCGGTTGCAGGAATGCGATCGGGGATGAGTTCCCAATATAGGAGCATTCCGGGAGCAAGGAGCAACCAAATGCTGAATCCACAGCTCGCCCATCCCATTGGATTGCGAATTTTCGTCGCACAAACTTGTTGCACGAAGGTGGCGGATATTAAGATCGTATTTGTCGTACACAGAACTAAAAGACCTGTTTCTACAAGTTTTTTAGTGCCGATACCTATCCAAAATAGCCAAGGTACTAACAGCGCACTTGCTACGATTAGATGGATAATAACAGCCACTAACAGAGGGCTTCGATCCGACCAAATTAAGCTTTGCCAGCCGGGAGAATCATAGCGTACCCACTCTAATAAAGCTTGGCGTTGAGGGCAGATAGCAAGCATTAAAACCAGCAGCAGCATAACGGTCAAAACGTACATCGAGATAGCTGCCAAGGTGGCGTTCTGCTCATCCACCACGCTTGTGGGTAGGAAAAAGCCTAGAGCGAGAACTTCTACACCAGCTAAAATGGCATAACTTTGCCGTTTGCCGATCGCAGTCGATCGAGGTTTGTTGAAATTCCGCAACAATATTCGCCACAGCAAAAACGCAGTAGTGCCTAACACCACTAAACTAAAAGTATGAGACACCACACCTATGTTGTTAATCGGGAGCAAAAACCACGAAACAACAGGATGTGGGTATCCGAATATTTCTGAATTCGCCAACAGCGGCCGCCATGTGATGGCGGTGTTCCAGCTCATGTACAATGGGGCGATCGCGCAACAGGCGATCGCCCCAACTCCAAAGGCTGTTGCCTGTGGTGGGTTCCCTGTTCTCTGTGTTTCACTTACCAGCCCGCAGAGCATCACTACGCTGTAGCATATAGCGCATCCAAGTGCGAGCATCAGATAGACGCTGGCAATCAGGGGCAGCGAAATCCCCGCTTGCAAGCCGGCCAAGCAGTGCAGGGGAACCATCAGCCCTAGGAAAATATACAGCAGTACGGGAACGCCCAGCATTTTACCCAGCAGAATCTGCCACGCCGGACACGGACTCAGCCGAATAAAATTCAGAGTTCCCCGTTTCTGTTCCTGTCCGATGTCGTTGACTATCCAATAACTTCCGAGGGTAAATGTTACATAGGGCAGCATCCAAGTGATGATTTGCCACAAGTCCAGCCAGCCGTCTGAAAAGAGGCGGGAATTTGGCGAGGCAATCAGCAGTAAAATAATTTGGAAGATGACCGAAAATGAGACCGCTGCAATGACTGTGTGGGGTTTGAGTCTACCGCGAAGTTCCCGCAGCAGTTGCGGGTTCCAGTTACCTAAACGATCGATCAAAACTGAGTTTGTCATCGGGGAATAGATAGATAGGATTGTTGGCTGTTTCTGTTCGCTTTGCTGTCTGTTCCTCAGTCCCGGTAAAACCAATTCAAATTTTTTCGGTACTGGAAGCGGGCGATCGCACGCTCAGTATAACTCCGAGGCCATCAGATTCGATCTCAATCCTCAGCATCCGGATCGATGCCCATTGCTCGCAGTCGATCGGCTAACTGGGCGGCTTTTCGCTCCGCTTGTTCGGCTTTTCGCTCTGCTTGCTCGGCTTTTCGCTCCGCTTGCTCGACTCTAGCCCGCTCAATTTCAACTTGTTCGGAGCCAATTAACAGCAAATTCCCCTGGGAATCCCACCACCGCAGCCAAAGCATTTCTTGATTTTGATAACTTCCCTGCCAAAGTCCCAATTCTACATCTAATACAGGAATGGGATAGTGACCGCGTTCGTTTGGCTCGATCCTGCGATAGACAAAATCTATCAGGTGATAGACTTCTAAATTGCCCGTTTTAATTTCATAAATGCCGTAGTAAGGAATGCGGATAATTCTTTCGTAAACCCAAAACTTACCCGGTTTAGTTGTAGTACCGTCAGCGGCTACAGCTAGCGGAGTGCGATCGCGCTCTTCATCTCCATTCCCGCTAGCAAACTCTAAAGCAATGAACGGAGCCATGTGTTCCCGCCAAAGTACATAAGAACGGCGATAACCGTCGATTGTTGGCGGTACGTTGGGCACATAAAACCAATCCGGTGCTTCTGCGCCTCGCTCTGGCGGGTCAGTTTCTCGCCAGTAAATTCCGCAATCTTGCCCGATCGCATATTGTCCGTCTGGATGCAGCCGCTCTACCACCGACGCGATCGAATCTGTCAGAATGATACTCTGGGGATGCTCCTGAAAATTCTTCACAAATGTACCGTCTTCCTCTGGCAGTTGGGTATGATCGGGGAATGCAGGAGGCAAACCTGTAGCAGTTATTGTCTCGTTCATCGTCGTTTCCCGTGCATTTATTGTCAATTGTAATCCGAAATTTTAGAGTCATCTAATTTGACAATTCAGCTAATATTAGCAACCGCCAGCTATTGTCATGGTAAAATTGCACGCTGCACACCCTACAGACAGATTATGTGCATCAAGGACTATTTTTCCTTCTTCCCTCTTCCTTCGAGCAACAGTCAACAGTCAACAGTCAACAGCCAACTCAGTTAATATCAAATAAAGCAAGCCAACCACAGCGGAAGCATCAACAGCAAACCGACAGAAGTGAGGGCGATACTGCTAGCTAACAAATCGCGATCGAGTTCATATATTTCTGCTAAAATCAGCACCGAAAGAGCCGTGGGCGTTCCCGACATCAACACCAAAACCAACCTCGGATCGCCGCTCAATCCGAAAAAACTAGCACCCAATCCGATCAGCACCGGCACAATTACCACTTTTAACAGCGACGGGATTAACGCTAGTTCAAAACTTTGCCATGTTTTAATAGCTCTCAGCCGGATACCAACCAACACCAAAGCACTAGCAATTACCCCTAAAACTGCCGTCTGCAATCCCGATTCTACAGTCTCAGGCAGGGGGACACTTCTGGTAAAAAAACCAATGATAAATGCCCACAGGGCTGGAACTGTTAGCACGTCCCGAAGCTGAATCCACCAGTGATTTTTTCCATCGGAATGCCCGAAATAGCTAGCAAGAAATACACCAAATCCGTAGCTTCCCATCACGTTGTTGGTGACGCTGTACAAGACGGCCCAGTTGTTGTTATCGCTGCTGATGATCGCGGGGGTGATTGCTAATCCGACAAAGCCGGTATTCCCTAACATCGCAGCTAGGATAAAACTGCCTTGGCTCGATCGCGTCAGGGAATTTATATTTAATAGAAATAAATTAACTACAGAATGTTTGCCGTCAAAATATGGCTTTTTGACGTGGCGGGTGCTCAGCCGCCGTAATAATACCCAAGTCAACCAAGCTAAACTCGTACTGACAAATAATACGAATATGGCGATCGCCGGTGTGAATCCGACAGCACCGGAAAAATCGCTCTGACGGGCTAAAACTGCAATTTGCAGGGGTATCCCAATCCAGAACAGAAAGCGGCTCAGCAGCTTAGGAAAATCAACTGGGATGTACCGAAATACCAGCAGTCCCAACCCAGTCCAGATCACTAGAGGCGTATAAGCGTGAAATAATGTCTCAATCATAAAAACTTAACTTGACAATTTGAAATGCCTCTATTGACTAATAGTAAGGCTAAAACCAGTTTGAAAAATGCGATTTGTCGTTAGCGGAACTTGCAGCTATGGGATCGCAGGATGCAGGCTGTTTCACCCTCCCGCCGGGGAACTGCGCCCCCGCAATTTCCCGCCCAAATTCCCGCAGCCAGGAGGACACAATTTTGAGAGTATCAGACATCAACGATTGCAGCATTGTACTTTCAGATACACTTTCACCAGATTTGTTTGAATTTTACAAAAGTGCGATCGTCTTAGAAGGCTCTGCTAACGAGTTATCTGGCATTTTCCGAAATTATATGCTGTGTTTTCCGGCAGTTGCGATCGCACCTCAATACAGCGAGACTAAATCTGCTGATAAGTCAACCAAAAACGCATATTAAGCGCCAACACGACGGAGGGTATCGATCAAAATTTTAGACGAAAGTTCAAACTCCCAAATTGCATCTGTGGAGTCAATCTAAAATCTAAAATCTAAAATCTAAAATCGACTAACTTGCCCTCATCAATTCAATTTCAAAGAATTAACAGGCACCTCATCCCAAGAAGTAACTGTTCGCAATGTAGCAACCCAGCCCTGCTGTTTTTGCTCTGCCGTCAAATTCTGCTCAAAAGATTCGTGGCATTGCTTGGCTTGAGTCTCATCGCCACAAGCAATGCAAGCATAAAGAATACCCGACGGATCGATTTGCTCGTTTACCCAAATAATCACGATCTACTCTCTCAGTCAAAATCTACTGTCACTTAAATTTTCCTATATTTTTGCCAATTATTTACTAGGATTTACCCAACCCAAAATTGACCCACGAGGTGCCCAGAAACCGGGTTTTTCGGGAAAAGACGGGTTACAGACGGCAGATTCAGCAAAAAGCCCGGTTTCTGAGAGTCGTTTTTGAGAGTCGTAGTGCGATCGCCAACTGATAAAATCACTTCGAGGCCAAAGTCGCCAAAGACTCCCCCGCCACCCGGCAAATCCGCCAGTCGGGCATCACATCAGCACCGATACCCTTGTAAAATCCGATCGCCAATTCATTCCAATCAAGCACACTCCACTCCAAGCGCCCGCAGCCCCTTTCCACCGTCAACCGCGCCAAATAAACAATCAAAGACTTGCCAATTCCCCGCCCGCGAAACTCAGGGAGCACAAACAAATCCTCCAAATAAATCCCCGGCTGAGTCAAAAAAGTAGAATAATTGTAAAAAAATAGCGCCCAGCCGACAATCCGACCTTCGGATTCTGCTAGAATCGCTTCAGCAAAAGGGCGATCGGCAAACAAATGATTTTCCAAATCTACCGCATTACCTGTTACCGCATCAGATAACTTTTCGTACTCAGCTAAAGCCTTAATCAAATCAAACAGCACCGGCACATCGGCGCGGGTAGCTGGACGCAAAATCACCTCATCAGACATAAATCAATCAGTAGTAAGCGACAATCAACAATTTAAAATACCACATCAAGATATTTTTAATTCTACTCGTTACCAGGCTCCTGCCTAGTAACGCAGATCTGGAGGCTCTGCCTCCTTTTTTCCCAGCCGAGGCAGAGCCTCTGAATATCTGTTCCAAGGCTCTGCCTTGGGGGAGGATCTCAGTTTTGCATTTAATAGTGCGAGCGGGGGCGATCGCGTATTATACGATACGCGAGCGGGGACGCTCGCGTATTATACGATACGCGAGCGGGGACGCTCGCGTATTATACGATACGCGAGCGGGGACGCTCGCACTATAAGAAAAAAATGCTTTTTACAAAAATAAGATGCTCCCCTGCCTTGGAACCAGTTAAACCAATTAAACCCGCCTCCGCGGGTTTTGTTTGTATAGACGCGAATTTCATTCGCCGTCCAATATTTAAGACTTTTCACAATGCAAACTCAATGTTTTGAAGCTTATTTCAACCAGCCCTTCAACCGTTCCGTCACCTGAGGGCGGCGCAGCTTTCGCATAGCCTTATTTTGAATTTGACGGACTCGTTCGCGGGACAGATTGAACAAACTACTGACTTCTTCTAAAGTGTAAGGTTCGCCAGTTATCAAACCGTAACGCATAGCAACAATCTCTTTTTCCCGCTCAGTCAAAATATTATCCAACACCTCCAAAATATCTTGGCGCATCATCATCTCATTCATCTGAGCTTCGGGAGATTGCGTTGCATTATCTTCAATAACATCCAAAAGTTCCGAACTTTCTTCCGTGCCGATGCGGTGGTTGAGAGACAAAGATTGGCGGCGCACTTGCTGGAGGTAACGAAGCTGTTCGGAAGTAACTTCCATTTCTTTAGCAAGTTCAAGTTCAGTGGGATTGCGTTGAAGAGAACGCCTCAAATCCCGATAAACTCTTTTGAGTTTATTTAACTGTTCGACAATGTGAACCGGCAACCGAATTGTCCGCCCTTGATTGGCAATTGTGCGGGTAATTCCTTGGCGAATCCACCAATAGGCATAGGTAGAAAATTTATAACCCTTCTCAGGATCGAACTTTTCGGCGGCTCGGTTCAAACCCAAAGATCCTTCCTGAATTAAATCAAGAAAAGGCACGCCCCGGTTGAGATAGCGTTTGGCAATCGAAACCACCAAGCGCAAATTAGAGCTGATCATTTTCCGTTTCGCCGACTGACACTGGTAGCGGATCTGTTGCAGTTGAGTTTCGCTCACCCCCAAAGCCGTGGCTAGTTCAGCTTTTGTGGGCACTCTGTCCAATTCCTGCTTTAAACGCTCTTCTAGTTCCTGAAGGGCTACCAATTCTTGAACGCGGCGCGCCAACTCTACCTCTTCGGTGGCAGTCAGTAGGGGATAGCGAGCCATTTCTTTGAACAAAGCTCCCACGGGATCGTCGGCAGACCAACTGTTGTATGCTGACGATCTACTTACCGTCGGACGATCGATCTCGGTGTCCTCATCCTCTGCGATTTCGAGTGAGGCTTCGGATGCCACCGCAAAACTGCCTAAGTCAGATTTTGCCATATTTGCTTGGTGTCCGTGGGATGATTTGAAAAGTATCCCTTCACTGTAACGAATTTAATCAGAAATTTCCGAAATCCATATAGAAGTTGCTGACTAATATCTGATTGCGCTAATTTTATACATTTTTATTGAGTTCGAGCCAGTAAAGGAGCAGCCTGCAATAACTCCTGAGTATAAGGGTGCTGCGGATTAGTAAAAATATCCCTAGTTTTCCCGATTTCCACAATTTTTCCCGAATTCATTACCGCAATGCGATCGCAAAAAAATCTCGCCACCCACAAATCGTGGGTAATAAACAGATAAGTCAAATTAAATTCCTGCTTCAACTCCAACATCAGCTCTAATACTTGAGTCTGTACGCTAGCATCCAGCATACTCACAGGTTCGTCGCAAATAATCAGTTGCGGCCGAGTAATCAAAGCTCTGGCGATGGAAACCCGCTGCTGTTGTCCCCCCGACAGTTCCCCCGGATAGCGGCGAAAGAAATCCTCCCCAGGAGTCAAACCCACCCGCTCTAACATTTGGATTACTTGTTTTTTAGCTTCCTCTCCATTAGCTAATTTGTGAATCAACAAAGGATCGGCAATACTTTGCCCGACAGTCATCATTGGATTCAAGCAAGCGTGAGGATCTTGAAATACCATTTGCATTTGGCGGCGGTGTTTCCTGACAGCATCGCGGCTCAAGGCAGTGATATCTATGCCTTGAAATTCCACTTTCCCACCTGTCGGGGGAATCAGTCGCAAAATTGTGCGCGATAACGTACTTTTGCCGCAGCCGGACTCCCCTACAAGCCCGAGGATTTCTCCCCGCTCCAGCTCTAAACTAACGCCGTCTACGGCTTTAATTACCTGGCGGTTCCTCGAAAATAACTGGTCTAATAAATTGCTTTCTAAACTGTAGTGCTGCTGTAAATTCGTCACAGTCAACAGAGGTGAATTTGTTAAGTTTGTAGTGAGGACTTCAGTCCTTCTTTCCTCCGATGTTAACCCTTTACCCGAATCAGCTTGAATGTGCAAAGCTGCTTTCAGGAGCGATCGAGTATATTCGTGTTGCGGCCGTTCAAAAACATCCAGCACTGGCCCCGTTTCCACGACTTTGCCGCCGTACATCACCGCAATGCGATCGCAATACTCAGCCACCATCGCCAAATCGTGAGAAATCAATAAAATCGCCGTTCCTCTTGAAGCGCAAAGTCGGGTTAACTCCTGCAAAATCTGAGCAGCGACAGTTACATCCAAACTCGTCGTCGGTTCATCCGCCACAATTAATTTAGGATCGAGCAAAAGAGCCAAAGCAATTGCCACTCTTTGGCGCATTCCACCGCTAAATTCGTGGGGAAATTGCGACCAGCGAGACGCCGGAATTTTCACAGCATCCAAAATCTCGATCGCCCGTTTCTTAGCTTCCTTGCGATTCAAATTCGGTCTGTGAGCCTGCAAAGTCTCAATGCAGTGTTCCCCAACAGTCATCAAAGGATCGAGACGAGTCATCGGATCTTGAAAAATCAATGCCACAGCTTCGCCCCGAAAGCGTCTGAGCCGCGAAGCATTCATCTCAAACACCGACTCTCCACCAAAACCAACCCGCCCCTCAACCAAAGTCGAATCCGGCAGCAACCGCATCGCCGCCCTACCCAAAGTTGACTTACCGCACCCAGACTCCCCAACTAATCCCAGTTTTTCCCCCGGTTCCAACGCCAGGGAAACCCCATCAACGGCCCAACCGGATTGGCCCCGCCGCTGAGGATAAGCTACTCGCAGATTTTCAACCGAAAATAGAGAAGAGTCATTAGTCATTAGTCCTTAGTCCTTAGTCCTTAGTTATTGGTTATTGGTTATTGGTTATTGGTTATTGGTTATTGGTTATTGGTTATTGGTTATTGGTTATTGGTTATTGGTTGTTAATTATTAGTTGTTAGTTATTAGTTGTTAGTTATTGGTTATTGGTTATTGGTCATATCATGTCCCGTCATATAATCCTAAATCGTTCGTAGTGAGGACGGCGAGTCATCAATCGGGGTGACGGGATAAATTTCATCCTTACTACAAACAATTTTATTAATGACAATCGACCAGACATGATAGCAGTTAATTATTAGTTGTCAGTTAGTTGTCAGTTGTTAGTCAGTATTTGATAACTAATGACCACAGGCCAACTGCCAACTGCCAACTGCCAACTGCCAACTGCCAACTGCCAACTGCCAACTGCCAACTGCCAACTGCCAACTGCCAACTGCCAACTGCCAACTGACTAAATTTCCTTTCGTTTCAACTCAGCTCTCCGCAATATGTAAGTAGCCGCACAATCAGCATGGGGATGGTCTGCTAAAACTTCCGCTAGTTCCAACACATATCCGGCGATATCCGGGCCCAGCTTCTCAGTCAGCACCTGACGTTCCCGAGCAGCGAGTTCTTGCACGCGGGCCTTAGCTTGCCAGTTGGGAGAAAACATCTTGTCAATCTCGGTGTGGAATCCCAGACTTTCGAGAATATCCCACTCGCCGTTATCGCACCAAATTCCTCCGCACAGCATACAGCGCTCTATGTAAAAGGGCACTCTGCTAAACGGAACCTTTGCCCGCGACAGATAGTGACCGTCTTCGGGACACAGTGCTGCTTTGCTGTCGTAGGGAGACGGCGTGAATTCTATGCCGAGAGTGCCAGTCGGCTGAGGCTTCTCGGATTTGTTGTACCAGAGGCTGTGTTCTTTCTGCCAAGCTTCGTATTCTTTGCCCGGAATCCAGATACCGTAACAGTTGGGACACCACTGCACCGACATACTGCCGGCTAAGGTGCCACCGTCTAAGTTGGGATGCTTGCATTTTGGACATTCCACCGCTTTATTTCTCCTTGCCTTATCTATATTCCCTGTTAATTCAGATACATTTAACCCGGTAAATCTAGGAATCCACCCAAATCTACTGTGTATGGCATAATCTGGAAAGCTTGCAGCTTACCAGACATGGAGGTATCCCTCAAAGCTTTCAACAGAATATTGAAAGCGCCGTTTAAATCCCTGTCCAGAGTGTGTCCGCATTCGGGACATTTAAACGTTTTTAAGCCGCCCAACTTGCTATGGATATGACCGCATTTTGAACAAGTCTTACTGGTGTACTCTTCTGTCACGTCTACTACAACACAACCGTACTTGGATGCTTGATGCTTCAACGTTTGTTTAAAACGATAATGACTCAAAGTCACCATCGCTCTAGCTGTCTTCGTGGCAAGTTTTCGCTTACCCTTTTTTACCATTTGCTGCGTTTCAAATGTTGGCAAGAAAATTAACTTATACTTGCTAACTAGGTAATTAGCCGCCTTATTGTGCAATTCCGAAACTAAGTTCTTAATCTTAACACGAATCCTTGCTGCTACTTTTCTCAATCGATACCGCAGCCGCTTAAACTGACTACCTTTGCTTTTTCCGAGCCGAGACATTAACTTGTCTAAATGTCTGGCTAACCGATAAATGCGACCGATATCACTTTTGCCTAATTTCAGTATATTATGACCGTCAAATCCTGTCATAAATGTTCTGATTCCCGGGTCTAAGGCAATCGCTAATTCGGATTGAGTCGGAGGCGGTGCAACAGTGTCAACCGCATAGCAGATAAACCATTGATCGTTGATAATACTAAGGGTTGGTTCGTGTTGCATTACCTCCACTATTGCTTCAGACGCTTTAAAAGACAAGCCTTTGGTTTCGCGCGGATAGAATGTGTTTGATTTCCAGTTCGCTGTTTGAAACCTAATAGTTTGAGTTGGTTCTTGACAACTTCTAAACTTGGCTGTACCTTGGGATTTACAAGCTGCTTTGTGTGCTTCGCAGGCTTGAAATACTGCTAGTTGACGCGGGTTGTATGGCTGTTGAGACACCCATTCAGGTGCTGAATCCATGATGCGTTTACGCAATTCATATTTACCGATTTTTTCATTTTTGAGAATGGCAATTGCTTGATTGTAACACCATCTGCTTGCGGCTATCCATGTCCGCCATTTCTGAGCTAGTTTTGTTTCCGGGTAGACTCTGATCTTTTTGGATAGTAGATTTGTCTTGACGCTGGGAGTAGAGTCCGCAATCGTCAGCCTGGATGATTCATAGGATATCTTCAACCATTTCTGGTTGGGGAGATAAGTCTGTTCGGCACAGAACCAGGAGTTAGCAATTTTGCTGTTGACAGATCCACTTGATAATATGGATCTGTCAACTCCTGGGCGCGAGTAGGTCAAAGCGATCGACGACCACAACTGTCTCGATATCTCCTGACATGACTTGTCCCAAAAAGGCAAGAATTTCTTTGCGTGTGAAGTTGAGTCCGTATCCAATGTATTGGAATTCGTCATACACGGTGGTTTTTTATTGATTACATACTATCAATGTCTACCGCTATCTTCAAGGAATTTACAAGAAATCGTTTACTATACGAAAACAGTTATTAATTTTGCATCTCGACGGGCCCGGGCGCACCAGAATTTTTTTGGAGCACCGCGCCGCAGTAGCCAATTAGCGTGTTAAGTCGCTCCGCCGTCGCAGTTTGCCTTGCGGATGCTGTTGCTGGCTGCTTCGCTACTTGCAAAAACGTGACATCTGTTCCCAATAACCGCAGTTGCTTGTGAATTTCCGTCAAATATGACTGTTCTGGGGGGGGTTCTGAGGCGTCTAACTCAGCGCTGGGGACTCTCATAATTTGGTTTCCGAAAAATTGTTGCACTTTTTTGTATTCGATCGCCAGCGCTGCCCGATCGACCTTATCCTGTGTAACAGTTCTTTGTAGCTGTTCGAGTGCTTGCTGTAATTCTTCGTAGCAATGGCGGCGGTCTTCGGACAATATCATGATTTTGTGAACAAATTTATATTTATAATCAAAGTAGATTCTTGCTTAAGGTTGGCTCAGATGAAGGAAAGCCGTGCCTTTTTGCAGCAATTCCCTGTTTTTTGAGAAAATTTCATCACTGGGGGCGTGACTCGATCGCTCTGGCTTCTGCTTTGAGTTTAGCGTTGCCTGTAAATGCCGATCGCCCGCTCCACCAAAAACAGGTACAGTGTCCTAATGCTCGCTAGAGTGGATATCTTCAAATTTTAGACCCTAGTTCCAGATTCATCTGTCGAGTCAAATCTCAAATCTCAAATCTCAAATCGACTGACCTCCACTGCTACCGCCAAAATATCCCCATTTTACCCGATCGATCGACCGCAGTGGCGGCAGTGGAGTCACTATATTTTCCTACCTGCGAGGGGGGGCGACTCGCAATTAGATAGGTATAGTTAACAGAAAAATTGACTATTTTTTTGAATTGCAAATTGTGGCATTCAATTAGTTTAGTATAACTAAACACATAATTTCGGCAATTCAACCGAAAACTGGCATTTAACCATTTGTATTTCTAATTTTTAAAGGTGTACCCCATGAACGCAAACACTCTGACTCCCTCGAATGCGATCGATCCTTGCATAGTTCCCGACTGGCTGCAAGAATGTCTGAATGCTCGATCGCAACCTGACGAAGCCCCAAATCCGAATTGTACGACGGACAACGGCTTAATTTGTCGGGCCTTTGAATTTGCCCGCGACTTGCACGAAGGACAGTACCGCAAATCGGGAGAACCTTATATTTGCCATCCCGTAGCTGTAGCTGGAATACTCCGATATATGGGCGGAAACAGCGCTATGATTGCTGCTGGTTTCCTCCATGACATTGTGGAAGATACAGATATTACTCTCGAAGAAATAGAACAGCGGTTTGGGGCAGAAGTGCGACAGTTAGTCGAAGGAGTCACCAAGCTTTCTAAGTTTAATTTTTCCAGCAAAACAGAGCGCCTTGCCGAAAATTTCCGCCGAATGTTCCTAGCAATGGCTAAAGATATTCGCGTGATTGTCGTCAAACTCGCAGATAGGCTGCACAATATGAGGACTTTGGAGCATTTGTCCGAAGAAAAGCAGCGCACCATTGCCCTAGAAACCCGAGAGATTTTTGCTCCCCTGGCGAACCGTTTGGGTATCGGGCGCTTTAAGTGGGAATTGGAAGATTTAGCCTTTAAATACCTGGAACCGGAAGCTTACCGCGAAATTCAGGACTTGGTGGCGGTGAAGCGGGGCGATCGAGAAACCCAACTTGCAGAAGTCACAGATTGTTTGCGAGAAAGGCTTGACAATTTAGGCATTAAATGCTATGAAGTCAGCGGCCGTCCCAAACATTTGTACGGGATTTATGGGAAGATGCAGCGCCGGCAAAAAGGCTTTAACCAAGTCTACGATATTGCTGCGGTGCGGATCATAGTAGAAAGCAATGATGACTGTTATCGCGCATTGGCGATCGTCCACGATTCATTCCGCCCGATTCCCGGCCGCTTCAAAGACTATATTGGTTTACCAAAAGCCAACCGCTATCAATCGTTGCACACCGGAGTCATCGGCACCAGCGGCCGCCCCATCGAAGTCCAAATTCGCACCGTAGCAATGCACCACATTGCCGAATACGGCATAGCAGCCCACTGGAAATACAAAGAAACCGGCGGTTCCAATACCACAGTAACCGGCGACGACGAAAAATTTACCTGGCTGCGACAACTGCTAGAATGGCAAACCGATCTCAAAGACGATCGCGAATATTTACAAAGCATTAAAGACAACTTATTCGACGAAGATATCTACGTTTTCACTCCAAACGGAGACGTAATTGCCCTCAACAGCGGATCGACACCCGTAGATTTTGCTTACCGCATTCACACAGAAATAGGCAATCGCTGCACCGGCGCCAGAGTCAACGGGCGGATGGTGACACTAGACAAGGTTTTAAAGAATGGCGACATTGTAGAAATCTTGAATCAAAAAAACGGCCATCCCAGCTCCGATTGGCTGAATTTTGTCAAGACAAACGGAGCAAAAAACCGAATTCGCCAGTGGTTAAAGCGATCGCACCGAGATGAAAATCTCGCTCGCGGGCGGGAATTGCTGGAAAAAGAATTAGGTAAAAACGGCTTAGAATCCTTGCTGAAATCTGAACCCATGCAATCAGTAGCTCAGCGCTGCAACTACCACAGCGTCGAAGATTTAATCGCCGGGTTGGGCTACGGCGAAGTCACCCTAAATCTCGTAGTCAACCGACTGCGAGATTTAGTCAAAGTGCAGCAAAAAATAGAAGCTGCACCCGCAGGAATCCAGGAATCGCCAGTACAAATACCTGCATCAGCCGCACCCAAACCCGTACCGAGTTCATCTCCGAGCAAATCGCCGATCGCAGGTGTAGAAGGATTGCTGTATCATTTAGCCGGCTGTTGCTGTCCGATTCCCGGCGAATCAATTATTGGAGTAGTGACTCGCATCCGAGGAATTTCGATTCACCGACAAGGCTGTTCAAATGTTGAGAGTGTACCGGGTGATAGATTAGTTCCTGTGAGTTGGAATTCCACCAACCGCAATGAATCTCGCCCCAATACTTATCCGGTTAACATTCAAGTCGAAGCGCTCGATCGAGTGGGAGTTCTCAATGATGTATTATCGCATTTAAAAGACAACAAAGTGAACGTCCGCAGCGCTCAAGTCAAAACATATCCAGGATTGCCGGCATTAATTGACTTGTGCATGGATATCCAGGATAAAGAACAGTTCGAGCGGACTTGTATGCAGATTAAAAATATGAGCGATATTTTGAATTTGCGGAGGCTGAGTGAAGCTGAGTGAAGGAACTTAAGAAAGACGGCGGTTGAAACCAGGTTTAGAAAAAATGAAGAAAGACGGCGGTTAAAACCGCGGAGTTTACGGGCACACAAACAAAGTCCGCCTCCGCGGACTGAAGAAGATCACATAATTTTAACCGTTCCTTCTTCAACCTGCGAAGGCAGGTTTTGTCTGTATAGACGCGAATTCTATTCGCCCGGTCTTCTGAAGAAGATCACATAATTTTAACCGTTCGTTCTTCAACCTGCGGAGGCAGGTTTTGCTTGTATAGACGCGAATTCTATTCGCCCGGTCTTCTTCGAGACGCACCCGATTGTAGGTTTGTAGTGAGGACTTTAGTCCGCAAAAAGAAGGACTAAAGTTCTCACTACAAACCTATAGTTGATATTTTGCTCGACATGATATCCAACCATTTTTTGCATAATTCGTGCCTTTATTTCGCCGGAGTTGCAGGCTTGGACTCACCCAATTTTTGCTGCAAAAACTGCCGCGCTAATTGTGCGGCATCCTGCTGTTTCCCATCAACTTGATAGTTGAGTTGGCGCATATCTTCCTCGGAGATTTTGCCGCCCAACTCTGCGAGCACTGGACGCAATTCGGGATATTTTTCCAAAATTTGCGATCGCACAACCGGCACAGCTTCATAGGGCGGGAAATAGTTCTTATCATCTTTGAGCACTACCAAACCCAAACTTTGAATCAAACCATCGGTTGTGCCTCCAGCAATCACATCTACTTCTTTTTGTTGCAGTGCTTGATAAAGCAATCCTAACAGCAACTCCTTCGGTTCTTCCGCAAATCTAATCCCGTAAGTTTTAGCCAATCCGGGAAATCCATCTTCTCTATCTTTGAATTCCGGCCCGAAACCAGCGCGCAATTTTGGTGCAGCTTTACCCAATTGCGAGAGATTTTGCAAGTTAAGTTTTTTGGCATCGTCTCCCCGCAAAATAATCGCAAAACTGTTATTAAATCCCAGGGGTTCAGTCCATTCGGCTTTAAACTGTTTGGGATATTCTTGTTTGAGGTAGGCGAGGACTTTTTTGGGGTCAGAAATCGGCTTTTGTTTGAGAATGTTGGTAAAACCTGTACCCGTATATTCGACGTACAAGTCAATTTTTCCTGCTGTTAGGGATTGATGGCAAAGCGAGCCTCCGAGGTTGAGTTCGCGTTCTACTTTAATATCTGTTTTGGCTTCGATGTGCTGTGCTAAAATTTCTGCAAGGATGACTTGTTCGCTAAAGTCTTTTGAGCAAATAACAACTTGTTTTTGAGAACTCGAATTGCAGCTTGTAACTGCGAACAAGCAAAGCAATGATAAACAGGAAGATAAAAAATTGATTTTTGATATTTTCATTTTTTTATTGTAACATTTATGTAGATAGATACAGGAGAAAATATGCTATTGAGTGTCAGCGATACGATCCGGGAGCAGCGACAATTTTTTGCTACTGGGAAAACTAAAGATGTGGATTTTCGGATCGAACAACTCAAAAATCTCAAAAGTGTGATCGTCTCCAATCAATCACGGATTGTGGATGCTGTCAAGGCTGATTTGAACAGGCCGGAGTATGAGGCTTATTTTGAAATTGCTGCGCTCGCAGAAGTTAATTATGCCATCAAAAACGTTGAATCGTGGGCCAAGCCCAAAAAAGTGCCAACACCGATCGATCAATTCCCCGCCTCAGCCCGGATTTACCCGGAACCTTTGGGCGTCGTTTTAATCATCGGGCCTTGGAATTACCCGTTTCAGCTCATGATATCACCTTTAGTCGGGGCGATCGCCGCCGGCAACTGCGCCATCCTCAAACCCTCAGAAATCGCCTCGCACACGTCGAAAGTTGTCGCGGATATGATTCTCACAGCCTTCGATCCCGCCTACATCGCAGCCATCGAAGGAGGAGTTGAAATCAGCCAACAATTATTAGCCGAAAAATTCGACCACATCTTCTTTACCGGAGGCACAAAAATCGGTAAAGTAGTCATGGAAGCCGCCGCCAAACACCTCACACCTGTCACATTAGAATTGGGTGGCAAAAGTCCTTGCATTGTAGACTCAGACATTCAAGTTGAATATACTGCAAGACGCATTGCGTGGGGCAAATTTATCAATGCCGGTCAAACTTGTATTGCTCCAGATTACCTGTTAGTTGACAAAAAAGTTAAACCCGCTTTGATGCAAGCAATCAAAACATCTATTCACGAATTTTACGGCGACGATCCGCAGAAAAGTCCCGACTATTCGCGAATTATCAATCAGCATCATTTAGGACGTTTGGCAGAGTTTATCAAAGATGGTGAAATTGTCGCGGGCGGCCAAACTAACGCCGAAGATAAATATATTGCGCCGACGGTAATTGATAAGGTTTCCTGGGATTCGCCGGTGATGCAGGATGAGATTTTTGGCCCGATTTTGCCAGTTTTGGAGTATGAAAAGCTCTCAGAGGCGATCGCCCAAATCAACGCCCGCCCCAAACCGCTAGCTTTGTATTTGTTCTCAAAGGACAAGGAGAAACAAGAACGAGTTTTGCGCGAAACTTCTTCCGGTGGAGTTTGCATCAACGACACGGTTATGCAAGTCGGAGTTACAACCTTACCTTTTGGCGGAGTTGGCGACAGCGGCATCGGGAGTTATCACGGGAAAGCCAGTTTTGATACTTTCTCTCATCAAAAAAGCGTGCTGCAAAAGTCATTTTTACTTGACTTAAAATGGCGCTACGCTCCCTATCTAGGTAAGTTGGATTTGATTAAGAAAATTATCGGTTGAGCAAGCAACTACTTGTTTAAATATCATCGGGGCGTGATTTCACCAACATCTACAATACAAATAAGGTCGCGGTGTTATTCCGCCCAGATTATCAGAGTACAATCTGACAATATAACTTGATAAACTAACAAGATGAACGAGAATTTACCCGAAATTTTAGCTGAACTGCGCCACTACTTTAATGATTTGTACGGCGACAGACTTGTGCAGTTAATTCTCTACGGTTCCCAAGCCAGAGGAGACGCCAAACCCGATTCTGATATTGATATTTTGGTTGTTTTGAACGAGCCTGTTAGTCCTGGCAAAGAAATCGCTCGCACGAGTGAATTTGTTGCCGCTTTGTGCTTAGATCGTACTGTAGTAATTTCTAGTGCTTTCGCCTCCGCAGCACGTTTTCAGCAAGAGAAAAGTCCTTTCTTTCTAAATGTTCGCAGAGAAGGAGTGCCGATTTGATACCAGAACAAATTGCTCTTTTAACCAAAGCCAGTGAAAGCTTGCGGGCAGCTAAGTTGTTAGCAGCTAATGCACTTCCTGACTTTGCAGCGTCACGAGCTTATTACACTATGTTTTATGTTGCCGAAGCTTTCTTGTTGGGCGATGGTTTGAGTTTCTCCAGTCATGCTGCTGTGATTTCTGCATTCGGTAGAGATTTTGCACGCACAGGCAGAGTTCCGGTAGAATTTCACCGTTACTTAATTTCTGCTCAAAATCAACGAAATCAGGGCGATTATAATATCGATCCAGCGATTACAGAAGCGGAAGCTAATGAATTAATCGCCCAGGCAGAACAGTTTTTAGAATTAGCTGAACGCCTGCTGGGAAATCAGCCACCTGCTTAATGTGAATTCATGATGCGAGGACTTTAGCAGTTAATTCCGCAAAGAAAATCGGTTTCGATAAATCTGATATTTGACGGTGAGGCATCTCGGAAGAAACCAGGTTTCTCAGCCTCCGCAGGTAAATCATGTTGAGTTAAAATCAAGTCAGTTATCCCCTAAATTCTTATGTTTCCTAAATATCCCGTGCCTCAAACAGAGCCGCCCAGATCGCCCAGAGAAACACTCCCCACGATGTACGATCTACCTAGCGAAAATCCGGAGGAACCTGGTTTGCCCGATGAATTTCACGGCTTGCAACCGCAGTTGCTGAGCTACACCTTCCGCCCTTCTACCTATTCAGCTTCCCAAATATTTACCGGAAGCGACATGAATCTTTATTATGACGTGCGTCACCCGCTTTGGTACAAGCGCCCGGATTGGTTTGGAGTTGTGGGAGTTTCCCGATTGTATGATGAAGTTGATATGCGGCTGAGTTATGTCATTTGGCAAGAGGGTGTGAATCCTTTTGTGATTGTAGAATTGCTCTCGCCGGGAACAGAAAAAGAAGATTTGGGAGAAAATGATGGGGAAAAACTGCCGTCTGTGTCTGAGGAAATCGCAGGTAATGGTAACATTAACCACGAACCGAGTTTGGAAAAGCCACTGCGGAAATGGGAGGTTTACGAGCAGGTTTTGCGGATTCCTTATTATGTTGTTTTCAGTCGCTACACTAATCGATTGAGGGCTTTTAAATTGGATGGCGCTCGCTATGAAGAATTAGAACTGTCTGACTCGCGCCTGTGGATGCCTGAGATTGATTTAGGCTTGGGTTTGTGGCACGGGGATTATCTGGGAGTCGATCGACTGTGGTTGCGCTGGTACGATAGTGAAGGCAATTGGATTCCGACTCCCGAGGAGCGAGCCGAGCAGGCACAAGAGCGTGCCGATGAGGCACAAGAGCGGGCAGATGAGGCACAGGAGCGTGCAGAGATTGCCGAAACTCGCTTACAATCTTTGATCGAAAGACTGCGGGAATCTGGCATCGATCCCGATCGATTTTTGAACGGTTAATACTGAATTGGGCGGAAAAAGAGAGTGCGATCGCTCTTTGATGAATTATCCGAAAAAACGGGCGATCGAACATTTATTTACATCAGGCTGACGCACAACGATCGTGCTATAATTAAAGTTGGTAAGTGTTCGATAGCGAGCCAGAGACAATGAGTAAAACTGTAGAAGTAACTGTAGTCAAGAAACCAAAGCAATTAAAAGACTATTTTGATTTTTGGGCGGCTGATGATATTCGCATTAAAGAGACCCGCATTGGGATCGAGGATATTCTCGATGAATACATTTATGGTAAGAAATCACCAGAAGTCATAGCAGAGCTGTTTCCCACAGTAACTTTAGAGCAAATTTACGCTACAATTTTTTACTATCTACAAAATCCAGAAATTGTAGAAAAGTATGTAGAAGATTGGTTAGAGTACACTCTAAAAGCACAGGCAGAACACGATAAAAATCCTCCGCCTGTTGTCTTACGGCTTCGGAAGTTAAAAGCAGAAGGCGATGCGAATCGGGCAGCAGCACAATAAATGGCAATTCAGTACCTTATAGATGAAAATATGCCGTCCTTGTATCGCGAACAGCTATTGCGTCATCTACCAAATTTAATTATCCACACGGTTGGCGATTCAGGTGTGCCACCTAGAGGTACACTAGATCCAGAAATTATAGTTTGGTGTGAAAAAAATGGTTTTTTACTCATTACTAAGAACCGCCGCTCAATGCCATTTCACTTGGCAGATCATTTAAGCACAGGTCATCATTTACCAGGAATTTTGGTACTTCGCCGTCAAGCAGATGTTGGTCAAGTGATTGCTGATTTAGTATTAATTGCAGAAGCGGCTGATGATGATGAATATCTAGATCGCATTAGTTATGTACCTTTAGCTTAATCCTAATAGAATACCCAGAAAACTATCATCGAACTAAAAAGCAATTTATGCCCACCCTATTGCAAGAAAAATGTGCCGCCTGCCTCCCAAACTCTCCCCGCGTCACAGCTTACGAAATTGTCCAACTCAAACCTCAAATTCCCGACTGGAATTTGATTGAAAAAAATGGTATTCCCCAGTTAGAGCGCACTTACAAGTTCCCGGATTTCAAAAGTGCGATCGCCTTTACTAACAGTGTAGGCGAAGCAGCAGAAACTGAAGGGCATCACCCCGCACTGTTAACCGAATGGGGAAAAGTTACCGTTACTTGGTGGACTCACTCGATTTCGGGACTGCACCGCAATGATTTTATTATGGCCGCGAGAACAGATGCGATCGCACATCAATTCTCAACCTAAAATCAGATCTATCGGCTAATGATAGTTTCAGATGTCGGAGCGCCGAATACGGGTGAATGTTGTTGATTCGTATTCAACAATTCCAGATTCAGGCGGTAGCCGACATTCCGCACAGTTTGAATTAGACTCGGCTGTCGCGGGTCGATTTCGATTTTTTTCCGCAGAGAGAGTACGTGAGTGTCGATCGTGCGCGGGTTGTCAATCGCATCCGGCCACGCCCGACGCAGCAAATCGGAGCGCGACAAAGGCACTCCTCCAGCTTGAGCCAGCACGTACAGCAGGCTGAATTCCTGGGGAGTAAGCTCGATGTGTTCCTCATGCAGCCTGACTCGGCGCTGTACCAAGTCAATTTTTAGCCGCCCGCACTCCAGCATCGCGGGCGGTACCATTGTGCGGTTGCGGCGCATCAGGGCTTCCACCCTAGCCATAAATTCTTGCATCCCAAACGGTTTAGTCAGGTAATCGTCGGCGCCCGACTTCAAACCTTCGACAATATCCGCTTCTGAATTCCGCGCTGATAGCATCAAAATCAGCGATTGCTGCTGCTGTTGGAGCCAGCGGCAAAATTCCAAACCGTCCCCATCAGGCAATTGGGCATCAAGAATCACTAGGGTTGGCTGGCGGCTGAAAAATATTTCCCTAGCATGACTGATATCCGCTGATTGGTGCACCCAGTGACCGACTTGCTGTAAATGCCAGCCCAAGAGCGATCGCAGGTGCGGATTTCCTTCAACAATTGAAATACTTGCAGATCCCACAACGGCGAGCTTCCCTTATCACTAATGGGTACCAGGTTAACAGAGCTTTTGTCAAGGTTTTGTAACCATGGCTACTCAAGCATAAGCTGCGTTTAAAGCGACGAACAAACTTCTAGTATCAATTTTAAAGATTTGGTCAAATTGCGATCGTCAGACCTGAGAAAGGTTAAATCATTCTGGCGGTGAGCTTACAATGAAAATAATATAGCTTACAGCCGATCGAGCCTATGACCTAGCCACCTGCTTTGACCGAACCCCCCGACAGGGTATCCACTCCCAGGAAGTTGACAAATCGCGTAACTGAAACTAAAATGCGTGCAACCGTTCGCTCGGTAGCCGGAACACTCACTCAGTTCGATCGCCAAATTCAGCAACATCCCGATTCTATTAAACGCACGGTGAATTATTTAGGTGCGCGCCAAAGAGTCGAGCCACTGCATAGCAGCAAGTGAAATTTTTTATGGAGGGTAGCCTGTTGAGCAGGGTAAAAGCTTTTATTTAGCAATCGCCTCTCTTCTGAGCTTGCTCAGTATGAATCCGGGCAGTTCCTAAATCCCGCCGTCATTATACACCACAAAGGATTTCAAACTCAGACCATGCTACAAGACACCCAAACAATCCGGCACTACCAAAAACTCACCGACGCTCTCGTCGAAATGTGGAATAGAGGTTATCGTTTCGATGACCTGCGGCTTTACTTAGATGGCTACCTCGCAGCCCTGCGACATTGTAACAGCCTGGAACCCTATCTGATTCACAGATTAGAGGAAGAAGCAGCGCGTTACATTCACGATACTTCCAATTTTGAAATGCCACAGACACAAACGCAAGCTGAATCAGACTATTATTAAACACCAAATTTGGTTTAATAAACCCGCTGATTATTTGGGCATCGGGCATCGGCAAAAGAGGGAATCGGGAATCGGGAATTGGTTATTTGTGATTTCCTGCTTTTTCCTTCTTCCTTCTTGCTTCTGCTATAAATCAACCTAATTCAACGTAAAACCCGGTTGCTATTAGATCCCCGGCTTCTTGAAGAAGTCGGGGCTATGTTTGTTCTGTCTGATTTTAAACAGTGGGCAATTGACAATTGTCCGCTAGCGGGTTTAACTTCCCCACTTCAGGAATGTGGCGTGGGGGAGTGGAGTTGAAATCCCCATAAAAAAACCTCACGATTCACACTTTACTGTCAACTGTCAACTGTCAACTGTCAACTGTTTAAGAAGCCAAAGCGACTTCTACAACTTCTTGCAATTCGCCCTTTTGATACATTTCGATCAGAATATCCGAGCCGCCAAGAAACTCGCCATTGATATAAACTTGGGGAATTGTCGGCCAGTTGGAATACTCTTTAACGCCTTGACGAATTTCTTGGTCTGCCAAAACATCAACTGTTTCGTAAGGCACTCCCATCGTATTGAGAATTTGCACCACAGTATTAGAGAAACCGCACTGTGGCATTAACTTATTGCCCTTCATGAACACCATGATTTTGTTTTGCTTAACCAATTCGTCAATTCTTTCATGTGCTGTACTCATGGTATCTCCTAATATTGTTTGAAAATTTTTAAACGTTGACAGTAGTTTCTCATGAGGCAGAAACCGGGTTTTTAACGAAAATTTCTCGTTACCAGAAAGAATTGGTTGAAAGCCCCAAGTCTTTGAGGGAGAAATTAAAATCAGACTATTGATTACTCCAATCCTCGGACTTAAGGGTAGAGGTCGCTATCAAACTGTCAACTGTCAACTGTCAACTGTCAACTGTCAACTGTTGAAAGCCATAGATTCCGGTGCAAAAGCCGATTTCTTTGGTTAGCAACTGTTTCTCAAGCGACTATTGACACAAGCACAAACTTGCGATAATTGCGACTAAAAAACTAAGCAACTTCACTTTTGGCTGCCCATTCTGCCGGAGTTAAGGTTTCCAACGCCAAAGCGTGGATAGCTTCACTAGCCATTGCCTGTTTGAGAGCTCCGTAAACCAGTTGGTGTTGCTGTACTCGGGTTTTCCCTTCAAAGGCAGCAGAGACTACTCTCACCTGGTAGTGATCGCCGCCTCTCAAATCCTCAACTTTTAGCTTAGCGTCTGGTAATCCAGTCTGAATCATTTCTGCTACTTGAGACGGTGTAACCATTGGTATTTGTGATAAAGGGCTGTATTGAGTATTTTAGTGGAACTATTTGTTAGACGATCGCGGTTGAGTTGCCGCAGGCCGGGGATAGGGGGCATCCACAAAGCCCAATTCCAGTAACTGCTGGTAAGCTTTTTTACCCAAGTCGCGAGTTGGCTGTTGCGATCGAATAATCTGAATCAGTAGGGGAACAGCCAGTTCCGGCTTATTTTGTGCGCGGTGTACCAACGCCAGCCGGTAGGTAGCTTCGTCGCGCATTTGGGCTGTTTCCACAGCTTTGGTGCGGTTGCTGTCGGCCAAGCGGATGTCAATTCCGGCAAAACTGCTGCCCAGTTGCTGGTAGAAGTTGGAGAGTTGATTGAAAATTTGGCGGGATTCTTGAAGTTTTTGAGCCGCCAGCGTGTAATTTTGACTGGAAATAGCACCACTGGCTTCTGTCATCAAACGCTGACCTCCGGCAATGCTCAGTACGCTGCTGTCTGGGGTGACAGGGCGGAGGTTGTTGGGGTCTGTGGGGTCGTCGGCGGGTTCGACTTGCGGTTGGTTATCTGGCCGAGAAGGTTGTTGTGCTTGGGCTTGGAGCGGTTGCAACAGGGTCAAAACTGCGATCGCCCCGATCGTCATCCGGGCGGTGAAGCGAAGCCAGCAAACAGTTGCAGAGTATACCATGAAATTACTTTGCGCCTCGGCGCTTTAAAAAGATATTTAGCTTGAGCCGATCTTACCATTGGCGATCGCAACCGGCTAAGTGTAAACCAAATTTGTTCAAATGTCAAAGGGTGCGATCGATTTTGGATTAAACAAAGGAAATCGCGGGGGATTGGACATATCCCGGCGATTTAGTCCCGGAGGCAGAAACCGGGTTTTTTTACCTAAATACTGCATTTGAGGCTTTAAAATTGGTGAAAAACCCGGTTTCTTTGGTTTTGATGCGTAAGTTTCGATCTAATTTAACAATAAAATGAACCATGAATATCACAATCGAGAAAACAGTCTACGGTCAACTGCTGGCGAAATCGCAGCCTAAGCCCATCCTGAACGAAGAAGATAACGATCTTGCCCTCGCAGAAGTCGATTTTCTGATGTCTAAGGAAGAATTAACACTAGAAGAAGAAACTTTACTGAGTCTCTGGGGAATCTTGATCGAAGAATACGAATCAAAATATTACCCAGATCCAGAAGTGACTCCCCGGGATGTTCTATTGCATTTCATGGAAATTCGCGAACTCAAACAAGCTGATTTAGTCGGCGTGATTGGTTCCAAAGGAGTAGTCTCTGAGGTGGTTAATGGGAAACGGGCGATTAGCAAGGCGCAAGCTAAGGCGCTGGGAGATTTTTTTAACGTTAATCCTAGCGTATTTATTTGATGGTAGTTGTTCGATCTTTGTCGATCGGCCTTTTTTGGGCGGGCTAGAAGCCCAACCCCTACTCCCCACCAGAAGATTCAGTCTTTGTGGAACAGGCATCTTGCCTGTTTTTCAGAGATATAGTAAATACTGGATCAAAACTGAACAGGGGCATTTCTAATGACACAACCGATCGCACTTTCCGCAAATACCTTACAAAATTATCAAGGTATCGGAGTTCCCGAAGCAAGTCTGGCAGTGATTTTGCAGCGCGGCGGCGATGAATTGTTGCTGTCAAAAGTTCCAAACCGCTTTACAGTCCGTCCGTCAGCGACAGCATCGACATCAAATAATTGGGCTGCAACAAATCAGGCAAAACTTAACCGTCGCGTCGGCCAAAGTAATCTGGAAGAATATCTAGTGGCGCCGGAAAACCTAGATGCAGCAATGCAAGCCGCCCGCGCCAGTGATGCTGTAGTTTTTGCCAGCCATGTCTATTGTCCCGCAAACAATCCGAGTACATTCTTTTATTTAACCGATCGCATTACTATTCAATTTGGCGAACAAGTAAACGAAGAATCGCGAAGTGCGATCGCCAATGCAGCAAATTTAACAATAATCCGGCCAGTCGAAGGCATTCCCAATACCTTCGTCTGCGAAGTCACCAAACAAGCAACCGAAAACCCGATTAAAATTGCCAACCGCTTGACAAGATATCCAGAAGTTTTGGTGGCGGAACCCAATATTATCCTAGAAACTCAGCAACATTATACACCCCGCGATCCGCTTTATCCCAAACAGTGGTATCTCAATAACAAAGGCGGTGACGGAGTTGTCAGCGGCGCTCAAATTTATGCAGAACCAGCTTGGGATATAACTCGCGGCGTGCGATCGATCGTAATTGCGATCGCCGACGATTCATTCGATCTGACGCACCCCGATTTTCAAGGCCAAGGCAAAATCGTCTCGCCCATCGATTTCAAAGACGGCGATACTTCCCCGATGCCGGTTGCTGAATCGGACAACCACGGGACAAGTTGCGCTGGTGTCGCCGCTGCGGAAGAAAACGGTAAAGGCACTGTCGGCGTCGCCCCCGGATGCGCCCTGATGCCCATCCGTACCACGGGTTTTCTCGATGACGAGTCGATCGAAAAAATCTTCAATTGGGCGATCGAAAAAGGTGCCGCCGTCATCTCTTGCAGTTGGGGCCCAGGGGCAGTTTACTATCCACTTTCCCTACGCCAGAGTGCCGCCATCACCAAAGCAGCAACCCAAGGGCGGGGCGGCAGAGGCTGCGTGATTCTGTTTGCTGCGGGGAATGCCAACCGCCCCGTTAACGGGACTGTGGACGAGAAAGGCTGGCCAAATAACGTTGTGGGCGGCAAAACTAATTGGCTGGCAGGATTTGCCGTACACCCCGATGTAATTGCGGTGTCTGCTTCCACTTCCCTCAACAAAAAAGCAGCCTACAGCAATTGGGGCACCAGCATCTCGGTTTGCGCGCCCAGCAACAACGCGCCGCCGGGAACCTGGCTACCAGAAACCGGATTTATTGCGACTGCGCCGGAGGTGTCGCAGTATTTGCCGGGTTTGGGGGTGTTTACTGCCGATCGCGTCGGGGTTGCCGGCTACGACTCGGGGGACTATACCGATAGTTTTGGCGGCACTTCTAGCGCCACTCCAGTAGTCGCTGGAGTGGCAGGTTTAGTGCTATCTGCTAACCCCCGTTTGACGGCGCGGGAAGTGCGGGGAATTCTCGAACAAACTGCCGATAAAATTGTCGATGTTGATGCCGATCCGCAATTGGGAAATCGCATGGGAAATTACGATCCAAATACTCGCCGCAGCGATTGGTTTGGTTGCGGGAAAGTGAATGCTTTAAAAGCTGTGCAAGCTGCGGTGAGAAAGGCTGGCGGCAATCCAAATATCGGCGGTTCCAGGTTCAGCGATATTTCTGGACATTGGGCAGAAAAGTTTATTGAAGCTTTGGCTGCGGCGAATATAATTAGTGGGTTTCCTGATGGTTCTTTCGGGCCTGACAACAGTTTAAATCGCGCTCAATATGCGGCGCTTTTGGTGAGTGCATTTAGTCCGATTCCGAAGGCGGCGGCTACCAATTTTATTGATGTTTCGGCGAGTTTTTGGGCGAGAAGTGCGATCGATCGGGCGAATCGGGCGGGGTTTTTGTCCGGGTTTCCAGGGCTGAAGTTTGGCCCGAATCAGAATTTGACGAAGACTGAGGCGATCGTATCTTTGGTTAACGGTTTGGAACTTAAGGGTGGCAATCCCGATATTTTAAAAGTTTACAGCGATCGCAATCAAATTCCTAATTTTGCTTTAAGCGCCGCAGCCACAGCCACAGCTTTGAAGATTGTAGTAAACTATCCGGCGCGCGATCGGCTTTCTGGGCAGCGAGACATCACCCGCGCTGAGATTTCGGCTTTAATTTACCAGACATTGGTAGCAATTAATCGCGCAAAGGCGATCGACTCTCCCTACATTGTCTAGCCACTCCCGAACCGCTGTTGGGCATACCGAATTATTCTGGTCATCTTCAGGCGGTTCGCGAGTAATATCGCCGTTCGTAGTGCGGACTTCAGTCCGCAATATGCTGCGGACTTCAGTCCGCACTACGAACAGTTTTTTGTTATGGTAATCGACCCCACATGATATTAAGATATATCCACAAAAAAGACGGTCGAATAATTCTATTGTGTCCGATCTGCGATCGATTAATCGCAGTAAAGTGTCGCCAGTCAGATACACTAATGGCGATCGCCCTCAAAACCATTTGATGCTATGTGGCACAAAATTGCAGCACACATCTCCCAAGCAACCGGAGACACATTTTCAATAGACAACCGCCGTTCAGTCAGCGGTGGCTGCATCAACCAAGGCTATGCTATCAACAGCAGTACCCGCACTTATTTCGCCAAAATCAATCAAGCTTCCCAAGTCGCCATGTTTGAAACTGAGGCGCTGGGTTTGCAGCAAATGGCCCAAACTCAGACTATTCGCCTTCCTCAACCGATTTGCTGGGGAACTGAGGGCAATTCTGCCTATATTGTATTGGAATGGCTGGATTTGCGAAGTGGCGGGGGCGAGATAGCCTGGGCAGAAATGGGACGCAAACTGGCTCAAATGCACAAATACACCCCCCCCAGCCCCCCCTTGCTAAGGGGGGGAGAAAAGGCGAATTCATCCTTGCTAACGGGGGGAGAAAAGGCGAATTCATCCTTGCTAAGGGGATGTTTTGGTTGGGATAGGAATAATGCGATCGGCTCAACTCCTCAAATTAATAACTGGACTGCTGATTGGGCAGAATTTTGGACAGAACATCGGATTGGTTATCAGTTACAGTTGGCTAGGCGTCGTGGTGGAAATTTCAGTCGAGGGGAAACTTTGCTAGCAGCTATTCCCAAGTTATTGGAGGGTTACAAACCTCAACCTTCCTTAGTTCATGGGGATTTGTGGGGAGGAAATGCCTCGGTAACTGCTGCGGGGGAACCAGTAATTTTTGACCCCGCGACTTATTGGGGCGACAGAGAAGTCGATATTGCGATGACGGAACTTTTCGGCGGTTTTTCCCCAGCATTTTATCGAGGTTATAATGAAGTTTGGTTGCTGGATTCAGGCTATGAAAAGCGCAAAACGCTTTACAACTTATATCATATTTTGAATCACTTTAATTTGTTTGGCGGGAGTTACGAGTCGCAGGCAAATCAAATAATTAATAAAATTTTGGGTTAAGATTTCAATATTAATTGGATTAGAGGGAATCACAAATGAAGTTTTGGCACTGTTGTACCAAACTGGGATTTATAGTTTTGTTTTTGAGCAGCATCGGGGCTGAGAATGCTTTAGCTGCTTTACCGTTACAGGTGGGAATTTATCACGGCGGCGGTTCTCGATACATTCAGATTGCTCAAACAGAAAAGAGAATCTGCTTCAAAGGCTTTTCTTCTAACGGAGTTACTGTGGCTTCCGTTACGGCGGATACTAACCGCAAAGATTTTTACAAAATCAACGGATTTGACGGTACGTTTCTGTCGCAACAAGATACAGATACTGTCTTATTAGGCCCGGTAAATCAGTTGATTAAGTATGTGGCAGATTATGGTTTTGCTAGAGATTTAGATGATGATTTGCAGGAGTGTCTTAGTTCCCAGAAGCCATTCTTTAAACAAAAATCAGGGGGCAGAGGTTCTCGCTAAAATTATTAATTGCTGTGGCTGTCATCACGAGTTACAGGCAAGTCAAATGATTAATAGAATTTTGGGTTAAACTATTAATGAGTTTTTCTATGATAAGCTGTTCTACATTTAAATTGTGGATTAAAAATCAATAAAGATATTGTGGAATGGGCTTCTAGCCCGTTCCGAGCATCCTATTTAAATGCTGCCCCAGCTTAGAAGCGCTCTAATATTGAAATTGACTCAATTCAATATCGGGACACGACATTGCCGTGTCCCTACCAGTCAAGTTACTTACTTTTGTTTAGCCGCCGCTTTCTTCTTCGCTTCCTTCTCGGATTTCTTGGCAGCTTTCTCAGCTTCAAGTTTGGCGAACTTGGCTAGTTCTTTCTCTTCAGTTATTTTGTCCAGATAGTAATGGTAATCTCCCAGATAAGTCCGAAACTCGCCGTCTCGAACTTCTACTATTTTGTTAGCGACTTGAGAGATAAAATAGCGATCGTGCGAAACGATAATTACAGTGCCGTCGTAATTCTTAATCGCCTCTTCCATCATCTCCTTCGCGGGAATGTCGAGGTGATTTGTCGGTTCGTCCAAAATTAGCAAGTTCACAGGTTCCAGCAGCATTTTTGCCAAAGCCAGACGGGCTTTTTCTCCACCACTTAAAGCGCCAACGTGTTTGAATACTGTTTCACCGTTAAACAAGAACCGCCCCAACAAAGTCCGAACTTCTTCATTTTTCCAGTCGGGTACTTCGTCGTGAATGGTTTGCATCACGCTTTTATTCAAATCTAAGGCTTCTGCTTGATTCTGTTCAAAGTAACCGGGGATGACGTTGTGGCCTCCCATTTTTACCGTACCTTCGGTGGGCGTTTCTAAACCCATGATCAGGCGCAGCAATGTAGATTTTCCGGCACCGTTGGGGCCGAGAAAGGCTATGCGATCGCCTCTTTCAATTAATAAGTCTGCTCCCAAAAATAGGATTTTCTCGCCGTAGGTGTGTACTAAGTTTTCAATTATGGCTACTTCGCGGCCGCTGCGGGGTGCGGGGGGAAACCGGAAATGCAAGGTTTTTAAGCCGCCGGTGGGGGCTTCGATGCGTTCGATTTTGTCTAACTGTTTCTCGCGACTTTTGGCTTGGGTACTGCGTGTGGCGCTGGCGCGGAATTTTTCAACGAATGCTTGCTGTTTTTCTAGTTCTTTTTGCTGGCTTTCGTAGGCGCTGAGTTGGGCTTCGCGCGCTTCTGCTTTTTGCAGGAGGTAGGATGAGTAGTTGCCGAGGTAGGTGCTGGAAACGCCACGTTCGGTTTCGACTATTTGGGTGCAGAGTCGATCGAGAAATTCGCGGTCATGGGATACGATTACCATTGGGGTTGTCAGCCCTTTGAGGTAAACTTCCAGCCATTCGATCGTTTCTAAGTCGAGGTGGTTGGTAGGTTCGTCTAACAGCAGGATATCGGGTTTTTGGAGGAGAATTTTACCTAAACTCATCCGCATTTGCCAGCCGCCGCTGAAAGCGCTGACTAGCCGATCGCCATCTTCTTGCTCAAATCCGATTTCTGGTAAAATTTTCTCGATTTGGGCTTCTAAACCGTAGCCGTTTAAGCCTTCAAATTGCCGTTGTAGCCGATCCATTTTGTGGATCATGTTGTCGAGATTTTCTGGGGTGGCGGCTTCGAGCTCTCGGTGCACCTCCATTAGGGATTCGTGGACTTCGTTGGCTTCGCTGAATGCGCGCCAAAATTCCTCTTTAACGGTGCGGGTGGGGTCGATTTCAAATTCTTGGGAGAGGTAGGCGATGTGGAGGCTGGCGGGGCGAATGACTTCGCCTGAGGTGGGTTCCATTTCGCCGGCGATGATTTTGAGTTGGGTGGATTTGCCGGCACCGTTGACGCCTACTAAGCCGATGCGATCGCCCGGTTTGACTTCCCAGGTGACATCTTTGAGTACGACGCCTGTGGGGTAAATTTTACTGATGTGTTCGAGTCGCAGCATTGTTGTGGGGACTGGGGAAGGGGAGGTTTAGCGGCGGATGGGATGCCGGCGCTGAGGTCGAGTTAATCTTAACAAATTTTAATTAAATTTAGTCATTGGCAAGATTTGGGTTTGGGCGGGCGATCGGATTTTAGATTTTGGATTTTATAGCCCTGGGCGCGCGGGTAGCGAGAAACCGGGTTTTTTAGGAAAATACTTGTCACAAAGCCCCAGATTCTCGAAAAACCCGGTTTCTTTGGTGTATGAGTGCGATCGCACTTGGGATTTGAGATTTTATTACCATAGTCAGAAACCGGGTTTTTTACAAAAATACTTCGTACAGAGTCGCAGATTCACGAAAAAACCCGGTTTCTGTGGTGTGTGAGTGCGATCGCGAACTGTTTGATATGGATGCGTAAGTCCTATTCTGTTGTAGTTGATGCAATACATTACAATAGTCAGTATCAACCTCGATCGCTCTCTTAAAGCGATCGTGCCAGCAAAAGACATTTATCATCAAGTTGTCAAACAGGGTCTGATTAAGGCTGGCTGGACAATTACCCACGATCCGCACCCCTTAGCTTGGGCGAAGAGAAACCTATCGATCGATCTTGGTGCATAACAGCTATTAGCTGCTGAGAACAACGATCGCAAAATAGCGGTTGAAGTTAAAAGTTTTATCAGAGAGTCTAGAATTGCAGATTTAGAGCAAGCTTTGGGTCAATACACTCTTTACTATGACATCTTAAAACGGAAAGAATCAGAAAGACAACTGTATCTTGCAATTCCACTAAATGCTTTTACAGAGCTTTTTGAAGGAGAAAAATTTGGTCAGATTTTGCTAGATAATAACCGCCTAAATCTTGTTGTTTTCAACCCAAAAACAGAGGAAATAGTACAATGGATAGCTTAAATAATTATCGCAAACTTGTTAAGCAGATCCTGACTGAATACACTGAGATTCCCGTTTGTGAAAGTGGGACGCAAAACGCCACAATTTTTGATTTGGAAAATGACCACTATATGTTAATAAATATAGGTTGGTTTAACGACCAGCGCATTCACCATTGCGTGATTCATATTGATATTATTGACTCTCAGGTGTGGATTCAAGCAAATAATACCGATCGCCTGATTGCTGAGGAGTTAGTTGCAGCGGGAATTCCGGCTAAATCAATTGTTTTGGGGCTTCAACCGCCTGATGTTAGACCTTATACTGCTTATGGAGTTCCTTGTAGGGAGCAGCAGCGAGAATCCTTGAAAGTATGATGGAGTGGAAGGGATTTGAATGGGAGGGCGATCGCACTTCAAAAACCTTTAAAGCAGGCGATGGGAGAAGGTTGTAGAAAGGCGGGGGTGAGAATGTGCGATCGTATTTGGAGGACTCGAAAAAAAGTGATAAAATAGAGTTGAGCAGTAAACAAAATCCATGCCAAGGAAAATTAGAGAGTTGAAAGTTCAGATTGCGCGTGAAGGTTTTGTTTATCTACCCAAGCGCGGCAAAGGTAGCCATGAGCGTTGGCGACATCCAAGGCTCAAAAAAACGCTGACAATTCCCGGCAAAGATGGAGATGATGTGGCACTCTACCTAGAAAAGCAGTTAGCACAGTTATTAAGTGAGCTGAATGAGTTAAGGGAGGGCGAGGATTTATGAGTCGATACAGTATGATTGTTCAATGGTCTGATGAAGATCGGCTTTTTCTACTCACGATTCCAGAGTTTGCCGATCGCGTGGTGATGCCTTGCACTCACGGTGAAACTCGCGAGCAAGCAATTCATAACGGCGAAGAAGTGATTGAAATGTATTTGGAAGCTTGGCAAGCAGAAGGTGAATCTATCCCTGAACCTAGTATGCTTCAAATTGCTTGTTGAATGCTATTGTAAAACTCTATTTGTGTGGTGGAGGAAAAGAGGGCGATCGCACTTTCTACTTCTTCTAATGCTTGCAGACTACCGACTTCCCAAGCGTGAGCGATCGCATTGGGGATGATTTGGGCTATCGAATTTCAAACACTTTCAAAGCAGGCGATGAGAGGTGCGATCGCCTTCAGCAAATTCCATTAAACTTGAGTAAAATAAGACAGCCATCATCTCCACAAAACCTAACTCACCATGCAAACTTCAACATTTGACAGTATTTTAGACGAGATCGAAACATTGTCTATAGACGAACAAACTGCTTTACTTGTCATCATGCACCGAAGACTTAGCGATCGCCGTCGCA
Organism: Oscillatoriales cyanobacterium; assembly: GCA_004292955.1. Taxonomy (GTDB): domain Bacteria; phylum Cyanobacteriota; class Cyanobacteriia; order Cyanobacteriales; family Microcoleaceae; genus Microcoleus. The sequence continues at coordinate 304,256 of RDXX01000011.1, read as the reverse complement.
CCGAAATTGCGGCTAACATTGCACAAGGAAAACAAGACTATCAATCTGGAAAGGTGTTTCGAGGTACAGTTAATGAAGTTATCGCGGAGCTAAAACTCATCAGATGAAGTTATGAAATGTCCTAGTATCATAGGACTTAATGCTGATATAGCTGTAGCAAAAATTATGACTATCCACTGCGCTCCTGTCGGGGTAGGGATAGATGCAGCGGCGACAGCAGCAATACCAAAACTTCCCCTTGTCAATAATTGAATATTTCCTATTAGGGAAGTCCAGAAATCAAATAAAATAGCTGGCCACCACATACACCATAAAATTGTACGCATTCCCAGATCCATATGATATTCTTTGCCATTAATTGTTATAGCAAAATTACTTATTTTCTTTTGAACCTCTGGTTTCCAAATATTCGTGGTTAGTACACTTAAGCCCGCAATAAAAAGAGCCAGAACTATCGCCACTCCCATAGTTCCTGAATTTTCACCACCTAAAATACTTACTATTCCTTTGTAAGTCGTCACCACATCCCAAACAGCGGGAATACAAAATACAATAATTGCAAAAGTTCTGATCATCACTAACTCCTCTAACGAAATACAGTTAAGGCTAATGTTATACCTATGACAAAAACGATAATAGCAATTGCTATATGAGTCATCTGACGAGAGACTCCAGACTTATTCTTAGACGGAGACGATTGTGGATGATTGGAAGTGTCATCTTCTGTAGCTAAATCTCTTTCCCGTTTAATAGAAACACTTGGAAAGTGTAGAGATTTAAACCACTCTAAAGAAAACTTTGGCAAGTGTCTAGGTTTCGACCAGAATCCTTGATTCCTAACATTGTTTTGTGAAGCATTTCTGTTTCTTGAATACTCAGAACATAAGTAGACTATATTTTTTAGTAATTTCTTCCAAATATTTAAATATTTATCCTTCTCTTTGAAATCGTAATGACCACTTGTCGCAACTTCACGCTCTAGGTTTATTATTTCATTTATTATTTTGAAATGTATCTTGCTAGCTTTTTCTGTAAATATGTTATCTTTGTTAGTAAAATCACTAAAAAGTATTAGATTGCTATGCAGTAGTAATACTGCTGTATAAAAAGATTCAAATGTACATATTTTTATTTCTCCTTCTTGAAAATTTTTATCTATATATTCGACTTCATTAAATATTAAACTTATTAATTGATTATTGTGCGAGAACACCATTGGGTTCACTACGTTTAATGCGGAAGCAAGAGCATTTTCAAAAGTAGTGGCTTGATCGATCGATTCATGATATTGTTTACCAGTCATTGTGTGTTTTATCTCCTAGCTGATTTCCGTTAGGGGAATAACTTAAGTACAGCAATTGATTTTAGCCAGCGTCTCTAGTACCCCGCCCGGTGTTTTCAAGCGGGATGCTCATAAATCTGCTATTGACTGACTTAGGAAAGTTTTGCCACCCTCCTACCACCAGCTACCTCCATCGCCACCGCCAGAGTCAGAACCGCCACCAGAGTCACTACCGCCGCCATAGTCAGAACCTCCATCGCCGCCGTCAGAGTCAGAACCACCGCCATAGTCACTGCTGTAATCACTACTGGAGTCAGAACCACCGCCATAGTCACTGTCATAATCACTACTGGAGTCAGAACCACCGTCATAATCACTACTGGAGTCATACTCACTACTGGAGTTATAGGAGTTATAGCTAGTAGTGGAGTCATAGTCGGTACTGGTATTAACCCTACAATCTTCAGTAGATCCAGACCATCCCAAAAATGACCATCCACCAGATGATTCCTCTACAGATGACGCAGGCGTGTAGTATTCAGAATCAGATTCATCATGATCATTCCCGCCACCGCCAAATAAGCCAAAAATAGAACCATTATCGTCATTGTCGTTTTCGGGTCTTTTTATCTCCTTTATGTTATTGTAAGCTTTCCAATTGTCGTCTGCTCTGCAATTCAATTCTGACGTTTCACCCGATTCCCGCTCACATGGTTGCTCTGGAGGATACTGATTGAGAGCATTGTCAACTAAACCCAGTCCACCAGTAACAGCAACTACAATCTCTGTAATAACTGCTGTACAGTCATTAAAAAAATCACTTATTTCATCCATAAATGTCGCTTTGTTTGAGCTTTTATCTAATATAGTGCCTATGGTTCAGGTTGAACAGCGATTAAAAGAGATCAAAAGCGATCAAAAGCGATCAGATATTTGTGCAAGTGCTAGAATATAGAATAAATATTTTTAAGGAAAATTGACCCATGACTGCTGATGAAGCTCTAGCGCTGGTGGAAACCGTTCTAAATGGCGAACGGTTGAACGACATTCAAGAGCTGATTTTCAAGCAATGTTGGGAAGGACGACAGTCTTATAAAGAAATTGCTCGAATCTACAGTTATGATGATGAATATATCAAGTACCTTGCTGGAAAATTATGGAAGTTGCTATCAAAAGCTTTTGATGATAATGTCAAAAGAAATAACCTAAAGTCAGTAGTAAATGGATACTTGCGGCGACATCAAGTGAACTCACAGCGAAATCAGTTAATGGGAATTAACCTGAGTGGAGCCGACTTAAGTGGCTCAATATTATGCTTTGCCAACTTAAACGGAGCCAATTCATTTCCAGCTAATTTAGAGAATGCAATCAATCCTGATAATACTAAATCAGCAGATTCATGCGATGAAAAAATACAGGATGAAAATGGAAATAACCAAGAAATTGAGTCTAACACAGAAGAACTAATTTATCACTGGAATGATTTGCGATTTGACTGCGAAGAACAAGTAAAAATAGCCGAAGCGCTCGATCGCGCTAACATCTTTTTCTTCCCCAACTCCAAAGCCCGCCTCACCACACCCGCAGGGCGACAAAACCAAGAACCCGATTTCCTCATCTTCCACAAAGGCAAATTGGGTATTCTTGAGATATGGCATCCCGATACACAAAAAAACGAAGAACGCGATCGCAACTTTGCCTCTGCTGGCATCTGCACCATCTACTATTGTGAAGCCCACAGGTGCAGTCAAGAAGCCGATCGCGTTGTGCAGGAATTTTTAGAGATTTTGAGTCACGCATAGGGCGAATGGTTTTTTTTCGTAAGGGCGATCGCACTCCCCAAAAAAGTCGAGTTAACCTTACAATACTCTAATCAACAATTCACACACCCCTCTCACAACCCAACTTCCTTGGCCTACGACAACACCTGCAAATACCTAGCCGAAAAATTCCCCGCCGCCTTCGTCCGCTGGCTGCTACCAATAGACGAGCCCACCGATGTTCAGGTACTCAAAACCGAACTAATTCAAGAACCCATCCGAGCCGATTCTCTCGTTTTCCTGCAAACCGATCGCCAAATCCTACATCTGGAATTTGAAACCAGACCCTACTCCGACCCGCCGATCGCCTTCAGAATGCTAGACTACTACGTCAGGCTCAAACGCCAATACTCCTGTTCCATCAATCAAGTAGTAATCTTTTTGCAGCAAACAGCCTCAGAACAAGTTTTTGTATCCGAGTACACAGACGCGAACACCCGACACGGCTACCGAGTTATCCGCCTGTGGGAACAAGACCCCGCTTTACTGCTGTCCGTCCCCGGCTTGCTCCCATTCGCGACACTATCCCAAACCAACTCGCCGCGAACTTTGTTAGAGCAAATCGCTACTCAGATTGCTACAATAGAGGAACCGAATCAACAAGCGGATTTACTCGCTTGTACCCAAGTGCTCGCAGGTTTGAGATTTGAAAAAGACTTAATCAGACAACTATTTAGGAAGGAAACTATGCGCGGTTCTGTGATTTACCAAGAAATTCGCGAAGATGGCCTCCTTGAAGGAAGACAACTAGGCCTCCTTGAAGGAAGGAAAGATGAGGCGCTGTCGTTGCTCACTCGCCTGTTGATTCGACGGATTGGTCCGATCGCACCTGAAACAACCGAGCAAATTCAGACTTTATCCGTAGAAGAATTAGAGGATTTAGGAGAGGCGCTGCTGGATTTTTCAGAAGCCTCAGATTTAACCAATTGGTTGAATGAACATCAGCCTTAATTGCTCAAACATCGCCGCCTATTTTCAAAACTTCACCAGATATATACTTTAAGGAAACTTAAGCCATGACCGTTGATGAAGCAATCGCGATCGCAGAAACAGTCCTTGATGGCGAAGGCTTAAACGACGTGCAAGAGCTCATCTTCAGACAATGCTGGGAAGGCCGATGTTCCTATGAGGAAATTTCTCAACTCTCTCAATATAATGATGAATACATCAAAGCGCTGGCGGCTAAACTCTGGAAACAACTCTCAGAGGCTTTTGATGAAAAAGTAAAAAAAAGTAATTTACGCTCTGTTTTTAAGCGATACTTGCGACGACATCAAGTGACATTACATCGAACTCAAGTAATTGGAGTTAACCTCAGCGGTGCTAATTTAACCGGAGCCAGAATATCATTCGCCAACTTAAGTGAATCTGATTCATTAACAGATTTACAGGGTGCAACTATATCTGATTATAATACAGTATCAGATGAAACTATCAAGCCTGAAAACGCGCATAACCAGGGAATCTTGTCAAGCATAAAAGAACGGATTTATCACTGGAACGATCTGCGCTTTCGCTGCGAAGAACAAGTAAAAATAGCCGAAGCGCTCGATCGCACAAACACCCTCTTTTTCCCCAACTCCAAAGCCCGCCTCACCACACCCTCCGGCCGACAAAACCAAGAACCCGATTTCCTCATCTTCCACCAGGGCAAATGGGGTATTCTCGAAATATCGCATCCCGATACAGAAAAAGATGAAACGCGCGATCGGCTGTTTGCATCTCACGGTATCAGCATCATCCACTATTGCGACGCTAACAGATGTACAGAAGAACCCGATCGCATTGTCCAAGAGTTTTTAGATTTATTGAGTCAGGGATAGGGCGATCGCATTTAGTTAAGGCGTATTCCTGTATCGAGCGGCGATCGAAAACATCTTATGGGAGCCTTAAACTTCTTCATCAAGATTAGACAAAATATCTTCCAAATCCCTAGCACCATGCAAAACACGGAGAACCTCCACCCGATCGTCTTGAATCCGGTAAAAAATTAGATAATCTTGAAAATCCTTAATTCGCCACTGACGAATCTCCCCCATCCGAGAAGAGATTAATCGCACGACTTTTCCCATTCCCGGTATCGTCGCTAATTGGGCAAAAGAGGCTTCGGCTAACTCCAGAAATCGCTCCGCAGCACGAGCATTTCCATTGACCAGAATATAGTTTGCCTGTTGTCTGAGATCCTGTGTGGCACGATTTTTGACAATTAATCGATCGCTCATACTGGTTGTGAATCGCCACCCAAAAGAGATGCCCGCAAATTCTGCCAGTACGCAGCCGTAACGGGTTCTCCATCCGAGTCTAAACCCTCTTGCAGTAAACCTTCTAGTTTGGCTTGTGCGTGTTTTCGCTGGCGATCTTGCTGCACCAAATCTAGAAAATACTCTACCGCACTGGCATAAGCCCCTGTCTGAATTTGAGCGTCAATATAGATTTGCAGCTCTTCTGGTATGGCAAGAATAACGTTCATCTAAACACAACTCCTAGTTTACAGATAAATTTGCCTCATATTCATTCTCCAGCAGCCTCAGCCGACGCAGCGAATCTATCCGCTACAGCTTTGCCAATTAGCGCCACCTGACTTAGAGGCAAAAACTGAATTTTTTTGACAATATCGTTAATTTCTGGTGGTTGCGAGACTGGATTGCCATCCAAAAAGCTGAGAAACTCTTCCAGAGTATAGCCTGCTCTGGCAGCGAGCTTACCCAAGTTTTCAGTATCGGGAACCGTATCGCCCCTTTCCCAAAGCTGAACAGCGGTAGCAGAAACGCCCAAAAGCTTGCCAAACGCTCGTTGACTCATTGTTCCACGAGCAGTTTTGATGATTTCACTAAGTTTTTGTCTATTTTGGATGTTCACAACTGAAAAGCTATGCGATCGTACCTACCAGTCTACTTACAAACTGATACATCAACTATATTTCCCAGAAGACTCAGCAGCAGCAGCGAGCCTATCCATCACGGCTCTACCAATCACCGCCAACTCACTAATCGGCATACACTGAATTTTCTTCAGCAGCTCATTGGTATTGACCGGTTCCTGCACCGGCTTACCTTCGAGATGAGCCATAAGCTCTTCCATCGTAAAGCCTGCTCTTGTAGCAATCTGAGTCAAATTTTTCGTATCTGGAAGTACCTGCCCCTTTTCCCAATACAAGACAGAAGCAGCAGAAACTCCCAACAGCTTGCCAAAAGAAGTCAGGCTCATCGAGCCCCGCGCTAACTTAACAACCTCACTCAGTTTTTTCTTAGCTTCTGCGTCCACGGTATCAGCCACGAGATAACCACAATTCCTAGTTTACTTGTGTACCAACAAATTTGTCTGTCTTGCTTGACAGGAGAAGATTTAACAGATAGTATTTTAAGTAGATTGAAAGCTTTAATTTTAATTAAAACAGATTTGGGAGAAATACAAATGACCAAGAGACGCAATCTAAAAACTCACAAGCCCAGCCGCACCCGTCAAAGCCTTACAGCCTCCGGTTGGCTAAAACCTCAGTGCTGGCAAATCTCCAAAATGGAAGCCGCCGAAGCCCTGAGAATGCCCGTAAACCGCATAGTCAAAGTCTACCCCAAACAACATCAAGTAATAGTCGTTTACCTGAACAAGAAAGGACAAAAATGCAGTTCCTTTTTCAGCTACCGACTATTTGCCAGATGGCAGCAAGAGACGATCGCCACAATTGCCAGTTGTCGAAACCAGCAAACTCTCGCACCCCTAGAAATCATCGTACAGTACGACCTCGAACATTTCAAGTATCCAGTGGCGATCGCCGATGCAATTTGGGAAGCCCTACTCAACCACATCCGTCAAGTCATCAGGGAACAAAGGCTCAGCAAACAATGCGCCTAAGTTCCCCATCAACCAATCAATTAGAAGTAGAAGCAGCCAACTCGACCAAACGTTCCTGCTGATCCTGAGAAATGCAAGTCTGAATAATCTCCTCAATATCCCCTTCCAAAACACTATTGAGCGAAAAATTTTCCCCCAAACGGTGGTCGGTAGCCCGGTTATCCTTATAGTTGTACGTGCGAATCTTCTCCGATCGCGAACCAGTACCAACCTGAGCCAAACGCCGCGACTTCACCTCATCCTGCTGCTCCCGCAACTTCATATCATAGAGCTTAGCCCGCAAAATCTGCATCGCCCGCTCCTTATTCTGCAACTGACTGCGCTCCTCAGTACAGAAAATCCGAATCCCCGTCGGCTTGTGAAACAAATCCGCAGCAGTTTCAACCTTGTTCACGTTTTGGCCGCCAGCACCGCCCGATCGAGCCGTACTCATCTCAATATCCTTCGGATCGATATGAATCTCCACCTCATCCACCTCCGGCATCACCGCCACCGTCGCCGTCGAAGTATGCACCCGGCCACCAGCTTCAGTCACCGGCACTCGCTGCACCCGGTGAACTCCAGCCTCAAACTTCAGCTTGCTATAAACGCTATCCCCCGTGATTTCCAGAATCACCTCTTTAAAACCACCCATGTCCGCCAGTGACTCGCTCACCAACTTCACCTGCCAGCCTTCAGTTTGAGCGTAGCGCGAATACAGCCGCAGCAAATCACCCGCCCAAATACTAGCCTCATCTCCGCCAGTACCCGCCCGAATTTCCAGCATAATATTCTTGTCATCGTTCGGATCGCGCGGTAGCAGCAACACCTTCAAACGACTTTCCAAACTCTCCAGCTTCGACTCAAGTTCCTCAACTTCCATCCCGGCCATAAGCTGCATTTCTCGATCGCTCGCAGCTTCCTTAAGAACTTGCCGCGCGCCCACCAAATCTTCCTGAGTAGTTTTCCACAGGTCAAAAGTATCGACCACTTCCTCCAAGGACGATCGAGCTTTTGCCACCCGTTGGAACTCATAATTATCCCTGGCGACATCCGGGTCAGCCATGCGGCGAGTCAACTCATGAAAAGTTTGCTCCACCGACTTCAATTTATCCAGCAAATAAGATTCAGCCATGTCAAATGTCCTCCGTCAATCGATTTTAGATTTTAGATTTTAGATTTTAGATATTGAAGAGAAGTTGGGATAGAATCGCGATCTTTCCTCAGCGGAAGGGCCGTAGCAACTCTTCAGTCTAAGCTCTCCAATCCGAGGGCGGATAGATTTTAGATTTTAGATTTTAGAATTGAAGAGAAGTTGGGATAGAATCGCGATCTTTCCTCAGCGGAAGGGCCGTAGCAATCTCAAATCTCAAATCCAAAATCCGAGAGCAGTCAGTTACCAGTAGAAAAAAACTACTTCCAACCGACTGCGGACAAATGACAATCCGGCTACTTCTTCTTTTTGCCTTTAGCAGCAGCCTTAGCAGCATCTGCTTTCGGGTCTTCCATTTTCAGCGGCCCCGACATAGCATCTGCCTTCGGCATTTCTACTTCCGTCATGCCGTATTTCCGCATAAAGCGTTCCACACGACCTTCAGTATCAATAATCTTCTGAGTGCCAGTATAAAAAGGATGATTTCCCGACCAGACATCAACTTGAAGCTTTGGTCTAGTCGAACCAACAGTCATCACAAGTTCGCCGTTGCAATAAACCTGAGCTTCGGGATACCACTCAGGGTGAATGCCTTCTTTCGCCATTTTTTTTACTCTCTAATTTTTGACTTTACAACCATTTTAGCCGTCATCGGACTTGTACGCCAACAACAGCCGTAATTTTGCCCTATCTGCTTTGAAAACCAGAATCAGGAATCTGAAAAAAACCTTGAAAAAAGGAGGATGGAATCTAGAAAATTTTTCTTTCTTCCCTCTTCCCTCTTCCTTGCTCTTAGCAAATATTCAGGGTTTAAAACCTCCACTCCAGGAAGCCGAATTGTTTTGAGAACTACGCTAGGGCTTAGCGGAGAGTTAAATCCCAGTATTAAAAAGCTCAACTGTCAACTGTCAACTGTCAACTGTCAACTGTCAACTGTTTAACGTTTCGAGTATTGAGGAGCCTTGCGAGCTTTCCGCAAACCGTACTTTTTACGTTCTTTAGCCCGCGGGTCGCGAGTCAAATAGCCCTCAATCTTCAGAGGTTTCCGGTTGTCCGGGTCTAACTGACAAAGTGCTCTAGCGACACCCAAACGAATCGAGTCAGCTTGACCTGTCAGGCCGCCGCCTTCGACTTTCACCAAAATGTCGTACTCATTTTCTAGACCCAAAGTTTCCAAAGGAGCCTTAGCGAGTGCCAAATAAGTGGGGTTGAATTGCAGGTACAAATCTCCCTCTTTACCATTGACAGTCAGTACGCCTGTGCCGGGAACCAAACGTACCCGCGCTACGGAACACTTGCGGCGGCCTGTACCCCAGTACACAGCGCGGCCGGTATCTGTTGCTTGCATTACTCATTTCCTCCCGGAATCGTGTGAACAATTAATTCTTCTGGTTGTTGAGCTGCGTGCGGGTGGTTAGGGCCAGCGTACACTTTCAACTTAGTAAACAGTTGTCTGCCCAGAGATGTGTGAGGCAGCATTCCCCGAATCGCTTCTTCGACAATTCTTTCGGGCAAACGTGCTTGCAATTTGGCAAAAGTTTCTGTTTTCATGCCGCCCGGTCTGCCAGAGTGGCGGCGGTAGATTTTTTGGGTGCGTTTTTTGCCAGTAACAGCGATTTTGTCAGCATTGATGACAATTACGAAATCGCCGGTATCCATTGAAGGAGTGTAAGTGGGTTTGTGTTTACCCCGGAGGTACATGGCAACTTCAGTTGCGAGACGGCCCAGCCGCTGGTCGGCGGCATCGACCACGTACCACTTGTGCTCTAGGGAGTCTTTAGTAGGGACGTAAGTTTTGTTCATTGTTAGTTGTCAGTTGTTATTTGTTAATTGTTATTTGTTAGTTGTCAGTTGTTATTTGTTAGTTGTTATTTGTTAGTTGTTGCCAATAACTAATAACCAATAACTAATAACTAATAACTAATAACCAATAACTAATTTGGGCTGAGTGTCGTACCAAACATCGGTGGGAAAGGGAAAGTCCTGATAGCCAACCCGCAACAGGCATAAACCTTGAGCGGGAGCGGCGTATTTTACCATTTCTCGGCGTTCGTTGACCCAGATATCAGTGAAATTGTCGATCGCCCTTTCCCCCCGACCCACCTGCACCAGCAACCCCACCAGCAGCCGCATCATCCCGTACAGAAACCCGCTCGCCTGAACCTCAATATAGATAAGAGGCCCAGAACGGTGACACTCTGCCGCTTGTACGTCCACCCAAGAATGGGGGCGAGCAGACCCTGCCCGGTGGAAAGCAGCCAAGTGATGGCGCCCGATTAGCGGTGTCAAAGCTGCCTGAATCAAAGATTCGTCCACAGGTGCGTGATAGCAGTGCCAAGCATAAGGACGCACAAACAGATTAGGAATCGGGTCTGTATAAAGGGTGTAGCGATAGCGCCGCCAACTGGCTGAGAACCGAGCGTGCCAGGTAGGTTCCACCTTTGCCGAAGCTCGAATTAAAATATCTTTTGCCAGTCGAGAGTTGAGAACGCTTGCCCAGCGGTGAGCCGGAATTGGGCCATCAGCATCAAAATGGGCTACTTGAGCAGCGGCGTGAACTCCCGCATCAGTTCTCCCGGCCGCGTACAGCGTTACCGGGCGTTCCAGCACATTCGATATTGTTGTTTCAATTTCTTCTTGTACTGTACGCTGGTTCGGCTGTCGCTGCCAACCGTGAAAGTCAGTGCCGAGGTATTGGATTACCAAAGCAATGCGTTGTGTCGATCGGGCATTTTCGATTGGGGATTTTGGATTGTCAGTCATAAATCAAAAATCTCCCACCCAAAATTGCATTAAACCAGTTCAACGATCGCCATTTCGGAATTGTCTCCTTGGCGGGGGACAGTTCGCACTACGCGGGTGTAGCCCCCGTTGCGCGAGCCGTACCGTTCTTGGGCAGCCTCAAACAAGGCGTGTACTAACTGTTTGTCATAGATATAGCCCATAGCTTGCCGGCGAGCGGCCAAGGAGCCATCTTTGGCCAAGGTAATCATTCTGTCCGCTTCTGGACGCAGCGCTTTGGCGCGGGCGAGAGTGGTAGTGATTTTACCGTGGCGGATTAATTCGGTGGTCAGCGAGCGCAACATGGCGCGGCGCTGGTCAGCCGGTTTGTTTAGTTGGGGGACGCGACAGCGGTGACGCATAGCAGTTGGTAATTGGTAATTGGTAATTGGGCGCGGGGATAGACAGTCTGCGAACTCGGGGGTGAATTCTTCTTGGTTCTGAAGAACTCACGCACTGAAAATGCAGAACTTTTTTACCCGTTACCCGTTGATTAACTTTTAGCTGATTTTTCCTGTGGCAAAGTAATGCCCAAGCGTTTTTGTAAAGCTTCAATCACTTCTTCTGCGGACTTCTGCCCGAAGTTCTTAATCTCGAGCAAGTCTTCTTGGGTATAATCCAATAAGTCTGCAACTGAGTTGATCTGAGCCCGCTTGAGACAGTTGTAAGCCCGGACTGACAACTGCAATTCTTCGATCGGAATTTGGCTCGTAGGATCGGCCTCACCTGGATACTCGGGTTTGAGAGAATCTTGGGTGATGTCTTTGAGAGGTGCAAATAAATCTACCAGGATGTGTGCAGATTGACTCAGAGCTTCTTGAGGAGTCACGCTGCCATCAGTCCAGATTTCCATAACCAGCCGGTCTTTCTCAGAACTGCCACCGAGCCGAGCATCTTCCACGCTGTAGTTGACTCTGCGAATCGGCATAAAGATGGCGTCAATTTGGAGAAAATCCAAAGCCGACCCATCATCGCGACTGCGGTCTACTGCTCGATATCCGATGCCTTTTTCAATTCTGAATTCCATTTCCAGAACAGATCCCGGTGAGAGAGTCGCAATGTACTGCGATTTATCGATCAATTCCACCTCAGAGGGCAAATCGAATCGATCGGCAGTAACTGTGACTGGCCCCTCAATCCGCAACCTACCGATTTGTGGCTGCTGGGAATGAGTTTTGAGGACAACCTCTTTCATGTTCAGGAGAATTTCCAGAACGTCCTCACGTACCCCTTCGATCGTGGCAAATTCGTGATTGACGCCCGCGATGCGGACTGAAGTTACTGCTGTTCCTTCCAAATTTGACAGCAGAACTCGCCGGAGCGCATTCCCAACAGTTGTTCCCTGACCGCGATCGAGCGGTTCTAGAACAAATTTTCCGTACTGACTGCGGTCTTTGTCAGTGTTAGACTCTATACATTCAATTTGAAACTGCGCCACGGAGTGACCTCCCTTTTCCACTTTGGATTTTTGATTTTGGATTTTAGATTGCAGAGCATACCCCTGAACGGATTTCGGATTTTGGATGGACGGGGCAACAGTTAGAACCATTAGTTTTTGACTTTAAGCAGTTAGCCAATATCCAAAATCTAAAATCTAAAATCTCAAATCGTTTTAGACTCTACGCCGCTTGGGAGGGCGACAGCCGTTGTGAGGAATTGGGGTAACATCTCTAATCAGGGTAATTTCCAGTCCCGCCCCTTGCAAGGCCCGAATTGCAGTTTCTCGACCTGCTCCCGGCCCGCTTACCATTACTTCTATTTGGCGCATTCCCTGGTCATTGGCTCTGCGGGCTGCACTTTCTGCTGCTGTTTGAGCTGCAAAGGGAGTACCCTTTTTAGCTCCTTTGAAACCGCTGGAACCTGCTGATGCCCAGGATATTACTTCGCCATTTAGGTCGGTAATAGTCACAATCGTATTGTTAAAGGTAGACTGGATGTAGCCTACCCCATTCGGTACGTTACGCTTCTGCTTTTTTGCACCAGATTTCTTGCCTGTTTGTTGTCGTGGCGGCATATTAGTCTCTTTATCGTTTTCATTGAATTAGTCTCCCCAAAGGCGGGGAAACAGTCAGCAGGAACATAAATTTCCTGCAAACTGCTGTTATTTCTTGGACGGTGCTTTTTTCTTGCCCGCCACTGTACGGCGGACGCCGCGACGGGTTCTGGCGTTGGTACGGGTTCGTTGACCCCGCACCGGCAGACCCAAACGGTGACGCCGACCGCGGTAAGTCCCGATATCCATCAGGCGCTTGATGTTCATTGACTCCCAGCGCCGGAGGTCTCCTTCGATTTGGTAGGTGCTTTCTACATGAGCCCGTAGAGTAGTCACGTCGGCCTCTGTTAAATCCTTGACGCGAGTGTCAGGATTTACGCCTGTTGCAGCGATAATTTTTTGGGCCCGCGACAGACCTATTCCGTAAATGTATGTCAGACCTATTTCGACGCGCTTATCGCGTGGAAGGTCTACACCGGCAATCCGTGCCACACTTTTTGTCTCCCTAGTTTTCCTATTTGGCTACAATATTGAATTAGGCAGCACCTGCGTGCATTGCCCAGCCCAATTTTCCCGTTTTCTAACCTTGGCGCTGTTTGTGTTTCGGGTTAGTACATATCACCATCACTCGACCGCGACGGCGGATGACGCGACATTTTTCACAAATTTTTTTGACAGATGCTCGAACTTTCATCTTTCTTCCTGCCTGGAGAACCCCGCTCTACCGGAGAGCACGCACGCTGGCCCGTAGAGCGGTGGGAGGAGAGGCTGGGCAAGGTGTAGGCCTCTCCTCGATTAAATTGTATAAAGTGCGGGTTGTTTTTTGAAGGAGATCGCTTGCACCCACTCCCATTGCTGGGTAAAGTTCGCTTGCGCCAGAATGTTGGCGATCGATACTTAAACGGCGTAGCAATGACTTAACCCGGTACGCCGCTGGGTTGTTGACGCCCTTCTCGGCAACACTACAAACGTAGCATTATAGCATAAATTTGAAGCTTTTTACCAAATTCTCTCTAATTAAACTTAGAATTAGTTTTTAGAAAGTTTTATCTAAGCCTATTTTTTCCGAAGGCGATAAGTAATCCTGCCTTTGGTCAAGTCGTAGGGAGTTAATTCAACTTTGACGCGATCGCCAGGCAGAATTTTGATGTAGTTGCGGCGGATCTTGCCGGAAATGTGAGCTAGCACGTTAAACCCATTATCTAGGTCAACGCGAAACATCGCATTCGGCAGTGATTCCGTCACTGTCCCTTCCATTTCAATTAAATCTTGCTTAGACAATTTGGTATTTACCTCAACTCTACATTTGATTAACTAGGAGTGTCCCAGCGTTTGCTTCAAAACCTATTTACCAAGTAAGGAGCGGCCGATTTTAGATTTTAGATTTTAGATTTACTCCACAGATGCATCAAAGGAGCAGGAACTTCGGTCTAAAATTTGGGATCTCGACGATTGTCGGTGGCTTGTATCCGTTTTGGGCGGGTTGAAGGCGAACGGGGCAATAATTCGGGTAACTCGATCGACTGCTTGACTCAATTAACCCCTTGCTTCAGCTTTACTTGAGTAAAGTTGTAGCAAGTAAAATCGAGTTCAATCCTGTTTCTAGCAACCCTCACAAAACCTGATAGCACAAAAAGCTCCTAGTTAACATATCTTAGCAAAAGCTGGTGAGTAACAAGCTGTATTGCGAGGGTTCAAGAGTCGCCAGAGAGCGCTTGTTGCAGTTCTGCGGTGACTACTTCCATATCGCGATCGCCATCAACCGCAACTAACTGTTCGCGAGCGCTATAAAACTCAATCAAAGGCTCAGTTTGCTCGCGATAAACTTGCAACCGGCGCCGGATCGTCTCCTCATTGTCATCCTGGCGGCCCCGCGACAGTAGGCGAGTCACCAAAACATTGTCAGGTACGTCCAAATTGACAGCTCGCAGATCGCAATCCTTTCCAGACTTACTTCCCTCAGTACCAACATCACACAGCAGTTTGTCAAAAAACGCTGCCTGCGCCACAGTACGGGGAAATCCGTCGAGAATCCAGCCCGCACCAGCATCTGGTTCATTCATGCGTTCTTGGACGATATCCATCAATAACTCGTCGGGAACCAACTCACCAGCATCCATGTAGGATTTAGCTTTTACACCCAAGGGAGTTTTCGCCACCACGCAGGCGCGAAGGATGTCACCCGTAGAAATGTGGGGTATTTTCCAGAGAGCGGCTAAAACCTGAGCCTGAGTTCCCTTTCCCGCCCCTGGAGGCCCCATAAAAATCAATTGCATTGCGATTACTTCACCATTCCTTCATATCGCTGGGAGATGACGTAAGTTTGAATTTGCTTGGCAGTTTCGATCGCCACACCCACTAGAATCAGTAGGGAAGTTGCACCAAACCCTCTAAAAGTTTGGACGCCGATCGCGCTTTCTACAGCCGTTGGTACAATAGCTACCAGACCGAGAAAAATCGCTCCCAAGAAAGTCAAACGGTTCAAAACCTTCTCCACATAATCGCTGGTTTTCTGACCGGGACGAATCCCAGGAATACTGGCACCCATTTTCTTCAAGTTCTGAGACATATCTACGGGGTTGACAATCAACGAAGCGTAGAAATAGCTGAAGAACAGAATCAAAGTCAGATAAAACAGCGCGTAAGCCCAAGGCGCAGGGCCGTTCGGACTCAACACATTAGCAACTTGAACCAAAAACGGCTGATTGAGAGACTGAGCAAGGAAAGAAGGCACAATCAACACCGAAGATGCAAAAATAATCGGCATCACTCCGCCTTGATTCAAGCGCAGGGGTAGATAACTGCGACTCTCCCGATAAACTTTGCGACCGACTTGGCGGCGGGCAGAAATAATCGGAATGCGGCGAGTACCTTCCTGAACAAAAACAATCCCGACAATCGTCACCAAAAAGACCAGCAGCAGAACAACTACGCGGCCGACAACTTGCGTGTCGCCACTTTGAGCCAATTCAAAAGTTTGTCCCAAAGAGCGCGGTAAAACCGACACAATGTTGATAAAAATCAACAGTGATGCTCCGTTTCCAATACCTCGCTCCGTCACCACTTCCGATATCCACATCACAAACATCGACCCTGCTGTCAGAGCCAAAGCAGTCTGGGGGATGAAAAAAGCCGATGGAGTCTGAGCAAAAGGGCTGACCCAAATCGCAATGCCAATGCTTTGCAGAATAGCCCAGCCCAAAGAAACGTAGCGAGTAATTTGAGAAATCTTGCGCCGCCCTGCTTCGCCGTCATTTTTCTGCATATCTTCTAAACTTGGCAGAGCCGCAGTTAGGAGTTGCACAATAATTGAAGCATTGATGTAGGGCAAAATCCCCAGCGCGAAAATCCCCAAAGCTGACAGCCCGCCTCCTGAAAACAAGTCCAAAAAGCCAATTAAAGGGCTATTTTGGACGTTTTGGGCAAAGGCGGCGCGATCGATGCCGGGGACTGGCAAGTGAACACCCAGGCGCACTAAAATCAATAAGCCAATGGTGACGAGGATGCGGCCCCGCAAACCAGCAGCTTGAGCCATCTGCATGAACGTCTCTTGTGCAGTTGGCGCTTTCTCTTTACTAACGTCCATAGTTACGATTTTGGATTTTAGATTTGGGATTTTCGACTAAATCATTTTCTGATAGCAAGAAGAGAGGATTTGAGATTTGGACAAACTCTCAAACCTCAAATCTTCACGCAACTACTTCGCAACTTCCGCCGGCGGCTTCAATTTTGGTGCGAGCACCTGCGGTAAAGGCCGCCGCGCGCACTTGCAGAGCCACATTCAGTTCGCCATCTCCTAAGATTTTCAGCGGCCCGTCGTCAGTAGTGACAATTTTTGCTTCGATCAAAGAGGTGAGAGTAACTTCTGTGTTTGCTGGCAGTGATGCTAATTTACTTACATTAATGGTAGTGTACTCTTTCCGGTTCACTAAAGGGAAGCTCTTCAGCTTGGGCAGGCGGCGGTAAAGAGGATTTTGACCACCTTCAAAACCGGGTCTAGTGCCGCTACCGGCTCTAGCTTTTTGACCGCGCATCCCTTTACCGGAACTCGCGCCTTGACCGGCAGAAATACCTCTACCCAAGCGACGCGGGCGTTTTGTGGAACCCGCTTTTGGTCGGGCGTCTTGCAATCTCATAGTTTTGATAGTTGGTAATTGGTAATTGGTAATTGGTAATTGGTAGTTTTGAGTTTTGAGTTTTGAGGAATGAAAGATTTTTATTCAAAACTCAATACTTAATACTCAAAACTGACAATTTCCAGTTCCCTAGTCCTTAACCGTAGAGGTTTTCTACTGGAATTCCGCGCTCTTGAGCAACTTCGGATAAGGTGCGAAGAGTGGAAAGGGCGTTGACTGCGGCTCTAGCGTTGTTTAAAGGATTTCCTGAACCTAGCTGTTTGGCTAAGATGTTGCGGACTCCTGCTAGTTCGAGAACAGTTCGCACTGCTCCCCCTGCAATTACCCCGGTTCCGGGTGCTGCTGGACGCATCATAACTTTGGCTCCGCCACCTGCACCGTTGATCGGGTGAGGGATGGAGTTTGATTTGGTGAGGGGAACTTCAATTAGGTGCTTTTTGCCGTCAGCGACGCCTTTTTTAACGGCACCGATTACGTCGCTAGCTTTGCCGACTCCCACTCCAACTTGACCGCGTTCGTTGCCGATAATGACTATGGCGCGGAAGCTGAGTTTTTTACCGCCTTTAACTACTTTGGTAACGCGACGAATCTGAACAACCCGTTCTTGCCATTCGGATTCTTTTTCGCGCCCTTTGTTGTTATTGCTTTTTTTCTTGTTGCGCTGTTCTTTTTGTTCTGCCATGTTTTGTCCTTGGGGAATTGAGGATTAGTAATTGGTAGTTGGTATAGAGAAATTAACAATTAGGAATTAAGAATTTTGTTATAGATTCTCTTTTCCTTCTTCCTTCTTCCTTCTTCCTTCTTCCTTCTTCCTTCTTGCTTCTTCCTAAAAGTCTAACCCGGCTTCGCGAGCTGCGTCGGCGAGGGCTTTAACGCGACCGTGATAGAGGTTGCCTCCGCGATCGAATACGACTTTGACTATGCCAGCGCTGGAACACCGTTTGGCAATCAACTGACCGACTTGGGTGCTGGCGTTGCAGTTGGCTCCCGAACTGAGTTCGGCTTTCAATTCTGGATCGAGGGTTGACGCAGCAGCCAAAGTGTGCTGTGCCGTGTCGTCGATTACCTGGACGTAGATGTGATTGGACGATCGAAATACCGCTAATCTGGGACGTTCGGCGGTGCCGAATACCTTGCGCCGCACGCGGCGGTGTCTGCGGTGGACTGATTCTTTGCGAGTAAGCTTCATTGTTACTTCTTACCTGTTTTGCCTGTTTTACCAGCTTTGCGCCGGACGACTTCGCCGCTGTAGCGAATGCCTTTGCCCTTGTAAACTTCGGGCGGACGCACCGCGCGGATGCGGGCTGCTGTGTTGCCTACGAGTTCTTTGTCAATACCGGAGACAATGACGTTGGTGTTGCCTTCAACTGCCATGGTGATGCCTTCTGGAGGAGGCATTTCAACGGGCTTGCTGTAACCGACGTTTAAAATCAGGTTCCGTCCTTGAACCTGTGCCCGATAACCTGTGCCGATAATTTCCAGACGACGCTGAAAGCCTTGGGATACACCTTCGACCATGTTGGCGACAAGGGTGCGACAGAGGCCGTGCAATTGTCTGGCGACGCGAGATTCGTCCCGGCGGGTAACGAGTAAAGTCTCGCCTTCCATTCCTAGGAGGATTTCGGCGGGGATTACTCGGGAAAGTTCACCTTTAGGGCCTTTGACGGCTACTTTTTGACCGTCTAGGGTGATGGTGACTTTTGTGGGGATGCTAATCGGACGCTTGCCAATTCGCGACATAGTTTTTGTCCTTTGTTTTTAGTTTTTAGTGTTTGATTATTAGTATCTAGTTATTAGTCTTTAGCGATCGACTTTTGAGTGTTTTTCCATGGTATGCGTGATTAATGACTCGTAATAAACAAGTACAATTCGCCGACACTCATGAGTGGATAATCCCCAAATCTTAGACTTTTGTTTAAGCTTGCAGATTGAATGCTGCAAGTTAATCTAAAATCTAAAATCGACTGACTAATGACTAATGACTAATGACTACCAAACATAACAAAGCACTTCACCGCCTAAACCTTGGCGTCGAGCTTCTCGATCGGTCATAATGCCGCTGGAGGTGGAGATAATGGCAATGCCAATTCCGCCTAATACTCTGGGCAGTTCTTTGCGGTTCGAGTAAACGCGCAGTCCTGGTTTGCTGACTCGCTTAAGTGCCGTGATAATGGGCTTGCGAGTTTTACCTTTGTACTTTAGAGAAAGCACTATAGTTCGCTTTACGCCTTCTGGTTCTGCTTCTTCAAATTCGCTGATAAAGCCTTCGTTTTTGAGAACTTGGGCGATGCTACGGGTCATTTTTGTAGCTGGAATTTGTGTTGTTTGGTGGCGCGCCATGCAAGAATTGCGAATGCGCGTCAACATATCTGCTATGGTATCGTTAGCTGCCATGTGAAAGATCCTTACTCTACTGCTTAGTTGTCCCGGAAGGGCATTCCCATTTCTTTGAGCAAGGCGCGTCCTTCTTCGTCGGTGTTTGCTGTGGTGATAATTGAAATGTCCATGCCTCGAATTTGATCGATGCGGTCATATTCTATTTCTGGAAAGATTAGCTGTTCTCTCAGACCCAAGCTGTAGTTGCCGCGCCCGTCAAAGCTTTTGGGACTGATGCCGCGGAAGTCGCGGATGCGTGGGAGTGCGAGGTTGATGAGCCGATCGAGAAAATCGTACATCCGATCGCCCCGCAGTGTCACCATCACGCCGACTGGTACTCCTTTGCGGATTTTGAAGCCTGCGATCGCTTTTTTCGCGCGAGTCACCACTGGTTTTTGTCCGGTGATGATGGCAATTTCATTCAGCGACGAATCCAGTGCCTTAGCATTTTGAGAAGCTTCTCCCAAACCGCGGTTAACGGTAACTTTGATAAGTTTGGGAACCTGATGGATATTAGTATATTTAAACTGATCCATCAGTGTGGGAACGATTTTACCTTGATAAAGAACTTTGAGTTTGTCCGGCATAGTTTTGGTGTTTCGTTAACTGTCCCTGGGCTTGGTCAGGGAATTGTTCTTTGTCAGTTGTCAGTTGATAGTTGTCAGTTGTTAGTTGCCAATTAAGGACTAATGACTAATGACTGAGGACTAATGACTAATTATCGAGGATTTCTCCGGTTTTTTTGAGTTGTCGCAGTTTGCGGCCGTCTTCACTAAATGTATAGCAGACGCGGCTGGCGACTTTCTCTTTTTCGGAATAGTGCATCACATTTGAGCTGTGAATGGGAGCCTCAAAGGTGACGATTTTTCCCGATTCCCCTTCTTGTTGGGGTTTGACGTGCTTGGTTCGGATATTTACGCCTTTAACAATTACTTTGCTGACTTTAGGATATGTCTTTAAGATTTGTCCGACTTTTCCTTTCTCTTTGCCAGTAATTATTTGCACGGTGTCGCCTGCTTTGACGTGCATTCTGTAGCGCTGCGGTTCGCTAGTTGGTTTACCCTTTTTTCCGTACATTTTAAAGTACCTCTGGGGCTAAGGAAACGATTTTAGTAAAGTTTTTGTCGCGCAGTTCGCGGGCTACTGGGCCGAAAACGCGAGTGCCTTTGGGGTTGCCTTCGGGATTGATAATCACGGCTGCATTGTCGTCAAAACGAATGCTCATGCCGCTGTCGCGACGCAAGGCTTTGCGGGTTCTGACAATGACGGCTCTGACGACATCGGATTTTTTGACTGCCATATTGGGGATGGCGTCTTTGACGACGGCAATGATGACATCGCCGACTCCGCCGTAGCGACGGTTGCCGCCTCCCAATACGCGGATGCACATGAGCTTGCGGGCTCCGCTATTGTCGGCGACATTGAGGTATGTCTGGGGTTGAATCATGGTGATTGGGGAAAAGGTAATTTGATGCTTGCTAACTGCTAAGTGCTAATTGCTGCTAATTGATGGTTAATCACAGGGTCGATCGATCGAGAAAGCCGATCGCACTACGCGAGCAATTAGAAATTAACTGTTAACCCTTTGTTGCACCGAAAATCTCAGCAACCGTCCAGCGTTTGGTTTTGCTCAGAGGGCGAGTTTCAGTGATGCGGACACGATCGCCCGATTTGCACTTATTTTCTTCGTCGTGAGCTTTGTAGCGCTTGGTGCGGACTACGATTTTGCCGTATTTGGTGTGGGAGGAGCGGTTTTCGATCGCTACCACGACGGTTTTGTTCATTTTGTCGCTGACTACTACGCCAACTCGTTCTTTAACTGCCATACCTACCTATTGTTGTTGTGCAATTGAGTTTTTTTGAACTACTGTGCGAACCTCGGCTCGGCTGCTGCTAACTACTCGCTGACTGCGGTGGGAGCAGACTTGAGAGCTGCCTCAGCAGCGATTTGGCGTTCGCGTTCAACTGTCATTAATTGAGCCAGCCGGTGTTTGGCGTGCTTGAACAGGTGAGGCTTTTCCATGCGGCCGGTAGCTTGCTGAAGCCGCAAGTCCATTAGTTGGCGCTTGACGGCTAAAATTTGCTCTGCTACTGCTGCATCGCTTAATTCTCTAGCTTCTTTAATCTTGGTCAAAGACATAGTTGTGTGCTTTATCGTTAGCGGTCTAGTGAAGACAGAATTCTTTCTGATGCTGAAGACCGAAGGGAAAAAAAGTTGTACGTGCCAGATTTTAAATTTCTGACGAATGCAGACCTAATTCTACCTTCGATCGCCACTATGACGGGCTTTCTTCGCGGGTGATGAACTTGGTTTTAATCGGTAATTTGAAAGATGCCAAACGCATTGCTTCGCGGGCAATTTCTTCAGTGACGCCACCAATTTCAAACATAATCCGACCGGGTTTGACGACGGCCACCCAAAATTCCGGTGCGCCTTTACCAGAACCCATCCGGGTTTCTGCTGCGCGCTGGGTGACTGGTTTGTCGGGGAAAATGCGAATCCAGATTTTGCCACCCCGGCGGATATAGCGGGTCATGGCACGCCGTCCGGCTTCTATTTGGCGGGAAGTGATCCAGGCTGGTTCGACGGCTTGGAGGGCAAAGTCGCCAAAGCTAACTGAGCTGCCGCGGGTGGAAATACCGCTCATTCGCCCGCGCTGTTGTTTGCGGAATTTTGTTCTTTTAGGGCTTAACATGACTGGGGAATTCAGTAATTGGTAATCGGTATAGCGGACAGCACGAACTTACTCGCCCGGGATCTGTCAACTGTCAACTGTCAACTGTCAATTGTCAATTGACTGTTAGCCTTCGTTCGATCGATCTTCAAAGTTCTGACGGCGGCGCTTTTGTTTGGTGCGGGGCACGGCTGCATTTGGTGCGGCTTCTTGTTCCTGTCCGGGAATAATTTCGCCTTTGAAAACCCAAACTTTAATCCCGAGAATACCGTAGATGGTTTGAGCGGTGCAGTAGGAATAGTCGATGTCGGCCCGCAGGGTGTGCAAGGGGACTCGGCCTTCGCGCGTCCATTCTGTACGGGCGATTTCTGCGCCGTTGAGGCGTCCGCTAACTTGAATTTTGATGCCTTGAATGCCGACTTTTTGAGCGCGGGTGATTGCTTGGCGGACTACTCGGCGGAAGGATACGCGCCGTTCTAGTTGCTGGGCGATATATTCTGCGATCAGTGTGGCATCGGCGTCTACGCGCTGAACTTCAACGACGTTGATGCGAATTTGGCGGTTGTTGCCGAGTTGCTGCTGCAAACCGACGCGCAAAGTTTCGATACCTGCTCCGCCACGGCCTACGACTACGCCTGGTCTGGCGGTGAAGACTTCTAGGTCGATTTGATCGGCTTTGCGCTCAATTCTGACCGAGGAAATACCAGCATTACTGAGGGTTTTGCGGACGTACTTGCGAATTTTGAAGTCTTCTTGCAAGAGTTCTGGATAGTTTTTCGGGTCAGCAAACCAGCGAGAGCGGTGCTCTTGGGTAATGCCGAGACGAAAACCAATTGGATGTATTTTTTGGCCCATAATATTTGATGAGTTAATTGGTAATTCGTAATTGGTAACTGGTAATTGGTAATTGATGATTACCGATTTTTGGTCAACTTTAAGCTGTTTATTACCTATTACGTTTTTCCGTGGTTTAGTCTTCTAAAAGCGGAGCAACTATTACCGTAATGTGGCAAGTTGGCTTGCGGATTTGGTAGGCGCGACCTTGAGCGCGGGGTCTAAAGCGTTTGAGGACTGGGCCTTGGTCTGCGTAAGCTTGAGAGACTACGAGCTTGGTTTTGTCCAATCCTGCGTTGTGTTCGGCGTTGGCTACTGCCGATCGCAAAACTTTAACGATTGGTTCGCAGGCGCGGTAGGGCATGAATTCGAGTAAAATCAGCGCTTCTTGGTAGCTTTTGCCGCGAATTTGGTCGAGGACTCGGCGCACTTTGAAGGGCGATGTCCGGATGTAACGGGCGATCGCCTTAATTTCGGATGTGGTATCTATAACCATTTCGATTTGGGTAAGTAGGTAATTGGCAATTGGGAAAAAGGTAATTGGTAATTGAATGAAAAAATTTCGATTACCTATTACCTGTCACCTAATTTGGCTATCTTTTCGCCTTTTTATCACCACTTTTCGCGTGACCTCTAAAGGTGCGAGTGGGGGAGAATTCTCCGAGTTTGTGACCTACCATTTGGTCTGTCAGGTAGACTGGGACGTGCTGTCTGCCGTTGTGAACTGCGATCGTGTGACCTACCATTTGAGGCAGGATTGTGGAAGATCGCGACCAAGTTTTAATTACTTGTTTTTGGCCTGCGGCGTTGAGTTTTTCAATCTTTGTCATCAGATGATCTGCGACAAATGGGCCTTTTTTTAACGATCGAGACATGGTTTTGGTAATTAGTAATTAGTAGTTGGAATTGAATAGGGAAGAAAGTTGCAGGAATAAAAGAGTACGGACAACTTTTTCGTTGTTCCTTCTTCCTTCTTCCTTCTTCCTTCTTCCTTCTTCCTTCTTCCTTAACTTTGTCTGCCGCCCTTCCCACGCTTGGAAGATTTGCGACGGCGCCGGACGATTAAAGCGTCGCTGCGCTTGTTTTTGCTTCGAGTTTTGGCACCCAATGCTGGTTTGCCCCAAGGAGTCATAGGCCCCGGACGCCCGATGGGCGCTCTGCCTTCGCCACCACCGTGCGGGTGATCCACCGGGTTCATTACACTACCGCGAACGGTTGGTCTGCGACCTTTCCAGCGGGTACGGCCTGCTTTACCAAGGCTGATGTTTCTGGCGTCTGTGTTGCCAACTTGACCGATCGTAGCGTAGCAGTCGGCGCGGACTTTCCGTTGTTCGCCGGATGGCAGTTTGAGGGTGACGTAGCTACCTTCTTTTGCCATTAGCTGAGCGCTGGAGCCTGCGGAACGGACGATTTGTCCGCCTTTTCCTGGTACTAGCTCGACGTTGTGGACGCTGGTACCGAGGGGAATGTTCTTCAGGGGTAGGGCGTTGCCAATTTCGATCGGCGCGTCTGGGCCTGAGACAATTACTGTACCGACGTTTAAGTTGAGCGGGTGCAGGATGTACCGTTTTTCGCCGTCTTTGTAGAACAAAAGGGCGATGCGGGCGTTGCGGTTGGGGTCATATTCGATCGCCTTGACGGTAGCAGGAATGCTGTGTTTGTCGCGGCGGAAGTCGATCGTTCTATAAAGCCGTTTGTGACCGCCTCCCCGGTGGCGACAGGTAATGACGCCTCGGTTGTTGCGGCCTTGTTTGGTGTGCTTGTTGCTAGTTAGAGACTTTTCAGGCTCTGACTTGGTAATCTCAGCGAAGTCCGAGACGGTATGTTCCCGGGTGCTGGAGGTATAAGGTCGGTAAGAACGAATGCCCATAATCGCTTTTAGATTTTAGATTTTAGACTTGGGATTTTGGACTTGACAGTTTTGGATTTTAGATTTGGGATTAAGTTAACTTGCGAGTTTCCTGGATGGGAAGTTTGCATCAGTTAACTGGAATCTAAAATCTAAAATCTAAAATCCAAAATTGGCTAAACTTCTGGGAATAGGAGTTTGCGGATCGAGTCTCCGTCTAGCAGAGTTACTGTTGCTCGCTTGTAGCAAGGTTTAAAGCCGACGAATTTACCTACTCGGCGCTTTTTTCGCGGCGGGTTTTGGGTGTTGACGCCAATGACTTTGACCTTAAATAGTTCTTCGATTGCAGCTTTGATTTGAGGCTTGGTCGCTTTTGGCGCTACGTCAAATGTGAATTGATTTAATTCCATCATTCGGGTAGCTTTCTCGGTGAGAATCGGACGCTGGATCAAATCTGCGTAGTCGCGGGGGTCGATTTTACTCACCGTAAATCTCCTGAATTTTTGCTATGGCTGTAGAGGTGACGATTATTTTGTCAGCCGCGAGAACGTCGTAAACATTCAGAGAAGTTGCCAAGATGACGTTGACTAATTCGATGTTGCGTCCTGACAGGTAAACGTTGAGTTGCGGTTCTGGCAAGATTAACAGAACTTTTTTATGGGCTTCGATACCCCAACGGGCGATCGCACTTAGCAATTCTTTGCTTTTCGGTCTCGGAAATTGCTCTGCAAATTCTTCAACCACAATGATGTCTTCGGTACGGCTAAAGAATGCTGTCCGCAAAGCGAGACGGCGTTCTTTTTTGTTCATTTTGACTTCAAAGTCTCTGGGTTTCGGTCCGAAGATGACACCGCCGCCCCGCCACAACGGAGAACGGATCGAACCTGCTCTGGCTCGACCTGTGCCTTTTTGACGCCAGGGTTTGCGGCCGCCGCCTCTAACTTCCGATCGAGTTTTGGTGCAAGCATTCCCTTGACGGGCGTTGACCATTTGCCGTCTCAAGGCTCTGTGAACGATGTGAGACGCATTTTCTTCTTTGGCTACGCGAAGCTCTAAAGTTGTTTCTCCAACTTCTTCGCCTTGCCAATTTCGCACTACACAGTTAACCATATCTTTTGTCCTTTTTCCTTTGTCAGTTGTTGGTTGTTAGTTGTTAGTTGTCAGTTGTTGGTTGTTATTTGTTGATTGTTAGTTGTTAGTTGTTGCTAATAACCAATAACCAATAACAAATAACCAATAACCAATAACTACCACCCAACTTTTTTCTCAGGAACAACATTGACTAAGGCGCCAGCTTTTCCGGGAACTGCTCCCTTGATCAGCAACAAATTCTGCTCTGCATCCACCCGGACAATTGTCAGTTTGCGGACGGTAACTTGAACGTTGCCCATGCGTCCTGCCATTCTTTTACCGGGATAGACGCGTCCGGGAGTGGTTCCAGGTCCGATCGATCCAGGTTCGCGGTGATTCTTAGAACCGTGAGACATGGGGCCGCGTTTGAAGTTGTGGCGCTTTTGAAAGCCTGCAAAACCTTTACCGATGCTGGTACCGATGACATCTACGATTTGTCCCGGTGTAAAAGCGTCTGCTTTTACTTGTTGGCCTAATTCAAAGGAACTGGTATCTTCCAAGCGGTATTCGTGCAAGTGGCGCAATGGATTCGCCCCCGACTTGGCAAGGTGTCCCAATTCTGGCTTGTTGAGAGCCTTTGGTTTTACTTCTTCGTATCCAATCTGAATGGCAGTGTAGCCATCAGTTTGTTTAGTTTTGATTTGAGTTACTGTACAAGGCCCTGCTTGTATGACGGTGACGGGGATTGCTCTCCCTTCAGCGTCAAACACTTGAGTCATGCCTAGTTTAGTGCCAAGAATGCCTACAGACACGGATTTTTTTCCTTTTATTTACGCAAGAGGTTTCGGATTGCGAAGTTTACGTCAATCCGCTTGCTCTTGTGCAGAAACATCTATTTCAGTGTTCCTGCAATTAACTGTTATCAACCAACAGCTTTCCTCGGTGTTTAAAATTTGAGTTTTAAATTTGGGAGCGAGCTTGTGGAAGTCTTGCAAGGGTTGAGATTCTAGGTTTTTTACCTATTCGATCTCCGAGTTTAATGTCGGTCTTGCTTATTTGGGCTAGGACTTGAATAGCAAGCTACTCAGTATCCTTTCACAGCGCCAGTTAACAATATTACATGAAGTGTTTGTTATTTGTCAAGGCCTTTTTTGATAACTTTTCGCCTCAGCTTTAGCATTTATAATACTTTAAGCTCGCAATGGGCGATCGACCAAATTTTAAACAGCAGGCTAGACAAATTTATGGGACTGATTACAACTGGTGCGGATATGATTCGGGATTTGGAAAAGTCGGGGTCGCTAGCCCTGTACGTTCCTTTAGAGGGAGGATTTGAGGGCCGTTACCTGCGACGGCTGCGGGCTGCCGGCTACGGTGCGTACACGATTACGGCGCGGGGTTTGGGCGATTTGGCGATGTATTTGACCGGAGTTCACGGGGTGCGACCGCCGCATTTGGGCAAGAAAACTACTGGCAATGAAGGGGCTGTGGGTTACACCTACTACGTACCTCCAATGTTGCAAACTCAATTAGATAATTTGCCGCCGAAATCTAAAGGACTGGTGCTTTGGATTATTGAAGGGCAGGTTTTGTCGAGTCAGGAAGTTGAGTATTTGACTGTTTTGCCGACGCTAGAGCCGCGAGTTAAAATAGCAGTAGAGATGGGGGGCGATCGAGCTTTTAGCTGGAAGCCGCTTAAAAACGCTTTAGTTGCAGCTTAAATTCGGGTATTTGCGATCGCAAATCAACTAAAAAAACGCAGCGAGCAAAATCAAGCTCAACCGCTTATGCTCGCTGGTTTTGCTCTTTTTGGGAAAAACTTCTTAATTAACAGGAAAAATCTTATGCTTCAGAACCGCGATTATACAATCATCATTGACAAAAGCGGCAGTATGTACACCAAAGACCAGATGGGAGGAAAAAGTCGCTGGGCGCTGATGCAAGAATCGACTGTCGCACTGGCGAATAAATGCGAAGAACTTGACCCAGACGGCATCACAGTTTACGTTTTTTCTGGTCGCTTCAAACGCTACGAAAATGTAACATCAGCTAAAGTAGTGCAAATCTTCCAAGAAAACGAACCTTCCGGGACTACAAATTTGGCTGCGGTGCTGCTAGATTCTCTCAACAATTATTTTCAGCGCAAAGCATCCGGTAAGACCAAGCCAAATGGCGAAACCATATTAGTGGTGACGGACGGCGAACCGGACGATCGCAAGGAAGTAATGAAAACAATTATAGAGGCATCGCGGAAGCTCGATCGAGATGAAGAGCTGGCGATTTCCTTCATTCAAGTAGGGAATGCCCCGGAAGCGACTAAGTTTCTCAAGATATTGGATGACGAACTGCAAAGCGCCGGAGCTAAATTCGATATCGTTGATACAGTGACGATGGATGATATCGAAGGAATGACCCTGACGGAAGTATTGCTGAATGCAATAACTGATTGAGGAGGCTGCGGGTTGTTTGCGGGACTATATTTGTGCCTGGTTGCTGGGCAGGATTTTTTAAAGGGGGTTTTAAGTCATGGAATCGATCGATCGCCTGTTAGCTGAACTTAGGGCAGAATATCAAGCATCTCAAAAAAATCGCGACGCGCCAAGTCAGCCGCCAGTGGAAGCACAACCGCTTTCCCAACCAGCAGCAGTGCCGTCAAATCAAACTTTTAAAACAGCAGATATCAAGTATTCTGGTACTTTTGACAAGGATTTAGCTGAAATCAAGGCTGAATACGAAGCACAAAATAAAGCTCAGGAAGTGGCTGCACAACAACCGCTTCAGCCTCTGCACGAAGCAGAAAATAAACCTCAGGAAGTGACGGCACTAGCACCGAAGCCAGCAGAAAAGATTGTGCAGTCAGAGTTAGACGTACAAACGCACAGGCAGAAAGTTAGGCAAGCTCAGGTTTGGCTGAAGAATTTGGATAAAAATTCCGATGAGAGATATTGGTTCGATCAGTTTGCTTTTAAGTATAGTTCGAGGATAGATGCGGCGATCGACTATTTGCAAGCTGTGAATGAGTTTGATTGAAAAGGTTTGTAGTGAGGACTTTAGTCCTTCTTTAATGCGGACTGAAGTCCTCACTACCAACCCAAGAGAGAAGGTTTGTAGTGAGGACTTTAGTCCTTCTTGAATGCGGACTAAAGTCCTGACTACGAACCGAATGGTCGATCGTCTTTTGGAACAGATGTAGGATTCAGCAGAAATGAAGCCGATCTTTTTGCTGTACTTTCAGATAGCTTAATTTGTTTGAATTCAACAATACCATCGGCTATAAAAGAATCTCTCAAGGCCGCCTTTTCTCCGCTGTTAAAAACAGTTTCGTAAAATACTTCGCGAATGCCGGCGGAAATAATTAATTTCAAACAATAAATGCAGGGTTCTAAAGTCACATAAATGCTAGCTCCAGCCGTAGATATGCCGTGTTTGGCAGCAGTGGCGATCGCATTTGCTTCAGCGTGAACCGCCCGCGACGGCAAAGTTTTGCTAGCATCGCAACTGCTCAAACCCGGATAGCAGAAGCCTTGAGCCGTGCAGTGTACCGAACCTGAGGGGGAACCGTTGTAACCCGTAGCTAAAACTTGCCTGTTTTTAGCGATTACCGCGCCGACGGGAAATGCCAGACAAGTCGATCGCGTTGCGGCCAATTTTGCCAACATCAAAAAGTATTCATCCCAATTTGGTCTTTGATAGGTTTTATTCATAAGCTGCTGTATTTTTTTCTGTTCCAAAACGTTTTTAAGTTGGTTCAAAGCATCTTCATAAGTCTGAAACTGAACTTCAGCAATTACTGTAGGGATACCCAGTGGAAATCTTGATATAACTTTATCTTTTTCATAAATAATCACAATAGGAATATTATTCATTTCAGCATAAGCTAGCTCCATTCCCACACCAAAAGAGAAGGAGCCAAGGTAAGCAATGACTAAATCTGATGTACTAACTTGATGTTTGTCTCTCTCAAATACTTGGCTAGGACTAATGTCAGGGTTATTGATGGGATCGGTATACATATGTGGAACATACGCTTGAAAACCTATTTCTTGGCAAAGCAGACCAATGGCTTCATAGAAACTCTTGACTTCTGCTGGTTTCTCAATTCCTGTTAAAGCACCAGATATATATACTTTGTTCATTGATTTTTACGCTTTCTCAACAGTATTATTTTGGAACAGAGGTTGCTTTAGGGGTGGGTGCTATTTGTGTCTTTGGTGTGATGATTGGTTTTGGATCAAAAGAAGGTGGTGAAGAAGGTTTCAAAACTGCTACCCATGTCCCAATTGCTCCCCCAATTGCTGCTAATGCCGCGACAATCGTAGCCCAAACCATCGGTTCCCACTGTGGCAAATACTTAAAAACTAAACGGTAGCGAATAGATTTCTGTTTAAGCTCATCCTTGGCTTTTTTATATTCAGACGATTGCTCTAACGCTTTTAAAATATCATTTTTATCTCCTTTTCTCCACAGATTTTGTGAATCGTTTAACCAGCTTCTAAGTTCCGGCGGTGTTGGATAGTCTTCAGGAATAGCATCATGAAGCTTACCAGGATCGTCTCTATATGCCGAAGAAAAAGAAGATTTTGAACTCAACCTATGAATTCTTAAATATGCAATAGTATCACCTACTTTAATCTGTATATCGTTGTCTGATAAATTATGAAGAGCTATAGCCATCACACCTCCATAATTAGGATTAACTCTTGTTCCAAGATGTCCTATTCCCTGTGACACTAATTTTACTTGTGAATGAATTACTCCACATAAATAATTGTTAACAAATACTGACTCATTAGTCCATATTATAGCTGTTTTTCGGCTTGGAATTTTAATAAGTTTATTATCCTGTCGATCTTTTAAAAGCAATGTTTGTTTCTGTTGAGTCTGTTGATCTATGTTAAATGTATAAGCATATTCACTTGCCGTTAGGCGTAAACAGCAACCTCTGATGCTATGTTCTCTCCCTTTAAAAGGATAAATAAATATCCCTCTACCTAGCTCATTGATAATATCCCACTCGCTTAGAACCGACATAAACTATTTCCTATGCTTTAACTTTACGACGCTTAGATTTATTGATCCTGAATATATTTTTTGCCAGTTGCAATGCAGCCAAAAGCCTTCTGGATTTCTAGCCCTAAGTAACCTGAATGTTCAGGCTGTATTGCCGGAGAATTAGCACAAATTTCTCGTAATAGCTTGAGAGGATCTCTGCCACTATAATGCTTGGTAATTTCACCACTACCAGGAGTTGTTTGGGAAACAACTATTGTTTTATCCTCCAATTTGATGATGAAGTTTCCCACTGAATCGCAATCAGAATAACTTGGATCGAAATAACGTCTACGTTCTGCATCAACTATTTTTTGATAGTGCTGGTTGATAATCCGGTCAACTGAATCGAAAGTATCATCGTAGATATGAGCACTCTGACTAATGGTAATCAGTGGACCCATCTTGAGATCGTACTCCGATCGATCGGCGATCGCGTCTCGAATGTGTTCTTGCAATTTTCGCAATCCTATAGCGTTAGCAGGCCAGGCGCTAAACATATCGTTACTGCGGAAAGTAGCAGTCATTGACAGTTCGTTATCCACAACTCTTAGCCAGATATGGTTAAGGCATGGACTGCCACCTGAATCGTGATCGGCTACATCCCACAGCGACATAACTGCACTAGCAGCGTCAATCTCACCTATTAATTTATTAATAACTTGTTCAATCTGGTCGCGTCCATTAAACCAAGAACGAAGACGCTGCCCATAAGTGTATTTAACACCTTCTCGTTTCACTGAATCATCTAATATTTGTGAAGTGTATTCTTGAACAAAAGGACGGTCAATGGGCAGATAATTTGGTTCGGGGAAATAAAAGCCTGGTGGCTCATTTTTCACCACAGCTATTAAATCAATTAATTCTTGCCATTTGCCATCGTAGCCAGTCGGTCGAATTGTACCTGTTGTTTTGATGCGATGAATAATTTTAACCCAAGTTTCTGCAATAGTTGTTCCTTCTATCCGATGGCCGTAACGCGGTCCAGGTTGAATAGTAGGAACGATTTCAGAGATAGGAAATTCTAAGTAATTACCCCAGGGTTCAAGTATGTTCTGTTGTGAGTAAGACTTGACAGAGGCTACAGCTTCAGAAATGGATTTTGCTTCTACAGGTTCCTCTATCGATTGTCGTAATTGTTCCAAAGCACTAGCTGGAATTTCAATATCAATATACCCAGTAATGGGAGATTTAATCACCCAACATTTGCGTCCGGTATCACTGGTTCCTTCTGTAAACCCATTACGGAAGAAGTCCAGCAGGCACTTACATCCACCAGCATTGAGGTCTTCTTTTGTAGCGTTCATGATTACTAAAAAGCGAACATGGGGATTGAATAAAAGATTCCGAATCAGAAAGCTAATTCCACGAGTTGAACTGTACAACTGTCCAATCACAGCAAACTCATGGGGGTGAAGGTGTTTGGCGATCGCTTGCTTTACAGTCCATCCAGTCACTACAGCGGTTTGACCAGTTCCGCAAATCAGTTGGTTTGGCTTGTGTAGTGGTTTGTACTGGAATAGGGTTGCCTGCTGACTCATTACTGTGATGGTGACTACAAGTCAAAAAAAACTGCTAGAACAGCTTAACAAACTTTGAGGACATTTTTGCTAAAATTTTACCAAGATTTTTATGAATGAACCGCATGGTAGAGGGGGCAGAGGGTGCAGTGGAGGAGAAGAGAGAGATTAAGCAATCATTAATTTCAATAAAATCTGAATATTTAGCAAAACAATTTAAGTTTCTTAAATGAGTAGTTCGTTGACAGCTACCCTAAAACCTGTAAGTACCCTTTGAGTGTTAACAACTTCATCTGCATTAAACAACAGCCAGCGTTCCCCGGCATTCACAAATATTAATCTAGCTTCAGGAAAGAGCAACCAAACTTCTAAACATCCCGATTCCAAATATTCTTGAGCTTTTGCAAATAACTCTTCGCCGCTATCTTCAGGAGAAGCAATTTCTGCAATGAGTGGGAAGCTTTGGGAAAATCATGTAAAATTCCCCGATTGTGGCAAAAGTTCAGGAGTGATGTAAGCGACATCGGGACGGAGGCCATTTTTGCCAGTGTAGCAAAGTATTTCGGTAATAACTTCTCTTCCCTGTCCGCTGGAATTTTTGTAATTTCTCCAGTCAGTAGCTAGATTAACTTGAGCGAGACCGTGTTTGAATGTCATTCCTGTTTTCTCTACTAAGTTGCCGTCAACCCACTCCATTTTATCACGAGGTCTGACTAAAATTTTTTCTAGAGATATGACTTTCTGGGAAGCAGATTTTGGCTGAGTTTCTGCTATGTTTACTAATTTTGACTGTGATTCTGGATCTAATTTTTTGTCGGCATTTTTTGGTATGATTATAGTAGCTGTCACGATCGCAACCTCTCTTTGAATATTTTAAGTTTACAGGAGATTAGCCTTTGATGACTGGATTAAATAAGGTAACTTCTATGATACTATCAAACCGATTTTCTGAAGCCCTCACCTATGCCGCCGAATTGCACGCAACTCAAGTCCGCAAAGGTTCTGGTGTTCCGTATATCGCTCATTTGTTGGGTACTGCTAGTATAGCTTTGGAATATGGCGCCAATGAAGATGAGGCGATCGCAGCTTTGCTTCATGATGCGATCGAAGATCGAGGCGGCCCCACCACCCGCGAAGCCATCCGCAACCACTTTGGGGATATCGTCACAGCGATTGTAGACGGCTGTACCGACAGCGATGCGACGGCGAAACCCCCTTGGCGCGATCGCAAACAAGCTTATATCGATCGCATTTCTCAAGCTTCCCACTCCGTCAGATTGGTCTCGGCGGCTGATAAACTTTATAATGCGCGATCGATCCTGAAAGATTACCGTGAATTAGGCGATCGCGTTTGGGAACGCTTCAAAGGCAAAAAAGATGGTACTCTCTGGTATTACAATTCTTTAGTAGAAGCATTACGCCAAGCTGAATCTACACCAATCGTTGAAGAATTAGCCCGCACAGTTTTAGAATTGAACAAGCTTTCCGAAGATAAAAGGTAAAAGCCATAGGACTAATGCCAACTGGCACATATCGTAGGTGCGTCAAATCTGGAACCCTAGATAATCGTTGTATAACTTCGTCTGACGCACCCTACAGGTCTAGCAGATAACTAATAACCAGTAACCAATAACTACTAACAAATAACAATGGCAAATGTTCGCTTAGAAAATATTACTAGACGCTACCAAAATGTCACCGCGATTGAAAACATCAGTTTCAAAATCCCGGATGGAGAATTTTGGGTATTAGTCGGGCCCTCCGGCTGCGGAAAGTCTACAATTATGCGGACAATTGCAGGTTTGGAAACTGCAACTTCTGGCAATCTTTATATTGGAGATAATTTAGTTAATAACATTCCGGCGAGACAGCGCGATGTCGCAATGGTATTTCAAAATTACGCGCTTTACCCGCACATGACTGTCGCCGAAAATTTGGCTTTTGGATTGCGGATGCGGAATGTTGATGCTGCAAAAATTAAAGAAAGAGTCGAAATTGTAGCCCGATCGCTCTCGATCGATCACCTCCTCAACCGCAAGCCGAAACAGCTATCAGGCGGACAGCAGCAGCGGGTAGCACTCGGAAGGGCGATCGCCCGCGAACCCAAAGTATTTCTTTTAGACGAACCGCTTTCCAACCTCGACGCCCAACTGCGAGACGACACTAGGGCCGAACTCAAACAACTCCATCAAAGGCTGGGAATTACCACAGTTTATGTCACCCACGACCAAGTGGAAGCGATGACTTTAGCTGATAAAATTGTAGTTTTAAATGGAGGCAAAATTCAGCAAATCGGAGACCCGCAAAGCATTTACGCTAAACCAGCTAATCGGATGGTTGCCACATTTTTAGGCAATCCTGCTATGAACATTTTACCTGCAATTTATGCAAACGAATCTTTTCAGGTAGGAAGTCAATCTTTAGCCTGTCCGCCCTCGATTCATAAAAGATTGCAGGCGAAAGAAGGACAAGCATTTGATTTGGGAATTCGTCCAGAAAATATAGAAATCTTTACGCCACAAACAGCAGAAGAGGATGATTTCAATAGGGATATTTGGGCTTTAGAAAAAGTCCCTCTCGATGTAGAGGTAAAAGTAGTTGAACCTCTGGGGCGAGAAATTTTAATCCGGGCGAGTTTACCTGCGTTGGGTGCTGAAACTACTGTACAGTTACAAGTACCGGCGGGTGTTCGCTTGCGTCCGGGCGATCGGCTGACGGTACAGCTTGACTTCGATCGACTATTTATTTTTGACCCATCCACCGGCGAGGCGCTGTATCCCTAACCGCATTAAATCTCAAAGGTCAAATAGATTTGATTTATGCACTTGCAACCTCAGAAACCCGGTTTCTACGAATATTTCTCGTTTCTCGTTGCAAATTTTTCTCAGAAACTGGGTTTCTAGCCCCGGCTTTCTGCGATCGCAGTCGGTAACTCCTGTTCCATCTCAAATCTCAAATCTCAAATCTCAAATCGCTCGACTGTTCCATCCACAGGCTAGGTCTCAGTCTTCTTCACAAAACTTTACACTTGA
Organism: Oscillatoriales cyanobacterium; assembly: GCA_004292955.1. GTDB lineage: Bacteria > Cyanobacteriota > Cyanobacteriia > Cyanobacteriales > Microcoleaceae > Microcoleus. The sequence continues at coordinate 268,854 of RDXX01000011.1, read as the reverse complement.
CGTTTCGGAATTTACGCAGTAATGATAGAATGATTGTATTGCGAAAAAAAATCATCCCTCTAAAGGCGTACTTTTGTGAACGGGCATCGCGACCAAAAACTTCGCATCTGCGCTCGAAAAGCGGCAATCCCGCCGCATAGGGATTAACTGGCGAACCAAAAACTCCGAAAAACTTTCTAGCGGCATTTCTTAGATGAATCCCGATAACCTGCCTCAAATGCTGCAAACTGGATTTCACCTAACTTTAGGTGCAACTTCCTTTTTACTTGAGACACTGCAAGATCCCCAGAAGCGAGAAGAAAATCTGGACAAACTTCGTCAGTCGGATTTAAGTCCACTAGCTTCGGAGTTGGTTGAAAAAGGAGAAATGACCGATCGAGAAGCCCGTAATTTTGTCGATACTATTTTCTCTCAACCAGGCGATCGGGAGAATGCACGCAGCGAGGAATCCGGATCGCATCAGCAATCGGATACAGCAACTGACACTCCTCCCGAGTTGGTTGTACAGCCTGATGTAAAACTAGAGATTCAAGAATTAACTGCACAGATGGCAGCGCTCAGAATAGAGTTGGAAAATTTGCGCGCTGAAAATTACCCTGATTAAAGGATCAAGCATCTTTAACACAGCCCGAATTTAGTTGGAAACCCACTTGCAAACCCACTTGCAAACTTATTAAACAGAACCACAATTTAGTCGTTGTCCCAGTTTTCAGTACCGATTAAGTCGGCGATGCGATCGCGCAACAAGAAATCGCATTTTTCCAATTCTCCTTCTACGCAAGCCCATTCTCGGGGCGGAATGAACTGACACAGTGTGTAAATAGGCTGTTGCCTGCTGAGTACGCCTTCATGGACGAGGTGGCGTGCTTCGTCTTGGATAACATCTAAAGAGTATTGGATTCTGATAGTTGACTGAATCATAATGCGCCCTCAAGGTTTTACTACTAAAAAATTATGGCCCTGTTAATAATATAATCCAAACTTAGGATTATGGAAGTTAATTTTTTTTCTGTATACTGAGATACTGTTTGCAGATTAATTTGAAAAACTTATAGAGATGATGAGCGAGCAATGGGATCTGCTTGGGGATTTTGAGACGTGGCAGATATTCCAGGCTAACACGCGAATATACGGCAAAGCTTCATTCAGGACTTAGAAAGTTGCGACAGATTCCCGGTTTCTGGATGCTGCGCCGCAAAAGCAAAATTTTTGACAGAAACCGGGTGGATCGATTTAAGTGCTGATGAAGCCAAGGAAAGACTCAGCAGTCTGGCAGATCAAGCATTCCCCGTTTTGTTAATGCCGAACAGCAACTCTAGAGTGAGAGATTGCGCTGCGGGCATTTGTCCGAAACAAAATATATAAGGAATAGTCGGAGGCAAGTGCGGCAAAAATTGTTCTAAAACGTAGGGACTTCCGTAAACTACCACAGCTTGCAGTTCTCCCGTCTTTAATAAATTCTTAAACCAATCTTGAGCCGCTTGGGTCAATCCGGCACTACCTCGGAAGCAATTGCCGCGAATGAAAATTTGCAGCAGTGTCGGAGAAAAATGCTCTGCGCTTGAATTATGACTCAAATCGCCTGTCCGATCGTCAATTAGTTGCAATTCGTAACCAAACTGTTCGGGAATAGCGATCGCCGGAGTGTGTTTTCCCAAAAACTCGCAACCCAAAACATCATCTACCACAATCAAATTCCGCAAAATTTGCTTTTCCGAGGGTTTTTTAGCCACTAAAGGCAAAGCGCCACCAAATTTTAAAGAATCTCGCAAAATATCGGCAGCCGTCGCCCTTGCCTCTGCTGTTGCCAGCAAAATTAAGTCGCTGGAACTCCCACCCTTGCTCAGAGGCGGTTGAGGGGGGTCGAATTTGGGATTTGTCGCTGTTTGGTCGATCGACAAACCCACTTTAATTTTCGCCTTCCAGATTCGATTGACAGATTCCTTGATTTGTGCTATGTCGAGTCGCCCTAGAGTGACAGCTTCGCAGACAGCCAGAATCGCCCCTTCTGGGTCAAGCGGCATCAGCAAAACATCAGCACCAGCCTCAGCGGCCAAAACAGCAGCTTCATTAGCGCCGTACTTATTGGCGATCGCACCCATCACCAAAGCATCAGTCACAATCAAACCATCAAATCCCAACTCTTCCCGCAGCTTCCCGATCAAAATTTTGCGAGAAAGAGTAGCCGGAAACTGGTCATCCCAAGCCGGAATCAGCAAGTGAGCACTCATCACAGCATCGACCCCGGCGGCGATCGCCCCTACAAAAGGAGGCAACTCGATCTCAGCCAATCGATCGGGCGAATGCGACAAAACCGGCAATTCCAAGTGAGAATCAACCGCCGTATCTCCGTGGCCGGGAAAATGCTTAGCCGTAGTTAAAATCGGGTGTTCACCTGCACCGCGAATAAAAGCACTTGCCAATTTTCCGACAATTTCCGATGTCTCGCCAAAAGCGCGGACGTTAATCACAGGATTGTCGGGATTGTTGTTAACATCGACCACCGGTGCGAGAATCCAATTGAGACCGATCGCCCTAGCTTCGATCGCAGTCACAGCCCCCATTTGTTCCGCATAGCGATCGGCTTTACCTGCATCGTGCCGCGCAATTTCAGCAATAGCCATCGGCGGCCCAAACCAAGTCGCTCCGGCGAACCGCTGGCCGACACCTTCCTCAATATCAGCAGCCAGCAGCAGCGGAAATTTTGCCCAAGACTGCAATTGGTGCGATCGAACAGCCAATTCCGCAGCACTTCCCCCCACCAAAATTACCCCACCCACGCCCAAATTTTCCAGATAATAGCGGAGTTTGTCGGCCGTTGGTTCCCAGGCTCGATAGCGAATTTGGTGGTCAAACAAGTAGCCTGAAGCGCGCACCACGAACATCTGGGCTACAAGTTCGGGTAAGGAAAGATTGTCAATCATTCGATTTTAGATTTGGGAATTGGGAATTGGGAATTGGGAATTGGGAATTGGGCATTGGAATCATAGATTTGGACACTCGCATTACATAATTCCAATGCCACCGGACTTGAGATTAATCCTCGTCTTCTTCTAAATCATCATCATCATCATCATCATTTGCCAATTTTTCGCCATCATCCGTCAATTCTTCGTTGTCAAACATACCTGGTTTGCGATCGGCAGAAAGCTGATTCAGCAGTATCACCATTTTATCACCCCGTTCCAGGGAACGGTCTTCGAGAAATATCACTTCCGGCGTCCGACGCAGTTGTACCCGCTGGCCTAACTGGTTGCGGACATAGCTAGTTGCCGATTTCAAACCTTCCATAGTCTCGGCCTTGGCCTCATCAGTACCGTAAATGCTGACAAAGATTTTTGTATGCTGAAGGTCTCCCGAAACAATGACATCGGTAACGCTAACCATACCTGCACCGACTCGATCGTCCTTAATGCCGTTGATCAACATCAGGCTGACTTCCCGCTTAATCATTGAAGCTACGCGCTCTATGCGACGACTTGTAGCCATACCAATTATCCCCTACTTTTATATCAGCCATTTTCTATCAATTCTTAGTTTGACACAAAGCCGTAGGCGGGAGTTCTGCCAAAAGTACGCCACAATGAATTTTGGCTAACCTAGCCGTGTCCCGATCGCCAATAAAAACATAAAAACTATGGATAAAGAATTTACCATTGGTCAAAAAGTCCGAGTTGTGGCGATGCCACCTTTCGTGAAAACTGCCGAACCGATGCCGATGCTGCGGCCTGCGAATGTAATTGCGATCGGGGCCCAGGGTGTTGTGATCGATCGGCGTCCCGGCAATTATTGGGGCATTCGATTTGAAAAAGGTGCTTTTCTCTTAGACAGTCAGTACATTGAAGCTGCTATCAGTTGACTGTTGGCAGTTGGCAGTTGACAGGAAAGCAGTTGGCGGTTGGCTTGTTGAATAGTTGTCATTGGTAATTGGGAATTGGTAATTGGGAAATTCTCCCTCTTCCTTCTCTCAACGGGAGCATCTCAGTTTTGCAAGAAGCATTTTTTCTTACAGTGCGAGCGTCCCCGCTCGCGTGTGTACAAGCACGCGAGCGGGGACGCTCGCACTATAGCAAAACTGAGATGCTCCCCTCTCAACTGTCAACTGTCAACTGTCAACTGTCAACTATTCAACAAGCCAACTTGGTCTCAAAACCCAAAGAATCAACCGAAAATTCTCCCAAAACTTCCTCTACAATAGGAGAGCCAAAAGTAAAAGTTTGAGGCTTTCCCAAATAATAACCTTGACCGTAATCTACCCCAAGTTCCTTGAGTTTATCCATAACTGCTTGACTTTCCACATACTCGGCAATAGTTTTAATTCCCATGGCGTGGGCAATTTTGGTAATAGCTTCAACCATGACAATATCAATAGGATTCTCGGCAAGATTCTTAATAAAATTGCCATCTATTTTGATATAGTCAACAGGCAAATTTTTCAGGTAAGCAAAAGAAGACATCCCGCTACCGAAGTCGTCCAAGGCAAACTGGCAGCCGAGTTCCTTGAGTTTCCAAATTAAGCAGGCTGCTTTGCTGAGATTCGCGATCGCCACGGTTTCGGTAATTTCAAAACAAATTATTTCCGGCGGTATTTGATAGAGAGAAAACTGCTCTTGAATAAAGTCGATGAATTTTTCTTCGTTAATGCTGTCCCCAGAAAGGTTGATCGCATAAAGGCTAGAATATTTGTCAAATGAAGCTTGTGAATTAGACAAGGGGCAGCAAGCAGGTAAGGTAACTATATTATCGTCTGCCCCGTGGTTTTGGACTAAGAGATTTGCCGTGAAAATTTGAGATAAATTGCTAAATAAAGTGCGAATTACCCAGCGATCGATCGCGTGCATCAAGTTATAGCGTTCGGCTGCCGGAATAAATGCCATTGGTGAGACTAACTGACCAGTCTGAAGTTGAAGGCGGAGGAGGATTTCGCAGTGGGTGCCGGTGGTGGGGAGCTCTCGCAAATGTACGATCGGCTGAGAGTACAAGCGAAACCGATTATCTTCTAAAGCTTGATTGATTTCGACCACCCACTGGGTTTCGCCGTGCTGTTTGATTAATTCGCGATCGCCCGGTTGATAAACCTGCACCCGATTGCGGCCTTTATTTTTAGCAGCATAGCAGGCTAGATCGGCCGCGCTCAACACCGCAGAAGTCGATACTGTTTTGCGATTAATTGCCACCAAACCGATACTGACGCCGATCGCAAAAGTTTTGTCCTGCCACGCAAACCGAAATTCCTGAATGTTTTGCAGTAGCAATTTTGCAACATCTAAGCCCTGTTCTGGCGGACAATTGTACAGGAGTACAGCAAACTCATCGCCGCCCAGGCGCGCCAAAATATCGGTTTTGCGGATATTGCTTTTAAGTAGCTGGCTGACTTGGCGCAGCAGTTCGTCGCCTGCAACGTGACCAGAAGTATCGTTAACTATTTTGAAGCGATCGAGATCCAGGTAAAGCATCACGTGTTCTTGACCGTAACCTTGAGAACTGTGCAGGGCGTGTTCTAGCTGGTACTCAAATTCGTGACGGTTAACCAATTGCGTCAGGGGGTCGTGAGTTGCCTGCCAGGTGAGTTGTCGCGCTTGAGTTCGCACTTGGGTGACATCTCGAAATACAACGACGGCCCCGACAATTGTGCCGTTGCTGGCGTGGATGGGGGCGACGCAATGGTCGATCGCAAATTCGCGGTTGTGGCGGGCAATCAGCAAGCTGTTGTGTCCTTGGTCAACAATCCGACCTTCGTACAAAGCAATTTGGGCGATATTTTCGATCGGCATCCGAGTAGTTTCGTCAACTATTCTCAACACGCCCGCGAGGGGCAAACCTTTAGCTTCTGAGGTTGACCAACCCGTGAGTTTTTCGGCAACTGGATTGAGGGTAGAAATGTAGCCGTGGCTGTCAGTAGCAATTACTGCATCGCCGATCGATTGCAGAGTAACTTGAGCTAGTTCTTTTTCCTTAAAAAAAGCTTGTTCCATGCGCTTGCGATCGCTAATATCCCGCTGCACGGATACCCAGTGAGTCAGGTTTCCCGACTCGTCAGCAACGGGTACGCTGTTGAGTTCCACCCAATAAGTTGAACCGTCTTTGCGGTAGTTGATCAATTCCAAGCGCAGGGGTTCTCGGCGAGAGAAAGCGCGGCGAATTTTGGCAACTTGAGCGCCATCGCTGTCGGGCCCGCGCAGACAACTCGGTGTTTGGCCGATAATTTCTGCGGGCCGATAACCGGTCATTTGGGTAAAAGCTTCGTTGACATAGATGATGGTGGGATCGGAGATATCGCTGTATCCCGCATCCATAATTACGATCGCATCGTTAGCGTTAACTACGGCAGATTCTAACAGTTGCAGCCGCACCTCTGCCTGCTTGCGGGTAACGATTTCCTGTTCCAGTCGGCTGTTAGTCAAGCTCAAAGATGCGATCGCTTTTTGCAATTCGCTAGTCTGTTCTTGGACGCTGGCGTGCAAAATATCGATCGCCCCGGACATTTCCATCGGGTCAAGTACGCTCAGTAAAGTGCTTTGAGTAACTATTCCCAGCAGTTCTCCGCCTTCGGCAGTGACTACTAACCTGCGGACTAAACGCTGCTGCATTTCCTGATGAGCCACCCAAAGCGAGTCTTCTGGCTTGAGACTAAATAAAGGGCTACTCATTACAGTTTCGGCGATCGTCTGCGACAAATCTATATCTAAAGCTTGAAATTCGACAATATCCCGTTCCGTGACTATACCTAGAGGAATTGGGAACGACAAATTCATCGATAATTCTGTTGGCGCTGTAATTACCACGCAGCTAACGCGGTGCTGCGCCATCAACTCGGCTAAACTGATAACTGACGAGGTAACAGGCGCTTGAATAACTTGTGCAGTCATTACTTCTTTCACCAGGCGCATTTTTAAGATATTTGCCGGTTCCACCATGCCTTGGCGAATGCTTTCTGGCGTAATTACTCCTAAAAGTTGACCGTCACTGTCTAATATTGGCAAATGGTGAATTCGTTGTTGCCCCAACAGAATTAAGGCGCTAAAAATGTCTCTATCTTCACCTTTCGTCAGAGTTGCAGCAGGCTGCTGCATAACTTCTGCGATCGTAACATTTTTTAAGTTTTTGCCCGATGCAATCAAATCGACGAGATCCCTCTCGGTGAAGATTCCTTGCAATTGGGAATTTTGAGCAGATTGGGAGTCGGATTTTTCGAGGGATTGTTCGACGACAAAGACGCAGATACCTCTGGCGTCTCTGAGGGCGCTTGAGGTGAGGGGATTTGGGATTTCTGTGAGTTGCGGGTAGATATCGGTGGGTGGAATGTCTGCGTTTAGAGAGCAACTTCCGCGCCGTTGGCCCATCAGGGTAATGACTTCTGCTAATGGGGTATCGGGCGCAACTGTCAAGGGGTAGCGGTCAATTACTTGATCTAAAGTCGGCAGATGCTTGGAGGAATCATTTTTTATCATAGGATTTAATTCATTTTGGCGATCGTCGCACAGACTCTACCACAGTCATAAAAAGCCCTGCTTTCCATGCAGTGCGTGGATTTTTACAGCGCTGCTGAGACATAATTAAATTTTTTTGTTAAAAATCCACCCGATCTGTGGTTGGCGAACTGGCCGGTGACAGCTCTGCCTCTACCTCTAAAGTTATAACCGTATATGGATTTTAAGTGTGCAAATTCTGTCCAATGACAGTTTTATTAACAAATATGTATTGGGGGAACTTTTTTCGATAGAATCAACCTATAACATCATTCATCACTAATCATATCCATCTTTAGAAGCAAACGTCTGTTTGCTGTCCGGGCTAACCTAGAAAAGGTAACTACAAAAACAGACCGTATTAAGTTCGGCAGTGTTAAGTTTTACGATATTAAGTTTTGCGAGCTTTTCTAGACCACCTGCCAGTTGCGGAGGACAATGAATATCACAGCAGGTCTGTGAATTCGATCGCAAATTTGCGAAAACGACCGTGGTAAGCTTGTAGATATAAACAGAAGAACTTAAACACCAAGTCTGGCGAGGAAAAGGGATTATGAAACGCCATCTATTAGCCGCAACTTTTTTAATTACTCCCCTACTGTTGGCCGGGCCCGCTAGCGCTGCAAATCCCGCTCACGTCAAGCAGCTACTCTCCACTGGGCAATGCTTTGGGTGTGACTTGTCAGGAGCAAATTTGGCGGAGGCTCATTTGATTGGTGCAGATTTGAGAGAAGCGAATTTGCAAGGCGCAAACCTCTCCAATGCTAACCTCGAAGGCGCTGACTTGACCGGCGCTAACTTGACGGGTGCCAACTTAACCGCAGTTTTCCTGACTAACGCCAGTTTAAATGGCGCAGATCTCGATCGGGCAAATCTGACAGCCGCCATCATCAACACCACTGACGTATCAGGCGCATCAATGGAAAACATGACTATTACTGATGCCAAAATCTACAATACCCAAATCGGCGTAGGCGGCAGCTACGAGCAGTAAACTCTTTTAAATAATGCGAAGTGCCAATTTTAAGTTAAAAAACCCGGTTTCTCTCCAGAAACCGGGTTTTTAGTCTTTAGGTTTGTAGTGAGGACTTCAGTCCTATCTTGTTGGATAAGGACTGAAGTCCTCACTACAAACCTGATTGGGGTTATTTTAAATGTGACGAACCCTACCACTAAAAACCCAAATCCACAGCAATTCGATGGGCGCAAGCAAACCCAGAAAATGCCACCGCATTTAAACCCTGTCCGGGAAACGTACTATCGCCGACACAATACAAACCTGGCATAGAAGTTCGATTAAACGGCATTCCCAACAAACCCATTAACTTCTGGCGGGGAATCGGCCCGTAAGTTCCATCTTCCCGGCCCAAAAAGCGGCGGTGAGAACGCGCCGTCCCAACTTCCATATAATCCAAACCAGCATCTAAACCCGGAAAAATCTTTTCTAATCTGTCAATAATTCTGCCGCCAGCCTCTTCTTTTTTATCCTCGTATTCCTGTGGCGAAAGTCCTTCCCACTCTTCCATCCAACTCGAAGTAAAAGCATGAACAATGTGATATCCTGCCGGAGCTAAATCTGGGTCGAGTACCGTCGGAATTGATACTAAAATAGTTCCTTCTGGCGCTTCCATTTTGTCCCAATCTTCTAACAAAATGTGGTGGCAGGCAGTGCCAGCAGGGATGACGCTGGCTTCTACTCCTAAATGCAAGCTCAAGAAACTGGGGGCTTTTTGATAGCGCTGCTGCCATTTCTTCTCGCTAGCTGGCATCTCTTCAGCAGGTAGCAGTTTCTCGAAAGTATCCCAGCGGGTGGCGTTAGAAACTATCCGCTTTGCCCGGTAAACTTCGCCGGTTACTAGCTCGACTCCGACAGCGCGGCCGTTTTCTGTGATAATTTTTTTGGCTTTAGCTTTGTACTGAATTGTCCCGCCGCATTTTTCTAATCCTTCTACTAATTTTTGGGCAATTTGACCGACTCCGCCTTTGGGATAATTGATACCGCCGTAATGTCTGTCAGAAAATACCATTCCGGCGTTAATCATCGGCGTTAAGTCTGCGGGTACTACAGACCAGTAGTAGCATTCCATGTCGATAAATTTCAGCAAAGTCGGGTCTTTTATGTAGCGCCGCGCTATGTCGCCAGTATTTTGAGGGAGATATTTTACTAATCCCAAACAGGCTAAAGGATTCTGAAAAAAGACTCGAACTAGATATCCAGGTTCTTCTAGGGATAGCAATTCCATGCCGTTGAGGCAGTTGAATACGTTCCAGCATTCGCCGTAAAATTTCTGGATGCCTTCGCGCTCGTGAGGAAACCTGTCAATTAATTCTTGCAAGTATTTGTCATAAGGCTGGGGAACTTCCAGATCGAGACCTGAGGGTAGGTGATAGTGAAGCTGTACCGGGTCGGGGATTGTTTCTAGGGTGACGTTGACGGCTTTGAGGGCGCGGGTGAGGAGGTTGGTGGTGCCGCGCTGTCCGAACCCAAATATCATGGAGGCTCCGACATCAAATCTGTAGCCTTCTCGATCGAAATATCCAGCACTACCCCCCGGAATTGTGTAGCTTTCGAGCACCAAAACTTTGGCTTTCTTGGCTGCTAGCTGGGTTGCAGTCACGAGTCCGCCAATGCCGGAACCGATGACTATCACATCAAACTCTTGCTCTGTCGGGCGGGAGTTGGCGGAGAATAACTGGGATTGGGTAGGGGCTGACATTAGGTTAAAAATCTTAATATTTTTACAATTTTACAGTCGATCGCTCCAGAAGGAAGAAGTCCTTAGTCCTTAGTCATTAGTCAGCAGTCATTAGTTATTTGTTAGTGGCTACCAATTCCCGATGCTATAAGGCCCAATGCCCTGTTTGGCCAATGCCCAATTACCAATTCCCCGTGCCCCTGCTTCAAAAAAAATGCGGGAACAGTCTACCATTGCCGACTGCCCCCGTCTGCCTATCCTTTGAGAGGAGAACACTAAAAATTACTATAGCCTTGTTGCTAATTTATGTCAATACTATTGAAAATATATTTCAATAAAGTGACGAAGGTCTACAAACAAAGAGACTTATAGGATTTTAGATTTTAGATTCAAAGAATGGAAGATTGTGATAAGTTGCACAGAGCGATCGTTAGCGAAGTCCGCCCCTACGGGGGGCTACGCCAACGAAAACGATCGCACCGCATCAAATCCTTCAAATCTAGCAATTTCCCCAATTTCCTCATGCCCCTGCAACTGCGCGTTTACGTTCCGCCCCACCCGTTAATTAAACATTGGCTGGCTGTCGCCCGCGACGCCGCCACCCCATCGGTACTTTTTCGTTCTGCGATGACAGAATTGGGACGCTGGCTGGCCTACGAGGCAATTCGAGATTGGCTACCGACAGTGGAAGCAACGGTGCAGACGCCTTTGAGCCCATGTGCGGCGACGTTTATTAACCCGGAAGCTCCGTTGGTTGTGGTACCGATTTTGCGGGCTGGTTTGTCACTGCTGGAAGGAATTCAGACGGTTGTGCCGCTGGCTTCGATTTACCATCTAGGTATGGCGAGGAATGAGGAGACGCTGGAGCCGACTTGTTATTTGAATAAATTGCCGGCGCAGTTTAACCCCCAAACGCGGGTGATAATTAGCGAGCCGATGCTGGCGACTGGCGGGACGATTGTGGCGACGATGCAGGAATTGATTTCACGGGGAATTGATCCGAGTTTGATTCGGATTATTTCTGTGGTGGCTGCTCCTCCGGCTTTGAAGCGGCTGAGTACGGAGTACCCGAGTTTGGTTCTTTATACGGCAACGATCGACGAAATAGTCAACGAACAGGGGTTTATTGTACCTGGTTTGGGTGATGCGGGCGATCGAACTTACGGCACATAAACCAGGGAATTTTGGATTTTGGATTTTGGATTTTGGATTGACTCGACAGATAACTGTGGGGCTTATATCCGTGTTTGGGTGAGGCGAGCAGTTTCTGGAATTGGTTGCGGAATCTCCGGCAAAAAAAGATGGGCCTGGCGCAGGTAAAAGCAGGCACAGATAAAGTTAAAATCCAAAGTAGAAGTCAAAAATAAATAGCGTTTAGCACTCATTGCCCGTGAAACTTGATTCTGTACCGCCAAACTCGTCTGCTTCTGACTCAGAAACCCCCAATTCTGATTTGCAACCACAAGTACAACTACAAAAACTTAAAGAGACTTCTGAGATTTGTGCTGCTTTAACCCCGGAGCAGGCAGAAGTTTCAGTGAGTGCAAACCCCGATATCTGTCAGGAAGAAAAGCAACTGAAGCCGAAGCACTGGGCAATTTTTGCTTCGACTTTTGTAACTATCTTTTTAGCTGAAGTTGGAGATAAAACTCAAGTTGCGATTTTGTTGATGACGGCTGAATCTCGGAATCCTTGGATTGTGTTTGCGGGTGCGGGTTCGGCTTTGATTGCAACGAGTTTGTTGGGAGTTTTGCTGGGAAGGTGGCTGGCGACTCGAATCGATCCGAAAACTTTGGAGAAGGCTGCGGGAGTGATTTTGCTGGCGATTTCGGCGGTTTTACTTTGGGAAGTGCTGAGTTAAACGATTTTAGATTTTGGATTTTGGATTTTAGATTTGGGAATTACTGATTATGTTTGGGTAAGTCCAAAGAAACCGGGTTTCTGGCTAAATTTAGCGATTAAACCGAGGATTTTGGACAGAAACCCGTTTTCTGGGAGCCTGTGGGTAAGTTGTAGATTTCTAAAAAGCTAACTGATAACTAAAAAAAATATGGATTGGCAACTTTTAGGCATAACTTTTATTACGGTGTTTTTGTCAGAATTGGGTGACAAAAGTCAATTAGCTGCGATCGCCCTTGGTAGCAGTTGCAACTCGCCGCGGGCTGTATTTTTTGGTACGGCGTCGGCGCTGCTGCTGGCGAGTTTCCTTGGTGTTTTGGTTGGACAAGGTACGGCGGAGGTGTTACCGGAGAGGTTGGTAAAGACGATCGCTGCGATCGGATTTGCGGTGATGGGCTTGCGTTTGTTGTGGCCGAAATCTGAATTATCTGATGTGTCAGAAGAATCCGAATAAGAGGACACGGCAGTGCCGTTTCCCTACCCCAATTCATTGTAGGGAAACGGCACTGCCGTGTCCTAATTTTTATGGTTGATTAAACTTCGTTTTGGTAGCACCAGCCAAGCAGCGTACCGCCGACAGCCAACTTTAGCGCTTCCAAAACAAAATATCCTTGGTGCAGTGTATTCATGCCGGCGGGCACTTCTGCTGCGGAGTCGAACAGATTTAGCTGCATTCCCAAGGCGCTCATTTGAGGTGTGAGCCCGTAGGTGTCAATCAGGGCGATCGCCAGAAGTACCAATGATAATACGATTGCTGTGCGAGTACGCTTGCCGGAGTCACCCATTAAATTGCTCAAAACCATCAAACCCGTTGCTACGAATCCCGAACAGATTAACTCAACGCGGTTAAATCCCCAGAACATTAAATTTCCGGCTGTTGCAAAATCAGAAGATACCATCATGCCAGATACGTAGAGACTCGGCATAATAACTAGATCGATAATCAGGCTACCGCTGAGCCAGAAAATTAAGGCTACCATGACAATTGCTTGCCAGCGGGGTCTGATTGATTCTACTCTCGACGATGTAATAGCTGTCATAAAAATTAGACCCTCTAAAATTTTCTTCTGCCTTTTCTAGAGCTTAACGAACTTTTTCCTAAAATCGTGTTAAGTATTTTTAAATTAATGGTAACTTTTGTGTAACTGAATTAGAAGAATTGTTAAGCTTGTCGGCGAAAAGTAACAGTTGAAAAATTGTGGCGATCGCCAAAAACGATTGATAATTACTCATTCCAGCAATATACCGATCAAATTTATGTGTTATTATTACAGTTAAATTGCCAAATATCAAAGATATTAGCCAATGATTGAAATAAACAAAATTCTGGAATTAAGTGCGGCAATAGCCAATCAATTTAAACCAGAAAAAATAATTTTGTTCGGCTCTTACGCCTATGGGAATCCCACGAGCGATTCGGATGTTGATATGTTGGTAATTTTATCTTCAGAAGGTAATAATTTTCGCAAAACTTGGGAAATACTAAGTAAAATTCAACCGAAATTTGCTCTAGATTTATTAGTGCGAACTCCTGCTGAAATTGAACAACGGCTAGCTTGGAATGATTTATTTCTCAGGGAAATTATCGAAAAAGGAAAGGTGATTTATGAATCCGCTGACACTTGAATTCATCGAAAAGCTTGCAAACAAATACGGTTGAGGTTTGGTTTGACTCGACAATACCTAAATTATGCTTTAATTTTATTTTAATTCTTCAGTCTGCGGAGGCAGACATCGTTTATACATACCTGGTTTCAACCGCAGACTCTTATAAATATAGCCTTTCTCAAAAAAGTGATGTATGCCCGCTAGTCCTATGCCCTATGCCCTATGCCCTATGCCCTATGCCCTATCCCCTATCCCCTATCCCCATGAGTACCTCATCTTTCTGAGAAAGGCTATAATATATGCCTAAATTTCAATTCTCATCTTGGCTTCCCCGTCTCCCCACTCAAGTCTGGATTCTCGCCGCCGGCAGATTCCTCTCGCAAAGCGGTAGCGGCTTTACTTTATTTTACGCGCCGATCTTTTTTGTCGATCGCGTCGGCTTGTCTGCAACTGCTGTTGGGATTGGTTTGGGTAGCGGTTCAATCTCGGGAATATTCGGCCGCATTTTGGGCGGTTCTTTTTGCGATTCCCAATTTTGGGGAAGGCGGCGAACTTTATTGCTGGCGGCAATGATTTCGGCTGTCGCTTCTTTTCTGTTGGCGGCGACTCATGATTTTCCAGGTTTAGTTGCTGCTAATTTATTGATGGGTTTTGGTGTGGGTTTGTATTGGCCTCCAACGGAAAGTATGGTTGCGGATTTAACTGAGGGCGCACAGCGACAGGAGGCTTTTGCTGTGACGCGGCTTGCTGATAATTTGGGTTTGCAAGTTGGGATTATTTTGGGCGGTGTTTTGATTGCGGTAACGGGGAATTATCGATCGCTCTTTATGATCGATGGTATCTCGTTTTTAGTGCTGTTTGCGGTGGTTGCAAGTGCGATCGCAGAAACCTACAAACCAGCTAATTCAACGGATACAGGCAAAAAAAGTCTCAAAAATGGCTGGATGGTGGCGTTGGGCGATCGCACTTTGCTAGTCTATGCTTTAGTCAATACTCTGTTTACTCTCTACATTTCCCAAATTCAAACCACGATGCCGTTGTATTTTAGCAAGTTTGTGCAGGCGGGGACATCGGGAACAGGCTTTTCTACGGGTACAATTACGGTTTTGTTTGCTTTTAGCACATTTTTAACTGTGGCTTTGCAGATGCCGATTGTTAAGGCTTTGAGGCGGTTTTCTCATCCCCAAGCTTTGATGATTTCGGCGCTGCTGTGGGGAATGGGGTTTATTGCGATCGGCTTGACGGGAATGGCTGCAACTGGCAATCTATTTTTAGCAGTTGTTGGCTTGACTTTTTTGTCGGTGGCAACGGTTGCTTATACGCCTTTTGCTTCGGCTTTGGTGGTGGATTTAGCACCGGAGTCTTTACGCGGCGTGTATTTAGCGGTTAATTCTCAGTGTTGGGCGATCGGCTATTTAATCGGCCCACCGCTGGGCGGTTTCGCTTTGGATCGAGGTAAATGGGCGGCGGATAATTTCTGGTTGGGCTTGGCTATTAGTGTGATACTGGCGATCGCAATTTTGCAAAAGGTCGATCGAATGTTAAAAAGTAGAATCTAATCATATCAAATAGAATAAATGGCGATTGATGTCAAATCCGTTGGCAATGGAGTAAGATTAAACGAACCGCGAAGGCGCTAAGGACGCGAAGGAAGAGAAAGAAGATGATCCGGTTCTTCCTTCGCGCTCTTTGTGTCTTCGCGGTTTAATCATTCCGATTAACTTATTTTCGCCGATCGCCCAATTTGCGATAAACCGCCCTCAAATCAACCTGATGGTGAGCCAAAGCAACCAAAGCGTGATAAAATAAGTCCGCAACTTCCCCGGCGATTCCGTCTTTATCATCATCTTTGCAAGCCATCACAACTTCCGCCGACTCTTCGCCAATCTTCTTGAGAATCTTGTTATCCCCGCCCTCGAACAACTTGCAAGTATAAGAAGTTTCGTTAGGATTGTCACGCCGATCGCAAATTACGTCAAACAATTGAGATAACATATCCCCCGGCGGCGCCACAATTTCCCCGTCAACTTGGTGAAAACAACTTCTTTCACCCGTGTGACAAGCAATATCTCCCACTTGTTCGACAGTCACCAGCAAAGCATCGCTATCGCAGTCGTAACGCAGCCCTTTGACATTTTGAACGTGTCCCGAAGTCGCCCCTTTGTTCCAAAATTCGGCGCGAGAACGGCTCCAGAACCAAGTTTGACCGGTTTCCATGGTTTTTTCGAGCGACTCCCGATTCATCCACGCCATCATCAACACTGTGCCGTCTAAGTAATCTTGGACGATCGCAGGCACTAAACCGCGATCGTCATAACGGATCTTTTCAATTGGGATCGATCGGCTCAAACTAGATAAATCAGTACCAGACATAATTTTATTGCAGCTTTTCATATAAATTAACGCTTTCGTGTCGGATATTTTTTTTATTAACCGCAGAGAGCGCAGAGGACACAGAGAGAAGAGAGGAGATTAGGCAAGTGATTGGCCAATTGTCAAGAACTATTTTACAAATTATTACAATTGAGACCTAGGAGTGCTAGTGCGACAAATCCTAAAAAACCCGAGCTAGTATTGCTACTGATTGGTTTGTATCCTAAAATCTACTACTATAGTTTCCTTGAATCGGCTTAGCCTTTAACCAGAAGTCGCTATATTAAGTATCCTACCAACAACAGACCTTCACTAAGGAGAAAACATTGGTTTCTACAACCTTGAAAACCACCAAATCAGAAGAAATATTCGCCGCCGCCCAGAAATTGATGCCCGGTGGCGTTAGTTCCCCCGTCCGCGCCTTCAAATCCGTAGGCGGACAGCCCATCGTCTTTGACAGGGTAAACGGAGCCTACATTTGGGATGTTGACAGCAACCAATACATTGACTACGTAGGTACTTGGGGCCCCGCCATCTGCGGCCACGCCCACCCCGAAGTCATCAAAGCCCTCCACGAATCCTTAGAAAAAGGTACGAGTTTCGGCGCACCCTCCCTCTTGGAAAACGTCCTCGCCGAAATGGTCATCGATGCCGTTCCCAGCATTGAAATGGTACGATTTGTCAATTCCGGTACCGAAGCTTGTATGGCCGTTTTGCGGCTGATGCGAGCCTTCACCGGGCGCGACAAACTGATTAAATTTGAAGGCTGCTATCACGGACACGCCGATATGTTCCTGGTAAAAGCAGGTTCCGGCGTGGCAACTCTCGGCCTTCCAGACTCTCCCGGCGTGCCGAAATCCGTTACCGCCAACACCCTCAACGCTCCTTACAATGATTTGGAAGCAGTCAAAGCTTTATTTGCCGAACATCCGGGCGAAATCGCAGGCGTGATGCTAGAACCTGTTGTAGGAAATGCCGGTTTTATTGTACCGGATGCAGGTTTTCTCGAAGGTTTGCGGGAAATTACCAAAGATAACGGTGCTTTGTTGGTGTTTGATGAAGTAATGACTGGTTTCCGCATCGCCTACGGCGGAGCTCAGGAAAAATTCGGTGTCACCCCAGATTTGACAACTTTGGGTAAGGTTATCGGCGGCGGCTTGCCCGTGGGAGCTTACGGCGGACGGCGCGATATTATGGGGATGGTGGCTCCCGCAGGCCCGATGTATCAAGCTGGTACGCTTTCGGGAAATCCTTTGGCGATGACTGCTGGGATTAAAACTTTGGAATTGCTGCAAAAACCCGGCACTTACGAACAGTTGGACAGGATTACGAAAAAACTGTCCGAGGGATTGCTGAAAATTGGTAAGGAAGCGGGACACGCTGTTTGCGGCGGACAAATTAGCGGGATGTTTGGCTTGTTTTTTGCGGCGGGCCCGGTTCACAATTACGATGATGCGAAAAAGTCTGATGTAGCAAAGTTCGGCCGCTTTCACCGGGGAATGTTGGAGCACGGAATTTATCTCGCTCCTTCGCAGTTTGAAGCTGGATTTACTTCTTTGGCCCATACTGACGAAGATGTCGATCGAACTTTAGCAGCCGCCCGCGAAGTGATGGCTAGTATTTAAGGCTTTGCAGTCAGGAATGCAAGTTCTTAAAACTCAGAGATAAAAAATTAAAGTCCTGACTGTTTTTTGCAGTCAGGACTTTAATTTTTAACAAATAGCCAATCCGCGTTAAAAACCTCTCGGGGCTGTAGCAAAAGGCGAGAAACCCGGTTTCTACAAAATTTTGTGTTTAGTAATGAGAAATCTATGAAGAAACCAGGTTTCTGAGAATTTTTTATTTTTTCGACAACCTATTTAATAACTAATGACTAATGACTGCTATTCGATCGCGGGGACAGCACTATGACTAATGACTAATGACTAATGACTGCTATTCGATCGCGGGGACAGCACTATGACTACTGTCAACTGTCAACTGTCAACTGTCAACTGTCAACTGTCAACTGTCAACTGACTAATTCACTCATTGAGAAATTCACCTTCACAGATTATCGAGTCTCTGTTCTCCAAATCCTCTTGATTCCAAATCGCATTTAATGCTGCCGAACTTAAGGAACTTGAGATCGTATTTAATGTGGTGTTGTAGTATTCTACAGCATTATTAAGTTCCATCTGTGGGGCTTCTTTGAAATAGGAATTAATATCAGGCGTGCAGCGCTGGGCTTGATAGTACAAATAAGCTTCAGCATTAATACACATTACGTGGTAAAAATCCCTATTTGCTGTTGCAATATCTCCCAATTTGTACAGCGCTAAACCCCGGTTGAGATAAGCTTTAACGTAGTTGGGTTCGAGTTCCACTGCTTTGTTAAAGTCTTCAATCGCCAGCTCCATTTGTTTTAATTTATAGCGAACGCATCCTCTGTTATAATAGGCATAAACATTGTTGTGGTCGATGCCGAGTGCTGTGTTATAATCGGCGATCGCCTGGGTGTTGTCTCCTAATTGGTGATAACAGAGTCCGCGATTTATGTAAGCTTTGATATATCTTGGATTCAACCGTAGCGTTTCGTTAAAGTTCTCCGTTGCTGCTTGTTTTTCTCCCAAAAGGTAGTAAGCGCGGCCTCGGTTGTAATAGGTTTTATAATTTTGCGAATTGATCGAGAGAGCTCGATCGTAGTCTTCTATTGCTTCTTCGTAATGTCCTAAATTAGCAAGTACGAGTCCCCTGTTGTTGTAGATAGCGTGGCTGTCAGGCTTATTTACTAAAGCACAGTTGAGATCGTCAATGGCTTTTTCGTTTTCTCCGAGATGGCGCCAAGCATTGCCTCGATTCAAGTATGCCTCGAACAAATTAGGATTGATATCTAGTGCTTGGCTGAGGTCTGCGATCGCCTTTTGGTAGTCTTTCATATAATAGTAAACCAAGCCGCGATTGTTGTAAGCTTTGGCATCGGCGGGATTGACTTGCAGTATCTGATCGAAGTCCTCAAGTGCCGCTTCGTAGTTGCCTTGCTTGGCGCTGTGCAACCCGCGCTTATAAAAATGGTTGAGGTTCGATTCTTTGATGTTCATAGGTCAACTTTCATTCCTTGCTGGATTCTGGATTGATTCCTTTGCACTCAGTGTTGAGTTCGACAGAGGTTAATCTGTTGAAAGAGCATCCACACAGCACCCCGATTAACTCTTAACTGATTCCAGGAAATCTACCCGAAACAGGATTTTAGGTTTATCTTAACAGCAGTTAAATCCTGTTAAAAGAGCCTGTAGCTCGGCTGCATTTACTTCGTGAGTTCGATTTTTTACCCGATCGACTTTTGAGCAAAAATCGAGTTTTCGTTGGCGTTATCTGTCTCTAGATGCCGAGGCGATCGGCTAATCACCAAATTTTGCTCTCGCGGCTGCGAGGCTACAAATCACTACACGTACTCTGTTCTGGTAAGATTTATATCTCGATTCTCAAATTGGTCTCAGTATTTTCCGCACCTAGTCTCTACAAACTTTTGTTGGGTAATTACCAATTCCCGATTACCCATTACCAATTAGCGATTGATTTCCTCTTCCACATAAACTCTCAATTTCTCCAAATCGGGAAGTTCGACCAATTCTTTTTCCTTTTCCTGAACAGAGATAGGCACCCTCACAGGTGTGCGCTGTTCTATCCAGCAACTCGCCAGCGGCAAAGTTTGTTCCAAATCTTCCAAAGGCCTGGGAATTACCATCACGGCGTTCAACTCGCCAATGCGCTCAGCTTCGTACATCCCGGCTTCTACGGCGACTGCGACATCTGCGACTGCACCGCGAATAATTGCCGTGCACAAACCGGCGCCAATTTTCTCGTAGGCGGCTAAGTGTACGTCGGCGGATTTGAGCATAGCATCGCAAGCGCCGACCATTGCGGGAAATCCCCGCGTTTCGAGCAAACCGATCGCCTGATTGCTCAGTCGAGAATAACTACCGCTTTCCGACAGTTGAGTTAGGCGAAAGCCGATCGGCAAAACCACTTCCAAATTAGCCAAAGGCCTAGCAATCACCAGCTTAGAAACAAACTGTCCGAATTGTTCGGCTGTCTGAGCTCCTGCTTCCACAGCCAAACGCACGTCGGAAATGCGCCCGCGGACGATCGCCGTACAGTGACCGGAACCAATTTTCTCGTATCCTACTAAAATGACCCCTGCGGACTTCAGCATCATGTCAGCAGTCCCGACAATTGCCGGAAAACTCTTGGTAGATACCAAGCCCAAAGCGGTGTCTTTGAAATATTCCTGGCGCTGCGATCGCCCGGAGTCACTGCTGTTACGATCTATTTGTCCGTCCATCTTCGATTACCCTTAGAAACTTCCAAAAATAAAAATTTGTTGATAGTTTTAGTGTCTCAGATGAGAAGACAAACTGCACGAGCTGCAAGATACATATTTATGCTGCAAGACCTTAAAAATTGCTGAGCTACAAATAATATGAGATTACCTATTTATATTTTTTTGATTCTTCCTTAAGCATAACTGCCTTTTGTAGAAATTACCATGCCCCAAAATGGATACCAGCACCAGACACTCATGAGGGTCGAGATCGAAAATTTAGACAATATTTTAACGTCTCAGATTCATCTGTGGAATAAATCTCAAATCGAAAAATGGAAAATCTCAAATCCAATGACCTCTATCCGGTACCGCCCGAGAGAGTTTGACCGTTGTCCTGCGATCGATTAAAAGCTTGTCGGTGCGGAAACAGCGTCCCCAGCAACTGATTGATGTGAGCTTGACCGTACAGAATAGTTGGGACTTCTCCTGGTTGGGGAGGCGGATTGGCGGCGGTTTCTGGTGATGGATCTGGGGCTGTCTCTGGCGGTGTTTGAGGCTGTGTTTGGGCGGGTTCGGGCGGGTCGTCGATCGGGCGATCGACGGTTGGTTCAACTGGTGGCGTAGTGCCTGTGGGGGTTTCCGGTGCAGCGGTTTGGGCTTCTGCGGTTTCTGCGGTTTCTGCGGTTGGTTCTGCTGCGACTCGGCGACTGGTATCTCCAATCAGAGAACCTGCGGGCAAAATTTGCATTTGGTCGATCGCAGGATTAATCAGCGTTGTTCCCGCGCCAATACAGGCATTTGCGCCAATCTTCCCCGCACCTACCACCAACACTCCTGCACCCAGCATTGCGCCCGCCTGGATTTCGAGAGTACCTTCGCGGGCGTGAAGGATGACTCCCATACCGATACAGGCACCGGGGGCGATCGAGATCCGGCTACCCGGATCTGCTTGCAGGATGACTCCTGGGGCGATCGCCACACCTTCATTCACAACTACATCGCCACTCAGGAAAATCTGAGAGTTGCTACTTAATTGCAGTGGCGATAAATACATTCAACTTCACCTTGAAATGAGCTATGATTTTAGATAAAACGACTTTAATTTATCGCTTTTTAGAATGATTTCTTTAACTCTATCAATCTAATAAACGATTATTTACTAATAATGAAAAGCTCGATTTGGACTTACAAATTACCCGAAATAATTGCTTGAAAGCCGGAAGCCTTTTAAGGAGAAATTAAAATCAGACGATTCATTACTCCAATCTCAACTGTCAACTGTCAACTGTCAACTGTCAACTGTCAACTGTCAACTGTCAACTGTCAACTGTCAACTGTCAACTGTCAACTGTCAACTGTCAACTGATTCTCCCGCTAGCCCAACGCGAGCACTTAACGGGAGAAAGCAGCTAATTACCTGACAAATTATGGTCGTTGGATAATTTCTTCGAGTACCCGGCGCTTGGCCTTGGAGTCGATACCGAGCAAGCGGACGTAATCGCCACTGTGTTCTGTCATACAGCTTTCGAGAGCCGAAATTACTTCGGATTCGCGGTTGGTGGCGATCGGCGCGCAACTGCTCCAAGAACCTGTGCGGAAACGGCGCGCGTCGGCGTGTTCCGTGCCAATTTTGTAGCCTTGGGAAAGCAGGTTGCGGATTTGGTCGATCGTCTTGCCGGTCAACTTTCCACTTCCAGCCGAACCAGTCGTCGTGGCTTTGAATGCTGATGTTGCACCCGGTTTAGCCGATTGAGCCACAGGGCCATCGGGACGCTGAATCAGTTCTTCAACTACGCGGCGCTTAGCTTTCGGGTCAATCCCGATCAAGCGCACGTATTCGCCCGGATATTGGTTCATCACAGATTCTAAAGCGGCGATCGCCTCAGATTCGTTTCTGACTTGCAGCGAAGCCCCGCTTTGCCAAGAACTGGTGCGGAAGCGGCGCGCGTCGGCGTGTTCTGTGCCAACCTTGAAGCCTTGAGCTAGCAAGCCGCGAACTTGAGCCACTGTTTCCGCGCTCAATTTGCTGGATGCGGAACCGCCATTTTGATAGGCAGTTTGTGCAACTTTACCGTTAGATTTGTGAGTTGTGGCGCCGTTACCGTTAGAGCCGTTTTCTCCCGGTCTTTGGACGATTTCTTCGAGTACGCGACGCTTGGCTTTGGTGTCAATCCCGATCAAGCGGACGTATTCTCCTTGGTGATCGGCCATACAAGCCGACAAAGCTGCGATTACTTCAGAGTCGCGAGTTGAGGAAATTGGGCCGCAAGTGCGCCAAGAACCGGTACGGAACCGACGGGCGTCGGCATATTCCGCTCCCACGCTGTATCCTTGGGCTAGCAAATTGCGGATGCTATCGGCTAGAGAGGAACTCAATTGGGTGCCGGCATAGGTAGAATAATTCATTTGAGTGATATTTGAGTTTTTAGCTTGCTCGTTGCGAATTGGTGCTAGACAAGCGATGTTGTCAGCGCAGCGATAACCCGTTCTCAGAGCGTCATTGATGCCGATGACGTGGGTCGCAAATTTAACATCTGAATCTTGAACGTCAGGCAGGCGATCGGCTTGCTGCTGATTAGTGATGATGGCTCCCGAAGGTATGTACTTACCGGGAGGAATCTCCACATCTTGAATTAATACGTGCATCATGACAATGCAGCCGTTGCCCACTCTGGCATTGAACACCGTAGAGCGAAAGCCGATAAAGCACTCGTCGCCCACGTATGCCGGGCCGTGAATTAAACTCATGTGGGTGAGGGAAGTATTTTTCCCCACCCACACAGAATAGGATTTGTCGTCGTCTCCTGTGACTCGGCCTTGTTCTAAACCGTGAATCACTACTCCGTCTTGAATGTTGCTTCCTCCTCCGATATAAAAAGGAGTGCCTTCATCGGCGCGGATAGATGTCCCGGGGGCAATCATCACATTAGAACCGATATGCACATCCCCAATAATGTTAGAAAAGGAATGTACGTAGGCGGTGTCATGAATTTTGGGCTCAGCCAAGTTTTTCGACCAAGGCGTCGGGGGAGCCGCAACGTTGCGGACTGCCATAAATTAAGTTCTCCTAAAACTGAAAATTTTTTTTAGTTGTTAGTTGTTAGTTGTTCACTGTCAACTGTCAACTGTCAACTGTCAACTGCCAACTGTCAACTGTCAACTGCCAACTGTCAACTGTCAACTGTCAACTGCCAACTGCCAACTGCCAACTGCCAACTGCCAACTGTCAACTGTCAACTGTCAACTGTCAACTGTCAACTAGCGGTACGGGTCGTCTTTTTTACTGTAAATGAGGCGATTTTCTACATTGACAGTATCTATAATGCCTACTACCAGAGCATCGATCGGACGGTTTTCGCTCCCTGGCGCGATCCGGGCCCCGCTGCCGCGGGTGACTAAAACCCATTCATCTATACCAGCGCCCACACAGTCAGCGGCTACTTCATAGCCGGGAACTGGCGAACCTTCTTCATCGATGAATTGCAGCAGTAGAAATTTCGATCCTCTCAGCGT
The DNA here is from genome assembly GCA_004292955.1 of Oscillatoriales cyanobacterium. Taxonomy (GTDB): domain Bacteria; phylum Cyanobacteriota; class Cyanobacteriia; order Cyanobacteriales; family Microcoleaceae; genus Microcoleus. The sequence goes on along the minus strand of RDXX01000011.1, from coordinate 244,990 downwards.
CGGCTCTTTTTGGGTACTGACAACTGTGCCGAGAACTTTGGCCATTTGCATTTTAGGTAATAGGTAATAGGTAATTGGTAATTGTCATTTTTACACCGTCACTTGTCTTTTTTTTATGAGTTTTTTTTAGTCTAATTTCTGCATAAAATAGTAGTTTCTTCTACTAACTAATGACTAATGACTCATAACTCATAACTCATGACCCGTAAAACAAACGGATACAAGCTCTAGACGATTTTGACTGTCGATTCCAAAATCTTAGATTTAAACTTAAATCTCCCAGATTAATCTGTGGAGTCAATTTTAAAATCTAAAATCTAAAATCTAAAATCTAAAATCGACTGACTAATAACCAATATCCCATGACTACCTCAATTAAAAATTAAAAATATTAAATCAAAAACATCGCGATTTTTAATTTTTAATTTTTAATTTTTAATTACCAAACGCCCCTAACAGCCTCGGGCTTGTATTAAGATCTGTTGAGAGGACGAATGCCGCTCACGCCTTCGCGGAACTGTTCTACAGCTTCGGTGTAGCGAATGGGTAGCACGTATTCCAAGTTTTCGTGAGGGCGGGCGATAATGTGGGTGGACATCACTTGTCCGCCGTTAACGCGCTTCACTGACTCTACTCCGGCGGCTACGGAAGCTTGCACTTCCGAGACATCTCCTCTTACAATGACAGTAACGCGAGCGCTACCGATTTTTTCGTATCCTACCAAGGTGACGCGGGCTGCTTTGACCATCGCGTCAGCGGCTTCTACAACTGCGGGGAAGCCTAAGGTTTCGATCATGCCAACTGCAATTGCCATTGGTTTTACTCCTGATTGAATATTTTGGGAACTAAACTGTAAATTTTTGACGATCGCGCTGCTTTTCGTCAAACGTTTCGTCAAACGAATTTTTAGCGCGCTAAGAACTTAGTAGCCTCGGAACTGCTCTACTGCTTCTGTATAACGAATTGGTAGAACGTATTCTAGGTTTTCGTGGGGGCGAGCGATGATGTGGGTAGAGACGACTTCTCCGCCGTTCACCCGCTTGACGGATTCCACTCCTGCTGCAACTGAGGCTTGGACTTCCGACACGTTGCCGCGCACAATTACGGTGACGCGAGCGCTGCCGATTTTTTCATAGCCCACGAGGGTAACGCGAGCAGCTTTAACCATAGCGTCGGCAGCTTCCACAACAGCGGGAAAACCTTTTGTCTCAATCATTCCCACGGCAATTGACATTTTTGAATCTCCAAGTTGAGGATTAGCGGAATTACCGTAACAAATCTTTGAGAAATCTAAAAATTTGGACGGGGAGGCCCACATTATTTAGGAATGCAGTGTAAAGCTTCCTATCCTTATAGAATAGGGGAAGCTGTCCACCTTGACAATATAAACTAACATCATAATGTTTAATAACAAAAATTAAATTTTTTTATGTTACTTCAAATATTTTAATATTTATTTAATAATCTTAATATATAGAGGAGTAGATGCGGGCGGCGAGCAGGCAGTCAAGTGAGCATAAATACCTGTAAACTAGAGTTCGGTGGGTAAAAGCTGGGGCGATCGGTTTTAGGAAATTTGGGGATTTCCAAAGGGGGATCGCGGATAAACTGGCAAAAAAAGCTGTCTTGACTCATCTGCGGGCATTTTTTTTCTGTGAGTGCCGATGCTGAGAAAACTATAATTTTGTCTTGACATAATTCTCAGTTTTGATGTTTTAATGTATAGTTAATTTTGGGTGCAAATTATTTTGCTAAAGCTATACGATCGGGTTTAGTCAAAGTTTTACGTTGTGGCGCGATCGCCCGGAACTGCCTTTGTATAAAGGTAGCCGGTAATTTGAAGTTTAAGGAATAAATTAAATGACAGAATTTCTCCTCCAAACCTGTTGGTGGATACCTTTATATGGCTTAATAGGCGCGATTCTAACTTTGCCGTGGTCTACGGGAACCGTTCGCACAACAGGGCCAAGACCTGCGGCTTACTTCAATTTACTGATGAGTGTGTTGGCTTTCATCCACGGGTCAGTGATTTTTACAGCAACTTGGGATCGAGCGCCCCAACATTTGCTCCTCCACTGGGTGCAAGCAGCAGATTTAGATTTGTCTTTTGCCATAGAAATCTCCACGACCAGCGTCGGAGCAATGGAGCTAGTGACAGTTTTGAGTTTGCTAGCACAAATTTACGCTCTCGGCTACATGGAAAAAGACTGGGCGCTAGCTCGATTTTTTGGGCTGCTAGGTTTTTTTGAAGCGGCAATTAGCGGGATTGCGATTAGCGATTCGCTGCTGCTAACCTACGGTTTGCTGGAAGTGCTGACACTCTCAACTTATTTGCTAGTCGGGTTTTGGTACGCTCAACCGCTGGTAGTGACGGCGGCTAGAGATGCGTTTTTAACCAAGCGTGTAGGAGATGTACCGCTGCTGATGGGAGTAGTGACGCTTTCAACTTTAGCCGGAAGTTTGAATTTTTCTGATTTAGAAGAATGGGCGGAAACTGCAACTTTATCTCCTTTAGTTGCGACTCTTTTAGGCTTGGCTTTAATTGCCGCACCTACAGCCAAGTGCGCTCAATTTCCGTTTCACCTGTGGCTCGACGAGGCGATGGAAGGGCCGAACCCGGCTTCGATTATGCGGAATACGGTAGTTGTGGGTGGTGGGGCTTATGTTTTGATTAAACTTCAGCCTGTTTTAGCGCTGTCCCCGATAACTGGTTTGGTGCTGGTGGTTTTGGGTGCGGTGACGGCTGTTGGGGCTTCCTTAGTGGCGATCGCCCAAATCGATATCAAAAGAACACTATCGCATTCTACCAGCGCTTCTATGGGTTTAGTGTTTATCGCGGTCGGGCAGAATCACGTTGACATTGCATTGCTGCTGCTGTTCGCGCACTCGATCGCCAAAGCACTATTATTCATGAGCATAGGGTCAGTAATTGTCACAACCAACACTCAAGATTTAACAGAAATGGGTGGGTTGTGGTCAAAGATGCCCGCCACGACAATGGCTTATTTAGTTGGCGCTGCGGGGATGGTAGCCCTATTGCCGATGGGCAACTTTTGGGTAATGCGACGGTGGCTGAACGGTTTTTGGACAGTGCCATTGTGGTTGGTAGTTGTGCTGCTGTTAGTTAACGGTTTAACTGCGCTCAATTTAACTCGCGTATTCGCCTTAGTATTTGTCGGAAAACCGCAACCCAAAACTCGCAGAGCACCCGAAGTCGGTTGGCCGATGGCTTTGCCGATGGTAATTTTGACGGTGATTGGGCTGTTAGTGCCTTGGATGTTGCAGCAGTGGCAACTTTTAATTAGTTGGACTGGGCCTTGGGCGGAAACTGGGGATTTTGATAGTTTAAATTTGCTGTTGAAGACTCTGGATACTCCACTGTTGGTGTTATCTGGCTTGATTGGGGTTGGGGCTGGCGTGGCGATTTATTGGTACAACGTTTTACCTCGACCGGTACGACTGCCGATTCCAGCGGTGCAGGATTTGTTTGCTTACGACTTTTATATCGATCGAGTTTACCGCTTGACTGTGGTTTGGGCCGTAGCTTCTATTGCGAAAGTCAGCGCTTGGACTGACAAGTATGTAGTAGATGGGGCGGTGAATTTGTTCGGTTTTGCCACAATTTTCAGCGGTGAAGGTTTGAAATACAGCGGCACCGGTCAATCGCAGTTTTATGTGTTGACTATTGCGGGGGGAGTTGCGGCGTTACTGGCGCTGATTATTTGGCAATTCTAAACCGCAGATTTTGGTGGATGAACGGGGATAAACGCAGATAAATTGTTTTTGGTTTGTCTGCTTTGTCCCTAGTTTTATTCAAAGTCGATCGGCCACAATTCTATAACCGGAACTTCCCAACCGGGTAAAAGTTCGGGCAGTGAAATTATGTCGTAGTGCTGTCGCCCCCGAGCGAGTATTGTACACCTTGCTCGGGGGGGACAGCACTCCCAGAAAAGATATTTTTTGCAAAAATGAGATGCTCCCATTTAACTTGCAAATCTTCTCGATCTGTAAGACTAGAAGTCATAGGAGGATTTTCGAGAAATTTGCATCTATTGTAATAAGAAAATTAACCGATCGCTATTTTATGCAGTGGCTTTGGGTTAATCTTAAATATAGTTCTAAATATTGTGTAATAAAGGAAAGTTTTAATTGATGCTCAGTGCTTTAATCTGGATACCAATGTTGGCGGCCGCCCTGATTGGGTTTTGGCCCGGTGCGATCGCCTCTAAAATAGTTCGGAATGCCGCGATCGCCATTGCGGGTGTAACTTTTATTCTATCGGTGTTTGTGGCAGCTCAGTTTGATGCCAACAGCAGTCAATTACAGTTTTCGGAATTTATTCCTTGGATCGATGATTTGGGATTTAATTACAATCTCGGCGTTGATGGTTTGTCTCTGCCCTTAGTAATTTTAAATACCCTACTGACAGGTGTAGCGATTTACGCTACGGATGAGGCGATCCGCAGACCTCGACTTTATTATTCTTTGATGCTGTTAATTAGTGGCGGCGTCACCGGAGCTTTTTTATCTCAAAACTTGTTGCTATTTTTCCTGTTTTTCGAGGTAGAACTAATTCCGCTTTACCTGTTAATTGCAATTTGGGGAGGCGAGCGCCGAGGCTATGCCGCTACTAAGTTTTTAATCTATACGGCATTTTCGGGAATAGTATTGCTGGCTGCTTTCTTGGGTGTAGCTTGGCTCAGCGGTGCTTCTAGTTTTGATATGGTTGGTGCAGCCGGTGCATCGCATTTGGAAGGAGGCTCGCCGTTGCCTTTGGTCAGACAAATTGTGTTGCTGGCAGGGATATTGCTCGCTTTTGGGATTAAGATTCCATTAGTGCCTTTTCATACTTGGCTGCCAGATGCTCACGTAGAAGCTTCGACTCCGGTTTCGGTGCTGCTGGCGGGGGTGCTGTTGAAGCTGGGAACCTACGGGATGCTGCGCTTTGGTTTGGGTTTGTTCCCGGATGCGTGGGCGGTGGCTGCGCCTTGGTTGGCGAGTTGGGCGGTGGTAAGCGTGATTTACGGGGCTAGTTGCGCGATCGCCCAAAAAGACATGAAAAAAATTGTAGCTTACAGTTCGATCGCGCACATGGGCTACATTTTGCTAGCTAGCGCCGCAGCTACTGAGATTAGTATGATAGGAACTGTGTTGCAAATGGTTAGCCACGGTTTAATCTCCGGGTTGCTATTTTTGAGTGTCGGGATTGTTTACAAAAAATCCGGCAGTCGCAACATAGATGTGCTCAAAGGTTTGTTCAATCCCGATCGCGGTTTGCCGGTAATTGGCAGTTTAATGATTGTCGGTGTAATGGCGAGTGCCGGCATTCCCGGGTTGTCGGGATTTATTGCTGAATTTTTGATATTTAGGGGCAGTTTACCAGTGTTTCCGATCCAAACTTTGCTCTGCATGATCGGGACTGGTTTGACTTCAGTTTACTTTTTAATTATGGTCAACCGCGCCTTTTTCGGGCGCCTTTCCGATTTGGTGGTGAATTTGCCGCAAGTCCGCTGGGGCGATCGCATTCCTTCGCTAGTTTTAGCCGTAATCATCACCATCATGGGATTGCAGCCGGGAGTTTTAGTGGCTTTGAGTGAGAAAACTGCGATCGGCTTAGTATCGACTGTACCCGCACAAGTTAAACAAGTTGCTCAAAACTTGGAGTGAAATCTTTCATAGGTATGTAGTTGCGCTTGAGCGCCGGCCGGCGAAGAGAGCAACTACAAACCTAAAACATAGTTATTCAATGTAGTTGTGCGTTGACTCGCTCTCATGAACCCTCAAGCGCAACTACGAACCAAAGCTAAAACATAGTTATTCAATTAAGGTTGAGGAAATCAAATGACAAGTACCGTATTAAAACCATCTTCCCATCCCCTATCCGCCTACATTGACATCTTGGAATCAGGCAAAGCTTTACTTCCAGAATCTACCGAAAATGTAGTAGAAGTGGTTGGAGTTCTCAAAAGTTACGCCATAGTTCTTGATGCGTATTCTCGCAATCTTAACTACATCGCAGAAGAACAATTTTTAGTGCTTTTCCCGTTTTTTAAATATTTCAACGGAGAAGTGACAGCGCCGAAATTACTGCGCTATTTGTGGCACGATCGCATAAATTTTGAGTATGCCGAATATTGCATGAGAACCATGATGTGGCACGGCGGCGGCGGTTTGGACAGTTATTTGGATACTCCAGAATTTAGCAATTTGGCCGAAAAGGCGATCGCAGCTAAGTTAAAAGGCAACTTTTTGATGCAGGGACTCCACAAAGCATTCCCAGAGTTTTTACCCGAACAAGTGCGGATGTTGGCTTATTACACGGGTTTGGGGCAGTTTTGGCGGGTAATGAGCGATTTATTTATCGATTTGTCCGATCGCTACGAAGCCGGTACAATTAAGTCGATCGCAGAGATAGTAGATTTCGTCTTAGCCGGTTTAGTAAGCGCCGCAGCCCTACCAATCACCTACAGCGTCAAGATTCGCGGCGAAGTCTACGATATCCTGCCCGCATCGGCCAACTTGACATTTTTAGCAGATGTAGCAGTACCTTATGTAGAAGCAGTTTTCTTTAGAGGAACAGCTTTTTTTGGCACAGTTTCCTACAACGCCCAAGCACATCAAATCCCAGAAGAACAAAAAGAATTTAGCTACGGGGCTTTGTTTGCAGATCCTTTACCCATCGGAGGTGCAGGAATTCCACCAACTCAATTGATGCAAGATATGCGGCATTATCTGCCCGATTATTTGCACGAAATTTATCGAACTAGCTGTCGCGGTGAAGACGATTTGCGCGTACAAATTTGCCAAAGTTTTCAGAAGTCGATGTTTTGCGTGACAACAGCGACTATTTTCGGTTTAGCACCTCATCCGATGAACACCTCCGATCCTGAGGAAAAAAAGGCTAATCGGGCTTATTTAGAAGGTTGGATGGATCGATTTGGCACTTCTCGCTTGGATTGGGCAAATCAGCCAACTATCAGGGCTTGTCAGTTGTTCCCGGAAAGATGAAAGAGGCTGGATGTCTGTTGCTACGATCGGGAGCGGAAGCAATCTCGATCGGAATCCAGCACGTCACATCTATGAAAGGCTGGGCTCCGGGCTGCTACCTCTTCTTGAAGCTCTAGATTAACCTTGACAAAGGTTGTAGCATTGGTTAGTATGATAGTACAGTCATACTCGTCAGTCGCATGAAATTAATAATTTATGAGCAAAAAAGTCAGTATTACTTTGGATGACACAATTCTAGATTTTGTCGATCGGCTAGCAAGTAATCGTAGTAGTTTCATAAATGAAATTCTCTGGAAGGAAAAAAGGAGGATTATGATGCAAGAGCTGGAAAATGCTTATAAAGAGCAGGCTAGCGATCCTGATTTTCAAGAAGAGATTTCCGTTTGGGATGTTGCGGTAGGCGATGGTTTAAATGCCTAACGGGATATTAACTTACAAACGAGGAGAAATATGGTGGGTCGATCTAGAACCCACGACCGGTCATGAAACCGGTAAGCAGCGTCCTTGTCTAATTTTGCAGAATGATGTTGGCAATCAAAATGGGACAACTACAATAGTTGCCCCTTTATTGCCTTGGAAAAAAACTTATCCATTCGTTGTGAATGTTGTTCCAACTTCGCAAAATGGACTAAACGGAGAACGGCACATAAACTTAAGTCAAATGAGAGCTGTAGATGCTCAAAGAATTAAAAACAAACAGGGAGTTTTAGAAGATTTTTATTGGGAAGAAATTGAGAAGGCTGTCTGTATTGAGCTGGGTTTTAATTTGGTATTTAAAGAAACATGATTGAGGTTTCGTTTTCTCGCTTCGCTCGTTTATCTATAACGTTTGTCAAGCGCTGTGAGGTACGCTGGCTCCTCCGATGCTTTCGATCTGAGAGTACCTCATGTTACTGAGAAAGGCTATAGTTTCCCAAACTCTTTTGAACCAGCAAACGAAAATGCGGTCAGCATGATAATTTCGATCGCCGATCGCCAATCTAAAAGCTCAAATACCAAATCCCATGACGCACCTTAATGCTATCTAGATTCGGACAAGAAGACTCAGGCCGTGAGAATCAGTTCCACAAGTTCCCAGTAAACCATAGGTTTCAGCTAAATCTTTGACTAAAGCAGTTTGTTTGGGACTCGGTTTCCAAGGATTAGGATTACCGTAAGCATAGTAAATTTCTACGCCGTCAATGCCAAGACGGGCTGCTTCTGGGATTAGTTGATCTGCGATCGATCGATACCGGCAAGGATGTGCTAGAACCGCTAAACCTCCTGCTTCCTGAATCGCTTCAATTACCCTGGCTGCGGAATAAGAAGCGTGGCCTTCAGTGCCTTTACCTCGCAAGTAAGGTGTGAGACTGGGATGTTCAGGATCGAAGGCGTAAGCGAGAATGTGTACGTCGTTTTTGAGCAATTCAGCGTTAATTTCAGCGCCAGTCCAAAGAGTCGGCGCTGCGGTAGTCCTGTCGGGATGCTTTAATTTCCAGTTATCCAGCCAAATTTGAGCTTGAACGTAGCCTTTGGTGCTGTGGTGATCGGTGATAGCGAAGCCTTTGAGGCCACCTGCGATCGCAAGTTCCATCAATTTCTCGGGCTTCAATCGCCCGTCGGAGTAGACTGTGTGCATATGGAAGTTATAGGAACCCGGACAGCTATCGGCATCAATCGTCTGCAAGACTTGTTTGAGTGCCGAGATATTCTGGGATTCTGGTTTGAGGCTAGAACTTGTTGAGGGAGCGAGATTGACCGTCATAAGCATTATTATAAAAAAAACTAGCTTTGTTAACTATATCTAATTTTTTCTTTAAATGTTGGGGGCTGATACCCACAGGTACTTTCAACAGTTGACAGTTGACAGTTGACAGTTGACAGTTTGAGAGAAACCTCTACCCTTAAGTCTGAGGATTGAAGTAATGAATAGTCTGAGTTTAATTTCTCCCGGGCGGGCGGGCTTTCAACCAATTCTTTCTGGCAAAGCGTTAGTCGCACTTTAAACCTGCGGCGGCGGCTGTCGGAAATTCGATCGGCACAAACGTAACACCAAATTTTTCTCTAGCACACGGAACAACGTGCGCTAAAGCTTTAGGAGGGTTTTTCCGATTTCCAGTTGTCAAGTCAAACTCAATTATACCCGTGGCACCGTCAGCTTTAAAGTCTGGAGATGCTAAGGTTTTTTGCATTCCTTCACGGCTGGGTTCTGGCTGTAATTCTAGGGATTTAATCAGCGTTTTAGCGGCATCGTAGGTTAAAGCCGATCGAGTATTGACTGGGCCTCCCCACAATTTTTCAGCATTAACTGGAAACTTTTTATCAAAACTGATTAACGGATGCCAAAACACGGATACGGCGAGTTTTTCAACAGATTTTAGCTGTTTTACTGCTTTTAAAGTTCTCGGATCGTACAGAGTCCAAGGGCCGACCATCCAATTGCGATTGTTGTTGATTTTAATCATTTCGATCGCATTTTCTCCAGCCTTAGTAACTTGACCGTCTGGAAAGACAGCTAGGGCTGTTATTCCGGCTTTCTCAACTTCTTTGATTGCTGCTTCGGCGTTAAAATCATTTTTAGATAAGTCGTAATTACTGGTTCTAAAAGTAGAACCTCCTTGGGCTTCAAATTGCTTTTTGAATTCTTCCCACAAAGAAGCGCTAAACGGACTGTTGGGATTGTAAAAAACTGCTACTTTTTTTGCACCGACTTTAATCAGTTGATTTACTAAGCCTTCAGCTTCTTTGCTAGTTGTTGGGGCTGTCCGAAAGAAAAATTTCCGAGGTTTGCGCGTTAGTTCTTCTGTTGTGCTTCCCGGAGAAATGGCGATTAGTTTATTTTGATTGTAAATATCTACTGTTTCCACGGTCATGTCGCTGGTGTAGTGTCCGATGACGGCTAAAATATCGGGCTGAGTGACTAGGTAATTTGCCCTTTGCTTTGCGTAGGATTTGATATTGCCGTCATCCGCGATGATGATTCTGAGACCTTTTTTCCTAATAGCTTTTGGTTCGAGAAAGCCTTGACCGGGAAAATCTTTATTGCTGTTATTTGCAACGAGGAGACCTAAATTAACTTCAGTTTGAGCTTGAGCAAGACCTCGCAGCAGTTCTTCGGCTAAATCTGCGTTGACAATGCTACCGTCCTGATTTCTGCGGATGGGAACAACAATTGCGATGGTATAATACTCTGCATTGATTGCTTTGAGCAGGGCATTGTTCATGTAAATTAAAGTTTCTGGGTCTCTGCGGTCTTCTCGCCAGGACTGTTTGAGCAATTTTAAAGCTTCAGAATAATTGGCTTCGGCAAACTCATTGATTCCCCTTTGTTTTGACCAAAGGGCGGAGGTTTGCACTAGAAGTTTTTCGCCAGAACTTACACCATCTGGGGAGGGTGTAGGTAGCGTTTGTGGCTGGGAAATTCTGGGGATTAGCGGGTAAATTTTGGGGATTGAAATTACGATCGCCCCTGCGGCAATTACCGCAACACCCAACAGCAGCCAGCGAAAGCGCGATCGCCCCTGCGGCGGAGTTTGGCCTGACTCGGGTTCTTTGCTCGGTGGCGAATCCTGGTTTGGCGAAACTTCATCAGAATCAGACGCTCCCAAATTCGGCGCAGGTTCGAGTAATAGAGGCGATCGCATCGCGTTCAAGTCTCGCAAAACCTCAGTCACAGATTGATATCGATTTATTCGATAGTGGAAGCGAACCATCCGATCGAGAATATTTTTTAGATTATCACTCACTGGTAGCGGAGTGCGATCGGACGTGGAGTCATGCCAGATAATTTCACCAGCACCATCGTAGTTTTTGAGCTCTGTGGGATGCTTCCCGGTGAGAACTTGAATCACGATCATCCCTACGGAGTAAATATCATTACCAGCATGGGCAGTACGCCCATTTGATTGTTCCGGAGACATATAACCGCTGGTGCCGATCGCCTGCGATGTGAATATTCTACCTGTAGAGTCAGCAGTCAAAGTGCTGATTTCTTTGACAGCCCCAAAATCAATTAAAACAATTTTGTTATCTGTTGTGCGCCGAATTAAGTTAGAAGGTGTAATATCGCGATGAATAATATTTTGTTTATGGACGAACTTTAAAATTTCCAGAATTTCCAGCAACAAGGCGATCGCCCGATCCTCTTCCCACTGTGTACCTGGAGTGAGTTCTTCCTTGAGCTGATGTCCTTCAATGTATTCTTGAATTAAGTAAAAATGGTCGTTTTCTTCAAAGTAAGCGAATAATTGGGGAATGCACGGGTGATTGCCGAGACAGCGCAAAGCACTAGCTTCCTTTTCAAATTGCGTCCTTGCCTTCTCCAAGACGTGCGGAGCATTCGATGAAGGAAAAGGAATTTCCTTAACAACGCACTCGGGATTTCCGGGTTTGGCTAGATCGTTAGCCTTGTAGGTAATCGCAAACCCTCCCTGTCCCAATTTCTTGATAATTTGGTACCTTTCGTGAAGGATATACCCTGGCTCTAGACACATATATTTTTCAGCACCTGTTGACTGGCTCCGGTCTTTGATGTTGATTATACGCTTTTTTGTTCCTAGATACACTTTGGCAACATATCAAGTTCGTCTGTGCCCATATCAAAAACATTATAACTTTCAGCAATTTCTCATTTCCAGTTGTCACTGACTAATAAATAATGATGATTGATGATCGATCGCCAATGACTAATTATGTTTCCCCTAACTTGCTAAGAACAAAAGCAGCTAAAAACCCGCAGACAGTAATTAAGCCAGCAAAATCGTGAGTTTCCTCGAATGCTTCGGGAATCATCGTATCTGAGATCGTGGCTAAAATACCCCCTGCTGCGGCGATCGCCAATCCGCTATCGCTTGATTCTGTTTTAGCAGGGTGCAAAGAGCCCGATCGCTTGCGGTGTTTTGCTCCCTGCTGATTCAAAAACCAATTGGCGGCTGTATAAACAGCAGCGCCGCCCAAAAAGCCGATCGCCGTTGAGTCAAAACCGCCGCGCTTGTAAGCTTCATCCATCAACTCAAAAGATAGCGCCCAAATCAGCACACCGGCGCCAAAAGCCATAATTGTGGCGATCGCGCGCTGGGGAATCCTGATAAAGTAACCCACCGCCGCTCCCAGTAGCAGCGCCGAACCACCCACTAAACCCCAAAATTCTGCCTGCAACCACACTGGAAACATGACTACGCACCTCAAAGCAAAAATTTTTAGACCTGCATAAAAATTATAGATCTTTTATTGGGGGGAGGCAGCGGATACAGCACTTTTCAACCCAGGGATGTACTCTCCTTTGGGCTGGTATTTTCTAATAAGTTATGACTGACATCACGTCTGGTAAAATCATCTTTATAAGTTCGTAGTGAGGACTTCAGTCCTCTAATTTTTATGAGGACTGAAGTCCTCACTACGAACCAATTTTACCTGTATTTTTAATAAATTATGATTAATGATTACTAATAAAAAAAATCCCAGGCATAACCTGGGAATGGGAAATATTAATAAAAGTAATGTTGTTTTAATAAATTGAATTTGCCGGAAAGCGGCGATAATTTGGGTAATAATCGAGCAGCACTGGTAGATTTGAGAGCGGACTGCGGGGCGGGCATTCCGGTTCCGGTGCCGCACCCATCGCATTTTCCAATCTCAATAAAACACTTGCGTTCATGTTGGATCACCCGTTATGCTTGGCTGCTGTTGCGAGTCTGGCTTGCCAGATCCAACAGTTGCGCCCAACGTTTTTGGACTTGTTTGGGGGTGCAGTTGAGTGCAGTGGCGATCGCCTTATCGCATTCTTGATTCCGCTTCATTGCTAACAGTTCTTGTTGTTCGGGCGACAGTTGAGCGCGAAATGTTTCCCATTTGTCCGAAGTCATGCCCAGTTTTTGATCTACATCAGCACCCAGCCATTCGTGAACGAGTTTCCAGTTTTGAGTGCGGGCAAATTTTTCGACGTGGTACTTAAACCGTTGTTGCAGGTAGTCGCGCTGGCGGGAGGACAAACCGAGAACGCGATCGATTTCCGAAGCCGAAAGGTCTTGCAATTTTAAAGTTAAGTAGCTAACACATTCTGGCTGATTTTGCGATTCCAGATAAGCAATCAATTCAGCGACTACTCGATCGCGCAACACAGCATCAGCCGGATCGACAGTTTCCGAAACCATTTGTTCGCGGACTTGTTGCAGCGCCGGAGAGCGGCTGTACATTTCTGCATCTTCTCCCTTGCCGGATTCTACAGCCATTTCAATGTCGATCGCAGTTTCGGGAGGTTGGCCCTTAGCAAATCCTTGAGCGCGAAGCACGATCAGGCGTTGGCGGTTGCGGCCGGGTAAACCGATTTGGCGCTTGGCGTATTGTTCGGTGAAAGCCATGTACTCAGCCAATTCAATCTGGGTGCGGGGAGTGTAGTTGAGATCCAGTTGGTGTTCGCGGCGGAAAGCGCGCAAAGCTTCGATGTAAAAGCCTTGCAAAAAGTCTTCAATCATGTTGTAGCGAGCTTGGAAGTTCAAGTTCGATCGGAAAGAAGCAACATGACGGTAAATCATCGATGCGAGGTGAGAGTGCAGTTGGACGCGGCCTTGTTTGGAACCGAGGCGGTAGAATTCGAGAGTTTTTTGCAACCGGTGTTCGGCCAAGGTGATTTGCCAAGCTTCAACTTCGCCGGAAATTTGGATGCGATCGCTTTTTTGGCAAATCCGTTCGACTTCCTTAGCAATTCGCATCGCCACTGCTTGAGCGCTGCGGCTGGCAGTTTTCATTTCTGCTTCCAACTCTTTGAGGGCGAATTCAGCCAAAGCCAAGACATCGATGCTGGAAACTGTATTGATTTCGGCGGTTTGTTCGGTGGAGGCGGCTGGAATGAAGTTGAGGTTAGAAACAGTGTTGCAGTTGACGGGGTTGGTGGCAGTTGTGACAGTCATGGCGTTTATCGGGTGGTAGCGCAGTGCGAGGACATTTTTCAGGGAGCGAGGCGGCAGTTGCTGGCGGTTTCGCTTGGCACGGCTGATTCAACTCTCTATGTATTGAATATAGGGAAATACAGATAGGCACAGTGATGCCAGTGTTCCACTCTCTCATGCAACATTTTTTGGCTGCCGAATCTGATTTTAAGCGCTGGCTGTTGACGATAGATTTTATTGCCTTCAAAGCCTGACTGTACAAGCCTTCTGAGCTGTTATGCGGGTGTGGCGATCGCGACAAAGATGGACGGTGTTCCGGGGCCGCTGAGTGGACAATTTAGCAACTGGCCTTTTGAGGGGGTTTTCGGCGTCGGAGATTGCGGAATTGAGACTCGGCAGAATGTAGCGAACTGCACTATCTTCAGAACCTACGCCACAGCAGTTGGGAAACCCGGTCAATTTAGAAATTTTCTTTTAAAAGGGGCAACGGCTTTTTTTGAACGAACCGCGAAGACGCAAAGGAGGCGAAGGAAGATAAGAGAAGTACAGAGGCCTGTCAAACCTATTCACGCCGATTCTCTCTCCAACACCAAAGTCACCGGGCCGTCATTATCTATAGACACTTGCATCATGGCTCCAAACAAACCTGTTTCAACTTTTAAGCCACTCTGGCGCAACTTTTCGACAAATTTTGCATAAAGTTTTTCGGCGGCTTCAGGGGCGGCAGAGCGATCGAAGGAAGGGCGCCGACCTTTGCGACAGTCGCCGTAGAGGGTAAACTGACTGACAACCAGGAACTCGCCGCCGATGTCTTGTACGGATTTGTCCCAGCGCCCGCCGTCGCTGGCCGAGTCGGGAAACAAACGCAATTCTAGGCATTTCCGAGCCATCCAGTCGAGTTCTGCTTCGGTGTCGGTGTCTGCAATACCTACAAGCAAGTTGAGTCCGCAGCCAATTTTGCCGATAATTTTACCGTTAACTTGGACTTGAGATGATTTGACTCGCTGGATGATGACTCGCATGGGAAATCTCAAACAGTCCTGGACATATATAGGGATAAATTCTTAGGTACGTAGTTGCGCTTCAGCGCTCTTTCCGATATCCCAAAAAGAGCGCTTAAGCGCAACTACGTACCTGGATTTTAAGAGCGCTTAAGCGCAACTACGTACCTGGATTTTAAGAGCGCTTAAGCGCAACTACATACCTGGATTTTAAGAGCGCTTAAGCGCAACTACGTACCTGGATTTAATGTGACAGTTGCGTCCAGGTTAGTTTTTCCCGAATCCTTTGCCGCGATTGGGTGCAGGCATACAGAGACAGTTTTCGATTTGCGATCGCAAAGTCTCGGTATCCAAACCCTGACCGATCAGAACAAGTTGGTTTTTTGGCTCACCTTTCCACTGATCGTCATCCATTGAAAATCGCTTGCCGCTCAAGTGGAAAATATGCCGTTTCGGACTTTCTTCAAACCACATAATCCCTTTCGCGCGAAACACGTTTGTTGGCATTTGGTGGTCTAAGAAATATTGAAATTTCCTCAGAGAAAACGGCTTGTCGCTTTGGAAAGAAATTGAGGTAAATCCGTCATTGTCTAAATGGCCGGAGTGGTCGTGATGGGCATGATCGTGATGATCGTGATGATCGTGATGATCGTGATGGTCGTGATGATCGTGATGATCGTGATGATCGTGATCGTGATGACCGTGATCGTGATGGTCGTGATCGTGATGACCGTGATCGTGATGGTCGTGACTGCTAGCAGTTTCCTCAGATTGAAAATATTTGTCAGATTCAAACAATCCGACGCTGAGGACTAAAGGTAAGGGAACTTGCGATTTTACCGTTCGCAAAATTCGAGCGCCTTCTTTGATATCGCGAATCTTAACTTCCAACAAATCTAAATCTGCTTCTTCAACCAAATCTGTTTTGTTGAGAATAATAATATCGCCGTAAGCTATTTGACTGTAGGCTGCTTCTGAGTTGAACAAATCTAAGCTGTAGTTGGCTGCGTCTACTACTGTAACTATTGAATCTAGACGGGTCATGTCGCGCAGTTCTGTGCCTAAAAAAGTCAGAGCTACTGGCAGCGGGTCGGCGAGTCCGGTGGTCTCGACTACTAGATAGTCGAGCTTTTCTTGACGTTCTAAAACTTTGTAAACTGCATTAACCAAATCTTCGTTAATTGTGCAGCAGATGCAGCCGTTGTTCAGCTCAACCATGTTGTCGTCTGTAGTGACAATCAGTTCGTTGTCGATGCCGATTTCACCAAATTCATTGACTAAAACTGCTGTTTTCAAACCTTGCTGGTTGGTCAGGATGTGGTTGAGCAGGGTTGTTTTGCCGCTGCCGAGAAATCCTGTAATGATTGTAACGGGCAATCCGTGTTTGGGAGCGTCCATCGCCGTTTCTGTCTCGGACTGAGTTGTAGATTGCATAACTTGACTGTCAAATAATGTCGATCGCACTTTCCTTGTGGTTCTTATTGTATCTTATTTAAGCTCAGCCCCCATCAACCCGGTTTCTGGGAGAAATTTTGGGTTTCGCGGCATGGCATCTACGCATCAACCGCAAATAAGCTTCAGAGTACGAATGCTATTGGCTTACAGCCTGTTTTTCCGGTAAATCCAGCGGCGACAAATTTGGGGCAGACAATCGCTTCGTGCGATCGACCAATTCCCCCTGCTCTATGATGGTTTTTGCGATCGCGCTGCTTCATTCAGTTGACCGCTTGACCGCTTGACAGTTGATAGCGACATCTACCTGGAAGTCCGAGGATTGGAGTAATGAATAGTCTGATTTTAATTTCTCCCTAAAAGGGTTCCGGCTTTTAACCAATTCTTGGGTGCATCTGGTTTTTGAAGAGGGCGAAGCATGACCGCATATAAGTTATTAGTTATAATCTCATATTGATTTCGGTCATGCTTCGCCCCTACAAACATATTTACCAAAGTGAGATGCACCCCAATTCTTTATGGTAAGATATTTATTTTTAACTATCAATTAAAATCGGGCGGTGGCTAACAACAGCCACCGCCCTAAAGATAGTATTATTTCACTATCTAAATCTGTGCTTACGCAGGAAGCAAGACTGTATCGATGATGTGGATGACGCCATTATCAGCAGCAACATCGGCTGTGGTAACGGTAGAATCATTGATTTTGACGCCATTGGAAGCATCAATTTTCACTTCTGAACCTTCAACTGTTTTGGCAGATTTCAGCTTGACTACATCAGCAGCCATAACTTTGCCAGCAACGACATGATAAGTCAAGATTTTTGTGAGCTTAGGAATGTCCTTAAGCAGTGCTTCTACAGTACCTGCGGGAAGCTTAGCAAAAGCTTCGTCTGTGGGTGCGAAAACTGTGAAGGGCCCGGTGCCTTTGAGAGTATCGACTAAACCAGCAGCTTTGACGGCAGCAACCAGAGTTGTAAAAGAGCCTGCCGAAACGGCGGTATCAACGATGTCAGCCAAGTGAGTCACCTAGGTTTTGTCTTCCATAAATCAATATAACGCTTAAAAGTTAATTTAGCTACCTAAATTTTTCTTTTATTTATTCAGTTATTCTGATATAAATAGCAAAATATTCTTCTAGAAATAACTTATAAAATACCTGTCTAAAGGTAGATAAAAATATCGAAATTTTATTGTATTTTAATGCAAAACAACCTGTTCCTAAATACATTGGTAAGCCGATCGCGAATCGTGCGATCGCCCCTCCGGTGTTAAATGTGAATTCAGGGCGATCGACATAAATAACTGAGCTGGCAAAACCTTCAAGATCGATCTTTGCCAAAAGCGCACACAAAGTTTCTGCCTGCTGAGGTCATTGGTATCCTAAAAACTGCGTTACACTTATACAGGTATCTTTACAAAACAACATACAAACATGACAGTTGCCTATCCCCGCAAGCTTCGCAACGGCATGGGAGCGCGCGAGATTTTAAGTCAAGTGGTGCGCGATCGCGAAATCCACTTGATTACCCTCAACCGCTACCGCTACAGCGAACAGCGCAGTTGCAAAGACCTCACCGACTTGATCGAGCAGCTAGACGGCGAACCGGCCGAACTCGTGCGGGATCTTTCCCGGCATATCTCGGACGAAGCGCGACACGCCATGTGGCTTACAGACTTGCTCGCAGACATCGGCGAGAAGGTGGGAACGCCGCCAGGAGTCTCCTACATTGACGAATTTGAAAGGTTGCTCGACAGCGACCAAAAAGACCCTACCAAAGACCGCGAAGATTTTGTAATTTCTTCCCTAGCGGCGATTAACGTCACCGAGAAGCGGGGATGCGAGTATTTCTCAGCGCACATCCACGCCCTCAAAAATGCTCCTCAAACCGACGAAAACGTCAAAATCCGCGAAACCATCGAAAAGATTTTTCCCGAAGAAGCTGGTCACGTCCGCTGGGGCAACCGCTGGCTGGGTAAAATTGCTGCGAAGAGCCCGGCACACCGCGAGAAGGTGGAACAGGCGAAACGCAAGTATGCAGCGATCGAACAAGCAGCATTTGCATCGGGAATGGATATCATGCTGGGAGCAGAACTGCGTCGCGTCACCCGTCTCGTGGACATTGCCAACACGATGCCGATGTGGGAACGCCCACAATACCTGATGGAACGCTTGCCAGCCACTCTGCTCGCCCCCGATTTGCAAATGACCAGAGTCGATGTAGCTCAGCGGGCCTGGAACCGAGATCCGCAAGCATTTGTGGAGAAATTTGTGCCGATGTTCCTCAATGGATTAAAACCGATTGAGAAGAAGCCCGCGGCTGCTAAGCCCAAGGCTTAGATACAGGTGAGGGAGAGCTCAGGATATGGGTTCCCAGGCACAGCCTGGGAACCACTCATTATTTAAGTCATACCGAATTCTTTAATGTAAAATCCAAAACCTAAAATCCAAAATCCTATAAGTCCTATTTTGCTAAGTCCTGAAGAGGAAGTAAACTGTATTGGTAAAGATTATTGGAACACTTTTCCGTTTAAATATTAATCATGACTAACAGCGAGCCAAACCCACAAACACCTTCCGCAGAAAGCCTCTCTAGCGAAAGCGCGATCGCCTCCGAGCAGGTCGAAAAAGCCACAGCAGTGAGCTATGCCGAAGAAATTGAAACTGTGATTGCCAGCATGGCTGTAGACCAAAAAGTGATGGTCGGTCAAAATGAAGCTGGCGGACATCTTTGGAAATTCAAGTACGGGAGCGTTGAAGTGTTCGTGCAACTCACGGGCGAAACCGAAAATGATACTTTAACTGTTTGGGCTTTTGTGCTTCAGTTGCCGGCAAAGAATGAAGCTGAATTAATGCGGAAACTGCTAGAAATGAATTGGCTGGCTACTTTAGAATCTCATTTTGCGATCGTTGACAACCAAGTTGCCGTAATATCAACTCGGACGATCGCCGAAATCTCTGCTGGGGAAATGTCACGCGCTATTACTATTGTAGCCACCATCGCCGATGACAACGATGACTTGCTGCAAGCAGAATTTGGTAATTAGTCATTAGTCATTAGTCATTAGTCATTGGTCATTAGTCATTAGTCATTGGTCATTGGTCATTGGTCATTAGTCATTGGTAATTTGAACCAACTGTCAACTGTCAACTGTCAACTGTCAACTGTCAACTGTCAACTGTCAACTGTCAACTGTCAACTGTCAACTGTCAACTGTTAACTAATGACTAATGACTAATATGCAGGCCCTGCGATCCAAGAAATCGCGATTCCCAGCCCCAAACCGACGAACACTTGAAAAGGAGTGTGTCCCAGCAACTCTTTCAGGCGAGCCTCATTAAAGTTGTGGTCTTCCTCAAAAAACTCGTCGATAATTTGGTTGAGGATTTGAGCTTGTTTCCCTGCTGCTTGGCGGACTCCAGCAGCGTCGTACATGACAATAATTGCAAAGATGGCTGCGATCGCAAATTCTGGACTTTCCCATCCCATCGTTTGTCCGACTCCCGCAGCCAAAGCGCCCACAAAAGATGAGTGAGAGCTGGGCATTCCGCCCGTTGTTACCAAATACCGCAGATTAAACTTACGATTTTTGATTAATTCGATCGGCAATTTAATGATTTGAGCCGACAGACAAGCGATCAAAGCAACTATCAGTACATGATTGTGTAAGATGCCGCTGCAAATTTCCTGCATATTCTTTAGTATTTCTAGTTACTGCGGCTGGTAATAAAATCGGCGATTCCCAATAAAGGCTGGGCTTTACTTCCAAACACTGCCAATTGAGCCTTAGCATCAGCAACAAGCTCTTTGGCTTGGCGCCGAGACTCCTCAATTCCCCACAAACTCGGATAAGTCACCTTTCCGGCTTGAACATCTTTGCCAGCGGTTTTGCCCAATTCTTCTTGAGTAGCAGTAATATCCAGAATGTCATCAATTATCTGGAAAGCCAGCCCAATATTTTTAGCAAAACGCGAAAGCCGCTGCAAATCCGCAGCAGAAGCCCCAGCCAGAATTCCCCCACAAACCACGCAGGCTTCTAACAGCGCGCCGGTTTTGTGAGCGTGAATGTAGGTCAAAGTTTCTATAGAAACATCTTTCAATCCTTCCGATTCCAGGTCAAGTACCTGACCGCCTACGAGTCCAGCAGCGCCGGACGCGCGCGCCAAATGGGCGATCGTCTGCAACACCTGTAGGGGGGGTACGTTCTCAGTTTTAGTGGCGATAAATTCAAAGGCATAGCTCAACAAACCATCGCCAGCCAAAATTGCGATGTCTTCGCCGTAGACTTTGTGGTTAGTCAGTTTGCCGCGCCGATAGTCATCATTGTCCATTGCCGGCAAATCGTCGTGAATTAGCGACATGGTGTGGATCATTTCCAAAGCGCAAGCTGTGGGCATTGCCATTTGGGAAGTGCCACCGGCGATTTCGCACCCAGCCAGACACAGGATCGGACGTAGCCGTTTGCCCCCTGCTAGCAGTGAGTAGCGCATGGCTTCGTAAATTTTCTCTGGGTAGATGACCTGGATCGCACCGTCGAGAGCTACCTCGATCGCCTTTTTTTGTTCGACTAGGTAAGTAGATAAGTCGAAAGCGGATTCCGGTTGAGACGAATCCATTTCTGTTGCTGCAAATACCATCCCTTGCTCTCTTGTACTGAATGTGACGAAAGGATACTGTGAGTTGTTTTGGTCGATCGCGCCGACTTTTAGGGGGGCGATCGCTCGAAATCTGAGACTCAATTTAATCATTTTACGGGTGTTGTTGCACAGAAACTTATTAGTGTGGATGTCAAGGATTTAGTTTTGCTTGAGGGTTGGGATATGAAGTTGTTGACACCGGAACAGATTCGGGACTGAATCTGCTTTTCTGAGCAGTCAAGAGATGTGCGATCGCCTCGCTCTGCTTCACCAACGTCGTATTTTGTTAAATTTTATTTAGTCGATCGCTACCGTGGATATGAACTAGCCTACAGTACAATCAAAAACAAACCACATATGGGACGTGGCTAGGGCAGCGAGAATCCTCGCCAACCGCAAAAGATCAGCCGTTCGTCAGCAAAAAATAGCAAGAATACTCAGTAGAAGCTTACGGTAGATCATGCAACCCTTTAAACTGCCAGAATTTTATATGCCTTGGCCGGCGCGGCTGAACCCAAACCTGGAAGCCGCGCGAGTTCATTCCAAAGCATGGGCCTACGAGATGGGGATACTTGGCTCAAAAGAAGAAGCCCAAGGCCAGCCTATTTGGGACGAACGCAAATTCGATGCCCATGACTACGCCTTGCTGTGCTCCTATACCCATCCAGACGCACCAGCAACGGAACTAGACTTAGTAACCGACTGGTATGTGTGGGTATTCTTTTTTGACGACCACTTTCTGGAAATCTACAAGCGTAGCCAAGACATGGTTGGGGCGAAGGAATACCTCGATCGACTGCCAGCATTTATGCCGATCTACCCTAACGACACCCCTCCCGTTCCCACCAACCCAGTAGAGCGGGGCTTGGCAAACCTGTGGTCTCGCACCGCCTTTACTAAGTCTGTGGAATGGCGGCAACGATTCTTTGAGAGTACCAAAAACCTCTTGGATGAGTCGATGTGGGAACTTGACAATATCAACCAAAATCGAATTGCCAACCCCATCGAATACATTGAGATGCGGCGTAAAGTTGGCGGCGCACCCTGGTCTGCGGATCTGGTGGAACACGCCGCGTTTGTAGAAGTTCCGGCCAAAATTGCCGCAACTCGACCAATGCGGGTCTTGAAAGACACATTTGCCGATGGAGTACATCTACGCAACGACCTATTCTCCTATCAAAGAGAAGTAGAAGATGAAGGCGAGAACTCGAACTGTGTATTGGTCTTAGAACGCTTCCTCAATGTGAGTACCCAAGAGGCGGCTAACCTCACCAATGAACTGCTGAACTCACGGTTATATCAGTTTGATAATACTGCTGTCACCGAGTTACCTTCCCTGTTTGAGGAGTACGGAGTAGATCCAGTAGAGCGTGCCCATGTTCTCCTTTATATCAAAGGACTTCAGGACTGGCAGTCGGGCGGTCACGAGTGGCATATGCGATCGAGCCGCTACATGAACAAACAGGAAGCGGATAATTCTGCGACACCAACGATTCTGGGTGGGCCTACTGGACTAGGCACATCGGCGGCGCGGCTTGAGTCGTTATACGCCAACTTGGGTTTAGGAAGGTTCAAGAGCTTTACTCACGTTCCCTACCAGGCTGTAGGGCCAGTGAAATTGCCCAATTTTTATATGCCCTTCTCTACTACTTTGAATCCCAATCTGGATGCCGCGCGGAATCATTCTAAGGAATGGGCGCGCCGGATGGGGATGCTGGACTCACTACCTGGCATTCCTGATGCTTTCATCTGGAATGACCACAAGTTTGATGTTGCTGATGTAGCCCTATGCGGTGCGTGGATACATCCGAATGGGTCTGAGCATGAGCTAAATTTAACAGCTTGCTGGCTGGTTTGGGGAACCTATGCCGATGATTACTTCCCAGCACTCTACGGGAATAACCGCGACATGGCTGGCGCGAAAGTGTTCAACGCCCGACTGTCGGCGTTTATGCCTCTCGACGACTCCACCCCCCCAGCGGTGCCGACTAATCCGGTGGAACGTGGCTTGGCAGATATTTGGTCTCGAACTGCTGGGCCAATGTCTGCTAATGCGCGGACTGAGTTCCGCCGTGCGATCCAGGATATGACTGACAGTTGGGTGTGGGAACTGGCTAATCAAACTCAAAATCGGATTCCAGACCCGATCGACTATATTGAAATGCGCCGTAAGACGTTTGGTTCGGATTTGACAATGAGCTTGTCTCGACTAGCCCAGGGCGGCGAGATACCAATGGAGATTTACTACAGCCGGCCAATGCGATCGCTGGAAAATTCCGCGGCCGACTTTGCCTGTTTCACTAACGATATCTTCTCCTACCAGAAAGAAATCGAATTTGAAGGGGAAATCCATAATATCGTACTGGTTGTGCAGAATTTCCTCAACTGCGATATAATCCAGGCTGTCGAGATTGTGAACAATCTGATGACCGCGCGGGCGCAACAGTTTCAACACATTGTCGCCACCGAACTGCCAGCCCTTTTTGAGGATTTCAACCTGGATGAAAGCACTCGCGAGAAACTGCTTGCATATGTCGAGAAACTAGAACAATGGATGTGTGGCGTACTCAAGTGGCATACGAAAGTAGACCGCTATAAAGAGTTTGAATTGCGTAATAGTGCTTCGCCAATAGTGCGACTGCTCAACGGGCCCACAGGGTTTGGCACTTCGGCAGCACACATCAAATCTTTGGTCGGTGCAAGCAGTTTTTTGGCCAATAATCGGTAAATTTGAATCGAATTGTATCTTTTTGTCAAAGATACGATTTGATTGTCTCTTTTTACAAGATAATCTGTCTTGCTAACTTAGGTTTTTCTCGATCGCCCTTCGGTGAAGTAAAACCAAGTTGTTTTTTGAGTAACTAGAAAGTGAAGAATTAAGTTATGACCTATTCCAATGATTCGGGTTCAGATGTTGAGAATCAACAACCTCAGTTGAGTTTAAGTACAGCAGCAGCCCGTAATTTGGCGACGACCACCAAATCTGCACCGCAGATGCAGGAAATTACCTCACGGTGGTTGTTGAAACTGTTGCCGTGGGTGCAAACAAAGGGTGGCGTATATCGAGTTAACCGTCGTTTAAGTTATACCGTAGGTGATGGAAGAGTCTCTTTCACCAACACTGGCGCAACTGTACAAGTAATTCCCCAAGAACTTACTGAGTTGCCATTGCTCAGAGGGTTTGAGGACACAGAAGTTTTAACTGCGTTGGCCAACCAGTTTGTGCAGGAAGAGTACGCCGCCGGGGACACGATCGTTGAAATAGGTCAAGCAGCCGATCGAGTATTATTGATCGCCCGTGGTAAAGTTAACAAGATTGGTCTTGGCAAGTATGACGAGCAGGTTGTTTTAGATGTACTCGCTGATGGCGATCGTTTCGGTGATGAATCTCTAGTAGAATCTCAAGACACCTGGCAGTATACCCTCAAAGCTCTTACCAGATGTATCGTATTAGCATTACCTCAACAGGCGTTTGAGCAAATCCTTAACCAGTCCGAAGCTTTACAAAATCAGGTCGATAAGTTCCGATCCCTCCTCAGCCAGCCACAAACTACTGAAGGTGAAGCTGCTATTAATGTATCTGCCGGTCATCGCGGCGAGACTGAGTTGCCTGGTACTTTCGTTGATTACGATCTCTCACCCCGCCAATATGATTTGAGCATTGCCCAAACCGTGTTGCGGATCAGTACCAGGGTAGCCGATCTGTACAATGAACCAATGAATCAGACCGAGCAACAATTGCGTCTGACTGTTGAGGCATTACGGGAACGTCAAGAACACGAAATGATCAACAACCCCGAATTTGGGTTGCTGCATAACGCTGACCTCAAACAACGCATCTACAGCAGCAGTGGCGCACCTACGCCGGACGACATGGACGAATTGCTGGCTACGGTATGGAAAGACCCAGGCTTCTTCCTGGCTCATCCTCGCACGATCGCAGCCTTTGCTCGCGAGTGTAACCGCATAGGCATTTATCCACAAAGCATTGACATGGGCGGCCAACAAGTTCCGGCTTGGCGTGGTGTACCGATCTTTCCCTGCAACAAGATCCCCATCACAAATACCCGCACCAGTTCTATCCTCTTACTCCGCACTGGTCTTGAAAAACAAGGCGTTATCGGTTTACATCAAACTGGTATCCCTGACGAATATCAACCTAGCTTGTCTGTCCGCTTCATGGGCATCAGCGAAAAGGCAATTATGTCTTATCTCGTCACAGCTTACTACTCCGCAGCCGTCCTAGTTCCTGACGCCCTCGGCATCCTCGAAGATGTAGAAGTCGGTCGTTAATTAGACCTCGACCATATTTATTCCAATAATTATTGTGGAACAGGCATCCTGCCTGTTCAAAACTTGCTTTTCCAATAATTATTGTGGAACAGGCATCCTGCCTGTTCAAAACTTGCTTTTTTGGAGAGGTCTAAGAGGTCTATTGGTGCTGAGAGGTTAAGGCAAATGATTTTTGTCGATCGGTAATTACGCTCTATTTTAAGCGTTAAATCCAGTAGACTTCTCTCAAAAAGCTTGTCTGGAACAGGCAAGATGCCTGTTCCACAATAATTATGGGAGATGTCTAGTAATTATTGACAAAACAATTGCCTTAACCTCTCACCTATTAGAGCGGGTATTTTTGTTAGTAAGTAAAGGATGAGGTAATGACATATTCTAATGATTCGAGTTTGGAAGTTGAAGGTCAGCAACCTCAACTGAGTTTAGGTACAGCCGCAGCCCGTAATTTGGCGACGACAACCAAATCTGCACCGCAAATGCAGGAAATTACCTCGCGGTGGTTGTTGAAGATGTTGCCATGGGTGCAGATAAAAGGTGGTAATTATCGGGTGAACCGTCGTTTAACCTATACCGTGGGTGATGGGAGAATTACTTTCACCAATACAGGTGCAAATATTGAGGTAATTCCTCAAGAACTGACCGAATTACCCTTATTGCGAGGTTTTGATGATGTTGAAGTCTTAACAGCTTTAGCTAGTCGCTTCGTACAACAGGAGTTTGCTTCTGGTGACATTATTGTACAATCAGGTCAACCAGTCGATCGGCTTTTCCTGATCGCTCATGGTAAAGTTAATAAATTTGGTCTTCCCAAATATGAAGAAGAACCTTTATTGGGCGCGTTAGCTGATGGGGATCATTTTGGCGATGAGGTTTTAGTAGCGTCTCAAAGCAATTGGAAGTTTACGGTTAAAGCTGTGACTCGATGCACAGTATTAAGCTTACCACAACAAGCGTTTAGGGAAATTATGAACCAGTCGGTGGCTTTGCAGACTCAGATCGATCGAGCCGTAACTCGCGCACAATTACCACAGAATAAGCAGGGTGAAGCCACCATTGCTTTATCTTCAGGACATACTGGAGAAACTCAATTACCAGGGACTTTCGTTGACTACGAACTTTCTCCCCGGGAATATGAGTTAAGTATTGCCCAAACTGTGTTAAGGATCAATACTCGCGTCGCTGATTTGTATAATGAACCAATGAACCAGACGGAACAACAATTACGTCTGACGATTGAGGCATTGCGGGAACGTCAAGAATATGAGTTGATCAATAACCGTGAATTTGGTTTACTGCACAATGCTGACCTTAAACAGCGTCTCCACCCCCGCACTGGTGCGCCTACTCCTGATGACCTCGATGAACTGCTTACCCGCCGCAGAAAGTCGAAGTTCTTCCTAGCTCATCCTCGCACTATTGCAGCCTTCGGCCGGCAGTGTAACCGCCTCGGTATCTATCCACAAAACATCGACATGGACGGAAGTAAAGTTATTGCTTGGCGCGGTGTACCTCTTCTTCCTTGTAATAAGATACCCATCACCAAAAACCAAACCAGTTCTATTCTTGTGCTGCGTACTGGTGAGGAAGATCAGGGCGTGATCGGTTTACAGCAAACGGGGATAGCTGACGAATACCAACCAGGCTTATCTGTTAGATTTATGGGTATTAGTGAAAAGGCGATTATGTCTTACCTTGTTACTGCATATTACTCCGCAGCCGTGCTAGTACCTGACGCACTTGGTATCGTTGAAGATGTTGAAATCGGGCGTTAGGAGAGATTTCGGTTGGGACTAATCGATCGGCGATCGAGGTCGATCGCGCCGACTTTTACGGTGGCGATCGATCGGTACGACTCTAATCCCTAATATTGAAGACTTGACAAGTCTCTGGCTGTCTGCAAAAACCGCTGCACCGCTGGCGTGGGATTGTCGCGCCAAATTAGAGCAATTGAGACGATCGGACTTGGTTCTTGTAAATGTTTGTAAACAACCCCAGTGCGCTGGAAGTTTTGCATCGATGCGGGGACGATCGCCACCCCCATCTCGGCGGCTACCAAGCTGATAATTGTCTGCATTTGAATCGCTTCTTGACCGGCGATCGGGCTAAAACCTTCTTGCAGACACAGACTGACGATCGGATCGTACAATCCTGGAGCTAGGGAACGGGGAAATAGTATGAAAGGTTCGGCAGAAAGTTCGCGCAATTCTACAACAGCGCGATCGGCTAAATAATGCGTTTCTGGCAGCGCCACGATCAGAGGTTCTCGAAAAACGATTTCGGAATTTATGCCATCTTCCTCGATCGGAGGGCGCACGAAGCCGATATCAATGCGCCCGAACCGCAGTCGCTGCAATTGTTCGTTAGTTGTGAGTTCGTGCAGTTCGAGCTTGACGGCGGGACACCGAGTGCGAAACGCCTGCAAGATGGCTGGAACTACATTGTGCGCGGCGGAACTCACAAAGCCTACAGTGAGTTGGCCGAGTTCCCCGCGGCTGGTTTGTTTGCCAAGTTGAATAGCGCGATCGACTTGTAGCAGAATTTTCTGTGATTCCTCAAAAAAAACCTGTCCGGCTTCCGTTAGCACAACTGTCCGCTTGGTGCGACGAAAAAGTTGAAAGCCCAACTCTGCCTCCAAATGCTGAATTTGTTGACTTAGCGGAGGTTGAGCCATGTGCAATCTTTCCGCTGCACGAGTGAAATTCAGTTCCTCTGCAACGGCAATAAAGTAACGCAAATGTCGCAGTTCCATAGCTTCCCAATCATTAATATTTTAAAAGTATAAGTTATTAGCTAAAAAGATATTGGACATTGATGATGGCATTTAATACAGTAATTAATAGGTGAGATTGAGAATTAAACAATGGTTAATTTGGATATTAAAATCAGAGAAGCAGAACTTGGAGATTTAGAACTAATTCTGACTTTTATCGCGCAAAAAAGCGAGTTCGATGGAGCTAAAAATCTGTTGGCAGCAACAGCCGATAAATTGCAACAAGCGTTATTTTGTCAGTCTCCGCTAGTGCGGGTAGTATTGGCTGAAGTTGCAGGCACTGCTGTAGGATTTGCGATGTTTTATGCTACCTATTCAAGTTTGTTGGCGCAGCCTTGTCTGTGGCTTGATGATTTATTTGTGCAAGCTCCCATGCGCGGTATGGGAGTGGGTACAGCTTTGTTGAAACATTTGGCACAAATTGCTGAATCCACAAATTGCGGGCGAATTGAATGGACTGTTAATGCTAAAAATTCAGCGGGAGTTGCTTTTTATGAGAAGCAGGGAGCGCGGATTTTGGAAAATATTAGGGTTTGCAGGATTGATGAAAATGCGATCGCGGAACTCGCTAGCAAATGATTCGCTCGCTTTTGTGAAGGAGGATTTTTTTATTAACCGCAGAGAACACAGAGAACACAGAGAGAGAAGAAAGGTTTAGAGTAGTTATGATGACACAAGATTCTTGGAATACGGATCTCTACGAACAGCAACACGCTTTTGTTTGGCAATACGGCGAATCGCTCTTAGAATTACTGGCTCCGCAGGCGGGAGAAGGAATTCTGGATTTGGGCTGCGGTACGGGACAGTTAACTGCAAAGATTGCTGAAAGTGGTGCTTTTGTGCAAGGTATTGATTCTTCTTTGGCGATGATTTCCACTGCTAAATCAAATTATCCTCACATTAACTTTGTGGCGGCGGATGCGAGGAATTTTCAAGTGGAAGAGCCGTTAGATGCTGTGTTTTCTAATGCGGTTTTGCACTGGATAAAACAACCGGATGCTGCGATCGCTTGCGTGGAAAAAGCGCTGAAGCCGGGAGGGCGTTTTGTGGCTGAGTTTGGCGGTAAGGGGAATGTGGGGGCGATCGCCCGCGCGCTTTTGAATGTTTTGTCGGAAATTGGCTGCGAGGAGCCCCAATCGCTTAATCCTTGGTATTTTCCGAGTATCGGCGAGTATGCTCTGCTGCTGGAAAACCACGGTTTTGATGTGAGTTATGCGGTTTTGTTCGATCGCCCGACTCCCCTAGAAGGCGGCAGCGCTGGTATGGTAAATTGGATCGAGATGTTTGCAGGCGGGTTTTTGTCGGGTTTGTCGCCGTTCGTGCGATCGCGCGCAATTAAACAAGTTGAAGAACGTTTGCGGCCCGCTCTTTACCGCGATGGTAATTGGAGTGCAGATTATCGCCGAATTCGCGTTGTTGCTGTCAAGAAATAGTCGGCATTACCCAAATTAGCCGGAATTATCTCAGTAGGAACCGCTCATTTTTGTAAAAAGCATTTGGGTACATCTGGGTTTGGAAAATATTTTTGTAGGGGCGAAGCATGACCTCCGTCAATATGAGATTATAACGAATAACTTATATGCGGTCATGCTTCGCCCTCTTCACAAGTTAGATGTACCGAAAGCATTTTCTGATTTTATTCCTGTATCCGCTCCTGCTTCTGCAATCAAAAGAGCGGATACAGCAATCTCATGTCAAGGCAAAACTGCACATTTCTGCTATGATTCGCGCGCTCGTCAAACCATCTTTTTCGTATAACTAGAAACTGTATTTTCCAACAACATAGCAACAGTCATCGGCCCGATTCCTCCCGGCACCGGCGTAATCGCTCCGGCTACTGTTTTCACAGCATTAAAATCTACATCTCCGGCCAAACGGCTAGTACCATCTGGATTGACGACGCGGTTAATGCCAACATCAATTACTACTGCTCCCGGTTTTAGCATATTAGCTGCAATCATTTCGGTGCGGCCGACGGCGGCAATTAAAATATCGGCTTGGCTGGTAATTGATTCTAGGTTTTTCGTCCGCGAATGAGCTACAGTAACAGTGCAATCGGCTTCTAACAGCATCAGCGCCATCGGTTTACCCACCAAAATACTGCGGCCCAAAACAACAGCATTTTTTCCTTTCAAATCAATCTGGTATTCCTGCAATAACCGCATCACTCCGGCGGGAGTACAACTCCGCAAACCTTGCTCACCCCGTACCAAGCTACCTAAATTTACCGGGTGAAGTCCGTCAGCATCTTTGTCAGGTGCAATTTGGTACAGCAGCGAAATTGCGTCTAGGTTTTCTGGTAGCGGAAGTTGTACTAAAATGCCGTCTACTCGATCGTCCTCGTTGAGTGCATGAATTGCAAGTTCGAGTTCCGCTTGAGTCACGTTTGCTGGATAATGCTGGCCAAAGGAAGCTATGCCAACTTTAGCGCAGGCTCGCTCTTTGTTGCGGACGTAAGCCGCGCTGGCTGGGTTGTCTCCCACCATCAGCACCGCAAGTCCCGGAGGACGCCCAATCTGGGGTTGTAGGGCGCGGACTTTTTCGCTCAGTTCGCTTTGAATCTTTGTCGCTAAAGCTTTGCCATCTAGTATTTGAGCAGTTTTGGCATCCATTGTAGACTCTAGGTTAGGGGCTGACGAGTTTAAATTTTAGCTTAACTGCCGTCAAGGACTACAAAGCGAGAAATTTCTGACTCGCGATCGACTCTGAGGATTCTGTTACAGTAAGTCGTATCTCACAATCTAAAATATCAAATCCTTTGACAAATGACTACTATAATTCAGCAAGTTTGGATTCAAAGATACTCCATAGGCTCTTTATTGCTAATACTGACTAGCGGTTTGCTCAGTTGTGGCAATGTACCCATGTCTCAACTCAATCTCGGTTTGAATGTTGCTAGCATTGGCGACATTCAACAAAAGCGGCAAGTTGATGGTGAAGTTTATCTCCGAGGGAAGGTGGAAAATCGCGCTCCGTTTGTGGGGAATGCGGCTTATCAAATTCAAGACGGTACTGGTAAGATTTGGATTTTAACTAAGCAAGCTTTGCCCAAGCTTGGCGATGAAGTGTTGCTCAAGGGAGAAGTCCGCTTTAAGAGTATCACCGTCAAGGAATTGGCAGGGAAGGATTTAGGTGAAGTTTATATTGAGGAAATGGAACAATTAAACCGCACTCCAGCGGCTGATAAAGCAAAATAGCTACACGCTAATTTTTTTTCAATAATTAAGTACCTGTATTTCATGAAAATCCAAGGTATGTAGTTGCGCTTGGGCGCTTTGGCTTTGGTTATTGGTGATGAAATGCGATCGCGTTTACGAGCTCTTTGGTTTATATTACAGATTGGGTGAAACAAAGTTTTGACTGGGCTTGTTTATGAGCTTGTTCGTTTTTATTACAAATTTGGGTGAACCCGTCTCTAGTCAAAATTCTTCCCTCTTCCTTCTTCCTTCTTCCTTCTCGGTGCATTTCACTTTTGAAGAGAAGAGGGCGAAGCATGACCGCATATAAGTTATTAGCTATCATCTCATATTGATTGCGGTCATGCTTCGCCCCTACACACATATTTGCCAAACGCCAAACTGAGATGCACCCCTTCCCTCTTCCTTCTTTTCTCTTCCTTCTTCCTTCTTCCCTCTTCCTTCTTCCTTCTTCCTTCTTCCTTATGACTAAAATTCACGTTGCGATCGCCATTTTACACAAAGACGGCAAATTTCTCTGCCAGTTGCGGGACGATGTTCCTCATATCAGGTATCCCGGACATTGGGCTTTGTTTGGCGGACACTTGGAACCGGGAGAAACTGCCGAAGTGGCTCTGCTGCGCGAGTTACTAGAGGAAATTTCCTGGGTTCCTGCAAGTGCCTCTTTTTTCTGTCGCGATGTCGAAGGAGATATTGTGCGCCATGTTTTTCACTCACAACTTACTGCGGATGTCAACGATTTAGTTTTGCACGAGGGTTGGGATATGCAGTTGTTGACAGTGCAGGATATTCGGGCTGGTAAATGCTATTCTGAAAAGTCTGGAGATGTACGACCTTTTGGCATTCCTCACCAGCGGATTTTATTGAATTTTATTGAGTCGATTTGATATTCTATTAATAGACCTCTTGCAAAAGTCCTTTTAATCATATTTTGGGACGGGCTAGAAGCCCATCCCACAAGAAAAAAAAATTGTGGGATGGGCTTCTAGCCCGTCCTAAATATTTTTGCAAGAAGTCTAATGATTTGTAAGGTGCTTGTGGCGCACCCTACATTAGACCTCCTGCGAAAGTATTTTATCGATCCTTTAACAGTCGCCATTTCAGCCATTATTAACTAATAATAAAAGATTGGCCAGACATACTGGTAATTATCGGTTTTGTCGATTAGGTGAGGACTTTCGCAGGAGGTCTATTAACTTAGCAGTTAAGAGCGAGCAGCAATCATTCCCGTTTGCCGTGCGTAGGCAAACAGCCCTCCGGCATCAATCACCGGCCCGACATCTCCTAAAGGCTTGAGGGAGTAAGTGAGATTTTGAGTGTGGTTGATAATTTTATCGCCCGCAAAGTCGATCGTCACTTCTTGGCCTGTTACAAATAGGTCGCAAAGTCGATCGACCGATTCGATCGGATACAATTCGCCAGTCGCCGAGCAATTGCGAAAGAAAATCCGCGCGTAAGACAAGGCTACCACCGCTGTGACGCCCGCAGCCCCCAGAGCGATCGGAGCGTGCTCCCGCGAAGAACCGCAACCAAAATTTTCGCCCGCAATGATAATCGGATACCGGGTTTTGGTTTCGCCGGCTTCCATAAACTTGCCGTAGCGATCGGGCAACCCAATCATCGCATAACTGCCTAGTTTCTCGTACTCGTCCGGCTTCGAGGGAACCAAGGTCAGGTATTCGGCTGGGATAATTTGATCTGTATCGATGTTGTCATCTAGAACAAAAATTTGACCGCTAATTACTTTACCCATAGTTTATTTCCTGTTGTCTCGCTCAATTCTGTGGCGATCGTGTTAAGTGGGATCGGTATGCAAGATTTGCATCTGTTCATTTTAACCTGGCACTGTCAGTGATAACGTGTATAGATAAAAATTAGATCCGAGACTTTGGATTAAAAATTAACAGATTGCGAAGCGTCAAAATAGTGTTATGGCGAATCAAATAGATGACATTGCTCGGCAAGCTCGCGAGGGCTCCGTTGCATCGATTATTCAAATCCTTAACGACAAACTGGCACACGTAGGTGTCAGAGCTAGAGCCGTGTTTGCTTCTGGGATACTGCAACTGCTGTGCGAAGCTGCAACACCCCAACTGCTCGAACAGTCTAGTTTGGTCGATCGCATCCGAGAAATTTTGGAGAATCTCTCGCCCCGCAATATTCGCCGAGTCAACATCAACACCCGGCTGGTGCGAGAACACCAACTGCTGTGGCTCGAAGAAATTAGCCGCGATCCAGAAAATCAATTGCTGTGGTCCCAAGAAATTAAACTCAGAAAGCCAAATTTGTTCAAGCGTTTGGCCGCCGCCCATCACGAACGCCAAGCTGAAGAGCGGGCTTTGCCGAGAATCGCTGCTCCTCGATCGATGCAGCAACCGCGGCAATTTAAGCGCGGTATCGTCGGCGGCGTCAGCTTGAGCGTGTTGTTGCTGGTTGCGGTGGCCGCCATCTACAAAGGACTCAATTCCCCAGTGCCAAACAGCACAGCCGCCACCACCCAAGCAGTTGCCAGTCCCAGTTCCTCAGAAGCAACACCTGCTGTCAAAACTTCTAAGGAAAATCCTAATTCTGCTGTTGACTCTTTTTCCCAAGCAGTGCGGGTGGCAGAGCAAGCAGCCACCCAGGGCAAAACCGCTCAATCTCGCGAAAATTGGTTAGTAGTGGCCGCTAAGTGGCAGCAAGCTTCGGATTTGATGGCCGCCGTATCCCCAAATCATCCCCGCTCTGCAACGGCTGTTAACCGGACGGTACTTTATCGCCAAAATAGCGATCGAGCCCAACAGGAAGCACAAAATAAGTAAGCAGGGAAGTCGGATAAATTTAACAATAGAACTAGCAAGCGCGTTTCTAGAACTTGCGATCGATGAGTAGTCGAGCAAAAACTTCGTAACTCTCAGATCGATCCTGAGGGAGGATTTTTTATTTTTTATTTTTTGCGATCGGCGTCACTCGATCGCATGATTTATATCACAATAAAATTTTATCAGGATCACAAACTTAAATAAGAAACATCACAGAATCAGGAGAGGGGTCTCACAAAGCAGTCTCAAAAATAAATTCATTCTCAGAACAGTTCAAATTAGTGGGAATGGGATTTATCCTCATCTGGTCAAGGATGCTAAAGTTCATCCCGTACAGATCCAAGGGTAGAAAACAGCAAAATAGAACTCGGTCGGATCTGAGTAAGTCTTTTAAAGATTTAGTTACCCGCCGACGGGCTGCGCCAACGCAGAAAGCAGGCTCATAACAGTCCAACCGACTGTTATCAGAAAACTGGGTTGAAAACCCGTCGTTCTACGACGGCTTTACAAGATTTTACAGGCAGCTTACGATTGAGGTGTGAAACTGGAAACATGACACTCAAAGCCTTCAGCTATCGATTCTACCCAACGCCAGAACAGGAAAGCCTGTTGCGACGCACGATAGGTTGTGTTCGTTTGGTCTACAACCGTGCCTTAGCTGCAAAGACTCAAGCTTGGTATGAAGAACAAAAACGGGTAGCATATACTGAGACTTCAAGTATGCTAACTTCCTGGAAGAAAACTCTTGAATTAGAATTCCTAAATGAAGTTTCTTCAGTACCGTTGCAGCAGTGCTTGCGACATTTGCAAACTGCTTACAATAACTTCTTTGACGGGCGAGCAAAATATCCCAATTTCAAGAAAAAACGCAACGGTGGCAGCGCGCAATTTGCTGCGTCGGCATTTAAGTTCAAGGACGGACAAGTTTACTTAGCCAAGTCTGTTGACCCCTTACCTATTCGTTGGAGTCGAACACTACCGGACGGTTGCCGACCATCAACGATTACGGTAAAGCTGGCACCATCTGGTAGGTGGTCAGTTTCTTTGTTGGTAAATGTGGAAATTGAAACATTACCCGACGAGTCAGACAACCAAATCGGTATTGACTTGGGAATTACCAGTTTGCTGGCACTGAGCACAGGCGAAAAAATTGTCAACCCCAAAGGATTTAAGGCAAAATATCGCCAACTTAGAAGAGCGCAGAAAGCTTTAAGTCGAAAACAGAAGGGGTCAAATAACCGACACAAAGCAAGGCTGAAAGTAGGGAGAGTGCATCAAGAAATTGCCGATGCAAGGAAAGATAATCTTCACAAGTTAACAACGCGGTTGGTGCGTGAAAACCAAACCATCGCCGTAGAAAATTTAGCTGTGAAGAACATGGTAAAAAATCGAAAACTGGCTCTTGCCATCAGCGACGCAAGTTGGGGTGAATTGGTCAGGCAACTTGAATACAAGTGCAATTGGTACGGTCGCACTTTAATCAAGATTGACCGATGGTTCCCGAGTTCAAAACGGTGTTTTGAGTGCGGATATATTGTTGAAAAACTGCCGTTAAATGTTCGGGAGTGGAAGTGTCCTAATTGCGGGTCACACCATGACCGAGACATCAACGCCAGTAAGAATATTCTGGCCGCAGGGCTTGCGGTAACAGTCTGTGGAGCGACTGTAAGACCAGAACAGAGTAAATCTGTTAAGGCAGGTGCGAAAAACCGATCCGGAAGGAAGCAGAAACCCAAATCGTGAGGCTTGGGAATCCTCGCTCTTCTAAGGCGGGGAGGATGTCAAAGATAGGTTCTATATATGCAGCACGAATCTGCTTAAACATCATTAAAAAAAAGAAAGACTTCGTTGCCATGATCGATTACCAGGGAAATCAAGACTTTACTCCGATCGACCAATCGCCTTCAGAGTCTCGCACTTTGCATCTACCACAAATGGCAGAACCAGTATCAGTCCAAAAATTTCTGGATCGTCTTATGCAGTACCAGGTCGATCCTGCCCTTGTCGGGCGGCAAATTTACCAAATTCTCGCGACCAACATCGATCGAGAAATCCTGCTGCTACAAATAGCAAAAACTTTGGGGGTTGCTTGTGGGGTAGATTTCTGTTTGGTTGCTGCTGTAGCTGACCAGAAAGTAGTAATTCCGAATGCTTGCTGGCTTCAGAAGAGCGATCTGCTAAACGCTGCGGATGCAAGTAAGATACCCGAAGACTCCCAAAGCACAAAATTAGAATCGCCTAGCATATCGCTCGAACATCCTGTTTTCGCAAACCTGCTAGCAGACGGCGAGATAGTAGGGATCTCCGACTATCTTGATACTCCTTTGACAGCTTCATCGCCCAATTCCCCTGTGACACCGCTGCCTTGTCGGGCAATTTTGGCAGCGCCTGCGCGATTTGGAGGGGCTGTAAATGGGACGATCGTTCTTGGTAAGTTGCAACCTCACGAGTGGTCAGCAACCGATCGCCAGCGCTTAGAAGCAGCATCAGAGGCGATCGGTATCGCGATTGCTCACATTCAAAAAACTCAAGAAATTGCCAGTTTAAACGAACAGTTACAGCAACAAGCTAAATACAAAAATCTACTCAGGTCAGTGGCTACTGCGATCGACACCAGTTCAGAAGTCGATCAATTTTTGCAGCAAATTATTGAAAATACCGTCAATACCTTGCAAGTAGATAGAGGTCAAATACTGCTGTTCAAAGATACAGACTTCCCCTTAACAAAAGCCTCCGTCAATCAAACTCCCAAAGCAAAAATAGTATTAATTGGCGAATCTGCATCAACCAAAAATGAAGGTAAACTAACAATAGAACCAAAAAATTCTGGAAAACAAAGCTCGAAAGCCAAACCCAAAACCCAGGCAAAAAGTGCTAATTCCAAATCCAAAAGTTCTAACTCCAAACAAAATAACTCTCCCGCTTTTTGGCTGTCGGAATCTAATTTGTGCGGTCAAGCATTCCAGAGCGCACCCCAACCTCTCGCCCTTGCTGACGCCAGCGAATTAATCGACAAGGAAGAAGAGGGAGCCGCAGAAATCTTGAAACTCCAAGGTATTCGGGGGTTGCTGGTAATTCCCATCATGCACGCAAGCAGACAGGAAATTGTCTTAGGGTTCTTGGTTTTGCAGCACTCCGAGCCGCGCCCTTGGAACCCT
The DNA here is from genome assembly GCA_004292955.1 of Oscillatoriales cyanobacterium. Classification (GTDB taxonomy): domain Bacteria; phylum Cyanobacteriota; class Cyanobacteriia; order Cyanobacteriales; family Microcoleaceae; genus Microcoleus. Next base: position 207,805 of record RDXX01000011.1, on the reverse strand, counting down.
GAAGAATTAGAAATTCTGGAATCAGTCTGCGCTCAAGCGAGCAGGGCGATTATTCAAACTCAGATATTCAAGGAAGTGCAAACCCAAGTCCAAAAAAGAGATGCTGAGTTGGAAGAAAGTATCAACGTGCAGGAGAAACTGCACGAACAATCTGCCAATCAACTAGATCAACTACGCAAATTGAAGCTGATCAAAGACGAGTTTATCGACAATGTTAGTCACGAGTTGCGAACCCCTTTGACAATCATGAATCTGGCGATTCTGATGCTCAAACAGGCCGAACAGCCATCAGCAAGTCGGGCTAATTATCTCGACATTCTAGAGCAGCATTGTGCTAAGGAAGCCGCCCTGGTTCAGGATTTGCTAACCTTCAAGCAATTAGAGCGTCAGCCACTCCCTCTTTATCCAGTCAACATCGATCTCAACCTTTTAATTAAAGATTTAGTTGTGGATTTTGAGAAAAAGTGGGCGGATAAGGGATTGACTCTGAAGGTGGATGTGCCGAAGTTTACCCCTTCCTTGGAAAGCGACCCGGACAGTCTTAAGCGGGTACTACTGGAACTGCTGACGAATGCTGGAAAATACTCGACTTCAGAAACAACGGTAGTTTTCAAGGCGTCTGAGGTAGCCAGCGATATTGTCCTGAGTGTGTCTAATTTCGGGCGTGGCATTCCTGATGCTGATTTGCCCCACATCTTTGAAAAGTTCCGTCGCGGTACTGGCATTACCAACAAAGCGATCGCCGGTACGGGTTTGGGTCTAGCCCTGGTAAAGTCTTTAGTGCAGCACTTGAATGGTACTATTGATGTGTCTAGTTGTCCGGCAGAAAGTTCTGAATCTGACGAGTTGTGCCGCACATCTTTTACTCTGACTTTGCCAAAAATTCCAGCGGAACTGTTGAATCTATAATAATAGTTCGGTTGAGAAGCGGCCCTGAATTGCCAGCGAACAGGCTAAAACTTGCGTTAATAGGGAGATTAGAAAATATAGCAAACCTTACCAAATCATCCTTTTTGATTTGTTTGTCTGATTGCGGGAACTTCTCTGAGTTTCGCGTGGGAAGAGGGGCTGTTTACCGCATAGCCGACGACTCGACACCCGTACCGGTACCGGAGGGGACTGTAATTCCCGGCTTAGCATTGGAATTGGATTGTTGATTCAAAAACGCAAGCATCTGGCTGTGAAATAAACTGACCAGAAAGAATTGGTTAAAAGCCCCAAGTCTTTGAGGGAGAAATTAAAATCAGACTATTCATTACTCCAATCCTCTTCCTTCTAGGTAGAGTTCGCTTTCAAACTGTCCCAGGTCAACTGTCAACTGTCCCAGGTCAACTGTCAACTGTTGAAGGTGTTTGGCTGCAAGTAAATTCCGTTATTTGTCGGGTATTTCTATCTGAGCCGATCGCTTGCTGCAATTTCCAGTTAAAATCGTTGCGGTGCACCTCAATAGATCGCGACGAATCTTATGCTCACAAAAGCTGCACCTAAACTCCTGCGTTGGCAACGTTCTAAATATTCGCCGCTGGCACGACAAATAGACGTTTTTGCTGCGACGGCAAAGTTTATGTTTTTTTTGTGGTGGGATGGACTGCTGCAAGATAAGTCTGCTCATACTAGAAGAATTCGTGCCCATTGGTTGGTCAATACTTTGCTGGATTTGGGCCCGACTTTTATTAAAATCGGGCAGTCTCTCTCCACTCGCGCGGATTTGCTGCCGCTGGAGTACGTGAAGGAGTTGGAACAGTTGCAGGATCGGGTTCCTGAGTTTAGTTCCGAAGAGGCGATCGCCCTTGTAGAATCAGAGTTAGGCAAGGATATTTACGCTTTGTACCGGGATTTTGACCCGTTGCCCATTGCTGCTGCGAGTCTGGGACAGGTGCACAAAGCGAGGCTGCACACGGGGGAAGATGTGATTGTGAAGGTGCAGCGTCCGGGTTTGGAAAGGTTATTCGATTTGGATGTCAAGGCGGTGCGCCAAGTAATGCGTTTGTGCGATCGCTATTTACCAGGGACGCGCAAGTACGACTTAGAATCTCTTTATCACGAGTTTTTTAAGATTTTATATCAAGAGATTGACTACGTACAAGAAGGCAAAAATTCCGATCGCTTCAGCCATAATTTTCAAGAATATCCTCAGATTATTGTCCCGAAAGTCTACTGGCAATACACGACTAAAAAAGTGCTGACTTTAGAATACGCGCCGGGGATTAAGGTGGACGACAGGATCAGTTTAGAGGCGATTGGAGTAGATATTACGAAGCTCAATCAACTCGGAATTTCCTGTTACTTGAAGCAGTTGTTAATTGACGGTTTTTTTCAAGCTGACCCGCATCCGGGAAATTTGGCGGTAACAGAAGATGGTAGCTTGATATTTTACGATTTTGGGATGATGGCAGAAGTGAAGTCTCTGGCTAAGGACGAAATGGTCAAGACTTTTTTTGCTGTGCTGAGAAAGGATACCGATCGGGTACTGGATACTTTAATTGCGATCGGCTTAGTGGAGCCGATGCCGGATATGATGCCGGTACGCAGGCTGATTGCTTTTCTGTTGGATAAGTTTATTGATAAGCCGATCGACTTTCAAGCATTCAATGAAATCAAGAACGAACTGTACATCATGTTCGAGCAACAACCGTTTCGCTTACCAGCAGAAATGATGTTTATTGTCAAGTCGCTGACGACTCTCGACGGCATTGCTAGAACTCTCGACCCTCACTACAATTTCCTATCATGCGCTCAGCCTTTTGTCAAGAGTATTGCGGTGAGTAAAGGGCGCAGAAGTGCGATCGGAGAATTGGCTCTCCAAGCACGAAATTTTATCACCTACAAGTTACAGCAGCCGAGTAAATCGCAAGTTTTTATCAAGCGTTTGGAACAGCGGATAGAAGATGGGGAGTTGCAAATTCGAGTCCGCAATATCGAGAGCGATCGCGCCCTGAAACGCATCAATCTCGCCCTGAAAACTCTGATTTTTGCCTGTATGGCTGGTTTTGGGGGGCTGACGGGTGCAGTGCTGCTGGTGGGCGGATATCAAACGGGGGCGATCGTAGCTTTTGCTGTGTCGGGATGCGCTGGCTTGTTTGTGCTGCGTTCTTTGCTAGATTTGTTAGTGAGGGAAAAGCTCGATCGAATAGCCGAAAAATAAATATACTTACTTGGTAATTAGGTTCGTAGTGAGGACTTTAGTCCTCATTTAAAACACTAAAGTAAAGACGAATTCAGCTCATGCTGTCTCCTGCATTTTTAGCAGATTTAATGCTGCAAAACGTTCATATTCTGCTTGTTGGGTCGCTAAATTTGCTTCTATTTCTGGTCGATTTGCGTGATAATAAGTCAGTGCAGCATAAACCTGCGCTAGGGTGAGATGATCCAGATCCGCTGCTATTTCCTCAGCACTATTACCTTGTTTGTATAAGACTACGATTCGCTGCACCGATGTGGCAGTACCTGCAATAATAGGGATGCCACCGCGAAGGTGCGGATCGCGGATAATGAGAGTGCCAATATCAGTTAAAGTTGGCATAGGTGAATCTGGGGTTAAAAATTAGAATTCAATTCTAGCATAAATTTATTAATTTTTTAAGCTATAATCTAATCAACCTGCCCTAAGTGTTCCAGAAGATAAGCAGCAGGAGGATTTGCTATGTCAACTACTGTTCGAGAAGTTTACGATCGCGTTCTTTCTACCCTTTCACCAAAGGATAGACTGCGCTTGGCAACTCTTATTCTCAACGATTTGGTGCAGCAAAATCTATCGGTTGTCGATGAAAGCGAGACTTGGACTGAAGAAGATAAACTCGATGTGACTACATTTTCTTTGCAGTATGCGGCCACCATTTTTCCTGAAAACGAGGAGATTTAATAGTGTCTTTTAATCCTGGTGATGTGGTGACAGTAGATTTTCCTGGTGTCACTGGCATTAAACGTCGTCCGGCGGTAATTCTATCATCAGTTACCTATAACACAACCCGCCGCGATGTAATAGCTGGACTACTGACTACACAGACAACTGCTTTAGGTATAACTGATTATATACTCCAAGATTGGGCCACAGCAGGTTTACGAGTCGTTTCGGTTTTTCGCAGTTTTATTGTCACTCTACCGCCATCTTCCAACTTAGTTCTAATTGGTCATCTGTCGGAACGTGACTGGAAGGAAGTTCGTGCTTGCTTGAAAGTCGCTCTTGCGGATTTGGAATGATATAGTTGTTACTGTTGGACGAAGAAGTGTTCGACAATATCCTCTTTAGAGTAGATTATAATTGAATTTTGCCGACTTAATTTATGAAATATTTTGTCCTACTACCGTGCTTCTAGATACTCACAGAGAGTAGTTGGTTCGGGAATTGGTAAACCCTCCTCTCGCAACCCTTCTAAGTGAAATTCGATCGCTTCTTTAATTTCCTGCTGTACTTCCGCAAGGGTAGCGCCTGTGGCTGCACATCCAGGTAAATCTGGCGCATAAGCTGAATAGTTATTGGGTGTTTTTTCAATGACGATCGCATAACGCATCATTTAGTCTCGAATTTAGAGTTGATTAGTTAATTGTAGGGTGTGTGACGGCGATAAATCTTTACATCAAAACACGGATAAATTCGGGGGAAGAGAGGATTTTAGATTTTCGATTTGGGATTGATTCCACGGATAAATCACGTGGCGGGTACCATCAAAAAATTATTGGTCACGCACCGCCTCAGTCGCGATCTGAATTTCAACAAAAAAATACTGCCGAATAAATGTTGTGTTTATTTATAAAACCATTGTGTTCAGGTGCGGATATCTTAAATTGTCGATAGGTAGCTAGGAATTTTTCGTGGATCCACACCCTACGAATTAAGTAAACATTATTGCATGATATATCAGCTCGATCGAGAGTTGATTCACTTGATTTGATAAATGTAAGCATCATCAATGTACCTATGATTGACGCTTTGATTCGTTATCCGTCTCCCTGAGAAACTTGATTTGAAACGTTGTTGTAACTCGCGCAATCCCTGAATTAATTCATCTTTGACACTGACTGCGACAAGGGCTGTCCAATCAATTTTCAATTCTGGCTCTACCTCGCGAAAGACTGATAGTATCTCGTGGTAAGTTTTAAGTGGGCCTTTCTTATCATATGAAGGCGATGTGAGCATCAATCGCCAGGTTTCGGGTTCTGGTGCGTAGAACCAGAGAGCAGAATCAACTGATACACCTGCTGCATTAAGAGCGTCTATTAGTCTTTGACCTTCTGCTATTTCTTGACTTACCAATGTTGCTGTACCCATTGTAAAATTCCGTGATTGCTGTCGGTAATTGCTGAGTAAATATCGAGGGCTTTTTGTCGGTCATGTTTTTGGTAACGGCTTTCTTCTGACCAGTCTTTAAGAACTACCCATGCAGTTAAAAACTCTACATCTTTTAGCAGAGTTTTTAATTCGGAATCAAGTTTAGCAACTTTAACAAGTTTTTCTAAATCGTGGGTGTAACTGTCGAAAACAGTTTTTTTGTCAGGAAAGTCGAATTTCCGCGTTTGTTTTGCGATGCAAGCTTTTAAAGCGCATTCAACAACATAACCGCTGAGATAGTAAGCACCAGAGTATTGACGATTTTCGAGCAGCACTTCTACTTCTTTAAGTCGAGTGAGTGCGATGTTTTGTAAATCTCGTCTATTCACAAGTTTAGCTTACCTCCATGAAATCAGCAAGAAGACCGGGCGGTTGAAACCGCGTCTGGATTTACAATTATCCAATACGAGAGGAAGTTCAACCAACCAAATGCAAAAATGATACCTAGCGTGTGGGTTGGGGTTGTTGCCTTTACCACTTGCTAGATATCATTTTGATATCAGAGTTAGATTTTCAATACCCCCAGGGGAATTCGAATCCCCGTCGCATCCGTGAAAGGGATGTGTCCTAGGCCTCTAGACGATGGGGGCGCGTTTTTCGTTGCGTTTGCTTGTGTTCCGCACCTTTATTACCTTAACTAATCTTTCTGAATTTGTCAACTACTTTGCGAAAGTTTTTTTCTAGTCGTCCGAAAGTTGCTCGCAGTAGGCTTTGAGAATGGCGGCGCAATTGCCGATCGCCCCGAGATGAGCAATCTCGAACCCGTGGGTGTTCTGGGTGGGGAAACTCAAACAAGCGGCGCGGGCCACATGGCCGAACTTCATGGCGATCGAAGCATCGCTTCCAAAACCGCTAATTACCGCCAACTGCACCTCTACATCGACTGCTGCGGCTGCTGCGCCTAATTGGCCGTTCAATCCTTCATCGTAGACTCCGTAGCCGTCCTGAACCAGCAACACCGGGTTTTCGCCATCTGCGATCGGGTATTCCGGCGCGATCGGGCAAATTTCCAAAGCAATCAGCGCATCCAACGGCTGGCGCTGCGTGAAATACAAAGCTCCGATCGCCCCAACCTCCTCCTTCGCCGACGCCACCAAATAAACATTCACCGCAGGCTCTGTCAAATATTCCGCCAGAGCCAGCAAAATCGCCACAGAAGCCTTGTTGTCAAGGGTGTAGCTCGCGATCCAATCCTTCAAGCGAATCGGCTGTTTGCGGTGCTTTCCTACCACCATCCGCGTCCCCGGTCGAATTCCGGCCTCGGCTAATTCCTCGGCAGTACACTTGGTTTCGATCCAGGCATTTTCCCACTTGACAGCAGCATCTTCCTGCTGAGCTTTTTGAGGAGATTCGTGAGAAACGTGGCGACTTCCGAAGCTGAGAATGCCGCTAATTGTTTGCTTGTCGCCCAATAAATCGACGACGCCTTCGCCATAAACCCAAGGAAACGCGCCACCCAACCTGCGGACTTCGACGCGGCCGATCTCGCCTATTGTTTTAACTAGGGCGCCAATTTCGTCTTTGTGGGCGGTAATGGCGATCGACTTTTCGGGATTGCGCCCGGGAATGAGGGCGATCGCATTGTCAGCGCGATCGATCCAAGCATTCACTCCCAGGGCGGCGAACTTTTCCATCAACCGCTGGTTAATTTCCGACTCCGCACCGCTGGGTGAGTGCAGCATGACTAATTCTTCGATTGTTTGAAATAGGCGATCGAACTCTAACATTTTTGATTCCCGGATTTGGGAGCGTATTTTGACATATATTAAAGCAGATTTTTTCTGGGTAGGAATCGTATTTTCTGAAGTGAATCTGATTTTTTTTGAACCGCAGAGGGCGCAGAGGGCGCAGAGAGCGTTATTATAAAAATGATTTTTTTTTAATATTCTTCTATGCTTGTCAATAAAATACTGCAACTTTTGCAACGTAAAATCCGCGCCCAAAAGTTAGGTGTAGAATTCAAGAGAGTTGCTAGCTTTAATTTGCCCGGTAATTTAATTGTGCAAGGAAATCGCCAACAAGTAAACTTGCCGGAGGAGAAAGGCATGGATGGAGAATTTATTGAAGTGCTTTTAGATGACTGTTACGGAGTGGAACAATTATCTGAATCGCTGATGAAAGTTCTCGATATCGGGGCGAATGTCGGGTTATTTCCGATCGCCGCCCGGAATCGATTTCCTCAAGCTGTAATTCACGCCTACGAAGCTAATCCAAACTTAGAAATTTACCTCAAACATCAATCTGAAATTGCCAATTTTACCTATTTTATGGAGGCTGTGGGAGCCGAAGATGGTAGAGTAGTTCTGGATATTCGGGAAGTATCGGGAAAAACGCGATCGCGCGTCAGCGAAAACGGTGATGTACCGATGGTATCGTTGAAAAGGGCGATCGATCGCATTGGCGGCAGCGTCGATTTAGCCAAAGTAGACTGCGAAGGTGCAGAATGGCTGTTATTTGAAGACCGAGATTCTTGGCAACTCGTGCAAAACCTGTCTTTAGAATATCACTTGTGGTCTGGTCACACTCACGCCGAAACCCGACAAGTTATTGAAAATTTAGGATTTCGGGTCACAAAGCAAACGCCAATAGATAAATGGTACGGCTCGATCTTAGCATCCCGAACCCCCAACCCTAAATAAGGTTCGTAGTTAGGACTTCAGTCCTCAGACTTTTTGAAGGACTGAAGTCCTAACTACAAACCAATTTTAACAGAATAGGACTTACGCGCGGGAGCCAGAAACCGGGTTTTTTCGAGAAAACTTTGTTGTGATTCGCAGATTTAGGGAAAAACCCGGTTTCTTTGTCGGAGTGCGCCCAGGACTGCTGAACTTGGATTAAATCAGTTCTTCACCTTGATTAAAACTGTGCATTCCTTGATTTTCCTCGACGCGCACAATAACATCTTCGGGAGTATTGATGATGCCTTTGAATGATTCTTGACTTGCTTGCAAAGCTTGTTCCTTGTTTTTGCGATCGGCAAGTTCGCGCTGCAACTTATCAATTATCCGTTCAAAACGAGCTGCTTGCCTGAGCATTTCCTGCTCCGAAAAATCCAGCAATTGAATCAAACTAGCAATTTGATTTTCCAGTAATTGATTTTCGTAAGCATTGTGAGATTGCACAATATTTGCCGATGTTTTTGAATTATTAAAAACATCTTTTTCGTCAGACAAAGACAGAGCAGTTTTGACACTAAGTGCAAAATGTTTAAACAATTGAGCTGTGCTATGGGGAATTTTTACTTTAAGGAAAATGACTACAGTAAACAAACTTCCCGATCGCAAAAGTCCCCCAAATGCCAAGACAGACTTGACTTTGTACGGGATAATTAAGGAATCTTGTTCCGGAATAAAGGGGCTGCCTTTTGCCTCGGATACGTGAAAAATATTTAATACTGCTGGTTCTAATTGCAGAAACCTTTCTCCCTCGATGCCGAGGACTGTAGGAATATCTAAACCGAACTGTCTGATGGTTTCCGAAATCGCCGGCATTTTGGCTACTACTTCGGTGCTAACTAAGGGAATAGCTGTATTTTCTACTGCTGTGTGCCGAGAATTCCACTGCGGTTCTATGCCTGCGGTTGCTAGTAGAGTCCAGCATTTCATGTCGGCGGCAGGGGATTTGCCATTCATTAAGCGGCGGGCGGATTGTTGCAATGATTCTTCTAATTCCCCGTAGGGATGAGTTTTGAACAAACGCACCAAAACACAGCTATTTTCTCCAGTTTGCGAATCGCAAAAATGTTGGTAAATATACTTGACAATTTTCTGGCTGCTAGCTTCCATACTAGCAGAATTTCTACCGAACTGGCGCAGCACTAAACTGCATTTCGCCATGTCTTGCGGGGTAAATAGGGTAATATCGTACATTAGAAAACGCTCTCCCAGACTCAAACACTCTTTTTCATTTATCCTTACGTCCGTTACCCCATCCGGAATTCTACTGAGAGTTTTTCCAAGTGTTAGTTAAAATATGTACAAAGTTTGCCAGCCAAATGCAGCGCTTGTCTGGCAGGATACAGAAATTAAGACTAAGCAAGAGTAATAGAAAACATCTATCCCGTAGCGCGCGCACCGCGCACAGAGAGGCAGATGTATGATTTATGGCGTTTGCAAGGATTTGTGGCGGTGACTCGGGCAGAGAAATTAAAGTAGCGAGACTTTTCTACCAGAGTCAGGATCGCAATCTAAAAGGTTTGTAGTGAGGACTTAAGTCCTCAGCAAAAGAAGGACTTAAGTCCTCACTACGAACCTGTAGTGAGGACTTAAGTCCTCAGCAAAAGAAGGACTTAAGTCCTCACTACGAACCTTTTTTTGTTTAAGTTGATGCTTTGTTTAAAATTTTTAATCATCCCAAACAACTCTACTGGGCTGGTTGAGACTTGGCTTGCAGAGCATCTTTAGCCGACAATCCCTGATCTTGAACGCCAAAATACCACAAACTTGCAGCAGCTTCGGCGCGAGTCACGGATTTCTTGGGCTGAAAGAGAGTAGTAAAACCAAAAACCCGACGAATATTCGCCAAGTCTCCATTGTTGAAATCAGCTAAAACTGCTCGCGACGCCTGGGAATCAATCTTAGAAGCATCTTGAAAACCCCATTTTTCTTTGACTCCGTCAATGTTAGCTGTGGGCAAAACTTGACGAGTATCTAATGGTACTTTCCAAAGAATCATTGTTTCGCGGGTTAAAGGTGCATCCGGACGAAATTTCATATCTTTCGTTTCTCCAGAAAGCGAACTCGGAATTAAACCGGCTTCTGCTAAACCTTGAATTGCTGCAAAATCTGGATCTGTTTTGGGTATGTCAGAAAAGGCCGGTTCGCTAGATTCTACTGCTAATCTAATTTGTTTGGCTTGACGGCTGGCATAAATCTGATTGTTTGCTGCTACTAACCAGCGGGCGTATTCGCGGCGAGTGACAATTTTGTTGGGTTCGGGTAAACTGTTGCCAGTTTCTAAATTAGCACCGCTTTTAGATCGCACTTTCAGTGCTTCTAACTGAGCCAAATCTGCCACGTACTGCTGCAACTGTTGAGGAATTTTGGTGTCTAGTTGGCTAACTTTTTCTGATTTTGGCGAGGCGGATGGGGTTGGAGTAGTTCCTTCTGAATTTGATGGACTTGGTGAAGCGGTTGGAGATGGGCTAGACTCGGAATTGTTAGGTTGGGGACTGGCTGCTATTTCTGGGCCCTCTTTGCTGTAGTCGATCGCAAATTCTGTAGAACCTCCTACTTTTTGAGTCCCAGAAAGCGACACTGTTACCCGCAATTTATCTCGGGTTGCTACCAAAGAACCTTGTCCTTCGGCGGTTGGGCGGCTGACTATTTGCCAATTCCTGCGCCCAAATTCTGTCTGATAAAAGTTCTGAACCGAATTAACCGGATCTGTGCTTTCCCAGCGCAGCCGCACGTTTTTTGACTGTCCATCGCTGGGCGCACCAACTTCGATTAACTGAGCATTAGGATAGAGTGGAATCTCTGTCGGGAAATCGGCAGGAAGTTTGGCGGTTGTGCTGGTTTCAACTGCTGTCGCTGGGGGAGCAACAGGGACGGGAAGCGGAGTTTCGGTTAATTTCGGATCGGCGGCTACCGATTCTTCGAGGGCTTTGCTGTTGGGGCTGTTTGCACAAGCTGTCACAGAAACCAGCAGACTGATAGCCAGCCAAGTCTTTGCAGTAGCGAGTATATTGGTTTTATTAGTTTTACTGGTTTTGGTTGGGCCGATCGAGTTGCCTCGCCGTTGAGTACGTATAATATTCAGCATAAATCCCTCGTTTGCGGATATATTTCTAGGCTAGCGCAGATCGGACAAATATAATTTTTACCCAAATGAAATTTCTGCATATAATCCTAGTTACTGCTACGTTACTTGTTTCGGCCGTCAAGTTTGGCAGTCCCGCAAAAGCTGAAGCAGCCCCGCTGCGGGCGCCACTTCCTCAGCCGGAGTGGCAGCCGTTTTGCTCGGCAATTGGTCAGTTTGCGATCGATATGCCGGGAAATCCCAAAATTAATACTGAAACTTTTTCAACTCAAATTACCACTCATACATACAGGTCGATCTTAAAAAACAAAGAAACTTATTTACTTCAATATTTTGACCTAGATTTTCGGACTAGCAACAAGAATATCAAAATTACTTTAAATAATGCAGTAGATTTTTTTGTCGTGGCTGCAAATGCTAAATTGCTGCAAGTGCGTGATATTTCCCTGGGCGGCTACCCGGGAAAAGAGTTTGAGTTTCAGCCACTTTCTCCCAAGGAACCTATAGGTGTCGGTCAAGTTTTTTTGGTCGAAAAGCGCGTTTACGGGCTGGTTGCTACTACTCCAGAGCCAGAAAATGCTCAAAAATTTCTCGACTCTTTTCGTTTGTATTGAAGCAGGAAGTTCGGCAACGGATGTCAGCGATCGGTCATGGTAATTGGTAATTGGTAATTGGTAATTGGTAATTGGTAATTGGTAATTGGTAATTGGTAATTGGTAATTGGTAATTGGTAATTGGTAATTGGTAATCAGAAAAAATTAGTTTTGAGTGGCGATCGAATCTATTAATAAAACTTACGTTTTTCAACTTGGTGTTTCTGAAAATTTTAGGTTTGGTAACTAAAAATCTCGGAATCAACCTGATTGATGATGAATAGTGCGTCCCGGAATAATTAAGTTAAATTTAATCTAATACCAGTTTGAAAAAAGAATGCAACTGGCTTAGAAGCTTCAAACCCATATTCAGTAACTCATCCCCAATCGCAAATCCTTCGACACTCCGACAAGCGCTCGCGCCGAAATCTAAAATCTAAAATCTAAAATCTAAAATTTATAATCTAAAATCTAGAATCTAGGATCTAAAATTTAAAATCTAAAATACTCTAAGACCTTATTTTCTTTTTTGTACTCTATCTAAAGACAGAGGTAAATTTTACACCTGTAGAGCGATGTAGCGGATTGCTCAATTATATATGTTTGATATAAGGCTTTTTAGAGAGCAGAAAGCAGCAGCTAAAATTCTGTGTGGCTTAATCTCACTCAACGAAGTCTCACTCATCGACAGCTTACCCGGAGGGTATTAACATATTATGAATAAACTAACACCAATTCTCATCAGCGGTCTCCTATTATTTGGAGCTGCTGCTTGCACTGAGGGGGCTAAAACTAGCGCCGATGCTCCTAATTCTACCACAGAAAATGTCAAGAGCCCGCCCCCAGCCGAGAATGTTCAAAAAACTCAGTCCGACGCAACTAGCGATGTTCGCAAAGCCCAAGCAAATTCTGATATCAGAGCCAGAGAACAGCGCAACAACGTGACTGGTGGCGATGCCATCAGAGCCGATGGCGATCTGCAAAGTGAAGTTCGTTCTAAGTTAGAAGTGAACATTACTAAAGGTCAGCTAACTGTGGACGCAAAAGACGGGGCTGTCACCGTAGGTGGCACAGTTCCAAATCAAACTGATTTAGCTAAAATAGAGCCGCTAGCTAAAGAAATTAAGGGTGTCAAAAGCGTGAATGTTACGGCTGTTGTCGCCCCCGCTGCACCCGCCGCATCGCCTACCAAGTAATAAATTAGAAGGAAGAAGGAAGAAGGAAGAAGGAAGAAGGAAGAAGGAAGAAGGAAGAAGGAAAGTTGGGAATTATAAAATTTTTTTCAAAGCGGATCGTAACGCTTAGGTGACTCTTCCGGGTAGCGGGGTTTTAATTTATAGAGTTTAAGCAGGTACTCTAAAGTCAAACTCAAAACTCGCCTAATACCCGCAATTTTTTCTTCCAAATTTCTGATTGCCAAGACCTGATAATTAGAGAAAACAGGTCGAAAGATAGAGACGGAGTTTATTCCCAGCGACCGATGAAAAATGTTGGGAAAAATGACTAAATGTGATTGATTGCAGCAAGCAGATCGTAAATTCTGTAGTTGTGTAAAAACAGTATTTTTTGAAGGAGAAAAGAAATGGCTTTAGGTCAACACAAACGGGCTGTAGGATCGTTTTCTAATTACCGCGATACGGAACTAGCTTTGCTCGAACTGCAAAGTACCGGGTTTCCGATGAATCAGGTTTCGGTAGTTGGAGAAAATCTCGATCGCAGCGAAATTGCGGGCGCTAGTGCTGCTAAGAGTACGGACGAGAAAGTGGGCGGCGGCGCGAAAGCTGGCGCGACAGCGGGAGTCGTGACGGGCGGTTTGATTGGGTTGCTCGGAAGTATTGGGGCGCTGGCGATTCCGGGAGTTGGCCCGGTGATGGCGGGGGGCGCGATCGCCACTCTGCTTGCTGATACTGTAGTCGGAGGCGCGATCGGGGCTGCTGCGGGCGGTTTGGTCGGCGGTTTGGTGGGTTTGGGTGTTCCCGAAGCCAAAGCTAAAGTTTATAACGATCGCCTCTCGCGCGGAGAATATTTGGTATTCGTAGAAGGAACGGATGCTGAGTTGGCCACCGCCGAAGGAATTATGAGCGTGCGGGGCATTCAGGATTGGGGCATTTACGATGTGCCTACAGACACCGGCCGCAGATCGATGGGTCGCCACAAGCGCGCTGTGGGCGTGTTTTCCACTCGCCGCGAGACTGAACACGCGCTGGGAGAACTGAGAACAGGGGGTTTCGACATGGATCGGGTTTCGGTCATTGCTAAGGATGGCGATTCTAAAGGGGATATCGCAGGCATTGACGTGCACGACAGCGCAGACAACAAGGCCGATGAAGGGGCGACTAAGGGTGCGCTCACAGGCGGAACCCTGGGCGGTTTGACTGGCTTGTTGGTAGGTCTCGGCTTGGTGGCAATTCCGGGTATCGGGCCGATTATGCTGGCTGGAGCCTCGGCTACGGCGATCGCCACTACGCTAGCAGGTACTGCTTTGGGTGCGGCTGCGGGTAGCTTGATCGGAGCTTTAGTCGGTTTGGGAATTCCTGAAGAGGAAGCCAGAGCTTATAACGATCGAGTGGCGAGGGGAGATTACTTGGTACTGGTTGACGGCAGCGAAGCAGAAGTCGCTAAAGCTGGGGCTGTTCTGAGCCGCGGAGGCATTCAGGATTGGAACACCTACGACTCTCCCAGCGTGGATACCGCTCGGGCAGATTACGGCACTCCCGGCACTCCCGGCGCTGATACTACGCCTGGTATTTACGACCCCAATCAGGGCGTTGCTGGCAAGCGTCGGGTTTGATCCTTCAGACTTTGTTTGGGTATTAGATCTCTCCAAAAAAGCAAGTCTGGAACAGGCAAGATGCCTGTTCCACAATAATTATTGGAGATGTCTATTATTTCTACCGACGGCTGGGACGATCGCACTGGCGCACTCGGATTGTTTAGGGCGCAGCGTTTAGCCGAATGCGGGTAAAATTCTCTCAAAAGTCGGCTTTTTCTGTGAAAGCCGGCTTTTGTTTTGTTCGGGAAACCTCAAAAAAGCGACCAAGCAAAAGTTGAATTTTGAGAGTGCGAGCTGGACTTTGGTCGGCTGGTCGATCGGCTCTATAAATTTTTACACTCTAAATCCGCAGCGATTTGTGAGTCTGTAACACTCACTACTGCAAGGGTTGCAAACCCTGGAGTATTATCAAATTGGATGACTAAAATTGCAGCAGAGATTGCCCCGTTAGTCAAAGAGCGACTATCTTTAATTATGGGGTGGCTAATTTCAGCAAATTATATCAGGTGAAGTAGCCAGTCCCGCGCGCCGAGTACGGCCTGCGGTGGTCGGCAATTATTAGAATAATTATTGTCGTCGCCTTGGGGCAAGACTTAGGCTGGTCATTGGTTGGCTGTAGCAGCCCAATTGCCTTAGGCAAGACCGGCTAAAGGAATATAGTTTTTCTGGGAATGCCTCAGCGAAGCATTTTTTCCAGCCCAGGAACAGCTTTTATGTCCGGGAGCGCGTCTGGTGTCGGGCGTTCTGTTAATTAGAAGCGCAAGCGCTCATGGATCGAGTAAACATTAACAACAAGCACAGCAGCGCGGGAGTACGGGAACGGCTCGCGGCGCTTTTTTTGGCGAAATCTCAGGCCCATGGCAGCCTATTGCTGGTTTCGCCTGGGACTCGATCGGCCAGGCGAGCGAAACAGCCTTCCTGTTCGATTTCACGCTGCATTGAGCACAGTGGGGGGAGGTGACACTAGCTGAGCTGACCGGGCTCTGCTTTCATGGGCGATCGAAGAAAGAAGGCAAAAACTAAAAGATATTCGGAGTTGAAGCTTCGAGTCCTTATTTCTTTCGGGAACTAATAGAATAGATTTGCTCCCCTGTGCCAGCAATTTGTGGGCTGTGAATGTGGCGCGGGTGCCGCCAGCAAGAACCCCAAAAATATGCGATCGACAACTTATCGATTTATCGATATTTTGTAAATAGTTAGTAGTTAATAGTTAGTGATTAGCAGTTAGTATAAATACAACTAACAATTAACAACTAACATCAGCCGCAACTAACTCTTAGCAGCATAAGACTTACAGGCGGAAGCGAGAAACTCGGTTTCTTCATAAATGCCCCTAGCCAAGCCCTACTTTTACGAAAAACCGGGTGGCTTTTCGTGAGTTCTACGTAAATTATCAGGGTGATGCTAGAAATCAACCAGTTTTGATAATTATTACTGCGGCAGTATTGGTTTAAGAACTGACTAGCAAACACGAGCATACAAACTTTCAGACAACATTGAACATCGAGAAATTAAGGAAACTCACTCAATTTTTTTATGAATTTCACTGAGCTTTTAAGTGCCGATGAACTTTTAACTAGACATAGAAACGGGGAACGAGATTTTCGAGGAGCCAACCTCATTGCCGCTCATTTGATTGAATCTAATCTCAGTCGAACTAATTTGAGCAGCACTAATTTGAAAGGGGCCAACTTAATTAGAAGTAAACTAATAGGAGCTAATTTAAATGGTGCCGACTTGAGCGGGGCTAATTTATCTAAGGCGAAATTAATTGAAGCGAACCTAGGCAGTTGTAGTTTAACGGGAACTGTGGCGATCGGAGCCGATTTTAGCGGAGCAAATCTCAGCGGAGCAATATTGTCTCGCGCTGACTTGAGCAAAGCTGTGATGACTGGAGCGAGTTTAGTCGGAGCTTGTTTGCTAAGTGGCTCGAAACTAATTGAGGCTAATTTGAGCGGGGCGACGCTGAGCCGAGCAATTATGAGTGGGGTTGATTTAAGCAGAGCAAATCTGACTAGAGCAATTATGAGCGAAGTAGATTTGAACGGAGCAAACCTGAGCGGTGCAAATCTAATTCGGGCTTATCTCAATCGCGGAAATCTCAGCGGTGTCAATTTGGTTGGGGCGATTTTGAGCGAAGCAAGTCTGCGGGAGGCTTGTATTTGTGCTGCTAATTTGAGCGGTGCTGACTTGAGCGGTGCTGACTTGAAAGGAGCTAATTTAAATGGTTCTAATTTGAGCGGTGCTGACTTGCAAGGCGCTAATTTGAGTAAAGCTAATTTGAATGGTTTGATTCTGCATAATGCTGATTTGAGGGCTGCGAATTTGAACAAAGCTTCTCTCAGGGGAGCTGATTTGAGCGGTGCAAATTTATCGGGTGCTAGCTTGCTGGAAGCAGATTTGCGGGGAGCGAATTTGAGTCACGCCAATTTGTCGGGAGCGGGTTTGCTGCTGAGTTCTTTGACAGGGGCAAATTTGACAGGAACTAATTTGTCGGAGGCTAATTTGATTGGGGCTAGCTTGAATGTTGCTAATTTGAACCAAGCGGCTTTGAGCGGGGCTATTTTGCCGAATGGGGCTACTCACAGCCGCGATTGATCGGATGTCCGGTAGCGTGTTGATTGTCAGTTGGGAGCAGGCTAGCGATCGATCGCGCGTGAAGTCAAAAGCTTCACTTACGTTACGTCGCTTTTTTGCAGTGGCGCGCTACTCGCCGGTGCGAGATCTCGCACCGGCGTTTGACTGGCGACAAAGCGCCCCAAAAAATAGTTGCGAGGGCCCTCGCAACTATTTTTTGGAATTTTTTTGGTAATTTACTTGAAAATTTCTAGAATCCGTGCTATTGTCAAAAGGTTTGAGACATTGTGAGTTAGAGGTAAAACCCCGCAGAATGAAACAATTGGGAACCCATCTGGTCGCTGATGCTTGGGAGTCTCCTGGAGACCTCCTCAACGATCCTGAACGTATCCGCCGCGCCATACTCGATGCGATCGAAGCCGGAGGAGCTACTCTCATCGATTTGTGCGTACACCAGTTTAGTCCTCACGGAGTGACGGCTACTGCAACTTTGGCAGAGTCTCATATAGCAATCCATACTTGGCCTGAACACGGTTATTTTGCAGCAGACTTATTTTTCTGCGGAGCCGGCGACCCTCACCGAGCCATGAAGGTGCTACAGACAGCTTTGGAAGCTAAACAGGTAAAACTCACTGAGTTCACGCGCGGTTTCGAGCCCGGGGTGGGCATTCTAGGTTCTGCTTGTGAAGAGCAGTATGCACCTCGTTTAGTAGAAACGAGTGCAGCCAGAGGATGATAGCCAATTAGCGTAACTTTGAATATTTTATGCTAGGTTTTCGTTAAAATCCCACGGTTCGAGCCGTGGGATTCTTGTTGAAATTTACCGAAGAATTGGGTCTAAAGTCCCGCCGTTCTAGGGCGGCTTTCAAAATCTTTTGTGGCGTTGCTGATTTACGGTATGAAAGGCTAAATATGCCAGTCATAGAAACCACTATCGACAAAGCTTGGGGATTTTTAACTTATTTTTTTTCATACCCTGATTAAGCAACGCCGGAACCAAGAATCCCCACGCGTTTAGGACGCGGAGTGTCACTTTCCCTTTAACAAAGGGCGAACAACTAAATAACCTGCACCGAAGGCAGCAATAACAATCAGAAAAATGGCGATCGCCAACCACAATCCACTTAAGTCTGAGGCTTTTTTGGGTTGAGATCGAATGCGGTAAGGAGTTTCCGGCACCTCTGCAAATAATTTTTCTGGCAGTGTATCCGGCATGGGAGGGGCTGTTGGCTCCGGTAGAGGGAAGGGAAAAGCCACTTTCTGAGGTGGTTGAGGTACGGTAGAGCTAGTCCGCATTGGAGGTGCTGGAGGTTCAGGTTCAACGCTGAAATTGAATTTGACTGAGGGCATTTGAGGCATCCCAGTCTGGGTGACGTTCTGAGCCGAGTTGACTACTTGTTGTAGCTGCTGGGATACTTGAACTACTGTTTCTACTTCTCGCCGCAGTTGTTGATTTTGTTGAACTAATTGCTGGTTGTGGGTTTTGAGGGAGTCGAGCATTGCTTGGGCTGCTTGCAATTCCGCCGTGACTTCTCGATAGAGGGAAATCGGTACCGATGCAGAGTAACTATTTGAGTTTTCAGGGTTCGTATTGTCAGATAAGGTAGTATTTTGCATAATTGTAGATGGCGAGGGTGAACTTTTTTAAGTTTAGCCTGAGAGTATTTGCAATTAGATCGATCGCAACACAATTCGTCAAGATATTTGTTACAGATTTTGAGAGTGAGTTTAATTAAATCTTAGAAGTTTTCAGTCGATCGCTATGAACAACCACCCAACTGCACAAAGTATGTCGCAAAAGTCAAGTACCGAGGAAATGAAATACGGCGAACGCGAGATTTTGGAAGGAGAGTTAATTACTTTCCCGAACCCGCGAGTCGGGCGGCGCTATACGATTAACATTACTTTGCCGGAGTTTACTTGCAAGTGTCCGTTTTCAGGCTATCCCGATTTTGCGGCGATTCACGTTACTTACGTGCCCGACGAGCGGGTGGTCGAGTTGAAGGCGCTGAAGCTCTACGTTAACAGTTATCGCGATCGCTACATTTCTCACGAAGAATCGATCAATCAAATTTTAGATGATTTTGTCGCAGCTTGCGCGCCGCTGGAAGTGACGATTAAGGGCGATTTTCTGCCGCGGGGGAACGTGCACACGGTGGTTGAAGTGCGGCACGAGAAGTAGAAGGTTGAGTCTTCTGCGGCTGGTACTGATTGCGGTAGGGGCGTCCTTGAGATTCTCAATCAGCACCGAAAGCATGATTCTGACGCACCGTTTTTTGCTTTCGGTGCGTCAGTGAGATTGTTGGTTTGGCTCGAAAATAACGCTAGAGTAGAACACCCTACTTAATTGCTTCGGAGAGAGATTCTAAGGAGATAAATTGTTTCACATCTAATATTTCGATCAATACCAGTTCTCCGCTGCTAGAATAGTGCAGAATCATTTGCCCTTCATCTTCGGCATAGGCGATCGGGCTATCGGAAATTTCGATCAGCATCGCATCTACATCTTGGCTGTATCTAATCTTTTTCATATCTTGACCTCTTACCCGGATAAGCAGTAATTACTAAAATTTTATCATTATATTCTTGGTAAACCACTCTCAGGACAAGTCCATTCAATCTTTGTTCACAAATAAACTTTCCTTCACCACTTGCTTCTAACTTACTAGGAGTTCTAATAGTTTCACAGATAAAATCTGTTGATATTGTCACCCCGCGACTTTCTAGAATTTCTATTTTTTGTAAGGCGTGTAGACTGAATTCAATCCTTTTTATCACCTTTATTTCCTGTTTAATTATCGTTTTTACCCGGATGTAAGATGGGCATTGCCCACCCTACAATTAGTTTTAATTAGCTAGAGAAGTCTCAGTAATCGCACTTTTGGCATCTGTTGTTTTCAATTCTGCCAACTTGTCCAAAATCTCCACAACTTCTCTTTCAAATATCACCTGAGCGCGATTAGTGCGCCCGCCGACGTATAGCTTGCCATTTTTTTCCAAAGCCCAAATCTGCGAGTGAGACAGATAGCTCATCATCACGCTGAGCATTAGCAACCCAAAGCCAGTATAAACGAGCGGAATTCCTGGATCGGCTTTAATTTGCAATCCCGTGCTGCCAACAACTTCATCAATTGCCAGCATCACTCCGTTAACTTCAACTGCTGTACCGGCGCGAACAGTCGTTAACAATTTGCCATCAGTACCGTAGACTAACATTGTGCCTTGCAAGTCCTTTGCTAGCAGAGAAACTCCTGCACTCAAATCTGGTTTTGTCGGAATCCAAGCACCCCAAATTCGGCCTTTACCTTGGGTATCTAACTGAGCCATTGGCAATTGTAAAACCGGGCTTTTGTTGAGGCGAACTCGCACGGCGGCTAAAGCCCAATCTGCTTGATAAAAGGTGACTCCGCGGTATCTCAGAGGCTCGTTAACGTGAATGGTTTTGCGATCGACCTCTTGGCCTGTTTTGTCCAAAACTGACAGATCC
This sequence comes from Oscillatoriales cyanobacterium, assembly GCA_004292955.1. Taxonomy (GTDB): domain Bacteria; phylum Cyanobacteriota; class Cyanobacteriia; order Cyanobacteriales; family Microcoleaceae; genus Microcoleus. The sequence continues at coordinate 187,286 of RDXX01000011.1, read as the reverse complement.
GAGTAAAATTGGTCGATCGCCCCGCTCGGACTATAATCGATCCAGAACCGATTCACACGCACCGACCAATCCTTCGGTATTTGTGGCCCCGCCCAAGGCCCAGCATCAGTGATATTCTGCACCCGAAACGTTTCACCGCTAGGAACCAATTCTTGACCCATAAATCCAGTCATCGAGCCAAACATCGACCCAGCTAAAATAATTAGCATACTCGCGTGAACAATAATCGGGCCGATTTTACCAATTATGCCCTTGCGAGCATAAACTTTTTCACCTTCTCGAAATATGCGGTAATTTTTTTGCTGCAAAAGTTGTTCTAACGAACTCAAAGAACTTGTTTCTAATTCCGCACTGAGAGCTAATTTTTCAAACTGCTTCGGTTCTTCATAAAATTTCCAGCGGCGGGCGGCTTTTAGTGCCGGAAATTGTCGGGTAAAAGTGCAAGCTGTCAAGCTGCTGCCGAACAAAATTAGGATTGACAAAAACCACCAAGTGCGGTATACGTGGTCAAGTCCTGCAATTAGCACAACTTTCCAAGTTAGGAAGCCGAACAAAGCCGGGTGTTCTGGATAGTTGGATTGGTAAAATTCTACAGATTGACCTTGTTCGATGACGGTGCCGGAAATGCTGAAAAATGCGATCGCCAGCAGCAAGATAATTGCCAGCCGCAAATCTGCCAGCACTGGCAAAAGTTCTCGCTTGAAAAACTTTAGAGGCGCAGTCGCCCAGTCTGATATTTTAGATAGAAATACTTCTTTTGATATCATTGGAAATTGGTAATTGGTAATTGGTAATTGGTAATTGGTAATTGGTAATTGGTAATTGGTAATTGGTAATTGGTAATTGGGTAACACACTACCAATCACAATTAATTAATTCTCTGTATCCTTCAATTTTGTATTGTTTTCGGTAATTCTTAAAGGACTGAAGTCCTTACTACGAACCTTACTACGAATCTTACTGCGAATTTTAGGCGGGAAGAATGCGGGAAAGCAGAGAAAACACGCCAAATCCTACTAATAAAACGCCACTAACAGGCGTAATCCAACTCGACCAACGGCGCAATTCTAACAACTTTTTAATGCTCGCGGTAAAAGTACCTGCTACAATCAGCGGAGCCACGTAGCCCGCAGCGTAAAACAGCAGCAACACACCGCCTAAAACCAGATCTCCCGTTTTGGAAACCCAAGCTAATAGGGTAGCTAAAACCGGCGTGCTACAGGGAGAAGCTACTAAACCAAAAGTTAAGCCTAATAAGTACGATCGCACGCCCGCAGGCAAATCTTTCGGAACCCAGCCCACAGCGTCAAAAGACGGCATTTGTAAGGGTAAGGCTTCCAGTAAATTCAGCCCCATTAAAATCGCGATTATGCTCACAACGATCGGCAAACCCAGACCAATTTTGCCATAAACTTGACCAGCAAATGATGCTACAATGCCTAAACCCGCAAGAGTTGTCGCCAATCCCAGGGCAAACCATGCCGACTGGGCAGCAGCTTGCAGGCGGCTTTTTGCTTCGTATCCGCCGATGTAGCCGATCGTGATCGGCAACATGGAAAGCATACAGGGCGTCAAGCTCGTTAGCAACCCTGCCAGAAAAATCACTCCGACACTGACTAAACTCAGGTGTGTCAGTTGAGTGTTGACTAAATTATTAGCAAATTGTGCGAGTTGATAAAGTTGGGTTTGCAGGGTTTCCATCGGTCGATTTTAGATTTTAGATTTTAGATTTTAGATTGACTCCGGTGTCATCGAATTGAGATTTTAGATTTTAGATTGACTCTACAGATGAATCTGGGATATTCAACTAAATATCTATTTTTTCGGTTCTCCACGACTTAAGTCGGGGCTTATATCCCTATGCAAGTGAGTTCCGGCGAGTGTGATGTTCTGGCTATGTTGAAAATTGTAACAGATTCGGGTCGCTTCGGTTCAAGATTTGAGATGTGAGCGCGATCGCCTGATTGAGAGTGCTCGCGGGCGATCGTCAACTGCGATAATAGACTTGTTGCAAAAATAGCTAGGACGGGTTCGCCAGCCCATCCACAATTTTTTTTTCTTGTGGGATGGACAGACGAACCCGTCCGAAAATTTGATTCAAAGGACTTTGGCAATTCCAGCCCAATAAGCATCGCGAATTAAATAATTTATACATATTTGTGGGATGGGCGTCCCGCCAGTCATGAGAGGACGGGCGGGACGCCCATCCCACAAAAACCATCAATTTGTAAGTTATTTAATTCTCATTCCTAAGTGATTGCAAGATTATTCACCTTTTCCAATAATCTAAATCATCAAGATAGAGTCATGTTGCCATTTTGGCAGGTTTCAAATTTAGCTAAGCGGACTCCAATAAGTTCTGGGTTTAAATCAGCCTGTAGATCTATAGTGGTTCTCAAAAAAGTGAGGTACGTTGTTGGGATGCGAGCGCTCTTATATTTATTATATAGTAAGCGAGGTCGCATTAAAAACTCCATTTATAGTCATACCTCATCTTTCTAAGAAAGGCTATATGTATTAACCAAAGTGTGGTCTTAAAAATTTAAGTAGATAAATACACTAAACGCTCTTCTAAACCCGGTTTGTGCGAGAAATATTGGTGTGGAAGCGCAGTATTTAAGAAGAAACCGGGTTTCTCACCCGCGCGTGTAAATCCTAAAATATCAACAATTTGAGTTGGTAAATCAGCACCAACACCAAGATTCCTTGTCTGAGGTGCAATACGATGAAAGCAATCTCTTTGAGGCTGAGATTGCTTTCATCGCACGGCTAGCCCAGGAGAGATTTTGGTTAAAATGCGTCCAGGATTGCCAATAGCAGTTAAGTAGACTCTAGGGGAGCCATTGTCAGCCCAGCACGGCTCAATTGCATATGATAAAGTTCTGCTTGCTCTTGCGGGCCAACCCAGACGGTGGCCTGGCCTTCGTTGTGGATTTGGTCGGCGAGTTTCCAAGCTCGATCGCTCGTCATGCCTGGAATGTACTTAGTCAGACATTCCACAACGTGCTGAAACGTGTTGAAATCGTCGTTGAGGACTATTACCCGATAATTTGGATAAGGCTTGCGGGTAACTTGACTCGATCGAACGGGTGCTATGGTTGGTGAAGAGGTCATCGCGCGAACAGCCACTGAAACTACAAAATTTGTAAAAGAGTTACCGATAGCACTATAACACAATTTGAGATTTCTGAACCGAACTCGGCACTTACTGTCCCCTTCGCGGATTTTAGATTTTAGATTCGGGAATGACTTACGGGATTTTGAATGGGAGCATCTCAGTTTTGCATTTACTATAGTGCTATCCCCGAAGAGCGAGTATTGCAGCACTCGCGAGCTCGCGACAGGGCGCACTATAATAATTAATTTTTTCAAAAAAGAGATGCTCCCTTTTGAATTCCTCCACTAAAATACCGGTTATTCGCAAACAGTATCAGGATTTTAGATTTCCTGTACGATAGCAACTGCATTGGCAAAATACCATTTTCAGATTGGATTTGCGCCGCCAGATTGGCGACGCTTTGACGCATTGTTCGATCTGTCATAGCCTGTTGAATCGCTTTTATAAGTCGTTCAACTCAACAGCCTAAAGTTTTGCTAAGGCTCGATCGATATGCACTTTCATTTTTTCGGCCAAGACAGGGACATTGGGTTCTTGAAGAATACTTAGATGATCTCCAGGGATATCATATATGTCTAATCCTCCAACTGCCAGATCCTTCCAGTTTTCCAAAGTGCTAAAGTGACTTTCATCCTTCGCTCGGAACAAAACCGCCCTGCCTGGATAAGGTTGTGGCTTGTAACTGTTGAAAGCGTAATTCCGAAACTCTACTCCAGGATCTACCTTATGATTATTAATCATCATGCCAGAAGTCGATTTAGTCTTCGATTTTAGGATCTTTTTTAACAAATAGGGAAGCCCTTGTTGGCGCAGCTTTTTGAGATGAAAAGCCAGCTTCTGGCTGAATGACAGTTTGTTTTTTCCTGGAATCGCACTATCCAAAAGACCCAGTAAAGCTACCTCCTCACCCTGTAAATGAAGTAGATGTGCCATTTCAAAGGCTACTAAGCCACCTAATGACTCACCCGCTAGGAGGTAAGGCCCTTTAGGTTGATGTTTTTGGATTTCTTTGAGATAGCGAGTTGCCATATCTGCAACACTCACTAAATCCGTTGGTGATTTGTCAAGTTTATCCTTTTGGAACATACTGACTTCCTCGTTGAGATAAACTCCATAACAGGTCTGGTCTTTGCCGAGGTGTCTTGACAAATCATAGTAAAGAAATATGCCGTAAATGAAGAATAAAGGTAGTTTGGAACTGCCTTCCTGAATCGTGACTAAAGCCTGTGCAGAAGACAAACATCCTTCTTCGCGAAGGGTGTTAGCCAACTGCTGAATCGTTGGTGATTGGAAAAGAATAGCTAAAGATAGCTCTTTCTTGTAGGTTTCCTCTATTTCACGAATTAGCGATATCGCTAATAGGGAATGTCCTCCCAACTCGAAAAAATTATCTGTGGTACTGATGGGTGAAGTATGCAATACTTTTTCCCAAATCTTGATGAGTTGAATTTCCAAATCATCCTGGGGACGGGCCAATTCTCTTGGCTTTTCTTGCTGTACTTTATTTGTCGTCTCGGAGGGAGCGGGAGGATTGGGTGTGGCGGATTCGACTGGTTTTGCTTCGCGAGATTGTTCGGGTACGGGTAGAGCTTTACGATCGACCTTACCATTAGGTGTTAGGGGTAGAGCTTCCAAGAAAACAAAGATAGACGGCACCATATATTCTGGTACGTAGTCTTTGAGCAGACTTCGCAGTTCTTGGATGGTGGGGTTCTGATTGTTGAGGGCGACAATATAACCCACTAGACGCTTGTCGCCTGGAACATCTTCCCTGACGATGACCACTGCCTGCTGCACCTTGGGATGTTTGACCAAAACAGACTCGATTTCACCGAGTTCGATCCGAAAACCGCGAATTTTGACTTGAAAATCTAGGCGACCCAAACACTCAATATTTCCATCTGGCAAATAACGCGCTAAGTCCCCCGTCTTGTAGATTCGTTCGCTTTCCCGAAATGGATTAGGAATAAATCTCTCTGTGGTTAAATCGTCACGCTGCAAATAGCCCCGGGCTAATCCTGAACCACCAATATGTAATTCCCCAGCCACCCCAATGGGAACGGGTTGCAGGAGAGGATCTAAGATGTAGATATCGGTGTTGGCGATCGGCTTACCAATTAAAATTCGCTGTTCGGCATCTTTGACTTGATAAACCGTTGACCAAACTGTTGTTTCTGTCGGCCCGTACATATTCCAAAGTTCTGTACCTTTGGTTAACAATTGGGCAGCCAATTCTTTGGGCATGGCTTCCCCACCGGAGAGCATTTTCATCCGGGACTGACCTTCCCAACCCGGTTCCAGCAATAATAATCGCCAAGTCGCTGGGGTAGCTTGCAGGATCGTAATCCCCAATTGGACGATCGTCCTTAATAACTTTCTGCCATCCATGGCAGCTTCCCGACTCAGGATGACAACCTGCGCTCCCACAGTCAGGGGTAAGTACAGTTCTAAGACTGCAATATCAAACGAGAGTGTGGTGACAGACAGCAAAATATCCGCCTCACAGATTCCCGGTTGCTCGCGCATCGAACGTAAAAAATTGACTGCGCCGCGGTGAAGAACTTGTACGCCTTTGGGCTTACCCGTAGAACCAGACGTGTAAATGACGTAGGCCATATTTTCTGGCGTAACACTTGCGATCGGTGTTTCCTGACTCTCTTGGGCAATGAGAGACCAATCCGCATCCAAACAGATGACCAATGCTTCTTTGGCTGCTTTGGTAGGCAGGTTCTTGACAAGCTGCTGTTGTGTTAACAATAGTTTGGCTTCGGAATTCTCGATCATGTATTCCACGCGATCGTCCGGGTAGTTCGGGTCTATGGGAACATAGGCTCCGCCCGCCTTCAGCACACCTAATAATCCCACCAGCATTTCCAGAGAACGATCGACACAAATGCCAACTAAATCATCTGGTTTTACCCCTTTTTTTTGTAAATAGTGGGCTAGTTGATTGGAGCGTTGATGCAGTTCTTGGTAAGTTAATGTTTGACCTTCAAAGGAAACCGCAATTTTCTCTGGAGTTGCTTCTGCTTGTTGAGTCACTAAGTGGTGGAGGCATCGATCTTGTGACTCATCTGTTTGAGTCTGATTCCATTCCACAAGCAACAAATTTTTCTCTTTGTCTGGCAACAACGGCAATGCAGAAATCGGTTGTTCTGCATGAGCCACAATCCCAGCCAACAAAATCTGGAAATGCTCGTTCATTCGTTCAATGGTTTCTGCATCAAACAAATCCCTGCTGTAAGACCAACTCCCCTCCAATCCTTCGCTGGTTGGTTTTAAGTACAAAGTTAAGTCAAACTTCCCTTCGTTATTTTCAATCACCCAAGGACTTGCTGTTAATTTTGACAGATCGATCGTTTGGAAGGGAATATTTTCCTCAAAGACAAAGGTCACTTGAAACAGAGGAGAATAGCTCAAATCGATCTCGGGACAAAATTGATCGACCAACAAACAATAGGGTACATCTTGATAGGCTTGCGCTAACAAAACGACTTTCCTCACTCGTCCCAGAAACTCTAGGAACGTGGGATTGCCGGACATATCTGTACGAAGGGGGACAGCATTCACAAAATTTTCTGAATTCACACGGCTCACAAAAGGGGAGCCAACAATCACGTCTTCTGTACCTGTATAGCGATACAGCAAAATATTAAAGGCGGCTAACAGGGTTGTTGAGAGAGTGACCCCTTCCTGCTCGGCCAATATACCTAAGGCAGTCGCGATTTCCCCAGAAATGCCAAAAGACAGAGAAGCTTCCCGAAAGGATTGCTCTGGGGGGCGCGGTCGGTCAGTGGGTAGGGGTAATAAAGGAGGGGCTCCAGCAAGTTGTTTTTTCCAATAGGCTAAGGAGTCTTGAAGGGGGAGCTTTCGTACCTCTGACATCAGAGTTGCATAGGATGTTTCGTAGATTGCCCGATCGATAGATTGGAATTTGGGATCGTAATACAAGATTAATCTCAGGATCCCCAAGGCTGCAACCCATTCTTTAGCTCGTATATATTTCTGGATTTCGTAAGGCAATCGATCGCCAAAAAGCTTAGTCCAGTGTTTTTTTCCTTCTTCATAGGCAACTAGATATTCTTCTTTTTTAGTTTGTTCAACGTAACTCCATTGCTGAGAATGATCTCGAATTGCATGGATCAGAAAGTAGGTCGATTTACTGGATATATTATTGCCAGTGTAGCGATATTGAGAAACGACTTCACCGTGGAAATAGACAGGAAAATTACGGGCAATTCGCAAACATAAATTGTAATCTTCGATCGCTAATACACTTGGATCAAATGCACCGATAGACTCAATGGCGACAGTATCGAGGGCAGCACGGCGAAACATAATACAACCGCATTGAATCCTATGCCGGATAGCTAAAATAGTTTCATAATTAGCAACTTCAGGCTGATTCTCATATTTCTCTTCTACTTTGTAGGAGCCATCAGGTTGAATGGAATAGAAGAAATAACGACCAAAGACAAAGCCCACCTCTGGCAGGGCGTTGAGATGCTTGACTCCAATCTCGATCGCTTCAGGTAACAGGCAATCATCACTATCCAGGAAAAGAATATACTCTCCCGTACTAACCCGCAGACCAGTATTGCGTGCAGCCGCCACACCTTGGTTATTTTGATAGACGTATGTTACTTTCGGGTAGCGATCGCAGACTTCTTTCGTATCATCAGTAGAGCCATCGTCTACTACGATCACCTCAAACGGAGGGTAGCTTTGTTCCAGAATGCTCTCAATTGCTTCCGGTAAAAATTGGGCGCAATTATAAGATGGAATCACTACCGATACATTTTTTGTCATTTTCTAGACTCCCAAAGTTATGTTAAAAGTTTCTGCACCCAATATTTAAAATATATCTCTCCAGACATCTATCTGTCCACACATTTATCTGTCCCCACATCTATCTGTTACAACAAAATTGCTATAGCAAGGGGAAAAGTGCCGATTTTGCGAGGTCGGGAGGTCTTTACTATCCCTTCCCTCCCACACATGGCTCGATCTCCACAGGTTAAGATACCGTGCAAGGCAGTGGAAATACCTAAAATACCACACCTATTTTTACATCCATTTAAGTAGGTAGGTAGGCGAGATTAAATAAACTTTATTATGTAACAATATGTAAACAAGGCTAACGAGTGCTGCTAGATGTGTATTTGAATACTTTACAATCGTTTACATATTTGCATTTTACAGCGCCGACCTACTTAGTGGTCTACAATTAATGTTTTTCGCATTCTTAATCCTTGTATAGAAATGGTTACATCGAATTACATCATTACTTTTGCAGGACTAAGCGAACCTATTAAGTTATAGCGGTTCTCACAAAGATTCGCGGACGTTGTTGGGAAGAAGGCGCTCTTGATTTAAGCGTTTATGTAAGCTGTCAGCCATACCTCATCTTTTTGAGAAAGGCTATATACCATTTGTTAAAAATGATGCGACTGTATTTGCAGAGTGTGTCGCTCTCTTTCAATGCCAGGCATTGAATCGACTTTTCGACTGGCGATGCACCTTAGATATCGGGGAAAATCAACAAATCCAACAATTGTTATGTCGCACGATTTCTGAAAGATGGTATTAGGATAATCGGTAATCGATAGTTGGTAATCAGTAGTCGGAAATCAGAAAAAAGCTTTCAGGTTAAAAGCTTAAAAGCCCCTCACCAATTACCAATTACCAATTACCCATTACCGGTATTAGTAGCGAGAACTTCAGTCCTCGGAAACAAAAACTAAAGTCCCCACTACAAACCGATAAAAGTTCGTAGTGAGGACTTCAGTTCTAAAACTCAGATGTTACTAAGCCGCAGCCAAATTTGCTGCTGCGAAATCCCAGTTAGCCAAATTGTCTAGGAAATTAGCAATGTAATCGGGACGGCGATTTTGGAAATCCAAATAATAAGCGTGTTCCCACACATCCAAAGTCAGCAAAGGAGTTTGGCCGTGTGCTAGCGGGGTGTCAGCGTTAGCAGTTTTGGTAACTTTCAAAGTACCGTTGTCCACAACCAGCCAAGCCCAGCCGCTGCCGAACTGAGTTGTCGCAGCAGCCTTAAATTCTTCTTTGAATTTGTCGAAGCTGCCAAAGTCGGCATTGATTTTATCAGCTAAAGCTCCTGTCGGAGTGCCGCCGCCGCCCGCTTTGAGGGAATTCCAAAAGAAATTGTGGTTCCAAACTTGACCTGCATTGTTGAAGATGCCGGCTTTGGATGGATCTTTGGCAGATTCCATTACAATTTCTTCTAGGGATTTGCTGGCTAGTTCGGTGCCTTCAATCAGTTTGTTGAGATTGGTCACGTAAGCAGCATGGTGCTTGTCGTGGTGGAACGAAAACGTGTTGGCCGACATATGACCTGACTCTAGGGCGTCAGCGGCGAAGGGTAATGGTGCGAGTGTAAATGCCATTGTGTTCAATCCTCTCTTGGTGGCTTTTTTGGGTTGACTTTCCGGCTTTTGTATGATTTGAGCCTAGAGTCGCTAGCTTGAGTTTATCAAGCTCTCGTAATTAATTTTTGACAATTCTCATATTTTATCTCAGTTGCAGCATTTTAGAATCTTGAATTCTACTTTTCACCAAATCTACTAATACCAGGTTTCACATAGCACAAACATTGCCTAAAAGTCAACCCGCCTGGGCAATATATAAAAGTTGGTAGGAAATTGTCACTAGACAGAATTTTAATGATGGTTATAAATAAATTAAACCTGTTTTTTATCAAATATAAGCTCAATTTAACTTAAGCTGTAAGCAAGTCCAACAAATTCCCGGAGCAGTCAATGGAAAACCGTTCAAAGAACCAGACTAATTCCCCTCCTAAATGGTTGAATTTGAAACTAATAGTCAGCGGTCTGGAAACAGTTCAAGACTTAATTGTAATTTCTTTGTGTATTGGTTTGTTCTGTTTCATGGTACTGGAACTGCGAGAAATGTTTTTCTCGCTGCTGCCTCCTTTGAATTTTCAGCAAGTGACAGCAGACATTCTATTTCTCTTGGTTTTGGTGGAATTATTTCGGCTGTTAATTATTTATTTGCAAGAGCAGCGCGTTTCGATTGGTGTGGCGGTTGAAGTTTGTATTGTCTCAGTTTTGCGAGAAGTTATCGTGCGGGGAGTTCTGGAAACTCCCTGGGTTCAAATATTGTCAACAGGTGGATTTTTGCTGGTTTTGGGAGTGTTGTTGGTCATCCGAGTTTGGTTGCCACCAACTTTTGAGGGAATTGACCCGGAACGCCGTTTTGCTAGCCGAAAAAGAAATCTGTCAGAGGCGGAATCTTCTTCAGAGCCTGTTGCCGTAAATAGTAAGTTCAATTCTCATTGAGTATGGCGAGACAGGCGATTTGAGATTGGCTCTACAGCTTGTCTGGTTACCATTTATCGTCTCTTGTAAAATAACCATGATAACTTTCGTTGTGAGGATTAAAGTCATCTGAAAATAGAGGGGAAGGGCTAAAGTCCTCACTACGAACCTATTTGATTGCGGTTCGCCGTCAGCACTTTATATCAATTCCGGTTGCATCTGAATTAATATTACCCGAAATCAGGACACGGCAGTGCCGTGTCCCTACGATTAATCACGGTAGGGAAACGGCACTGCCGTGTCCTCGCTTGTCATTCCGGCGCAGCCGGAATTGATATTAGTTCTCTGAAAATAGAGGGGAAGGACTAAAGTCCTCACTATGAAACTATTTGATTGCGGTTCGCCGTCAGCACGTTAGTTCTCTGAAAATAGAGGGGAAGGACTAAAGTCCTCACTACGAACCTATCTGATTGGGGTTCGCAGTCAGCACTTTAGTTCTCTGAAAACAGAGGGGAAGGACTAAAGTCCTCACTACGAACCTATTTGATTGCGGTGATTCGAGGTGACACAATATTAGCTGTTAGTCTGCAATTCGCCTAAACGAGCTAACACTTCTTTGGAGTGAATGGCGGGATTAACTTTAACAAATGTTTCCCGCAAAATTCCTTCAGGGTCAATAATAAAACTGTGCCGGGAAGAGATAAAACTCATCCAAGAACCGTAAGCTTTACTTATTTTGCCGTCGGTATCTGCTAATAGCGGAAATTTCAAACCTTCAGAATCACAAAATTCTGCGTGGGAGTTGACATCATCAGCGCTGATGCCGATGATTTGAGTGTTTTTTGCTAAGTATTTCGGCAAGTCTTGCTGGAATCGACGCGCTTCGATCGTACAACCGGATGTAAAATCTTTGGGATAGAAGTAGACTACCAGCCACTTCCCGCGATAATCGGACAGCGAGATTTGCCCGTCGCCGCTGTTTGTCGGTAAGCTAAAGTCTGGTGCGGCTTGATTCACTGCCGGCAGCTTGCCACCGAGGGCCAAGGCTGGAGGGGCAAAATTGAAACTCAGAAAGGCTAGACAAATTGCCAATAAAGTGCTAAAAAACTTGCGCCGGGAAATCATAAATTAACAAGTAGAACTGTACTTAACACAAGTTTACAGTTTTCTGATTAAATGGGTAGGGGCAATTCGCGAATTGCTTCTAATAGTGACATACTCCTACACTGACGCTCGTACAGTACAGTGTAGGCTTCTCAGCGACTCCAGCTATTGCTTCGGACGTTAACTGAGCTTTAAGAACGGAATGCCCTACCGCTCTGTTTTTGATATTTATTGCTGCATTATGGTCGCGGTCAAGACTACATCCACAATGGGGGCAGTCGTGCCATCTCTCATGTAGCTTCTTAGGAACTTTAACGCCACAAGTAGAACAATCTTGACTTGTACCAGACGCTTTAACAGGGATAACCAACAAACCAGCATTTTCGGCTTTGTTTGTCAGTATCGACAGAAAGCTTGACCATCCGGCATCAAGAACAGATTTTGCCAACCATGTACGCGCAAGTCCTTTGACATTCAAATCTTCAACCGCGACAACATCATATTTTTTCAACAAGTTGTTAGCAGTTTTGAAATGAAAATCTTTACGTTTGTCGGCAACTTTTTTATGCTGCTTGCCCAACTGTTTTACCGCTTTTAATCTTCGATTGCTTCCTTTTTTACGACGGGAAACACGCTTCTGAATAACTTTTAAACGTTTTTGAGATTTGCGATAATGTTGAGGTATAGCAACAGTTTTACCCTCAGAAGTTGTCAAAAACTCCTTTAAGCCAACATCGATACCAGTTATTAAATCTGGATTGAAATCTGGTTTAATTGTTGGCACTGTCGCATCTTCCAGGCTGAGGGTTAAATAGTAACCGTCAGCTTTTTTAGTGACAGAAGCAGTTTTGATTTTGAAACCATTCGGAATGGAACGATGCAAAACAACCTTAACTTTTCCAAACATCGGAAGATTGATTAAATTGTTTTGCAAGCATCCATCCTTCATTTGAGGATAGGTAAAGGTTCTGTAGTGGTTGCGAGACTTAAATCTTGGTCTGCCACTACGTTTTCCGTTACTGTCACCCTTCAAGAATCTATCAAAAGTTACCTTGACTCTCTTGACAATATCCTGAAGAACCTGCGAGTAAATTTCGCCATACCAAGGATGAGTTTTCTTGAGGTTAGGTAGTGTTTTCTTTTGACTGTAGTAATCGGGATTGTCCCGTAATTCTGGAAGGTGACAAACAAGAGGACAAGCATTGATAGGACAACGATTTTGCTCGTACCAGTTAAATCTATCTGCCAACAAATAGTTATATTGAGCGCAAAGCATAGACAACCACCTGTCTAATTCTATTGCTTGTTGTTTGCCTGGGCGTAATTTGTACTGGTATGCCGTCCTCATTTGCTTTTACCTCCTGTTAGCACTATGGTAGCATGATTGTGTAACCATTGTGTAGCCACATGAAAAATAAACAATTAAGATTAAGGATGTCTGAGCGACGTTTCCATAAGTTACGGCTATATGCTGTTCAATCCGATAAGACAATGACTCAAGTCATTGAAGAGCTGATTGACTCATTGCCAACATCAAAGATTGGCAATGAGTCACCGACCGACATCGCTAATTGAACTGCGTTCAATATTGCTCGTCGGTCAATTCCTCATTGCCTCGCATTCATCCCACACTAACCTGAGTACAGGTATGGTGTGGGGATTCTGCTGTGCTTGCTAAATCTGAGTTACCCACCCCTTTGATGATTCGGTGTTTAAAACCGCTTTTATACAGAGGATGCCCGCTTCTGCTGGCTAGGAAATAAAGGGAACATTTAGCCAGGATTTGGTATCAAACCGAAATATCACTTACTCAAATAGCAATTTACTTATGAGCGCTGCACTCCCGTTAACAGGCAAAGTTACAGTAGTCCAGGTAATTAATGGTCAACCGGTGACGATCGAAGTAGACGGCACTAATGCGCCGATTACTGGGGGAAATTTTGTTGATTTAGTTGAACGTGGCACCTACGATGGGGTGATGTTTCACCGAGTTGTGCGCCAGCCGGATCCTTTTGTGGTGCAAGGGGGCGATCCGCGCAGCAAGGATACTAGCATTCCGGCGGGTCAATTGGGAACGGGTAATTTTATCGATCCGGATACTAATCAGGCGCGTTTTATTCCTTTGGAAATCAAGCCGCAAGGGGCGGCACAGCCAGTTTACAACCAAGTTGTCACGCAAAAGCCACAGTTGCCTCACACGAAAGGGGCGGTGGCAATGGCTCGTTCTAATAGTGGTTTAAATACGGCTTCTTCGCAGTTCTATTTTACTTTGGATGCTTTGCCGTTTTTGGATGGCAATTATGCTGTTTTTGGCAATGTAATTCAAGGTTTTGAGACGGTTAATGCGGTGCAGCAGGGCGATCGCATTTCGAGTGCTAAAGTTGTTGCAGGGATTGTCCCCAGTCGGGTTTCGAGTATTATTACCAATCCTTCTGTGTTGAATAGTTTTGTGAATAATACTAATTTTGTAAATCTGCCTTTGCGATCGCTCAACTTGCCTAATACGCCGAACAACTATCAAGTCACTGCCCAAGACTCTCAGCAAAACCCCAGCGGCGTGCGCGGAGGTAGCGCCAACGATCGCATTATCGGTTCATCGATTGATGATGCCATCAACGGCGGCAAAGGCAACGACACTATCACCGGGGAAGCAGGCGACGATTTTCTCAGAGGTGGCAAAGGTAGCGACTTAATTAGCGGTGGTGTTGGCAACGATATTATCAACGGAAATTTCGGCGACGATACTCTTAATGGCGATGCTGGTAACGACTTTTTACGGGGTGGGCAAGGGAATGATGTCTTAAATGGTGGCGATGGCAATGATATTTTGATTGGGGATACAGGCAACGATACTCTCACCGGAGGTAGTGGTGCAGATACTTTTGTTTTGGTCGGAGTCGATCCTGCGAGTCTGCCTTTTATTCTGCTACTCCCAACGAATCATACAATACTTGATTTTAAACCAGGTGAAGGCGATCGCATTGCTTTGACAGGAAAATTATCGGATACCACATTCACTCAATCTGGCAGCGATACTTTAATTAACTTAGCTGGGTCTCCTGCTATTGTAAAAAATGCTACTGTCGATTCCGTCAGAAATGCAGTTTTTGCAATTCCTTTGTCTCCGATTGTTCCTCGTCCTAATGACCTACCCACTGGCGATGCAGCCTTAAGAATTGGGTAGTTTTAAGTGAATTGGGTTGAGTTCAACTCGACCCAATTTCTAATACTTTTCGGCTCAATATCCATATCTTTTATTAGATGCCAGCCCCTGGTTATACAATCTATTTTTTATGGCTTATGCCAAATTTAATTAATAACATAACTTTCTAAGTTTAGAGACAGCATCTTGATAGCAATCCATTCTCGCTTGCTGCTTAAACAGCCCTGCCGATTTCTGAAAATCCTCAAATGCTCCTTGAACTTCTCTCAATTTATATCTAGTCACTCCTCGGTTGAAGTAAGCTTTGGCAAAATTGCGATCGAGGCGAATTGCTGATTCAAAATCAGCTAGTGCTGCGAGGGAATTTTCCATTTGCAAGTGGATAGTGCCTCGGTTAAAGTAAGCTTGAGCCAAATTGGGGTTGAGCATCAGTGCTGAGTTGTAATCTGCGATCGCCCCAGCATAATCTTTTGAGCCAGCTAGCATAAACGCCCGATTGTTGTAATACTTGGCTCGATAGGGATTGAGTTCGATGGCGGTAGTTAAATCGGCGATCGCAGACTGTTTGTCGCCTAATCTGTAGCGGGCAACACCGCGATCGTTGTAAGCTGGTGCGAATTGCGGATTAATGTTTATTGTGGCGGTGAAATTTTTAATCGCAGCGTGCAAGTCCTTTTGTTCGAGACTTTTTAAACCTGCACTGTAAACCTTCTTGGTGCTAACGTCTAAATTTGCCTCTTGTCGCGCTTGGGCTTGCTCGCCCGAAAATACTTTACCTGAAGTATTGGCGAATCCCAAAAATTCGATCGAATTGAAAATAGTTGTGACAGCTAATTGACTCGGGAGAAAGGGGATAGTACGCATGGGAGGGCGGGTGTTTAACTGTATGCTCTAATTTTCTTGCATCTTTCAGCTACTGACAGTGATATCCGTACTCTCGGGGAGGTGATAAGTTTGAGGAGATTTGGTGATGCTCGGGGATTGATTTGTGTGATGACAGTTGGGTTTAGTTCGTGACGCCAGTCACAACCAAGGATAATTGCGTCTATAAACCGCTAAATTTCGTAGTTTTAAGCGAACTGAACAATTTATTTTTGCTAGCCAGATTCACCAGAGAAAGAGGGAGAGAGGAAGAGGTTGAGAATATTTGACGCTGGAGGAGAATAGTTTATTAAAATATACAATTTAAATGGGCAACAGCTTCTTGCATTGTCGCAATATATGCTATCAGTAAATTCCGATCGCACTTGCGAGCATCTGATACAGGGTTTAGGGAAAAAAAATCTCTAGCACCGACGCATCTGTGAAGCAACCCATTTTCTAGGTAAGAGGATTCACCCGCGACTCGCCGAGTTAAGTTGGGGGCTGGGCTAAGGGCGATCGACATTTCACTGATATTTTTGAGTAATATTGCCGATGAAAGTTGCTTATTCTTTGATATGCTCTGATTACACATCAAGAATCTATTGCAATTAGTGTCAATGAAAATAGTTCTGACGTTAAAAACTTTCTTCGCGACAGTATTCGCGATCGCCCTATTTAGTCTCTACTTAACTCCTCCTGTGATTGCCGCGAATGCCGAGGATCTGAGTCAGCTATTAAAAGATAATTGGTGCGTCAGCTTTCTGTGGAAGCAATGCGATTTGAGCGCTGCCGATTTGCGAGGAGCTAATCTCCAAGAAGCCAACTTGAGCGGTGCCAACCTGAGCGGCGCCAACTTGTCCGGTGCTAATTTAAAAAATGCTGACCTTTCTGACGCAGATCTCACCAGCGCCAATTTAGCAAATGCTGATATTTTGGGCACGGATCTCAGTCGAGCCAATTTGACCGAAGCTAATTTCAACCGCACAAAATTGTGGGATGCTAATCTGACTTTGGCAAATCTGAGTCGCGCCAATTTACAAGATGCTAATTTGTTGGATTCTAGACTTTGGGGAAGCAATCTCACCCAAGCTAATTTAACTGATGCGACCCTGCACGGTGCTGATTTGCAATATGCTAATCTGGCAGACACTAATTTGACAAATGCTGATTTGCACAGCTTCTTTTTCCGAGGTTCCAAACAAGTCACAAATCTGAGCAATGCTAATCTAGAAGGCGCTAATTTAACGGGAGCAAATCTCAGAGGTGCGGTGCTGAATGGAGCGATAATGCCCGACGGCTCTATTAATAATGAAGAAATTGGCTTTAATTTAAAGTAAAGTCTGAATACAGTTGACAGTTGACAGTTGACAGTTGGCAGTTGACAGTTGACAGTTGACAGTTGACAGTTGACAGTTGGCAGTTGGCAGTTGGCAGTTGGCAGTTGTGAGTTCTCAGCAGTCAGTAATTAATAGACATTTAACTAATGACTAATGACTAATGACTAATGACTACTGACTTAATTCGATCGCCAAACTGCATCCCACGGCCCGCCGCCAACTTCCAAACCGGCCAAAGAACTTTGAGCCTCTAAGATAATTTTAGAGCGCTGCTTGCCATTTTTCTCAACATTTCCCCCCAACAATTCTCGCAGTTGCAAGCGCAATTCGCCGTGCGTCGTATCGCGGCAGCAAAAAGCCAGACCCTTGGCTGTAGGAGTTCGCACATAGGTGCCAGAACTTTTTGTACTGCCACTTAACTCAACTTCAAACTGGCTGTTTCTCGCCTGCATTTTCCAGCTTCCCCAAGGTTCAATATTCCAAGTTACTTGGGAATTCCAAGGCACAAATTCGTAGAATTTGCCTCGGTAATGGATGCCAATCATTGCTACCGATTCCATCCACCACAGCACGCCCCGCTTGCCACCCCCAGCAGTTAATGCTAAATCGCTTTCGCCTTGAAAACAATTGCAATTTATCCAAAACCATTTTTGCGGAAAAGCACCGCCCCAGTTTTTTTCGGTGTAAGCGGGAGCGTCTTTAAATTCATAGCGTTCGCCGTTCCAATCGATCCAACCCGTGGCTAAACCGTGAGCCATTAAAATTTGCCATCCAGGCTCAAACACTGGCAAAAAAGATAGCATTCCCGCCGTGGATTTTTGGAGTTCGTCGGAGTTTCCCCAGCCGTAAACAGGTTTGATTTCGTATTGCCAAAAACAGTGATTTCCAGTTCCTGGATCGTGCAGATAACCTTGATTCAAAGTAGCAGTAGCTTGATAGCCTTCTTCGATACGGCTGTCGAATACTTGTGGTTCTAAATATTCTGGTTTAATTTGTAAATCTGTTTTGCCCCAATGTCCTAAACCCAATGTGTCTCGGTGCGCCCAAAACTTATTTACATCGGGGAAGGTGCGGCACAAATAGCTATCTTTGGGGCCGAGAATTTGGGCGGCACCGCCGCTGTAAGGTTGACCGCCTCTGGGGTCTTCTATGGAATACATGAATGCAAAGGATTGTCCGTGAATTGGTAATGTTATTCGGTAGTACCAGCCTTCAAAAAAGCGCCGGGAACTGCCGTCCCAGTGGTAGCCGCTGTGGGGAGTTTCAATAGTTTTGAGTTTTGAGGCTGTATTTGACATAATATTACTAATAGCAAAACAAGAGTCATTGGTCATTGGTCATTGGTCATTGGTCATTGGTCATTGGGCATAGGGCATAGGGCATTAGTCATTAGACCTCTTGCAAAATAATTTTCTGATATAATGGAAAGTTTTGCTTTAGTTGATTAGATATCTCCCAAAAAGCCTGTGAATAACAGGCAGGATGCCTGTTCCACAATTATGGGAGATGTTTAATTCAAAGCCTCTGATTATAACATATATCTTTTTTGCAAGAGGTCTATTAGTCATTGGTCATTAACTAAAAGGAAGAAGCAGGCTTAGTACATTACCGATTACCGATTACTGATTGCCAACTACCGATCGCCAATTACCCATATAATAGGATATTCATTATGTCTTTAGCACTTTGGCGATCGCCCTTAGCGCGATCGCTCCACCGCAACCGCAGTCTTGCCTATGCCCGCTACTTGCAACTAGCAACGGTTCGTCCTGACGGGCGTCCTGCTAACCGCACTGTGGTGTTTCGAGGCTTTTTGGAAAACACCAACCAGTTAAAGTTTATTACAGATATTCGCAGTCAAAAGGCAGAGGAAATTAATCTCTATCCTTGGGGGGAGATTTGCTGGTATTTCCCTAAAACTCGGGAACAATTTCGGATTGCTGGACAACTGATTTTGGCAGGGGCAGATTGTCCAGATGTAGAGTTGTACGCAGCCCGCCGCACAGCTTGGCAGGAGCTTTCTGAGGGGGCGCGGGTGCAGTTTGGTTGGCCCGATCCTGGGAAAGACAAGGCTGAGGCTACTGCTTTTGATTGTGCTTCCCCAGATGCGATCGAGCCGCTGCCTAGTTTTTGCTTGCTGCTGTTGGAACCGGAAACGGTGGATTTTTTGGAGTTGCGGGGGGAACCCCAGAACCGATCGCTTTACGGGCGCGACGGGGATGGCAATTGGTTTGTGCGATCGGTCAATCCCTGAAAAAGAAGTCATTAGTTATTGGTTATTGGTTATTAGTTATTGGTTATTAGTTATTGGTTATTGGTTATTGGTTATTGGTTATTTATTGGTTATTGGTTATTGGTTATTGGTTATTGGTTATTGGTTATTGGTTATTGGTTATTGGTTATTGGTTATTGGTTATTGGTTATTGGTTATTGGTTCCAATGCCCTGCGCGGGCATTCTTCCCTGTTTGGCCTTCTTCCCAATGCCCTGTTTGCCCAATGCCCAATTCCCAATGCCCAATGCCCAATGCCCAACCCAATGCCCAATTCCCAATTCCCAATTCCCAATTCCCAATTCCCAATTCCCAATTCCCAATTCCCAATTCCCAATTCCCAATTCCCAATTCCCAATTCAAATTTTAGATGCCGGTGCCGTCGAAAAATTCTTGAATTGCTTTATCTTTTAACTGACAAGCGGTGGCAACAGCTAATTGGTTTTTTTCAGCTACAGCTACATGACTGGTTTGATTTAAAGTTGAGAATGCTGAATGGAAATCGGAAACAGAAGTTAATGAGGCAGATGGTTGGGGAATCAAACTTTTTAGTTGCTGTTCGAGGGATTCGATACGATCGACTAAAGAGCGAATTACCGCAGCTTCGGAATCCGGCAAACTGCCGTGTTCTAGGGGATTGACGCGCACTCCCGATCGATAAACAATGCGGCCGGGAATCCCTACAACGGTACAGTCAGATGGTACGTCTCGCAGGACGACGGAACCGGCGCCGATGCGAACGTTGTTGCCAATTAGCAGGTTGCCGAGTACCTTGGCGCCGGCACCGACAACTACATTTTCACCGACGGTAGGGTGACGTTTGCCACTTTCCTTGCCTGTGCCGCCGAGGGTGACACCTTGGTAAATTAGGGCAAAATCGCCGACGATCGCTGTTTCGCCAATCACAACCCCCATACCGTGGTCGATGAAGACGCTTTTGCCGATCGTTGCCCCTGGGTGAATTTCAATGCCGGTCAAAAAGCGAGCAATGTGGGAAATTAAGCGGGGAATGAAGGGAAGACCCAGTACGTAAAGCCAGTGTGCGAGGCGGTGCAGCACTAGGGCCTGAAGACCTGGGTAACAAAACAAAACTTCCAGCCAGTTGCGAGCGGCTGGGTCGCGATCGAAAATTATACTGAAGTCAGCTCTAAGAGTCTTTAGCACTTTCGGATTTACCAATTTTGGTTAAACACGGCACTTTCGATCTTACATTTTACTTGATGGGGGAAGTTAGTGGCGGAGCGCGAGATTTGGGGAGTCGGAGATTGGGGGAGTGTCCCTGGAGCAGATTGGGGGAGATTGCGATAAAATTTGAAGATATTCGATTGTCCCCACCTCACAGCGCCACTGCACCCTATTCCTGTACTGAGATCGTATAGTTAGACTTGACTCCGGGTTCGAGTGTGCCGACCCAAATTTTGTATGAGCCTGCTTGCCAGTCTGAATCTACAATGCCAGCATCTTTATTCTGACCTGTATCGTCTCCGCAGCGCACGGTGTTACCGGGGCCTTGTACGAGTAAGGTGGTGTCCTTGCCTCCGCTGTTGACTTGGATGGTAAGTTTGTCCAAGTTTTGCTGCAAGACTATGATGTGGTCGGGAGTGGGGGTGGCAAAACCCAAACATTTGTTTTTGTGGCGATCGGCGTTGGCAATGGCAGATAGAGAGTACGATCCGCCTGTGGAACCTCTCAAAGCTGCTGTTGGGGCCCCAAAACCTCGCGATAAAATTAATGTGCCGAAATTGGCTGTTTCTGCTAAAACTGGGTGGGTGGCGATCGCACAAGTCGCAGCCAAGATCGCAGCGTTTTTGAAATGAACTCGCGGATTAAACAACATGGCACTACTCCTCTGTCACAACTTAAAATCACAACTCAGAATTTACCCATCGCAGCCCCAAGAATCCGAACTAGGAGAGGAAGAACATTTTTTTTTAATTAGTTCAAAACCTCTTGGTTTCTCTTCCTTATTTTTATCAGAACAACACCTGTGCGATCGCCCTTCCTCGTGCCACTCCCAGTTCTGCCACACGCGCCACGCTCATACCCGCAATTGTACGGTGTCAAGATGATAAATTTGATACTGCTTGCCTCTGTATTGGGAATTGCTTCCCTATTCGCCGAGGTTTTGCTATTGTTACCTATGAGTCTATCTGGCTGGCTCCATTTCCCGGTTTGGCTCAGCCTGACTTTGATTTTGCTGGCTATTTCTTGGTGCTTGGGCGATTAGTTTGCAGCGATCGGTGACGAGTTATTAGTTATTCAAAAGCCAATTATCAGAAAATTGGGTTGAAAACCCCGTCATTATAGGACGGCTTTAATTCAAATATAGAGCAAGGCTTCAACTTTTAAACCTTTTCAATACAAAGAAGTATGACAAACCCTTCAATCCAATAGATTTTAGTTTAAGCTTAAATCAGGTACACAACAAACAGGAGGTGACTCAATCTTGTTGACCAACTATGTTTACAAACTTCGTCCAAATCAAACCCAAGATTTAAAAATGTCAAACTGGGTGGATATGTTGAGAAGTCACTATAACTGGTGTCTGAACGACAGAATCATTCAATATAACCAACAGTTTGTTCAAGGAGACTACTGCGATATCAGAAATCAGGTTGAAGCTTGTCCGTTAACCTGCTTCGTCAGTAAAAATGGTGCAACCGGCAATCCCTGGAAAGATGGCAAGGTAGACTTTGAAGGTAAACTCAAAAAATCCTCGTCGCACTGCTGGTGACATTCAAATCACATCCTTACCGAAGCTCAAAATAGCTAGACCTTGGTATAGTGGCATTGACTCAACAGTTTTACAACAGAACGTTAAACGTTTAGATACTGCCTACAAAAACTTCTTTGAAGGCAGAGGATTCCCTAAATTCAAAAACCGTAGTAACTTTACCTCTTTTACTTTTGTAATGGGAATAAAGATACAAGGTAACAAAATCTACTTGCCCAAATTAGGGTGGATGCGGTTTTATAACTCACGCTCAATCCCTGATGGTTTCACTATCAAGGCTTGTGCTGTCAGGAAGCGTCAAAATGGTTGGTACGTGTCTATTCGGATCGAGAACAAGTCTATTCCCGATTATAAGGCTAAATCTCTCCAGGATGTGGTTAAAGTAATTGGATGCGACTTAGGGATTACCAAGCTGGTGCATCTTTCCGATGGATATCAAATTGAAAATCCCAAATTTTCAACTAATAAAAAAGTTAAACGCACCTTAAAAATTAGACAGAGACGAGTTAGTCGCCAAGTCAAAGGCAGTAAAAATCGGAAAAAAACAGCCAAAAAAGTAGGACTATTACATCAAAAAATCAGCAATCGGCGTCAAGCGTATCAATGGAAAGTCGCTCACAAAATAGTGGAGCGAAATATTGATGCAATTGCTTTAGAAGATTTACATATTTCTGGAATGCTACGTCGTTGTCGTGTAAAAATTGAGGAGAAAACGGGAAGATTTCTCAAAAATGGACAATCCAGAAAAAAAGGTTTAAATCGCTCTATTTCCGATGCAGGCTGGGGTGAATTGATTTTAAAGATTGAGTATCTGGCTGCAAAGCAAGGAAAGGTCGTCATTAAAGTCAATCCTAAACACTCTAGCCAAGAATGTCGAAATTGTGGTCATATAGATAAGTCCAACAGAGATGGTGAAAAATTCATCTGTGTAGAATGTGGCTATCATGAACACGCTGATATTGGTGCTGCAAAAACGATTAGAGATCGAGCTTTGAAAATGGTACGCGGGGACTCTGCGAAACCTGGTACTATGTACCTAGACGCCCAAAAGGTATCACCACGCTCAAAAAGCAAATGTGGTGAGTTTGGGAACCCTAGCCATAGGGATATTAAGACCGAAATGTCTTAAGAATCCCCGTGCCTTGACTGCCGGGGAGTGTCAACAATCTTTCCGCTTCGCCCAACGGTCAATTCCCGTTAATGCAGCTTGCACCTATAGAACGGCCCCGGGTGTGATGATGTATACTGCAAAATTGACAATCAGGACTCTAAAATCTAGGATTTAACATCTACCTATAGAATGATGCAACGAGAAATTTCTGCGCTCTCTGAATTTCGCTCGAATGACAAAACTCTGCTGGAAACTCCTAAGAAACAGTCGCGTCCGATACACCGGGCGATCGTGTTAATGCTAGTAGCAACCGGTTTGCTGGGCCTGCACGCTAGCCGGCTGGTGGAATTGCAACTGGTACAAGGCAAGCAAAACCGGGAACGAGCCGAAAACAATCGCGTTCGCCTAGTACCCATGCCGGCGAATCGCGGACACATTGTCGATCGCAAAGGCAAGCTGCTAGCGGCTAACAATTTAGCTCGATCGGTCTATTTGTGGCCGAAAGAACAAACGCCCGAAGAGTGGAAAGTGACAGCACAAAAGTTGAGTCCGCTGCTAAAAATCCCGGCTAAAGAAATATTAGAGAAATTAAAAAAAGTTGATCCTCTATCCTACAGACCGGTGCGAATCAAGCAAGCTATGCCACCAGCATTGTTTGTACCGCTAGCAGAACAGGTGGGACAAATGCGGGGAGTGGAAGTGCGGCCAGAAGCAAGCCGCTACTATCCCGAAGGCAGTTTAGCTGCTCACGTTTTGGGATATATTGGCGAAGCTACCGCAGAAGACTTGAAAGCTCACCCGGAATATCCAATGGGGATGATTGTCGGTCAGATGGGCATAGAAGCAAGTTCTAACAAGGAAATTGCGGGAGTGTGGGGCGATCGGCTGATCGAAGTAAATGCCCAAAATCAAGAATTGCGACTGATGGGGGAGACACCGCCCAAACCGGGCGAGGCAGTGCAGCTAACCATAGACTTGTCCATGCAAAAAGCAGCCGAAACAGCCCTGGGGAACCGCCGGGGAGCAGTAGTGGCCCTTGATGTGAAAACCGGCGCGGTATTAGTTTTGGCCAGCCACCCGACTTTTGACCCCAATTTGTTTACGCGAAAAATCACTAAGGATGATTGGGCAACTCTTCAACAGGAAGAAAATCCATTTGTGAATCGAACCATGCAAGGCTATCCCCCCGGCAGCACGTTTAAAATTGTGACTTCCGTCGCGGGGATGGAGTCGGGCAAGTTTTCGCCGGACTCAATTATTGGTACTTCGTCTTACATTACTGTGGGGGGAATTGATTTTAACGAACACAGCGGCGGTTACGGAAACATCGGCTTTCGGGATGCCTTGGCTTTCAGCAGCAATACGTTTTTTTATCAAATCGGGATGAGTGCCGGGCCGGACGAAATTGCTAAGTGGGGACACCGCTTGGGCATTGGCAAGGATACGGATTTGAAGCTTTTGGGCCTAGGCGGTGGCGATCACGGTCAAATGCCGACCCCGGCCCAGAAGGAAAAAATCTATAAAGAACCTTGGTATGCTGGTGATACGGTAACAATGTCGATCGGTCAAGGGTTCGTGTTGGTGACTCCTTTGGAGGCGGCGGTGATGGTAGGTTCGATTGCCAATGGTGGTAATCGGGTCAAACCGCATCTTTTGACTTCTCTGACTGGCAAGCCTGAGACAAAACCAGTACCTACGGGGATGAAACCTTCGACAGTTAATGTGATTAAAGAAGGACTCGTGGCAGTAGTTACCGACGGTACGGGACAGGGGCTCAATGACGGTTCAATTCCACTAACAGCGGGCAAAACTGGGACTTCGGAGGTGATCGGACAGAAGGATCACTCGCTGTATGTGGCCTATGGGCCTGCGGACAAGCCGGAAATTGCGATCGCCGTGGTTGTGGAAAATGGCGGTTTTGGTTCTGTTGCCGCGGCCCCCATCGCCAAAGAGGTGTTTCAAGCTTATTTTGGGAAACCTAAAACACCAGTCAACCCAATAGTAGTCAATCCTGAGTAGTCATTAGTCATTAGTCATGTTTTGCGAGCTTAAGAGCTCGCGAACGTTACTCGCGAACGCTATTAGTCATTAGTCATGTTTTGCGAGCTTAAGAGCTCGCGAACGTTATCAGTCATTAGTTATGAGACAGTAAGCCCAAACACAATGTTTGTGCCAATAATTTTTAAACGTGCTATGACTCATGACTGGACTGGGAGCCTCTCACTTTTGGAAAAAGCAATTTCTTTACAGTGCGAGCGTCCCCGCTCGCGAGTGTTGGATAGATCGCGAGCGGGGACAGCACTATAAAATCAAAACTGAGATGCTCCCACTGCACTGCTGATAGATGGTCGAGGTGCGTTTACGTAAAAAACCGGGTTTTTACCACCCCTACGGATGGCATCAAACTGTCCGAATTATTGACAACTGACAACTGACAACTGACTAATTCAGCCGCATAAATACTGTAGCTTTCCGAATTCCTGCGACTTCTCCCGTACTGGTGACAGTGAGCGATCGCAAGTGGTCAAAAAGTGGTCTTGCAGAAAGTTCAATTAACCTCAACAGCGGGATTTGTTTTTCCCAAATTGCTCTGCTGGAGGGCCAGTCTAAATAAAAATAGCCGTCGTTAGCTGGCGGTAGCGGTTCGATGCTGGTTTGAAAATCTTGATTTGCCACCAAAGAGCCTGTTTCGGCTGCTTTGAGTGCTGCGTCCATTGCTTCTACGGAAGTCGTGAAAATTTCGTATTTGCCGACAGTGGCTCGAACTCCTTTTGCCTCGGTTTCGATCGCACTTTTGCTCTTATTTTTTACATCGTAACTCTGGCTCGTTGTCAACTGCGTCCAAGCGGTAATTTTCTGGTTTCTGAGAGTAAAGTTGCCGATACTGTATTCTTTGCTGCGGGCAATTTCATCGAGTTTGTCGATCGCCTTTTGAGCATCAGCAGATTTCTCGGCCGCAAAAATCCAGTCGGGAGTGTTTGACGAACTCGGAACCACGGCTAAAGCGTATTCTCCTTGTACCCAGTTAAATATATCTTGGGGCAAATTGACGCCCGAATTTTGCTGAATATCTGCGATCGCGCGATCGACTAATTTTGAAGCCTCTGTGTTAGTTGACACCGCCGATGACAAATCAGTCCAAAAATTCCTTAAATCGGTGCTGGCGACCGTGAAAGGACTGGCTGAGGGTATGTACTGCAAGGCTTGCACTGGTGCGGATAGTGTGGGAATTGCTGTTTTGTCTCCCGATGTCACCAAAGCAGTTTGGGCCAGCAATCCCCGTCGGTTGACTCCGATAGCAACTGCGAGGGAATTGGGGGAAACTTGGGGATTTTTCTCGGTTGCTGGCTGCGGGAGATTGACAAATCCTAAAGCTATTCTGCCTTGAGTTAGCTGCTGCAAAGCTTTTTGATAGTTAGGACTGTTGTTGAGATTCCGGTTTGCTGATTCTACGTTATCAATTGCATCTCGCAGCACGTTCGGACTGTTGGCAAATAAAACAAAACTGCTGTTATTTCCTGAATCAGAACTACCGCCGATTGCTGCTGTTACAAAGCTGGGAGGCAAAGTTGAATTTGGTAGAGAAAGCGAGTTGAAAGACCAAATCGAATCTTTTTTAGGGTTAGTTATTGGTGACTCTTTATAATAAATTTTGACACCTTTGTATACTTCCGACTGCACAGTTTTCTCCTTACGAGATTCTTTTTGCCAGTAGGAAGTGAGAAATTCTTGACTGCGATCGGCATTTTGGGAGGAAACGGCTAGCAAAAACCCGGTTTGTTTGCCGTTGTTGAGTTCGCGATCGTCGAAATCTGGCGTGGTGGTGGCGAAAGTAATTTCGTCACCTATCCAAGGTTGGATATCGCGACTGTAATCCAGGCCAGTATTAACGAGGAAGCTTTTTTTTATTTGCTCGAATTCAGCGTGCGATCGGCTTCTTTCTTCAGGAGAGGCAAAGATTTGTCGCAATGCTTCGAGGCGATCGGGATTTACCAGCATTGAAACTAACACAGGTGATTGTTTCGAGACAAACACAGCCGCAGCCGGAGTAGTTGTCGGCCCACCGGCGAGCAGATTGAGGGGAGTTTTGGTTGACAGCCAGTAAAAACCGCCTGCACTCAAGGCTAAGAGAGCCAAAACGCCAGCAATGAGGAAAGAAAAGAACGATCGCAACTTCATAAAACAAGGACTAATGACCACAGTCTACTATTAACTACAGTAGCGCATGACCGTAGCTATTGACACCTGCAAAATATAGAGGCGGTGTCTGTGAGAAACCGCCCCAATATTGACAGGCTATTACCCGTCAGTTTATTTTTTTCTAAGTCAATGATTGTGCCAATCTAGCCATCAGTTCTTCAATCGATAATTGAGGCAAGTCTGCCAACAGCGATGATAAATTGTCTGGGGATAAAGCCAGCAGATCGGGGATGAGATTTACCGGGATTTCTTCTAATTGTCCCGATTGAATGAAGGTTTTTTCCATAACTGTTTGTGCCAACAAAATTTGCACATTTTGGTGTTCATTTTCTCCCGCAGGCAGAGTAGATAATTGCACTAACAGCAAGGTGAACTCGGCAACAGGCAAAGCCGAAATCGGTAGAATTAATGCGACAGTTCGTGGGTCTAACTCCCCATATCTAACTTGCAAAAAACTCTCCAAAATCATCCGCTGTCCTTCTTCCCGGCCTTGTTGGAGGCCTTGTTGGAGGCCTTGTTGGAGGCCTTGTTGTTGTGCAGCTTCTAAATGTTGTTGAAAAAGAGGTGCAATCGCCATAACTAACTCCTGATCTTCATCATCCCCTGCGGGAATAGGTGGTGTATTCGCTTGCAAATTTGCCTGCAAGATGTACAATAATTCTAGCGCGTTAGTTCGGAGTGGATTATCCACAGGCAATGCACTGAGTTCTGCGATCGCCTGTTCCTGTACCCGCCCGCGGCCCAACATCCGCAACCACATAGTCTCGGGGCTTCTCGGTAGCTGGTGAATCGCGATTAGTCCGACTCTCCAAACCTGAGTTAAAAAATAAACTCCTTTCGCCCAGCCCTCGGACTCTTCGGGAACCCGAAAACCAAAACTGTCCAGTAAAAGTTCCGAAGCAGTGGGAGTTAAAATCCACAACCTCGGCAATTGTCTTTCTTCTAAACGCTGGTCTTCTCGATTAGTCTGCCGCCCCAGTTTCGCCCTACTATTTAATAGTTTTACCACACAACTGAAGATTCCCTCAGTATTAACCGGATTGCGAAACGGCTCAATCACAGCTACAGTAGCAGCCATCTTACCCAATAAACCCAAACTCTGAACATATTCGCCCTCAAAAGAAGTGGGTTGAAACCAGACATCAATTTCTCTGACTTCAGCGGTGACATCTTTGCTGGTTTCTACTTCTCCCAGAGGCGACAATAACTCTTGAAGGTATTCTTTAGCAAACTGATCGTGGGGAAACTTAGTCATAAAGTCAATGTTTTGCACTCCCTGCTATTTTACACAAACAAATAGTCATTAATACAAACCCAACTCAAATGTTAACAATATCAACGTCCTCTGAATAAAGAGTTTTACTACCAAACATCAGTTGGAAATTATATGAAGATTTGCTCGCGGAACTGGGAAATCAACGTTCCGCCAGAATTGCTTATCATCAAGGTCAATTAGAAATTATGGTGCCGCTACCGGAACATGAAAATCGCAACAGACCGATCGATCGCACTCCAACGACAGGCGCAACCGCAGCAGTGCGAGAATTCCGGGAATGGGTGAGGAATAGGTAATTGTCAGTCTACCAACTCTTAACGTGCGAGATCCCTCGTGCACGCAAACGACAATCACAGAGCTCGCACAAAACTGGTGTTTGACTGTGCGGGCGATCGACTTTTGGGGAATATGGGTATAATTTATTACAATAGAGAGCGCTCGTTCGGCGAGCGGGCGATCGTTTCATACCTGCATTAAGCAACGCCCGCCGATCATCTGATTGAAGACCTGCAACAATCTCAAGAGCCTGTGTGTAAAATTCTTTAAAGAAAGTGCGATCGTATCTTTACAAGTATAGTATAATACCCTAGAGTCATAATTAAACAGTGCGGCTGTCAGCCCTCTATCAGTTGCGACTCAAATATGTTAAATAGGATACATATTCACTCTCAACACCAGTATTTAACACATGAGTAAACAATTATACAAAGTTTTTGACGAAGTAGAATTCCAAGCTCAACTGCTTGCTAAATACTGGAATAATTTTTCTACAGAAATCTCCGAACATTTACCAGATACATATCAGCCTGAAATACAAGAACTTTCTAGTAAATTAGACGAGGCTTTAAGTAATCTGGTTGATGAACTCCGTAATCCAACTCTGACTCTGGCGACCACAGGAACCACCAGTAGTGGGAAAAGCACTTTGGTAAATTTGTTATGTGGAGCCGAAATTGTCCCCGTAGCCGTAAGTGAAATGAGCGCAGGGGCAGTCACTATCGAATATAGCAAGGAAAAGTCTCTAATAATCCATGAAACACCAGGAGCATTGTGGGAGTGTGGAGAATGGAGAGGTATCAGAGAGGAGAAAATTTATCAGCGCTTATATGAAGCAATGATAAGTTATATTGAAAATAGAGAAAAACAACCGAATTTAGCTTGTCCACAATCGACAATCTTTTACCCTTTCCGGCTTGTCAAAGAGTCAAAACTAGAACTGCCACAAGGAACTAGGGTAAAAATTCTTGATTTACCTGGTTTAGCCTATGTGGGCGATCAAGGTAACGCAAATGTGATTCAACAGTGCCGAGAGGCATTGTGCATAGTAACATACAATAGTGCAGAAACCGATGCACAGAAAGTAAAAAGCTTGTTGCAAGAAGTTGTACAGCAGGTCAAAGATTTAGGTGGTTCTCCGGCGCGTATGCTTTTTACTCTTAATCGTATTGATGTTTTTCGCTCCGATAGAAATTGGCCTGAAACAGAAAATCGCTTTTTTGAAAATGCTATCCGCAGTATTAAAGGTGAATTGACTGAACAATTAAAAGAATATACAGAAGAGATTGAGAAGTTGCAGGTTGTAAAACTTAGTACATGGCCGGCTTTACTGGCTCTTCAGATCCAAAATTATGATGAAATATTTAGTGCTGAGGCGTGTAAAAAAGCGGACAACAATTTTAATGGATTAATTGATGAAGATATATTAGAAGACTTGCCACGTAACGTACAAAAATGGTCTAGACACGACCGAAACCGAGTTGCTGAAGCATTATGGAAAAAATCTTATGCAGAAGAGTTTCAGCAACACTTAAGAGAACATATTACTGAACACTTCCCACAGCTAGTAATTCCACAAATTATAGAACGTTTTAATCTGGCTGCTGGAAATGCAGTAACGGAATGGGCTGTACAAACAACAACAGCTATTCTTAACAGTTCAGAAGCAGGTTATCAAGAGGAATGTGAAAAAATATCAAAAATTAGGGCAGAGCTTGAAGGCTTCTTAGAAACTAGCGATACAAACTTAAAACAGCCGTTTGAAAGACTAGATACAAAAGTCAAACAGGTTCTTGCAAAACAGTCACAAGATGACGTTGTGAATTATATAAGAACCGTAATTAGGGAACTCCAACAGGAAGAGCCATACAAGAAATTAGGAGAAAAATTATTTCCACTTTATTCATGGGAGAAGGAATTTCAAAAAGGAATTACTCAAGTCTTAGAAGCAGTGGCAAAGTCTTTAGAAACTGGAAGGGTAGAGTTAGACAGTCCGAATTTAAAAAGAGCAAATGTTTTAAATGTCAATTTACTAGCAAGAAACTTGAACCGTTTAGTTGACTTAGGCTACAAAGCTTCCGTTGCTAAAGAAGGAAAAACAATGGAAGCAAGAACAGAGGCAGATAAAAACAAACTCAAACAACTCAATGAGGAACTTAATGAACTAGCTATCCATCTCAACATTGTTATACAGGATGTATTAAAACAGATTTCTACTCAAGAATTAAATAGAATTCATCAGGCTGTGTCCGAATTGTTTCGTTGCCACTTGTCTTATTTTGAAAATGGAGCAAATTCTCGTGCACCTGACATAGCGATTAAATTTCCTGAATCAGAACTGATTAAAGTCGAGAGTAATTTAAAATTTAATTTTCGGTTTAAAGCAGGATTTGCTATTACACAAGGGACTTGGGAAGAAGCAGTACAGGTTCCAAAACAAAAACGAACTTGGTATACATTGTGGATAGGTAAAAAAACCATTTATGAAACTGAGTATCAACCACGTTCTAGTGATAATGCTGAACTACCCAGCACAGAAAAATTACTGGAAGGTTGGATAGAGCAGGCGAAAGGGCAAGAGTCAGAAAGAGTAAATCAAGTTGCACGCTGGTTACTAGAACAAATTGACTGTCTAAAAAAAAATGTAGACAAAATTCAGAGTGATATTATTGACCGTTATCAGGAAAGACTCGATAAAGCAAACCAAGAAATTACTCTAGATTATGAAAAGCAAAGAAACATTTGGCAACCTATGAAACAAAAAGCTCAAAACCTAGCAGAAGAATTTTCGAGCTTCGACATAATCTTAAAACAGGAGTGTTAAATTCAAATGAGTATTAAGGAACGCAAATCAAATTTGCTATTGGAGCGATAAAGAAATGGATTTTGAAAAAATTAGGGATACTGCTAAAGTTATCCAGGATGTTGTTGGTACAGCTATCCAGGATTTTGTTGCTGCTACAGCTACCAAATTTGTGGAGAGGCCAAATTCTCAAGAACCAAAGAGGAAGCAAATACAAGGAGAATCATCAAATAATAGACCATCTCTACCTCCTTCTCCAAAAAAGTCTTCCGTGTCTGTAGCTTTGTGTCTTATTGTTCCAGCATCGGTGGTGGGAAATATCAGAGAAAATCATACAATTAATGTCTCTGATATAGAAACACTAATAGAAAATGCTTCATATTTTCTATGTACAAGTCCTGAAGATGCGAATATCATACAGCAGCGTCTAAAATTAACTGAGGAAGATATTACAGATGTAAGTGAACAAAGAGAATTTTACTTCAGGATTGACATTGCTGATGGGCCAGAAATGATTGGGAAAAAAGTTCAATATATTTTAAAAAGAAATCTTCCCCCAAATGGACAGGGTACTGTTAAAGAATTAGCTTGTCTGGAATATCTATCTGTATCTGGTTTAGAAAAATTTAACCGCGTGTAAGGAATATATCAATGGACTGGAAAACAGCTTCTTCTTACTATGAGACTCGTCTCACTGACGCTTTAAACATCCAAAGACACGCGGTAAATTTAGCCAACTTACCCCAAGCCGAAGTTCCGGCTCGATTAAAAGAGGTACTTTTACAAGAAGCAGAACCAACTCGTCGCCAACTTGAAAGACTGAGAAAGCGTGAGTTTCGCATCGCTGTTGTTGGGCTAGAAAAAGCCGGAAAAAGCACATTTATTAATGCTTGGCTAGAATGCGATTTACTTCCAGCGAAGGGAGGAAGATGTACATTTACAACCACCCAAATTTATTCAGTTGAAAATGAGTCCGAACAAAGGCTGGAAGTACAAGCGAGAACTGATGAAGAGTTTCTAAATTTACTAAAAGAGCTTGAGAAAGTAGGGGCGAACGAAGACCTAAATACCATAAGAGCAAACGAAATAACTTTACAACAGGTAAGAAGAGAAGGTAATGTGACTTTCTCATTTACTAGACTAGAAGATATTAGAGAACCGCTAAAAAAATATGTAGCAGATGAAAAGTATGCTCACGCTGTTTTAGAAGCTCGACTTTATACTAACAAACTTGCTCAAGCTGAAGGGATTGTTTTTTATGATGTTCCGGGTTTAGATTCAGGTTTAGCAAAGCACGTTGATGAAGCACAAGAAATGCTCTCTGACTGTGATGCTGTAATATTGGTACAACGGTTTACTAGCCTCCGAGAAAAGGAACTAGAAATAATAAAATTCACAGAACTTGGCGATAAAAACGTCACCGTTGCTGATAAGCTGTTTGTTTTTTTAAGTCGGATTGATTCATTAGGTAGTGCAGAGGCGCTTAAAACACATATTGAAGAAGCTTCCCAAGATTGGTTAAGGCGTGCAAACCTTCCACCTGAACGCATTGTATATGGTTCAGCGGGAGCCTATTTAATTTTGAATGGTTTAGCAGGAGAACAGACTAAGTTAGAGATTGGGGACGCAAGTAATATTCAAGCTCAGTTGAAGAGATTAACAGGAATTGCCGATGGAAAAATTATCACTAAAGATGGCACGGGCATTCCAGAAATTAAAGACAAAATTTTTAACTATATCAACACTGAGCGTGTATCTATTTTAAAGAAAAGATGCGAAGCGTCTATCAATAAAATTATTAGCAATTCTGAAGAAATTTATATTACAGTCAGTAAAAAGTATCCTGAAAATCCTGAAGAAGCAAAGCTATTTGAAGAAAATAATCGGCGAGTTTTATTTACAGAATGGTGGAATCAAAAATGGGAAATAATTAAAGCTGACTTACAAAAATACTATGAATATTCTGTTGTCAACAAACCCTTAGAGAGTTCAACTGCTAAGTCATTTACTCAAATAGAAAAATTTAGAGAGCGATATTTACAAATCGTCGAGACTGAAATGAAGAAACTTAGGGAGGAAACATTTAACAAGAAAGATACGATTTTTCTGGCTAACTCAAATCCAGAGTTTGATCGCATGAAAGCCAATTTTGCTTGGCGTGATAGTTTGTATGGTGATATTAGTAAGCTTCTATCTTCAATTGCTCATCAACTTGCTTTAGAACTTAAGGATGAAGCATTAAAATTAGTTGAATACATGACAAGTTTATTATGGGAAAGTAACCAAGTAAAATCCAGGCTTATTGAAAATTCAGAGGAGTATTTTTTAGCAAAACTAGAGAATAGCTTAAGCGTATTATTTTTACGTTTTGCCCGTCCAGTTTCGGAAGCGCTGATTCGTGGCCCAGTTAATAGTGATACTCGAAATAAAATCATCAAAAGTTTAGGAGTAGATATTGAAATTGTTGATAACTACTATAGTGGCGAAGAAGCTGCCTTTAAAGTTCTGAAAAAATATGTAAAATATGGCTCGGATTTACTATTTAATCCTGACCTTCGGCAACAAGTCTTGGGAGTGCCAGGAGTAGCAAGACAAATTGCTGGGGTAGCAACGCAGATAGTAGTAGATGTTTCTAAAGACCTCATATCTTCACAAGAATCTGTAGTTTTTGAGGTAGAGAATGATATTAATGCGTTTGAAGAATACCTACGCTATGCAATCTTCGGTGCGTCTGGTTTCGAGTCATACTGTATTCAAGAACTGAAGGGTTTAGTTGATAGTTTTAGAGACAAAGAAGGTACTTGGACTGGGGTTGCTCTTAATGAATGGTTGCAGGGAAATTCAATTCTGTTTGCTGAAATACCTGATAACTTGAAGTCAGAAGAATCGAATTTAGAAGTTAGCGAACGATTAAGGCAATTATCTATTGCTTTAAAAAGAAGTCGTTTGCCGGAGGTACTGTGAGTGACTGAAAATACAGGAAAATAGACCTTTTGCAAAAGTCCTTTTAATCAAATTTTAGGACGGGCTCTCCGGCCCATTCCACAAGAAAAGATGATTTTTGTGGGATGGGCCGGAGATCCCGTCTTAGCTATTTTTGCAAGAGGTCTAATTTAACATAAGTCTGTGGGTACGATCGCCCAAAACATCTTCCACCATCATCAATCAGCTTCTAATCCGCCGAAAAAATACCCGCCTCGATCGCACGCTTAACGTCCTCCCAGTAGCGGCGGACGTGCTTTCATACCTAACGTTATCAGGGTTATTTTACCAAACGCGAACTAATTGTGCAGGTTACCACGGCAAGCCTCGCGCATCGGAAAAATCAGCATCGAGAACCGCCCCCGGATCGAATATAGCGCCAGTTAAATCAGCTTTTCTAAACGACGTTACTGATAATTTTTCGATTTCTTCAACAGCGATAAAAAAGCCGATCGCACATAACCCCAAAATAACCCCAGAAACCAAAAATAAACCAATTCCCCTCAGAGTATCCCCGCCCAAAAATGTCACAATACCGTTAGCGCCGATCGCAGCAGCAGCCCCAGCTACAGCCCCCGCCACAATTCCCGCCTCGCCCCGAGTCGCAGCAATCGCCGTCGCAGCAGTCCCAGCCACAGCCACAGCCCCCGCATCCACCCCGCCAATCAGTCCAATCAAAGCCCCAGCAGCCGTCACTATCACCGCTGTTACGCCAGCCCTAGCAATCAATTTTTTTACTCGGCGGCGGCTTTGTCCGGTTCTGACGCCCTGAAAATTTGCCCCTCTCAAAATCGCCCCGGTGAAATTGCAGCCTCGAATGTCGCAACCGCTGAAGTTCGCCCCTGATAAATCCAGCCCTTTAAATGAACGGTTCCGCAAGTTTTGGTTGGCAAAATTGAGATTTTGAGTCATAAGGAAGAGGGAAGAAGGAAGAAGGAAGAGGGAAGAAGGAAGAGGGAAGAAGGAAGAGGGAAGAGGGAAGAGGGTTTGAGGAATTAAGCATATCTTAACTGTCGGGTGCGACTTCTTTAGCAGAAAATAAGATATATGTCAATTATTATCCGATATTTGGTAACTTCTCAGTTTCCCTGTACGATCGATCGCGTCCTAGGAACTCATCGGAGCCGCCAAAAACTGCTACGATCTTTGAGATTAAGTTGACAACAATGCAGCCCCTTCAATTCATGCTAGAAATTAAAATCTGAATGCTGTTATCCACAAACTCTGTCATCCTAGAAATTAGCATTAACAGTCCTGGATGGACGAGTGGTCAGAAACCGGGTTTTTTACCGAAAAGATTTGGGTGCATCTGGCGCAAGACAAATATGTTTGTAGGGGCGAAGCATGACCGCAGTCAATATGGGATTATAACTAATAATTTATATGCGGTCATGCTTCGCCCTCCTCAAAAACCAGATGCACCCAAAGATTTCCTTCCAACCCTCAGATTAAATAAAAAACCCGGTTTCTTTGGTCTTGATACCTAAATCCCGATCGACAAAATCCCAAGTCGGGATGTAAAATCTACAAAACATCGCAATTATTATGCCAAACCTCCCATTTTCCCCCGAACAAATTGCCGCTGAAAGACTCAAACCCGAAGAATATGAAGAAATCGTTCAGCGTCTCGGCCGCCATCCCAATAAGGCTGAATTGGGAATGTTCGGCGTGATGTGGAGCGAACACTGCTGCTACAAAAATTCGCGGCCGCTATTAAAACAGTTTCCCACAGAGGGCGATCGCATTCTCGTCGGCCCTGGAGAAAATGCCGGCGTCGTAGACTTGGGAGATGGCTTGCAACTTGCTTTCAAAATTGAATCCCACAACCACCCGTCAGCAGTGGAACCTTTCCAAGGTGCTGCAACTGGCGTCGGTGGGATTCTCCGCGATATCTTTACAATGGGTGCTCGCCCGATCGCACTTTTGAATTCTCTACGTTTCGGCAATTTAGATGATAGCAAAACTCAGAGATTGTTCAAAGGTGTTGTATCGGGAATCAGTCACTACGGAAACTGCATCGGCGTACCCACGGTTGGCGGCGAAGTTTATTTCGATGCTGCTTATTCTGAAAACCCGCTAGTTAATGTCATGGCTTTGGGTTTAATGGAAACTCAAGAAATTGTTAAATCTGGCGCATCGGGAATCGGAAATCCTGTGCTTTATGTGGGTTCAACTACTGGCAGAGATGGCATGGGAGGCGCAAGTTTTGCTAGTGCAGAATTGACCGACAAATCAATGGATGACCGCCCAGCAGTCCAAGTAGGAGATCCGTTTCTCGAAAAATCCTTAATTGAAGCTTGTTTGGCAGCATTCAAAACTGGTGCTGTCGTCGCCGCCCAAGATATGGGCGCGGCAGGAATCACCTGTTCGACATCGGAAATGGCAGCCAAAGGTGGTGTCGGAATTGAATTTGATTTAGATAAAGTTCCGGTTCGAGAAAGCGGTATGGTTCCCTACGAATACCTGCTTTCGGAATCGCAAGAACGGATGTTGTTTGTCGCACAGAAAGGACGGGAACAGGAATTAATTGATATTTTTCATCGCTGGGGATTGCACGCCGTAGTCGCGGGGACAGTCATCGCAGAGCCGATCGTCCGAATTCTGTTTAAAGGCGAAATCGCTGCTGAAATTACCGCGACTGCTTTGGCAGATAATACGCCAATTTATCACCGCGAATTGTTAACGGAAGCGCCAGAATATGCTAGAAAAGCATGGGAATGGACGGCGGACAAGTTGCCGGAATGCACCGCAGCCGGTATCGAAGTTCAAGGTGATTTCCAAACTTGGAATCAGATTTTGCTGACTCTTTTAGATACTCCCACCATCGCTTCTAAACGCTGGGTTTATCGCCAATACGACCATCAGGTGCAAAATAATACTGTTGTTTTGCCGGGAGGCGCTGATGCTGCTGTGGTCAGATTGCGGCCTCTGGAACCATGTCAAAAAGAACCCCCCCAACCCCCCCTTGCTAAGGGGGGGCTACAAGAGGAAGAACCCGCCCTTACTAAGGCGACGCTACAAGAGGAAGCAGAAGCTATTCCCTTATTTAAGAAAGCACAAGGAAGAGAAACTGCCGAATTTTCTCCCCCCCTTGTAGGGGCGGTGCCCCCGTGCCCGCCCTCGCCAGGGGGGGTTATTCCCGGAGTTGCGGCGACGGTTGATTGCAATTCTCGCTATGTTTATCTCGACCCTTATGAAGGTGCAAAAGCCGTCGTAGCGGAAGCAGCGAGAAACTTAAGTTGTGTCGGTGCTGAACCTATTGCAGTTACGGACAATCTCAATTTTGGCAGTCCCGAAAAACCTGTAGGATATTGGCAGTTAGCATCGGCTTGTCGCGGGATTGCTGATGCTTGTCGCGAGTTGAAAACACCTGTGACTGGGGGTAATGTTTCTCTGTACAATGAAACGGTTGATTCTGATGGCAATCCTCAACCGATTTATCCAACTCCGGTAATCGGAATGGTGGGATTGATTCCAGATTTGACGAAGATTTGCGGTCAAGGTTGGCAAAAGAAGGGCGATTTAATTTATGTGTTGGGAATTGGAGCAAATAGTCAGGATGAACTGACCTTTTTTCAATCGGCTAATTCTGAATTGAAAACTGAAACTCCGAAGAAATCGGCTTTTGCTACTCTCGGAGGTTCGGAATATTTAGCGGCAGTTCACGGGATTGTAGCGGGGAAACCGCCAAGGATTAATTTTGAATTGGAAAGGAAAGTGCAATCAGTTTGTCGCGATGGAATCCGTAGCGGTTGGGTTTGTTCCGCCCACGATGCTGCGGAAGGTGGAATTGCGATCGCCCTGGCGGAATCCTGCATCTCTGGTAAACTGGGTGCGGAAATCCATCTGGGCTTGAATTCGGCAAATGTTAGCCGTTGGGATGAAGTTTTGTTTGGTGAAATGGGCAACTGCATTATTGTTTCCATCGCGCCGGAAAATCAAGGAGTTTGGGAAGCTTACTTGCAAGAACATTTGGCTAAAATGTGGCAGAAAATCGGTGTAGTTGGGGGTGCTGACTCGCCTTTGCGGGTGGTGAGTGCGGATAATTTGGGGTTGATTGAGGTCGGGATGGGTGATATGGGCGATCGGTTCTATAATGCGATCGAGCGTCGAATTGGATCTGTTTGATTTCGAGGGATAAGTAGCGGTGGTTGAAAGTGCCTGGTTTCAACCACCGCTACACTGACAAAACCCGCCTGCGCGGGTTAAATTTCTACAATATATTTTCTTCTTTAAAACCCACAATTATGAGAAATTTACAAACGTTTGATTTTGAAACAGTGACAGTTGATGTCCAGGGTAATATAACTAACCGTAAAGACAATCAAGCACAATTTATTAGCGAAGATTTAGGTGGCGGTGCAAGCTTAGAAATGATAGCAATCCCTGGAGGCAGTTTCCTGATGGGCTCCCCCACTGAGGAAGTAGGGAAAGAAAATATGGAAAATCCGCAACACAAAGTTAACATCTCTCCTTTTTTTATGGGCAAGTATGAAGTCACTCAAGAACAATACCAAGCGGTGATGGGAAATAACCCATCTAAATTCAAAGGCGCGAAACGTCCTGTAGAAAAAGTAAGTTGGAATGATGCTGTGGAATTCTGCGAGAAACTTTCCCAAAAAACAGGCAAGACTTATCGCTTACCTTCGGAAGCCGAGTGGGAATATGCTTGTCGCGCGAGAACTAAAACACCTTTTCACTTTGGCGAAACAATTACCGCGGATTTAGTCAATTATAGTGGCTATCCCTATGGTTCTGCACAATGGGAACCTTCCCGCAAAGAAACAACGGATGTCGGGAGTTTTCCTCCGAATGCTTTTGGACTTTACGATATGCACGGGAATGTTAACGAATGGTGCAGCGATAGCGTGAATTTTAACTACAATGGCGCACCAAATGATGGAAGTTCTTGGGAAACTCACTCTGACTTGAGAGTTCTTCGTGGCGGTTCCTGGAAATGTCATGCGGTGAATTGTCGCAGTGCCTATCGCTCCGGGAATAGGGCAGGCGACGACGACAGAGGTTTTCGCGTTGCTCTTGTTTCTGGGTAGTCTCACTTGTAGGTGCGTCGCTATCAACAATCTACAAATCAAATTGACAATCTCACAGCGACGCACCCTACAAACACTGTTCACCTGCTATCATCAAGATAGACGCATCGTAGGAAAACAACCGATGACACTAACAGAATTACTCCCTACCATTAAAAAACTGTCTGCGATCGATAAACGAGAGTTAATCCGTATTCTTATGGCGGAAGAAGATATCAGTCAGAATATTTTTCCTTTGGAACCTTACAAGACTTACTACTTGCCAACTCCCTACAATACTTTTGGTGCTGGTACAGCTTTGATGCAGGCAATGAATCTGGCTAACAGCAACGAAAAGTGAGTATTATGCGATTTCAATACTCTACCAATCACCCCTCTCAAGATGAGTTTGACAGCTTACCGCGCATTCCCTTGATTCTGCACCACAATAACCAGAGAGTCGAAGTTGTTGGGTTAGTAGACAGCGGTGCAACAGTGAGTGTATTGCCTTACAAAATAGGAATTCAGCTTGGCTTAGTGTGGGATGACAGCAAAGCCATTATTCGACTGGCTGGTAACGTTGGTAATCAACCAGCGATGCCAGTATTTTTCATGGCTGAAATAGGGGAGTTTGCTCCGGTAAGATTAGTATTTGCTTGGGCAAAAAGTGATAGCGTATCATTGATTCTGGGACAGACAAATTTTTTCTTAGAATTTGACGTTCACTTTTATCGTTCTCGGCTTGAGTTTGATATTGAGCTGAAGCGTTAATTTCCACCATAATTTATTGGCACGGTAATTCTATGACTGCTACAACCGATCGCCCTTTAAAACATTTTTGCATAGAAGACCTGAAAAGTGCCGACCTCACAGGTATTTCTCTCATCCCTCAACCTTTAACCTTGCGTTTGGACTTTACTTTCGGAACCGGGATCTACGATACTGCGATCGAATTCTATCAACTCGTGCATCAGGTAATCTCTCAACCTGTCAACGCCGACTCAGAAGACTCTTGCTTCTGGGTAGGTAACGCAGAATTAAGACAACTGACAGAAGATAAAAGTCAAATTTTATCTGCTTTGTCCTATCCTTTTCAAAATCAAGAGGGTTTGGTTGAGACAGGTTCTTCAACTCTTTTCTACTTTCGGCTGGAAGGAGATATTTGTATCGAAGTAGTTTGCGGTAGTTACAAAATTTTTCAAGAATTGGAAGCGGCGGTTGAAACCGCGTCTAGATAAACAAAACCCGGAGGATGTGCGGGTTGAAGCCGTAGGGTGCGTCGCTATCAACAATCTACAAATCAAATCGACAATCTCGCAGCGACGCACCACATAATAGCAAGTGCATGGACTTAATCCGTAGGGTGCGTCGCATCGAAAATCTGCAATTTCGATCGACAATCTCGCAGCGACGCACCACACAATAGTAAGGTGCATCGCCATCTACAATCTGCAAGTTTCATCAAGAATCTCGCAGCGACGCACCCTACCAATTAGACTGAAAAATTTATCTGCTCTGTGCTATTGACATAACTTGTCGTGTCAAAAATGATTTATATGGCCGCACAGATTCCCATGATGATATAGTATGTCAATCTCACACAAAAGTCAAGAGCGATCGCCATTAAATGCTAATATTTCAAACAGCCCGTGAAGCGTAGCTATCCCGTAGGAAATCGCCCTCGATATCTTAATCTTTGAAAAAGACCTATTTTCCCTACAAAATCTATCGATTTGCGAATCCCGAATTACTTATGCGGGTTTTCCCCCCGTTAGCGAAGCCCTCGAAGAGGATCGCCCCCCGTGAATAAACGCTACTATCAGAGATATGGGCGATCGATATTACAATCCCCTTAAACGCCCCACATCCCCAGCCAGAATGCCAAACAACTTGAAATTAATGTTCGATCCGTGGCAATATTAAGGAATTATTAAGTTATGCGACGCGATCGCAAACAAAACTTCCCGCTGAAACTTTCCCGCTAACCCACCGTTCCCATTAGGAGCCCACCCATCTATGATTCCCAACCATTCCTTCGAGGCTGACGAGCATTCTAGCAAACCAGACAAGCCCGAGGAAGCTTGCGGCGTTTTCGGTATCTACGCACCGGGTGAAGATGTCGCCAAGTTGACCTACTTCGGCTTGTATGCTTTGCAGCACCGAGGTCAGGAATCCGCCGGAATTGCTACTTTTGATGGTGAAACAGTCCACCTGCACAAGGAGATGGGACTGGTTTCCCAAGTCTTCAACGAATCGAATTTAGGTCATTTGCCCGGTAACTTAGCCGTAGGGCACACTCGCTACTCTACTACCGGCTCGTCCCGCGTGGTCAACGCTCAGCCTGTGGTTGTCGAAACTCGCTTGGGAAGTCTGGCTCTAGCACATAACGGGAATCTTGTCAATACTAAAGAATTGCGGGAAGAATTGCTGTCTCGGAAGTGCGAGTTTGTCAGCACGACGGATTCAGAGGCGATCGCAGTGGCGATCGGTTGGGAGGTAGACCAGGGCAAAGACTGGCTGGAAGCTGCGATCAGTGCCTTTGCTATGTGCCAAGGAGCCTTTAGTTTGACGATCGCCACCCCCCAAGGCGTCATGGGAGTCCGCGACCCCCACGGCGTCCGCCCGCTGGTAATTGGCACCCTCCCCACAACTCCGCAACGGTACGTTTTAGCATCGGAAACCTGCGGATTAGATATTATCGGTGCTGAATTTTTGCGGGACGTAGAACCGGGAGAATTAGTTTGGATTACAGAGGAAGGTATGGCTTCTTTCCACTGGAGTCAGCAGCAAAAACGCAAACTTTGCGTCTTTGAAATGATCTATTTTGCTCGACCAGACAGCATTATGGAAGGTGAAAATTTATATACCTACCGACTGCGGATCGGGCGGAGGTTGGCAGTCGAATCTCCGATTGATGCTGATATAGTCATCGGTGTTCCCGATTCTGGAATCCCAGCGGCGATCGGCTTTTCTCAAGCTTCCGGCATTCCTTACGCCGAAGGATTGATTAAAAATCGCTACGTCGGACGCACTTTTATTCAACCGACTCAGACAATGCGCGAGTCAGGAATCCGCATGAAACTCAACCCTCTCAAAGATGTGTTGGAAGGAAAGCGGGTCATTATTATCG
This sequence comes from Oscillatoriales cyanobacterium, assembly GCA_004292955.1. Lineage (GTDB taxonomy): Bacteria > Cyanobacteriota > Cyanobacteriia > Cyanobacteriales > Microcoleaceae > Microcoleus. The sequence continues at coordinate 144,586 of RDXX01000011.1, read as the reverse complement.
ACGATTCTATCGTCCGCGGCACTACCAGCCGCAAAATTGTCAAAGCCTTGCGGGATGCGGGCGCCACCGAAGTTCACATGAGAATTTCTTCGCCCCCGGTGACTCATCCTTGTTTTTACGGCATCGACACCGACAATCAAGATCAGTTGATTGCTGCTACCAAATCCGTCGCCGAAATTGGCGTTCAAATTGGGGTGGATTCCTTGGCTTTCTTGAGCCGGGAAGGAATGCTGAGTGCGACTAACGAAGACACGAAAAGTTTTTGTTCGGCGTGTTTCACCGGCGATTATCCGATCGAGATTCCGGAAATGGTCAAACGGGCGAAGCTCTTATTAGAAAAGGCTGCAACCTAGAAAACCAAACAGCGAGAAAGCGATCGCCAGTCAGTAGATTTTAGATTTTAGATTTTAGATTTTAGATTTTAGATTCACACGGCTCGCACAGTGAATCTGATATCTAAAACTTTAGTCTAAAACTCTGCTGTATTCGCGACGATTGTTTAGCGCTTCTATCCGTTTTTGGGTAAGTAGGTGGGTGTAAATAAATCGGTTCATGTAACAGAACGTAAAGCAACCGTAACCCCTGCGTAGCCGCGTGCCTGCCCGTTGGCGAAGCCGCCCTGAAAGGGCTAGGGCTTATGCTTCGCTTCACTTCGTTTCGCTCTCTTCGGACATACTTGTGTATTTTCATACTCATCTACTTAGCTCGCTTTCCGCGATTTGTCGATTGAAAAAAATTTTCTGGTAAGTCATTGCCAGAGTGTGTGTAGAAATGTTAAATTAACTTAGCTCTAGCAACTCTGGCAGAATTTGTGAACTGTAGGGAGCGATCAGTTGGGTAGAACTCAATAGGCTTGGTTTAAGACAGATCCCCCCTAACCCCCGTTAAAAAGGGGGGACAAGAATCTTCTCAAAGTCCCCCTTCTTAAGGGGGATGCGAGGGGGATCTCCGGGCAATAAACAGTGTTAGCCCAAGCGTATTGAGGTAGAGCTTGATGTGAAACCCAAGACTCCGATTTGAGATTTCGGATTTGAGATTTGTCCTTGAATCTAAAATCGCCAATCTAAAATCGATCGGCTCAACCTACACTCTCGTTGACAATACCTGCTGGAAATGTTGTATGCTACCTGCGAACTGGAGATAGTTTCTCCAGAAAGTGCGATCTCAAATTGAAGTCGCATTTCGTACCAACAACGGACACATAGGATTTTTTCAGATAACAGGGTCGATCGCGCTAAATCTCCCCACACAAATATTCTACAAGCCAACTTGCTTGAGAATCGCGGGCGGGCGATTCATGCGGAACTAAAGAACTTTAGAAACCCTTGCAGAGTAAAAAATATGGCTCCTTGCGGGCTGAAAGTGAAAGTTAAAAGGCGGAATGCGGTTTCTCAAGTCAGCTTAAATCGGAAACTTCGTGCAATTAGATACTGTTCTCAATCAGCCGAGCAATACCAGCTCATCCTCTCGTACAAAAGAGTTACCTTTTACTCTTGGTGATGTCAAAGCAGCCATTCCAGCCCATTGTTTTGAACCCTCGGCTTGGAGATCTCTAGCTTATTTCTTTTTGGATCTTGGAATTATCGCAGGTTTATACGCGATCGCCTACAGCCTAGATTCCTGGTTATTTTATCCAATCTTCTGGTTCATGCAGGGAACCATGTTTTGGGCATTGTTTGTAGTCGGGCACGACTGCGGGCACGGTTCATTTTCTAAGAGCAAATGGCTCAACAACCTGATCGGACACCTTTCCCACGCACCCATTCTCGTACCCTTCCACGGTTGGCGGATCAGCCACAGAACCCACCACGCCAATACAGGCAGCTTGGACAACGATGAAAGCTGGTATCCAGTGTCGGAGAGCAAATACAATCAAATGCCCTGGTACGAGAAGCTGGGACGCTTTTATTTGATGTTATTTGCTTATCCAATTTATCTGTTTCGGCGATCGCCCGATCGGGTAGGTTCTCACTTCATGCCCGGTAGCCCGATTTTCCGTCCTTCCGAAAAAGCGGACGTATTGACGAGTTCCGCATCATTGGTATTGATGGTAGCCTTTTTGGGTGCGTTAACCTATCAATTTGGTTGGCTGTTTTTACTGAAGTTCTACCTAGTTCCCTACGTAATCTTCGTAATGTGGCTGGATTTGGTAACATTCCTGCACCACACAGAAGCCGATATTCCCTGGTATCGCGGAGATGACTGGTATTTCTTGAAAGGTGCGCTATCTACGATCGATCGCGATTACGGAATCATCAATTCCATCCATCACGACATCGGCACCCACGTCGCCCACCACATCTTCTCGACAATGCCGCACTATCACTTGAAGGAAGCCACAGAAGCCATCAAGCCACTGTTGGGCGATTATTATCGCAAATCAACCGATCCCATTTGGAAGAGCTTTATTCGCTCTTACTGGGATTGTCACTTTGTTTCCGATACAGGTTCTGGAGTTTACTACGAATCGCCTAACAGTCGGAAATCGAATTGAGTTAGCAGGTTAATTTAATAGTGGACAATTGACTATTGACAATTGTCCACTGTTTAAAACTCTTCCGACTCAAAAACCCGGTTTTGCAATAAAACCGGGTTTCTTTTATTTACATTTTTTCCAATCCCATACAACTTCCCTACGCCACAATCCGAATATTTGAAGCACTCAGCAGAGGAGCACCACCCGCTACGTTTCCAGGATTGAGATCCGCAATAAAACCGCCCTCTGCATCTCCGCCAACTAGGATAGAACCGTTGCGGTTAAAAGACAAATCGCCACTTACACGATTGTAAGTAATTTTGGCATTGCTTGAAAACTGTTCGATGAAACTATCTACAACTTCAAATTCCGAACTGAGTAACGTTCCACCAGCAGCAGTGATAAGAGTATCGAAAGTCTTTTTGGATAGAACGAATTTGTCGGAACTAACGCTGAAAGAAGTGACAGTATCAAGGCCAACATCGGAAGCAATAAATGCTCGACCAGTTTCGTAAAGGAATCGATCGGCACCAGCACCGCCAGTGAGCAAATCGTTACCAGATCCACCATTGAGAGTGTCATCGCCGCTGCCACCGGTGAGAGTGTCATTGGCACCTTCTCCATCCAAAAAGTCATTGCCACTGCCACCAATGAGGACGTTACTGCCAATTCCACCATCGAGGGTAACAGATCCTAAGGTAAAAGCTGAAGCATCAATGTTGCCGGGAATATTGTTACTTTGGAAGACAAACAGTTCAGCATTCTCAATTCCATTCAGGCTATCAACCCCCTCACCCGTCACGCTGGTGTTAGTCAGCACGATGTTACTTCCAACAGCATTCACCTTGACTCGATCGATTCCAGCACCACCATTGATGACATCATTACCAGCACCACCGTTGAGGATGTCATCGCCATTGTTACCATTGAGAATGTCAATGCCATCACCACCATTGAGAGTATCATTGCCATCAAGACCGTTAATTGTATCATCCCCTGCTAAGCCACTCAAACTGTTATTAGCGGCATTACCGAGAATGCTATTCCCAAGGGCATTGCCAGTGCCGTTGATGTTAGCAGTTCCCACCAAAGTCAATCTTTCGATGTTGTTTGGTAGAGTGAAGCTGATAGGAGAATTAACGATGTCATTGCCTTCATTAGCCTGCTCGATAAAGGTGGCATTAAGTGAGCCGACACTGTAGGTATCGTTTCCGGGGCCGCCAGCGATAGTATCTGCACCTAAGCCTCCGTTAAGTACATCGTCGCCCGCACCACCATTGAGGCTGTCATTGCCCGTGCCTCCAAAAATATCCCCAACGAGAACGTCATTGCCTCCTCCACCGATCAGGGTGTCATTGCCAACTGCACCCAGAAGTTGGTCATTGCCCAATCCACCGAGGAGGGAATCATCGCCACCGTTACCATTGACAGTATCATCGCCTGCGAGGGCATCGATGAAGTTATTCGCTGCATCACCAAGAATTAAGTCGTTACCAGGGGTTGGGTTTCCGATAATCGCCATGATTTTGTTTCTCCTTATTTGTTTAGGTTTGAATGTTTCTCTTTTGTTACAAACTCAAGAAAATCATCCAAATGAATGATTGACAATTGAGCGACTCTTGCTGCGTACAATGCAAGTTTTGTTTCGCTCTAGACCCAAGTTAAGCAATCAGCTTTGATATGACGACAAGAAAAGGCCGTAAAAAGTCAGGAATAAATAGTCTGAAAAAGTCAGTACGATTAAGATTGGCAAGTTCGATGACCATTGTTCGTCCGCTGGCGGGCGATAAATGTTGAGATCGCTATTTTTGTAAAAACATAGAAAAATCTTGTTAAAGTAAGAGGACTCAGATTTTGCATCCACAGACTAGGCAGGCGAGATACTTACCTGCAAGAGGTTAATTTTTCTTGTGAGATGGGCTGGAAAACTTATCTCACGTAAAATAAGAAAAGCAAGATATCAGAAGACTAATTTAGGAGTGCTGTAAAGCCATGACTGTGGAAGAAGCACTGAAAATTTTAGATAGTGCGATCGCGCCAACTTCTCTGAGCAACATCCAAGAGATCGTATTTCGCCAATCTTGGGAAGGGCTATCTTATTTAGATATTGCTGGTAGCGCTGGCTATGATGCTAGTTATATAAAAGATGTGGGTTACAAGTTATGGCAACTACTCAGTCAAGCACTTGGAGAAAAGGTTACTAAAAGCAATCTTCAAGCAGTAATAGGGCGGCGAGCGCGTCAGGTATCCGTAGAATCATCCAGCACAGAGATACAAAAAATACAGCCACTGCAACAGCAAATTCAACAACAAGAATTTTCTACACACCGCCACTGGGGAGAAATCGTTGATGTCTCCGCATTCTACGGCCGAAATCAGGAATTAGCGCGACTGCAACAATGGATTGTGAGCGACTCCTGCCGTTTGGTTGCCTTGATTGGAATGGGTGGAATTGGCAAAACGTCACTGGCTGCAAAACTCGCGATCGCACTTCAAAATAACTTTGACTTCCTGATCTGGCAATCCTTACGCAACGCGCCACCAATTGAAGATGTATTGTTAAATTTGATTCAAATCCTTTCTGGGCAGCAAGAAACTGCACTCCCGACATCGCTGTCGGCTCAAATTTCTCAATTAATGGGATATTTACGTGCCTCACGCTGTCTTTTAATCCTGGATAACCTTGAGGCAATTCTCGGCAGTAATGATGGCGCAAAGTCCCCCGCAAATTTATCCAGCCCAGAAGCACAAAGACAGGCAGGATGCCTGCCAAACCAGAGTTTTCCCACAGGTATAGTAGAACAATATCGAGAAGGTTACGAGGGATATGGGGAACTTCTGACACGAGTGGGAAGCGAAGGGCATTCCAGTTGTCTGCTATTAACAAGTCGGGAAAAACCCACAACTTTGATGCCGTTGGAAGGCGAAAACTCACCTGTGCGAACCTTACCCTTAATAGGCTTAAGTTCCGAGGAAGTGCAAAATATTTTACAAGCCAATGGGTGTTTTTCCACAACAGAAACAGATTGGGTAAATTTAACTCAACATTATTGCGGAAATCCCCTAGCGCTCAAAATTGTCTCCACAACCGTGCGAGATTTATTTGATGGCAATATTACCAACTTTTTGGAGCATGGAGCGATCGCGTTTGGAGATATCAATATTCTGCTCGACGGGCAATTTCGTCGTTTGTCAGACTTGGAAAAGCAGATCGTGTATTGGCTGGCGATCGATCGAGAATGGATAACGCTTGCCGAGTTACGGGCGGATTTTGTTTCCCTCCCTTCACAATCTAAACTGCTGGATGCTTTGTTGTCGCTAAGAGGGCGATCGCTGATCGAAAAAAATGCCGGACAATTCACCTTGCAACCTGTGGTGATGGAGTACGTTACCGAACAGTTGATCGAGCGGTTCGAGCGGGAAATTCAGTCGCAGAATCTAGATTTATTCATAACCCACGCCCTGATTAAAGCCGAGGCTAAAGATTACGTCAGAGAAAGCCAAACTCGCTTAATTTTAGCACCGTTTGCCGAACGACTAATCGGCGAATACCGCTCTAATAAAGAGGTCGAATATCAACTAAATCAGGTTTTGTTTCGGATGCGATCGCAATTTCCTAACTCAGTGGGATATGCGGGTGGCAATTTGATTAACCTGTTACTTCAATTAAAAATAAATTTAAGCGACTATGATTTCTCGTACTTGAGTATCTGGCAAGCTTATCTGATTGGTACCAACTTGCATCGAGTGAACTTTGCCAATTCCGATCTATCTAAATCCGTTTTTACCAGCAATTCAAATGGGGCTGTATCTGTTGCCTTTAGCTCCGATGGTAATTTTTTGGCAGTCGGCAATGCGGATGGTAAGATTCGAGTCTGCCGCACCCAAGATTATCGAGATTTTCTCACCTGTGAAGGACACACCAGTTGGATTGCTCGTGTTGCTTTCAGTCCGAACAATCAAACTTTAGCAAGTGCCTCTTTTGACCATACCGTCAAGTTATGGGATTTGGCTACTGGTGAGTGTATTCAAACATTAAGAGAGCATACCGGATGGGCGGATTCTGTTGTATTTAGTCCAGACGGTCGAACCTTAGCTAGTGGTAGTTGGGACTGCACAATTAAGTTGTGGGATGTGGCAACGGGTGAATGTTTAAAGACGCTTCAGGGACATACCAATTTTGTAACATCGGTGATTTTTAGTCCCGAAGGTAAACTTTTGGCGACTTGTAGTTACGACAAAACTATAAAATTGTGGCTGCTTGAAACAGGGGAAATTATTAACACATTGCAAGGGCATACACACATCATTCGGTCGATTGCTTTTAGTCCAGATAATCAAACTCTGGTCAGTGGCAGTTGGGATGGTACTGTTCGCTTGTGGGAGATTTCTACAGGACAATGTTTAAAGATTTTGCGGGGACATACCGATCCTGTTGCAGGAGTCGCGTTTAGTCCCGATGGTTGCGCGATCGCTAGTGCCAGTTATGATTGCACGGTTCGACTCTGGGATGTTGCGACTGGACTGTGTTTCAAAATTATGCAGAAACACTGCGGTTGGATCTGGTCGATCGCATTTCACCCGCAAGGTCATACTCTAGCAAGTGGTAGCTTAGATTGCACCGTCACGCTCTGGAATCGGGAAACAGGAGAATCATTCAGGACGCTGCACGGCTACAGCGCTGGGATTAAATCGCTTGCTTTTAGTCCAGATGGACAGTTATTAGCCAGCGGTAGCGATGACACAACACTCAAATTATGGGATGTCCAATCTGGTGAGTGCAGCAAAACACTGCAAGGACATACAAATTGGGTTTGGTGGGTTGCCTTCAGTCCAGATGGTCAAATGCTTGCTAGCAGCAGTAATCGTGGCATTATCCGCTTGTGGGATGTCGCTACAGGTCAATTGCTGCGGGTAATGCAGGGGAGTACAAGCATTCCGAATGTCGTGTTTGCCATTAGCTTCAGTCCAGACGGTCGCACATTGGCAAGTAGCGATAATGCTCATACTCTCCGATTGTGGAACGTTCAGACTGGTGAATGCTGCCAAATTCTGTCAGATAATTGTCGTGCTTGGTCAGTTGCTTTCAGTCCAGATGGCACAATTTTAGCCAGTGGCAGCGATGATAGACTGGTGAGATTGTGGGATGTGCGTTCTGGGGAATGTTTCAAAACCCTTTCAGGTCATACCAGTTTGCTGTTTTCGGTTGCTTTTAGCCCAGATGGAAAGATTCTAGCAAGTAGCGGTGACGACAAAACGGTAAAACTGTGGGATGTTGAGTCTGGAGAATGTCTGAAAACCTTGCAAGGTCACGCAGCTTTAGTTTGGTGCGTGCGGTTTAGTTTAGATGGGCGAATTTTGGTCAGCGGCAGTCACGATAAAACAATTAAGTTGTGGGATGTGTGCTCCGGGGAATGTGTTAAAACCATCCAGAACTATACATCTGAAGTTTGGGCGATCGCAATTTCTCCCGATGGTAAGACCATAGCCAGCGGCAGCGCCGATGGAGCTATTAATCTGTGGGAAATGGAGACGGCAGAATCTGTTGGAAATATGCGATCGCCCAGGATTTATGAAGGCATGAATATTGCAGGTGTCACGGGTATAACCGATGCTCAAAAATCAACACTCAAGGCGCTCGGAGCAGTGGAAATTGCGAATAGTTATTAGTTATATCATGTCTGCCGTCCGCACTGTCCCACTACCGCTAAGGATTCTCGAACCGAGTGCTGAGAAACCGCAGAGATGGATAGTAGATTCACCCGATCGAAATCTGCACTCGCCCGGTCAGGAAATATGCCCGATCGAATCGCTTCCCATAACTCGATCGTTGCGGGTTCTGGTTCGGTGGCTAATTCTTGTTCTAGAATCTGACAGCAGCGATCGTACTGCTTCAAAGCAGCCGTGCGCCGCCCGCACTGTGCCAAAATCCGTATCAAACATTGATGGGCTGATTCATTCCAGGGTTCTAGTTGAAGCTGCCGTTGAACGTAATGTTGTGCTTTTTGATAGTTATGCTGGTGTTCGTAGTGTGTGACAAGTGCCATACAGGCGTTGACCACAAATTCGTGGAATCGTTGGCGATTCAGCATCACCCATGCTTCAAAAGCTTCGCTATCTGGAAGTTGAATGCGATCGAGAAACGCTCCCCGATACAAAGCAACTGCTTGTTCTAAATCAGACACGCATTCTGGATCGAGTTCACCACCGGCATAGGAATGTTCGCTGTGACCATCAAGCAATTGAGTTAATATAGCGACATCAGACGTATGCTCGCCCGCAGGATTAAACTGAATCGTATTGCGCGTGGTGAGAAATAGCGGTGAGTGAACCGTCGAATCTGCTAGCAGATGGCGGAGCGTGCATAAGGCTTTGCGAAGATTGCTGCGAGCGTTTGACTCGCACCGATCTGACCACAACAGCGCAGCCAGAGAATCGCGGTGATGGGGATAGCTTGATTCGATCGCTAAATAAGCAAACAGCGCCCGCACTTTCTCATAGGGGAAATTCAGGATTGGCTGCCCGTTCACCATTACTTGCATTTGTCCGAGCAATGCTAACGCTAATCGAGTCATAATATTGTGCCTCTTACAAAAACTTAATTGAGTGAATAGTGTGTGATTTGGGTCAATTCCCAGAACTTAAATTGTGCGTTTGAGTCAGTTATCTTTGCTGGAGATACCAATTCTAAAAACTCTTGCTACACTCTGCATCCTTGGCTTGATTTCAGGCAATCAACCTACTCTTTTTACTGTTGCATGAGTTTTAGGGAATAGTATTAGTATCAGCGGGTTTGTTTGACCTGATAAACCCAAGTTAAACCAATGCACTGACAATGCCAGCCATAAAAAGTCATAAAAAGTCGTATGTATTGATTCAGGAGCAGAGAAAGTACCCACAGGGGTACTCAGGATCGCAAATTAAATAATTTACACAATGAAAGTGGGATGGGCGTCCCGCCCGTCCATAAAGAACGGGCGGGACGCCCATCCCACAAGAATAATAAAGCTTGTAAGTTATTTAATTCTCATTCCTCAGCAAAAAAATTACGGTTATGAAATTGCTGAGCTTTTCCATAGTAGCCAAAACAGTAAAGCCAGAAAATTTTACCAATTCACGATCGATTCACGCTGCTGTGGACGATGCGTAGACGATGCCTTGTTAGGGTCTACACATCACTGGATTAACAACAAACAGGAAACCCAACATGGAAATTATAGGTAACAGCGGCAACAACAATCTAATCGGCTCTTTACAAGCTGATACAATCAGGGGACTTGGAGGAAACGATTTCATTCAAGGTCTTGACGGAGACGATCGCATCTTTGGTGATAACGGTGGTGCAGCCCTGCCGAGCGATGGTAATGACACAATCTTTGCTGGAAACGGAAATGATAACGTCCAGGGTAATGGTGGCAATGACGTACTTTTCGGTGGTACTGGCAACGATCAGTTGAGCGGTGGCCAAGGCAACGATGTCTTGAATGGTGAGGCGGGCTCAGATTTCCTAACGGGGGGATTGGGCAATGACACCTTGAATGGCTTCGGCAATCAATCTGGTTCTCAAGTTGACGATCTTCTTGGTGGAGGTGGTGCAGATACCTATGTGCTTGGCAATTTCTCCACTGCCTTCTACACTGCATCCAACCAATTCGCGCTGATCCGAGGTTTTGCACCGGGTGAGGGCGACAAGATTCAGATTAAGGGCAGTCTGTCTCAGTACACGCTAAGGAAGGATCGTGACCTTCAACTGGGGGGCAGCGCATTTGACACGGAGATTCTGTTAAACGGAAACCGGATTGCTGTTATTCAAGACACGATCAATGTGCCTAATTCCTCGTTCTTTAGCGTTTAGGGATCTGCTCGAAATAAAGGATCCATAATCGAGTCATGCAGGGTGCATGACGCCATATAACACACCAACATATAGCGTTTTATAGAGGCAATCCACTCGTGGTTGCCCCTATTTCTTTGATGGTTGCGTCCAGGACTGACCGATTAGCAATTACCGATTACCAATTATTACTTGAAATTCTTAACTTTTTATGCTAATCGCCGTTGCGATCGTCCACGCATCCACCAACAGCAGCAGCAGCGTACATAAAAGTAAAATAAGATACATCCAAGGTTGAGACAAAGGGCGAACATCTCTAGTATCAATACCCGTTTTCGCTTCCACCAAACGCACTAATTTACCAAATCCAGCCACCCGCATCGGCAACAAATAACCTTCACCCGCATGACTCAAAAAATAGTACACTAAACCTCCTTGACCGGTCGATCGAGGTTTAAGAGCCTTTACCTCAGTCCAAGGAAGATCCCAACCCCTGCGAAACACGCGCGGAAACCAGTTCGGATAGGTAACTTCAATCCCCTCCTCGGTGAGGATTACCCGTTCGCTGAGCACGCCGTAAAGGCCCGCTGCGCCGATCGCAATTGCCACCCAGAGTGCAGCGGGCGGAACGGGTGCTTTCGTTACCTCCGACAGAAACGGTAACGGAATACTCAGGGCGAAGTACAAACTCAACAGCGTGATTCTAATCAGCGGAGAAAGCCGGAATACTGCCGGCTCAAATACTGGGGGGGAAGATGGCGAAAGTGCGATCGGTTCTGCTGACATGGCTGAAATTATAGCAGTGGACAGTGGACAGTTGACAGTTGACAGTTGCAGAACCCGAATCAAATCATTGATGCAGCACGGGTATCGGCTATATTCATGAAGTTTTGAGCCGTAGGGTGCGTCGCCATTAAAAATCCCCAAATAAAAATCGCTCGTCTAATAGCGACGCACCTATACTTTTGAATAGTCGAGCAAACAAACTCAATAATTATGTACCAATACTTGAAAGAAATGGTATAAGGTGCGTCGCCACTCGAAAAGTCGATTAAATGGGAGGGATTGTTGATGGATCCGCACCCTACAAATACTCAGGCAAATATGCAAAACATGACTATATTTGCACTGTTGACTTTCGAGCTAAAATTCTATTCAGAAACTTTGATTTTTAACTGTTGAGTTTTTACCGATTTGCAGGAGTTGGAATCTTGAGTGCCCAGTTATCAATTAACGGACAATTTATAACTCAAAACTCACAACTTATATTAATCAACGGCTGTTAATGCGGGTACTGTCAAAGGTTCTGAGATTTCTCGGGATTTGGGGCGGCCGGCCATCATGGCGCGATCGCCCTGAGCTTTGCCTCGGGATCTGCTAGGATTGACGCTTGAATAAGGGCCTTCGTTAATCTGCAAGCGATCGCAAGGAATTTTATCCGACAAAATTGCACTGGCCATCATCCCGGTGTGAATTTCCAATGCTGCGGCCCGCATCGCTTCAAAGACTAAACGCTGTCCGGGAAACACCACTCGTTCAAAATACCAGTTAGGAATGTTGCAGATGCGAGCAATCTGAATTTGACTCGTGGCGTTGACGTAGCAGCAGAGAATTTTGCTGTCGGCGTCTGAGGGTACTGGGTCAAGAATTTGAGCCATAAATGCTGAGGGGCTTTGCCTAAAAGTTTTAGTTATCTTCTCAGGCTAACATCTTGCGATCCCGGCCTACTGTAAAGCCGACTACCAACTGAATAACAGATGAGAGACCGATCGCACCTCATACTTGTCTTTACCCAAAAAAATACCAAATTTTTGACTTTTTCCGGCGATTTTCGGTCAATATACGCTGTATTTGCTTAAAATTTAACTTTTTTCTGCTGCGATCGCCCATCGACACCCACCAGCTCACCCTTAAGCCTCTTAGCAAAATTTAAGAATATTTAATATTAAATTGCGAAAATTAGATTGAATGTAAAGTTATATTAAAAGAATATAAACATAGTTAAAAAAGTTCCACATTAGGATATGGCAATCATGGAAAGCCGAGAAAACCGAGTTTTGTACGTTCGCCTCCCTTGCAATCCCATTTTCCCGATCGGAGTTGTGTACCTTTCGGATCACGTGCACAAGCTGTTTCCCGATGTCCAACAGCGGATTTTCGACTTAGGCGCGGTGCCCCCGCTGGATTACGCTAAAGGTTTGGATGCGATCGTAGATGAGTTTAGGCCAACGCTGTTAGTTTTCTCTTGGCGGGACATTCAAATTTACGCGCCCGTGGGCGGTAGAGGCGGAAATCCGCTGCAAAATGCCTTCGAGTTTTACTACGCCAAAAATCCCCTAACCAAGTTCCGGGGAGCTCTCGGAGGATTGCGTTTGGCCACGTCTTACTACACCGAACTCTGGCGCAATCTGGGACTGCTTAAGCGCGGATTGAAGCGGGCCCGGAAATACCATCCGGAAGCGCGCGCAGTCGTCGGTGGCGGTGCTGTGAGCGTGTTTTACGAGCAGTTGGGCCGCAGCTTGCCGGCCGGGACTGTGGTTTCGGTGGGCGAAGGCGAGGCTTTGCTGGAGAAGTTGATTAAAGGCGAAGATTTGGCACAGGAAAGGTGTTATGTAGCAGGAGAAACTGTACCGCGCGATCGACTAATTCACGAAAAGCCAGCCAACATCGAGAAAACTGCTTGCAACTATAACTACATCGAGAGCATTTGGCCAGAATTTTCCTATTATCTACAGGATATGGACTTCTACCTCGGAGTCCAAACCAAGCGCGGCTGTCCTCACAATTGCTGTTACTGCATCTATACGGTGATTGAAGGCAAGCAAGTGCGGATCAATCCGGCGGATGAGGTGGTGGCGGAGATGCGCCAATTGTACGATCGAGGTATCCGCAATTTCTGGTTTACCGACGCTCAATTTATCCCGGCGCGCAAATTCATCGATGATGCGATCGAATTATTGCAAAAAATCATCGCCGACGGCATGAGTGACATCCACTGGGCTGCTTACATCCGTGCGGACAATCTCACACCCGAGTTGTGCGATTTGATGGTAAAAACGGGAATGAATTACTTTGAAATCGGCATCACCAGCGGTTCCCAAGAACTTGTTCGTAAAATGCGGATGGGCTACAACTTGCGAGTAGTTTTGGAAAATTGCCGCGATTTAAAAGCCGCCGGTTACAACGATGTGGTTTCGGTAAATTACTCATTCAACGTCATTGACGAAACCGTTGAAACCATCCGGCAAACTATTGCTTACCACCGAGAATTAGAGCGAATTTTCGGAGTCGATAAAGTAGAACCAGCGATTTTCTTTATCGGGTTGCAGCCGCACACAATTTTAGAAGAATACGCCTTTAAAAAGGATATTCTGCAACCCGGTTACGATCCGATGAGTTTGATGCCTTGGACAGCGCGCAAACTGCTGTGGAATCCCGAACCTTTGGGCTCGTTTTTCGGACAAATTTGTTTAGAAGCTTGGCAGCGAAATTCCAATGATTTCGGCCGCGAAGTGATGGCGATTTTGGAGGAAAAACTCGGCTGTGCGGATTTGGAAGCAGCTTTGACTGCACCTGTTGAAATCAAAGACAAACAGTTAACTGCTGTTCGTTGATTTCCTGGTTTGTAGTGAGGACTTCAGTCCTTCCAAATTAAGATAAGCCGGACTAAAGTCTTTACGACAAAAAGGTTCGTAGTGAGGACTTTAGTCCTTCAAGAAGGTTCGTAGTGAGGACTTCAGTCCTTCCGAAATTAAAACAAACCGGACTAAAGTCCTTACTACGAACCTAATTTTTTTCACATTGTCAACACTTGGAAAACAGAATCATAAATAGGAGATAAACATCATGACTTTTATCGACCCCAGAACGGATTTTGCATTTAAAAGAATATTTGCTTCCGCAGAAAGTAAACCTATTCTGATTAGCTTTCTCAACGGTCTGATTTATCAAGGCAATCCCACAATTCAAGATTTACAAATGATCGATCCGTATCAAGCCGGAGAAGTTGTGGGATTGAAAGACTCGTATTTAGATGTCAAAGCAACCCTAGATAACGGGACGATCGTGATTATCGAAATGCAAGTTTTGAATGTTAAAGCTTTTGAAAAACGAATTGCCTACAATGCAGCGAAAGCTTACGGAAATCAACTCACGCGGGGCAAGGGGTACTTAAATTTAGACCCGGTAATTGCCATCACAATTACGGATTTTATTTTGTTTGAAAACACCAATAAAATTATTTCGCGTTTTTCTTTTAAAGAAGAGGAAGAACACTTTGATTATATCTGTCCGACAATGACGCTAATTTTTGTGGAGTTACCAAAATTTAATAAGTCTGTTGATGAGTTAGAATCTCTAGCTGACAAGTGGATTTATTTTATTAGAGAAGCACCAAATTTGGACATGGTTCCAGAATCGCTGGAAACAACTGCACCGATTCAGCAAGCTTTTGGTATTGCTAATACCGTGAACCTCAGCCGCAAAGAATTAGATCAATTGGAAGCACAGGTATTTTATATGCAAGATCAGCAACGTTCGAGAGAAGAAAGTTTAGAAACAGGATTAGAAAGGGGTGTGCAGCAGGGCTTGCAGCAGGGCTTGCAGCAGGGCTTGCAGCAGGGCTTGCAGCAGGGCTTGCAGCGTCAAATTAATAGTGCGATTCGTTTGCTGGAACGAAAGCTGGAAACTTTGGATGAGTCAATTAAATCTAGAATTGCACAGTTATCTAGCGATCGAATCGATACTTTGACAGAAGCTGTGCTTGATTTCAATAGCGCGGAAGATTTGGTGAGTTGGTTGCAGGAAATGGGCGATCGATAGTAAAAAGTCAGAGTGCGCCTTGCGTATCTTGTCTATAGCATTTTCAATTTCATAAAGAGCGATCGCACATTATGCCTTACAGTCAATTCACAATTACTAAAGCTAAAAAAGACTTTCAGTTAACTATCGTGGAGGGCACTCGGTTTTTTCCTGAGGTGGAATCAATTAATCCCAGTCCGAGATTGACTAGCGAATTAGAAGATTTGCCTTGGACGATCGCAGTTGGTTCCGAAAAAGCGAGATCGGAAGCCCTTGTCTACCCAGTTTTGCAAGAAGTCCGGCGCTTGATGAACCGCCAAATCAGTTTATTTTCGGGACGGGAATTTAATGTTGACCCCAGTTGCGATCTTACCGGATACGTCGATTTTTTAATTAGCCGATCGCCCGAACAGCTTACCGTTGAAGCACCTGCGATCGTAGTTGTGGAAGCAAAAAAAGCCGATTTGAACGAAGGGATCGGTCAATGTATTGCTGAAATGGTAGCAGCACAGCGCTTTAACGAAGCAGCAGAACACCCGATCGCAACTATCTACGGTTGTATCAGCAGCGGCACTCAATGGCGCTTTCTCAAGCTTTCAGGAACAACTGTGGCGATCGATCTTACCGATTATCCGCTGCTTCCCGTGGAAACCATTTTAGGATTCTTGGTTTGGATGGTTCAACAGACTTAGCTAGATTTCACTTATTCAGTAAAAAATAGGATTTCGCACTAAACCCAAAGTTTTTAGAACTTGCTTAAAAACCTCGCTGTCAACTGTCAAATGTCAACTGCTTGTTTAAATATCTTTCAATTAGGACGATCGCCACAATATCATCTACAGGCCGCGGCGGAGTCCGCATTCCCTGGGGAATCAAGCGAGAAAGTCCCGTCGCAGGGTACATTTCCCAGTAACGATCCTTCGCTTCTAGACTGCTGAACCTCTCGTCAATCTGCACAATTTTTATAAAGGGCGACAAACTCTGCGTCAGTTTTTGTTTCCAACTTTTGGAAGTTGTTTGGTCTCCCATGACTAATAACTCAATGGGAAACTGTTTGCACAGTGATTGAATGGTAGATATTGCTTCGTCGGACAGCACTACTTGATGGTAGCAGATGTTCTTATCTCTACCCATCACGGCGATGCCGCACTTGTCTTTCCCCGGATCGAAACCTAAAATCATATTTATTAGTCCTCATTTAATAAGTTTTTACAGGGGCTTGAGCGCCGGCTAACTCAATCGCCAACTTATATCTAATCTGATACTTGCATTCTTGACTGTCTCAAAATCTTGGCGGGCGATCGTACTTATTTTACTTGACTTTTTTGCAGGATTGACATATTATATCATCATGGGAATCCGTGCGACCATATAATGCCTAAAATCAGAAACCGGGTTTTTGCCACAATCTTTACTTCCCCGTTTTAATTGATATCGTGTCCCATCAATTGACCGCAGCAAGATTCGTTCGTAGTGCGGACTGAAGTCCGCTCAATATTGCGGACTGAAGTCCGCACTACAAACCGTTTTTTGTTATGGTAATCGACCAGACATGATATCAGAAGGCGTATCTGATTCTGGCGGTGCGTCGCTGTGAGATTGTCGATTTGATTTGCAAATTGCAGATGGCGACGCACCCTACTATCTAGAGAGTAGAGAAGAGTCCTCACAGGGAAGACAGGGAGGAAGGGACAGTCAAAGCTACCGCTACACGAAAACCCCTGCACCTGTACGAGTGGCCCGCAGGGATCCAGTCGCGGCGGGCAGCACGGCAATACACCGCATAGTTGTACCACGAACCACCACGCAGCACTCGGCAATTACTTGTTCCAGTTTCCCAAGAACTTCCGTCAATCGGTGCGCCGTCATAGTTAATGTGCCACTTATCGCTGCACCATTCGCAAACCTGACCGTGCATATCATAAAGTCCAAAGGGATTGGGGGGAAAACTCCCCACATCCATTGTTTGTTCGCGGTAACGTCCCGTCGGTGCTGCACCGAAGGGAAAATTCCCATTATAATTAACTAAATCCGTGGTAATTGTCTCGCCAAAATAGAAAGGTGTTGCAGTTCCGGCGCGACAAGCATATTCCCATTCAGATTCCGAAAGTAAGCGATAAATCTTGCCTGTTTTTTCAGAAATTTTCCGGCAGAATGCTACAGCCTTATCCCAGCCTAAAGTTTCTACAGGCAGTTTCTCACCTCTAAAGTGCGATGGGTTATTTCCCATCACTGCTTGCCACTGTGCTTGGGTGATGGGGTATTTTCCTGCATAAAAAGCGGGTACTGTTACTTGATGGTGCGGACTTTCGCGATCGTATATACCTGATTCTGTTGCTGGCGAACCCATCATAAATGTGCCGCCAGGAATGTAAACCATTTCTAGTACAACTCCATTACCTAAGTCTTCTCTGAAGTAATGAGCAAAGGACTTGATGCGACTGTTTTCTTTTCCTTTATCATCGACTGTGATGACATCAAATTCAAATGTAGGGAGATAGTCTTGAAACTGCGGTTTTATCTTTAAGTCATCTCTATCTTTCAGGAGTGAATAGGCAGCAAATTTCACCTGCATTGATTCCTCGCGCAAGGCTTGCACTATCACATCTAAGCCTGCTTCTCCATATTTCAGTGCTTCGGAGAGTGCGGCGATTTTCACTTCGACAATGGGTGAGGCTAAGCGGCTTTTAACACCGGGTATGCCTCCGAGTACCGCGGCATTGACAGGAATTGAATTTTGTCCGCCACGGACAGCATCGTATTCTCTGGGTTCATTTTGATTCTCTGACATTACACCGCACTGTCCTGCATTTTAATTGAGTAAAATTTTGTTTTGTGATGTCAATATCTCAGGGATCGATTCTTAATTTCTCTCTTTGACCTTTTAGCGGTGCGGTGCGTCGCTGTGAGATTGTTGGTGGTGCTTCCAGATTTTTGGTGGCGACATACCCTACGATTGCTATATATATGGCGACACGGATTCCCATGATTTAATGATATGTCAATGGCGCGAAAATGTCAAGCAAAATTGCGGTTCGATCGCCCAAAATATTTCATCAAATTCGATAGATCGATCGCACTTCTTATCTAAGTTTCAAATCTCCTCTACTTGGCTCTTGTTGTCCGGTGCGGAAAACCACGACTCCGTTTGACAGAGCAACTAAATCTATTTTCAGCGGCCCGGCGATGTAAGTGACATCCGCGGCGATCGCCCGAACCTCCAATGGTTTATCGTACTGCTGTAGTCGATCGACAAAACCGCCCAAAGTTTCAATCCGATTGTCCGCAACTTGGACTCTACCGCCGACAACACCAATTAACCGAGCTCGAAATTGACAAGCTTCAATCAATTGCTGCAACTGTTGTCGCACCTGTTCGTCAGGTAAAGCTACGGGATCGACAGCAACCCCTGCAATCACATCTCCAGCGCGGAACACCACTCGATTGATTTCGGCTTCTGCAAATACCTTAATTACCTTTTCTTGTCGCAGGTAATTAGCGCCGGCTACAATCCGCACCACGTAGTCTTTACCGTCTTTGATCTGACTGATTAATTGATCGATTTCCGCCTTAGTAATTTGAATAACCTGCTCTCTAACCTTATTATTTTCCGGCTGCATCAGTTCGACGGTGGTTTTATTTGCTTCTTGCAACAGTCGATCGATCGCGCGGCTTTCCGTACCCGCTTCTTTGATGCTAACAACACCAGCAGCTAAAATTTGACCGCGCCTGATCGCAACTGTTCCCTCGCGGATGGCTTGAAAATCGCGTTCCAAAACTTGCATTTGCTGCTGCAATAAAGTTTGTTGCTGTTCGAGTTGAGCTTGTTGCTGTCCCAGGGTTTCTAAAAGTGCTTCCCTCTCGGCAATTACCTTGTCCCTCTCGACA
Source organism: Oscillatoriales cyanobacterium (assembly GCA_004292955.1). Classification (GTDB taxonomy): domain Bacteria; phylum Cyanobacteriota; class Cyanobacteriia; order Cyanobacteriales; family Microcoleaceae; genus Microcoleus. The sequence continues at coordinate 125,588 of RDXX01000011.1, read as the reverse complement.
ATTATGCGATCGCGCTGGGCGAGATTTTCCGCACGCTGGGCAATTTCCTTGTCTCGCTCAGCAATTAGCTTGTTGCGATCGACAATTGCCACATTTCGTTTTGTAATTTCTGCCTCTCGCTGGGCAATTTCCTTGTCCCGCTGAGCAATTTGAGTTTTAACCTGCTCTCGCTGCTCGATTAACTGTTGGCGTTCCGCTTGCAGTTGGGCGATTTCCGAGCTCAAAGTCGTTTTTTGCCCTGAAACAGTCTTCAATTGATTCTCAGTGCGATCGAGCTGAACTCTGGTAGTCGATCGCGCCGTTTCCACCAATTTCAATTGTTCTTCTGTCTGAGATTTAGCCGCTTCCACAGTAGCAAGCTGTTCTTCCGTTTGCGATTTAGCCGCTTCTACCTGACTTAACTGCTGTTCAGTTTTAGACTTGGCTGCTTGCACGCTGTTAAGTTGGGCCCGCAGCGAATTTAATTTTGTTTGCGTCTTAGCTTGCTCGGCATTAGCTGCTTGGAGCGATTGATTAATTTGCTCTAAATTGGCTTTAGCTTGGGATTGAGCCGCCAAAGCTTGAGCTAATTCAGTTTCAACTCGATTTTTCTCTTGAGTGGCTTGTTTGATTTCTCTGCGGGCGTTGTTGAGTCTTTTTTGAATCTCGTCTATGCTAAAAACTCCGGTTCGCAGCGGCTTGCTGGTAGCAAATAAAATGCCCAGAGTAATGGCTGACAGGATGCTGCCGGCCATCACTGTCACTACAACAGCGGTATCGCGGGGGCGCAGTTTGAACAAACTCAATCTGGCCTTGCCGACTTTCGTCCCAAGGCGATCGCTAACAGTAGCGATCACGCCGCCCAACACTAACATTACAAATATTAAGATGTATCCAGCAGTCATTCCGATTTCTTATTTTAGATTGTGGATTTTGGATTGAAGAAAGAATCCAAAATCCAAAATCGTATAATTTCTCGGCATCAAGTGAATTGCTGGCTTAAGGCCACCGGATTGTGAACTGTGATCTTTTTCTTGTGGATCGAGATCATTGTTTCTTGTCTGAGATCCCCCAGCAAACGAGTCACAGTTACCCGCGTCGAGCCGATCGCCTCCGCGATCGCCTGATGGGACAGCTTCAAATCAATCGTAATCCCATCCGTACTCGGCACCCCAAAATCCCGGCATAGAATCAGCAAAAAGCTGACGAGTCTCGAACCCATATCTCGGTGTGCCAGCGTTTCGATCATCATCTCGGTTTGCAAAATCCGAGATGACAGTCCCCGAAGCATCACCATCGACAATTCCGGGTCTTCCTTGAGCGCTTTCTCCACTTGTTCGATCGGCAGCGAGATCAATTCCACCGGTGTAAAGGCTACCGCGTGGTAAAACCTATCCGATCTGTGTCCCGTAATCAGAGACAGCACCCCAAATACGCTGTTTTCGCGCAGGAGGGCGACTGTAATTTCTTCCCCTGCTTCGTACACCCTGGAGAGCTTCACAGCGCCTTTAATGAGAACGTAGACGCGCTCAGCCGGATCTCCAGGGAAAAAAATTGTCTTGCCCCGTTCAAAGTTTTCGACAATGGGCGGAAACGCCCCGCCACTGATTTGGCGGAACACGGCTGCTAGCGGTCTATCATGTGTCACGACGAGATCCTTTGTACTAATCAATACTTTGTAACTTGTCGATTAACCTTATTGAGTAAATATACTGCCCAACCTCCAATCTCTAGGGATTCTGTTACTGTCATCTAATGTTAAGGTAAGCACACGCTGTATGATTAAATCTAGCCCTTCTCTTAACTTTTTCAATTCCGCCCCATCTAGCTCCACAGCAAAATTAATATCAATTGTGTCTCAATTGTGTCTGAATCAGTTAAATCTGAATCGGTTGTGTCTAAACTGGCGGGGTTGTCGCATACAGCCAATGAGAACGGTGCTAGTTGCTTCTTAAAAAAATACAGATGATAGATTTGACCGGAAAAAATGCTCTTGTTACGGGCATTGCCAACAATCGCTCGATCGCCTGGGGCATCGCCCAGCAGCTCCACAAAGCTGGGGCTAATCTCGGCATAACTTATTTGAAGGACGAAAAAGGCAAGCACGAGCGCAAAGTCGCTGAACTCGTGGAACCGCTCAATCCCAGTCTGTATCTGCCCTGCAATGTCCAAGACGAAAGCGAAATCGAGTCTACTTTTAAAACCATCGCCGACAAATGGGGCAAGTTAGATGTCCTAGTTCACTGTCTGGCTTTTGCCGGCAAAGACGAACTTTCCGGAGATTTCAGCAACACCTCGCGTCAAGGCTTCTCCAATGCTTTGGATATTAGCGCTTACTCGCTGGTGCGGCTTTGTGCTGCTGCTAAACCGCTGATGGCCGAAGGCGGCAGTATTATCACGCTAACTTATTTGGGCGGTGTGCGGGTAGTTCCTAATTATAATGTCATGGGAATTGCTAAGGCTGCTTTGGAAATGAATGTTCGGTATCTGGCGGCGGAACTCGGCCCGTTAAATATTCGGGTAAATGCCATTTCTTCAGGCCCGATTCGGACTCTGGCTTCGTCAGCAGTTGGCGGCATTCTGGACATGATCCACCACGTTGAGGAAGTGGCACCGCTGCGGCGGACGGTAACTCAGCAGGAAGTGGGAAATGCTGCGGCTTTTCTGTGCAGCAATCTATCTAGCGGGATTACGGGTCAAGTTTTGTATGTCGATGCTGGTTACGAAATCATGGGAATGTAACAGCTTTTAAACAGTTGACAGTTGACAGTTGACAGTTGACAGCGAAGTTTTTAGACAGTTGACAGCAAGATTTGCAAACAGTCAACTGTCAATAACTGTCTTTTGTTCGCTACAAAAGTGTTAATCCCAAATTACTAATTAATTCTAATGAATGACCAATTGCGAATTATGGAAATAATCGATCGCCCGCCTGTACCTCCTCCAATTTCTAGTAACACGATCGCCAGGGCCGCCTTGGTGAAGCGCACAACACTCGAAACGGATGTCACTGTCAGCCTCAATCTCGACGGTTCGGGAACTTGCAAGGCGTCTACAGGAATTCCGTTTTTAGACCATATGTTGCAGCAGATTTCTTCTCACGGATTGATTGATTTGGACGTGCAGGCGATCGGCGATTTGGCGATCGACGACCATCACACGAACGAAGATGTGGGCATTACCTTAGGTCAAACCCTAGCAAAAGCTGTCGGAGATCGATCGGGCATTTCTCGTTTCGGACACTTCATCGCCCCGCTGGATGAAGCATTAATTGAAGTAGTGCTAGATTTTTCGGGAAGGCCTCATTTAAGTTACAACTTGGAAATTCCCACCCAGCGCATCGGTAGTTACGACACCGAGTTAGTGAGAGAGTTTTTTGCTGCGGTGGTGAACCACACTCAAATGACACTGCACGTCAGACAGTTGCAGGGCGGGAATTCTCATCACATTGTCGAAGCCGCGTTTAAGGCATTTGCGCGGGCTCTGCGGATGGCGGTGGCGATCGATCCTCGGCGCGCCAGTCGGATTCCGAGCTCTAAAGGAGTTTTGTAGTTTAGGGGTAGTAACTGCGTCCCAAAAAACAATCAAACAATTAGTGGGGTGGGCTTCGCAGCACCACCCCGAATATGCAATTTAAATTCACAACACCCTACTACCTATCCAAACGTCGTCAAGAATCGGAAAGCATCGAGGACGTGACTCGCACAAACGTAGGGCGAAGTATTGTAAAAACCTTGCCACGCCGCCGCCTTATCTTCATCATACCTGTCCGCTCTTTCCGGGTGTTTTCCTTGCCAATTCAGCCGCACCGCGTGACCGACTAATACATCTAAAACAATGTATTCTTCTACTTTCAATTCTGGATTCCGCTGGGCGATCGCAGCCAACTCCATCAGCGCCTCAATATTTACTTGTCGATATTCCGGTGCCACAATCTTGTTCAGCAAATGCTCAATTTGTAGCGCAAAATTCTTTTCGCCCGGGGTCATTTCCGATAAAATAACATCGCTGTCCAAGCGATTTCGGCGCTCTAATTTGTCGCCAATAATCAAGCCTTTACAGTGCCGCAGTAATCCCCAAACACTCGGATAAAAATCCTTGGGCACGCGATTGACTGCACCTTCCATTTGCCGCTTCCGGCGCCATCCTCCCGCAGGCATTTGTGGTTCTTCAAAAACAGGCGCGACTACCCATTCAATATCTTTTTCCGGCTGTTTGACGCGCAGGGATTCTTGCTCTTTGAGGATTTGATTCATTTCCTCGTATTCTGTCAAAACTTGGCGCAGGCGATTTTTGATTTCAAAGGGACTTAGCTGCATTAAATGTTCGTAAGCTTCGTTTTGCGTAACTCCCAATTCGCGGGCTAATTCGCTGGTCAACAACAAAATAAAGTAGCTAACTCTCAGTGTCAGCAGACCTTTAAATAACTGCGGTTCGGCTTTAATTAGGACGCTGAGATAGATAATAACTTCTTGGGTGAGAACTCGATCGCGAACATCTTCTCCGCAGAATTGGCGGATTTTGTCCATCACTTCCATGTAAGAACCAGGCCGCGAAATCACCGAATCTTCGCTGTAGGCTTTCCCCACAGCAATTTGTTTTTGCCTGACCAAAATGTCTGTCACCGCATCCGACAAGCTGATATCAACCTTGTCCAGCAATCCAGCAGCATGGCGGATGACTGCCCATTGGATTTTTGACTGCGAACTTTCTCCAGCTTTTGTATAAACTTCGTTGAGCAAATCCACAACTTTTACTGTTGCTTCGGCGCCTCCAAATCCTGTATCGAAATTTAGTCCTTTTAGTCGAATCAATGTGTGCAGCAGCTCTATTTGTTCGTACAAGTTCTCTGAACCGCGCAGGCTAGCGAGCAGCAATTTAGTATTAGTTTCGCACTCTAGTTTGAATTCTTGCGTGTGACCCAAAGGCCAAGTTTTTTCGGGATTGTAACCGAGATAGCTGCGGGTTTCTATTGCACCTGTTACCGGAGATTCGGTGAATTCAAAATCGTGCATGAAATCAATTCTTTCCGTACCCGCAGTCAGCATTAACTGGTTGAGATTCCCGAGTTTAACTGGCGTGTTTTTGCAGTGTCCGTCCCGGAGTTCTTTCATCAAGTCTAACAATGCTTCCCGGCCGGTTTCCAGCATCGCATGAGTTAACATCAGCGTTACTGTGGGGCGTCCTAACTGATACCAGTGGCGGTGAATGTGAGCGATTTCACTTTGGATTTTAGATACTAGAAAATGGTAGTCTAGGGTTAGGTAAAATTCTTCTCTGTCCAAAAATGAGGGGAGAAATACGATCGCCTCTCCGCGAATTTTGAACACCCGGGAAGTCGTCAAACTCCGCAAACGGCGCACGGGGCGCCCGGTTAAGCCTAGCGGATCGTTGCGTCCAATCTCCGCGTAAATAGCGGATAATTCCTTAGTTTGGCGGACTTGAATTGGTGCTACCTGCTTGGGCGTTTGGGCTGCTATGCCGTTAGCGGCTAATTCTGCTTGCAAATCTTCGTCTTCAGCTAACAGGGCAATTTGCACTAAAGGTTCTCTTTGCTGGCCGACTGACAGATGCCTTCCTAGCGGGTCGATATCCCCCACTGCAATTAATTTCTCGTTCAGCAATTGACCGAGAAAATACAAACTTTGCGCCCAAACTAGGGGAACATTTTCATTGGGTAAGCGCTGCTGGCTGCGGGGATTTAATTTTTCGGCTTCTATATTTACGGCAGGGACATAGTACAATTCTGGTAGTAAAGGTAAACCAGCGCGATCGACTGCCAGAGATGCCAAACGCTCCTGGTACTCTTCGACTTGGGCTTGGTTTCCCTCAAATATGCCGTCCAAGAGCAGATAAGTGAAAAATAGCGGCCACTCGCATTCTATACTATCGAACTGCTTTAATTCTGTCGGTTCGTAATGCAGGCGATCGGCATCTTCTAAAACTGTTTGGTGTCCGTCCCGCAGAAACCGCTTGCAGCCGTAATTTCCCTGTAATTTGTCAATAATTTTATTGCGAGTCCGTGCTACTAATTCTTTGTCTTCCACAGCAAAAGCAGGAAAACTAATCACGCTCAATAAAGCAGCATCTACTTCTTTTGAACTAGATTCGCGAGGCAAAAGCGATTCTAAAGTGATGCGGCTTCTGGCAATTTCATCCGGCAAAACGTGAATTACCGATGCTTGAGAACCGTTAACTCCAAACAAATCCAATCCATTGATTGCTTCCAGCGCTGCTTTTGCCATGCCAACAGAACTGGCATTTAATTCGGCATTGCCGCGATTAATTTTATGACCTCTTTCCCAAATTCCGTAATCGGGAGTGCGGTAAGCTCTGCCAATGTAGTAAACTAAATTTTGGACGAAATTGACTTCATCGATTGTAAAAACTATATGCAATCCCGAAGCCGTCATTTGAGCAAGAATCAACAAAAAGATAGAGGTAGCATCTAACTGCAAATGTCCCCACTCGTCATCGCCGACAACAATGTTTCCGGTTTGAGTATTGTATTTGGCGTGCAGGGCATCTAGGGGCAATTGAGTATTTTTAAAACGTTCGACTTTGTTTGCTTGCTGCATCATCGCAAACATCAAGCCGCGCATTAGTTTGACTGTGCTGTGTTCGAGTTCAAATGTTCTGCCGCGATCGCCATCAATTTTGCGGTAAGCTAAACCCAAACCCCACACTGCCAAAATGCTGTACACGTTATCGCGCACCCAGGCATCGGTGTAGTCGCCGTGGGCGTTAACAGCCGTACTCGCCGGCAGCAAACCGGTTATTGGGTTCTGGCGTTTGAGGATGACGTTTTTGATTTGCTGGTAGTAATAATCTAACCGGGTTTGCCGCTGGGTTGTTGCGATCGCCATTTCGTTTTCCTTAGTTTTCCTGATGCGAGCCGAATTGCGGTGAATAGACTTTTAAATATATCAGAGTTTCTATCATTTCTCAAGTTCTACAAACATAACAAGGTATTTGCCATGTCTAGCCGCAACAACAATAACAACAGCGTTGCTTTCGTAAAGATTGTCTACTCTACAGTGAAAATTAATGGTAAAATTGAACTCGTGCCGATGGAATGGTACGCTGACGGCTCTGTCAAGAAAATGGAACGCTAAGAGGCGATCGCACAGGTGGAAATTTTAGATTTTAGATTTTATATTTTAGATTGGGCATTTGGGGCATTGGTAATTAACTGGCGGGTACCTCACAGCAAGCGAGAGAACCGCTATACCAGCAAGCAAAAGTGCGATCGCACTCAGAGAAAAGCTCTCACCCTTAATTTTCCCCTATTTTCGGCACCAACCGGATTTTTGGCGTCCAGAAGTGGCAAGTGCGGCGATCGCCAAACTAAGCTAATTTAAACAACTAGGTATGTAGGAATCTCAAAGTAAAGAAATATGGATCGATCGCGCCTGCAATTCTCAGTCCTGGGACTACCAGTTCACATATTAGACGATTATGCAGGTTGGCTGATAGAGCGCCTGCATCAAGGGTTAGGGACTCACGTCGTGACGCTGAATGCTGAAATGGCAATGCAAGCCGAACAAAACCCGGCTTTAGCCGATGTAATTCGCTCTGCCGAGCTCGTGATACCCGACGGTTCTGGAGTAGTGCTGTATTTGCGAATGCGCGGCAAATCGGCACAGCGGTTTCCGGGGATTGAACTAGCAGAATCGCTGCTGCAACAGGCCGGAAAATTGCCGAATTCCGAACCAATATTTTTCTTTGGAGGTGCGCCCGGAGTCACGGCGAAGGCGGCGGAAAGTTGGCAGCAAAAAGTTAATCGATTGTCTATTTCTGCTCAACACGGCTATCTTTCTGCTGAGGAAGAAACAGAATTCTGTGAAAGCCTCAAACAAATACAGCCAAAAATTATTTTTGTCGGCTTAGGAGTGCCGCGCCAAGAGTTTTGGATTGCCGAACACCGCCACCTTTGTCCGCAGTCAATTTGGGTGGGAGTTGGCGGCAGTTTTGATATTTGGGCTGGAACAAAAGACCGCGCACCGGCGTGGTTTTGCGACAATCATTTAGAATGGTTGTACCGGCTTTATCAAGAACCTTGGCGCTGGCGCAGGATGTTGGCTTTGCCACAATTTGCCTTGAAAGCTTTAGGCGATTTGCGAGCTTAGAAAGTTCCCAATCAAATCCGGTTTGCGGGTGTTATTGCTGATATTTGCGATCGCCCGCGAACCCGTCTCTACAATAATTGTGGTTAATTTATTTGACAGATCCAGCATATTCTACATGATGATGAAGCACAGGTGATGCAGCGAGTGTTAAAGCGGATGCTCGAAACAACTGGCGAGTCATTGCGGGCGATCGATCGCACCTGTTGACCTTGCTACAAAAATCCTCATCAATTCCATCAACGATTGGCAGAATCTCGATCGATCTGCCAGAGCCAGATTGTACCTAATTGAGAATGAACAACATCGGACACAAACCGCATCCCCACCTTCTGTAGTACCCGATTGGAAGCATTAGCTTCACCCAGAGTATGAGCGTTGACTGCTCGCACTTCCTCGCGATCGAAAGCATAGTCAATTAGCCCCTGTACTGCCTCAGTTGCCAATCCGCGATTCCAGTATTCGGCAGCTATTTCATAACCAATTTCTACAATGCCCGACTCATTTGGTTCACCTTTGAAACCTCCATTACCCACAAGCACTGCCTGTTGCGGGTGAATAAACAAATATCCATTCCAACCATTAGAAAGCGGTAAGGATTCATCCTCAGGGAGGGAAAATGCTTGATACTCCCCACTGATGAATCAGGGGGATTCTTGACTAAGACCACAAAGGGACTTTCAAAGGCGTTATCAAAGCACCTCTACTGACTCCCTTGAGACTTATCCCCAAGGTTGCCGCTACTTTTCGACCAATATTCGCTGCCCCATTGCAGTCTGCATTAATCAACAAACCTTCAAGAGTACGATACAATCCGCGCTTAACTCGTTTACCACAAGGTTGCCACCCACGAAAGTTTTTCGCAGAATTTAGGTAGCAAATCAAGGTCAATAAATGAAGCCTTGGAAGTATACGACTCTTCCGTTTCTACAAACTTAATCCCGTATTCTTCACACAGTTTAGCAATTCTATTCTTGAGTCTACCCGTCGGAATTTGCACAAAATTCTGATTGGTTTGAGAGCCAAGATTAATAGCATTCTTCATGCCAGCATTCCAACCAAATATAACAGTACCAAGATTGTTGCTTAAGCAATGATTTATCACTTTTCGAGCTGCTTTATTAATAGCATCTCGCATCGTCCGATTGCGATTTTCTGTCAAACGCGCCAGTCGTTTTGACCAATAACCATTTGCCTTCCCTGACATCAAAAAAGCAACACGCTTATTGTATCCTTGATTGAGCGACTTCAAATGTAACCCATCAACGATCAAGCTAGTTCCTATATTACTAACACAAGTTAGCCAGTTGTTCATTCCGTGGTCGATCATCAAAGCTTTAGATGGGTCTACATCTGCTTGGATATCTGCCGTTTTGTAGACTAATTCCAAATAGAAGCAGCCGTTTCTAGGTAGGATTCGATATTCTCTGATTGCTTTGTCGTCTAAGTTTGTAGGCCAAGGTAGATAAAAAGCATCCAATCCGAACCAGGCTTTAACTTTAGTACCCAGCGGAAATCTCAAAAGTCCGTCTTTAAGTCGAACGGAGCGACCTGTATAAGTCACCAAAGCTAGACCACCTTGTCGATAATTAGGTAATCTAGGTCTTTGAGTTACCGTCCCTTTTTTGATGCCTTCTAGAAGTCCAATATAGGATTTAAAAGACTCGGCGACAGTAGTTAAAATCTGCTGTGCCGTGTCCGAATAGAATGCCTTGTAATGCAGATTTTGATTCTCCGTGCCTAACACTTTGTGTAACTCTGCCCTCGTCGGTATTTTACCAGTCTTGAAGTACATCTGTCGAGCATAATAAATTCCGCAATTCGTCAATTTTGATGACTCACTGCACAGGAATTCTAGAATTGCTTTGAGATTATTATCGGGACTAATGAGATTTTGTTGACATCCAAACATTTCTATTTCCTCCTGATTATTAGATTAGCATAGCAATCTTATTTAAGGTGGGATTTTGCCAATAAAAAACATTTTGTAGGCGACTATGAAAAGATTTATTCTCAAAAAAGATGTAGGCGACTAAATAAGTCGCAGCCGCGTTCCTCCCCATGTCTAAAGCCCGGGGCTTCCCGCTCGTTTTCGGTGAGGGAACTGCGGCCAGTTATTAGGTACTGTGACTTGCAAAAGTTCTGCCAGCTCGCTTTTACTGCTCAAAAAAGCCTTGATGTGTATCCGTTCGACGGGGAGTAGTTGCAGATTAGTCGTCTCAATCATGGTTCTGCCTTCTCGATCGATATTTGATTGGAAATTTAATTCAAATATGACTTACGCAACAAAAACACTTTTATTTTTATTGTATTTTAAAATCGTCATATAGCAAGGCCTCCAGAATCTTTTTAGGAGAGGTTTATTAAAGTGATTTTCGTTATTTAGCTGCGACTCTAAGTTGGAGAGCGGTTTTATTTCCTTTTTTTGCTGGGTACCGAAGAGCATGGCGGATGAGCCATTTGACTTCATTAGAGGCACCGTTTAGCCAACGATCGCAAATTGCAAATACCTGTTCGGGGTGGTCTTTGGCAATATCGCCCAGATTGTTGGCGACACTGCGACGCACGTAAAGGCTGCGATCGTCCTTCAGGGCATCAAGGATTGGGAATACGGGGGCTGGGTTGGCGATGAAAGCGGGGATTCGCGTTCCCCAAGGAAGTCTGGATCGCGTACCTTCAGAACAAAGACGACGGACATGGGGGTCTGGATCCGATGTCCAATCAAGCAGTTGCGAAAGGGTGCGATATTGTTGTTGAATTAGAAACGGTCGTATGGAAAACTCCGCACTAAACCGTTTGGTAAGTTCGTATTGGGCAAGCATGGATATTTCAAACGGATCTTGTCCATCATTATCTTTTAGTTCTATACCATACTTAGCAATGAAACAAATATGAGGAAGATAAAAAAATACTGCCAGTTTTAGTCCATCTGTTTGAGTTAGTGGCGGTGTCAAAGAAGCCACAAGTATCTCAATAGCTGTCGCATATTTATCAGGCAAACATTGACGGAGTGCTAATGCCAGATGTCGGCCGCGTTCCATAAGTTCAAGCGAATCCAATCCATCTAACGCAACCTGACGAAACGATTTTTCATCAAATTGCGGGTACGCGAGCAAGATATTGTGTGCCAAACAATCAACTGCTTCTGACCCAAGCAGATGCTTCAGAGGAACTCCCTTCTGAATTGAACTCGGCGCGGTGGGAATGCGCGGCATATCAATTGCGGTATGTTTCATTCAACGATCGGCAAAAAGGTGGAATTTATATCTAACTATCCCGCTTACTAAACGCAGGCAATTTCCCTGAATGTCATGACTAAAGCGTAGATTTTATCGAGCCATTTGCTCGATCGCTCTTACAAATCGCGCTGTTTTCATATTGTGCAAAGCCTCGTTCAACAAGACTTTTCCAACCAGTAGTTTTGCTTCAGAATCATCCAGCTAGAACTTTTTCTGCACTATTAATCTAATCTATTTTCTGGTTAATAAAACATGGTGCGAACCTGCCATAGATACCAGGCCGCCCACAGCGAGAACATAGCAAACGGCGAAAATAGCAGGGTGCCAAAACGAATAGACTTAGCATTCAGTTCGCGGATCAGAATGAACGTAAAAGAGTACCAATAAAGCACGTTTGCCATTTGTGCCGCTAGCCAACCAATTTCCCTGCCATTGTAAAGCCAAAAACAACCCACAATCAACAGAGGTACAGACCATAAAAGATCCGCAACTCCCAACCCGTAAGTCACGATTAGGTCAACACGTTCTGCTTCTGTCTCGACAACCGATGGACGGGGCAGCCGCAGGAAAGCAAATATCCAGAAACCCAAGTGCAGTAAGGCTGCAATCCCATTCACCGTTGCAATCAGTTTGATTCCAAAATCTGTGATTTCTTGATTTTGCATTGCTGTGGAAATCAATGTGCTACCCCTTAATCGCGATCTATGGAACTGTTTTGCTCTCAAGAGATGGAATCTGAATTCACAGAGTTAGGTTGCGAACATCATATCTTATTATGCCATTTGCTCGATCGCTCTTACAAATCGCGCTGTTTTCATATTGTGCAAAGCCTCGTTCAACAAGACTTTTCCAAACAATAGTTTTCCTTCATAGGAATTAAGCGAAACTTCACCAGCCCCAAGTTGCCAGCAAAATTGTCTGTAACCAGGCGTATCCATGCTGCTGTCATGGACGAAATTGGGGGGACGCAACGCCGCAGCAAACTTCATAAACGGTAGCGCGTAGAAAATGTGACAAACTTGCTGCATCAGGAACAAGCGATCGCGCTTGCAGTCATCCAGTGCGTCACCGAAGTATGCCTTTAGATAGATGTTTTCCTGCTTTTCGGTGGTGACAAAGCTATTGGCAAGGATCGCCAAATCCACATAGCGATCGCTCCCAAAGGCTCCCTCCCAATCAATAACCCAGAATTTATTGCCATCAAAAAGAATATTGTGTGGGTTCAAATCGTTGTGACTTGAGACTAAATCGCGATCGTGACGCGGATAAACCATCTGGATTTCTGAGTAATATTTGAAAACTTCTGCTGTTGCAGTTTCTGGCAATACTTTTGAAGCCTTAAACTCCTGAATAAAACCGTCAATGCCATCCATGAAATTCACGAATTTTGGAAAAAGCGAGGTAGCATGAATCGATTCAATCATTTTTGCGAATTCTGCCAGCAAATCATCTCGCGAGCCAACATATTTCGACAAAGGTACAGCTTCGATAAAGTCGGTAATTGCTAAAGCATCTTCCGTGCTGAAATAATAAACCTGTGGTGAAATGCCAGCTTCTGCGGCCAAATTCATGCAAGCATATTGCCGAACGGGATCGCTGAGCGGATCGATCTGCATAATCAGCCTTAATACATAAGCTTTACCATTCACGGTAATTTTATAAACCAGCGCTGAGGAGAACCCTCCAGTTAGAAGCTGGATACTTTCGACATTTCTGGTATTAAAAGCAGTTTGAATTGCTGTTTCAACTGCTTCGAGTTTTGCTTCTGGGATCGATGATTTCAAAGTAGAGTTTGGCATAAAATCCTCAACGAATTTACATTCCTGGAAAACAACTTTGACAACCGTACCCTTCACCCCTGAAAATGCGATTGAGTTGACCATTCTGTATTCCTAGAACTCAAAGCTAGTGCCTTCATACTCAGAGCACGTTTGACAATAACTTTGTCGGCGCCATTACCATTGATCTCAATTGTTCCAAGCAAGCTGTAGGGCAGCGCCCAAGGAAACTCATAACAGCCTGAGTGTTTTCAAGCCGTTAACCATACCGCTGCAAATCCGATTCGATTGCGAGATTTTGATGCGGTTGCATCACTGACATTTTCCTGTCTGACCTCACCAAATATTCCTGGTAATCAGTCTCAATTGAGACGATCGCCTGAATAGATATAATCACCGTCCTCACGGGGTACTAATTTTCCGTTAACAATACATGGGGATTTTACCAAATGTCAACAGTCCCTATCGATATTAGGCAAACTCTGCTTTTGAAGCAGCAGGAGATTGGGATAGAGAGCAGGGCTGATTCCTTCTAAAATTTTCCAATCTCTCTAACCCTTATGTTATGAGGCGTTGGGTAGATCTTTCTGTAGCAGGCTTAGCAAATTATTAAAAACTCCTGTTTTCCTTGCTACTAAAAGCTTTGTCCAGATTTAAATCGTAAATTGATATTAGAATAAATCAGCCCTGGGATAGAGAGGGGCTTGACTGATAGCAATCGCGGGAGTTCGTCGGCTTTCATCAAACTTCTGGTTGTGGACAGAGGCTTTGAGCCCACCCGATTGCTGCTGTGGAGTTTGCTCAAAGATATTCTACAATAAAGAATGAATTTTGACCTTGAAAATTCCCTTGACCTGTACTAATTCAAGAACAGGAAAACTGACTGACGATAAGACTGTATTCTGAGGAGATTCCTATCTGGTACATCTGAGATTGTTTGTTGCTGAAACGGATTGCCAACAATTACATTCATTATTAGGACTGTCGCCATCGTCTGCTTAATACAATTTTTCGCCAGCATGGGTTTCACAAAACTTTCCTCAGACTCAAATTGAGTTGGCATTCAAAGTTGTTGTTAACCGTCGCTATCCCGATGCAATTGGTACGCCTCTAATCATTTTAAAGCTAGACATCACTCGATAAATAAAACCTGTACTGATTCCTCAGCAGAATTAAATGCGAACTTTGCTCATGTGAAAGCTTCCTTTGTCTGTATTTTTTATTTACTTTTATATTTGGTGTATCTTACTTGAACTAACTCGGTCGGATACTTCTGTACTTCTATTAACTTTAATTTCATCTCCATGGGAGATGGCAAGAATAAGGGAATTCCTTCGCCTAACATGATAGGTGCGATCGACAGAATATATTCATCAATCAGTTGACATTGGAGGAATGAGGCGATTAATTCTGCACCTCCAACTAGCCAAATTCGTTTGAGTCCTTGCAACTCCATTTCGTGCAGAAATCGATCGGGCGTTGCGGAGGTAAATAACACATCATCGCGATCGGGCGATCGGCTTTGCTGGGTAAAAACGTAGGATGGCTTGCCGGGATGGGGCCACTCGCCAAAGCTCAACACCTGTTCGTAGGTTTTGCGTCCCATCGCCAATCCATCGATCGATCGATAAAACTCACCATACCCGTGGTCAGTTTCGTCCGTCTCAAAAGCTGTCAGCCAATCAATACTGCCGTCTTTACGAGCAATATAACCGTCCAGACTGGTTGCAATATAAAGTACGATTTTTGTCATTCACTAACCTCCTTTCCAGGGCGATGCTTGTGCAACGAACAAGTCATTGAGCGTTATTCTCATTACTGGGATGCCAATCTGCCCGGTTCAGGCGGTAAACAAAACAGTCATCGTCACCAAACTGTCGCGGTTCAACAAATTGAAAGCCAAGACGTTCGTAGAAGCGGTGGGCACGGGTATTGCTGGCCAGTGGATCGATGAGTACAGCCGTCACAGCAGAGTCGGCGAAACATCGAGTCAGTGCAAGCTGCATCATATGTGTGCCATAGCCTTTGCCCAAATCTGTCTCTTCTCCAATCCAGATATCGATCGCACGTAGATTCGCTGGAACATCGCCCCAGTAGTGACTATCCTCAAGTGCTGGATCGATAATCTGGATAAATCCGATCGCACGGCCATCAATTTCAGCAATTAATTGCTCCCTCCAGTCGGGAGTGCGATCGAGCTCTATTTCCCAACCCCAATCATCGTTAGGATCTGCATTAACCACATGAGGTTGCTCATCCCAATGTCGCAGTAGAGCTAAATCAGCGGAGGTGCCGGGGCGTAGGTTTATCATCATTCATTACTTTTGAAATTTTATTTTCACTGCCTTGATTAATGTTAAACAGGAAAATGACATACTGCTTCCATATTATGTCCATCTGGATCTAAAACAAAAGCACCATAATAATCAGGATGATAGTGAGTTCGCAAACCCGGAGTACCATTGTCTCGCCCCCCTGCTGCTAGCGCTGCTGTGTAAAAAGCCTGAACCATCTCATGAGTTTCTGCGCGGAAAGCAATATGAATTCTAGGGGTATTTACCTCTCCCTGTGTAATCCAGAAATCGGGCTTTCCGTCTATTCCAAAACCTGCCAGAGATATAGAACCAGTCACAGAAGCATCAAACTCTTTCAGCAATTGATAACCAAGCGGGGCTAAGGCTTTGGTGTAAAAATCTTTGCTTTTCTCGAAATTACTAATGTTAATGCCAGTATGGTCAATCATCAATTTTTCCTACTATATTATCGCTTATTTATCTTGTGAAGAAGTAACCAGATCGACGAGTTCAATGACAATAACGTTCCAGCCGATCGACAAATCTACAGCTTTTTGAAGTATCTGGCGATCGGTAACAGCCCGAAACCCGCCTTTTCATAGGTGCGACGTGCTGCGGCATGACCTGGATCGCCTCCGGTTTCGACCATTGCAACAGACATCCCCGCATCTTTCATCCAATTTACAGCGAATTCTGTCAGAGCGGAGCCAATGCCACGACCTTGAAAGTCTGGATCGACAGCGATCATGTAAATTTCACCCATGCTGCTTTCCGAATCGAGTTTCACGGCGACAAAGCCCACGGTGGAACCTGCATCAATAGCAACCCAGACATTTGTATCCTCCGCAGCGCAGACACCTTCGACAGCCTCTTGCTGGCTGACGCGCCAACCATCGGGATAGAAACTCTGGTAGACATCCAGATCCATCGCTTTCTGAATCGAATCAAATACCGGAGTCCATGCCCGAAGAGAAAGGCGAATGATTGCATCCAGTTGTTGAGCGTCGTAAGGTTCAATCCGCATTTGCATCATCATCTCAAAGGTTGTAACCAGTGTATTACATTTGTAATGGCGATCGCAATCTTTCTTCCATTGTGAACGCAGTGACTATTGGTTTACTGCGCTTGGTTCCATGTAGACAAGTTCCCAAATGTGACCATCTAAGTCTTGAAATCCATGGGAATACATAAACCCGTGGTCTTGTGGTTGATTATAGGTTGTTCCACCAGCGGCGATCGCCCGCTCAACCATTTCATCAACTTCTTTTCGACTCTCAGTAGATAAACACACCAGCACTTCTGTGCTTTTGGTGGCATCACAAATTGCTTTGGGCGTAAAAGTCTTGAACTTTTCGTAAGTCAAAAGCATGACGAATATGTCGTCGCTGACAATCATGCAAGTGGCTGTCTCGTCAGTAAACTGAGGATTGAAGGTGAAGCCGAGTTTAGTAAAAAAGTCAATAGATCGATCGAGCTTTTTTACGGGCAGATTGACGAAAATTTTAGTAGCCACGGTCTTCTCCTTTTGTTGTTTTATGGGAAAGTAAATGGTAGTTGTTGCGCTGTGGGCTATTGCTGGCTGTAGGCTTGCTGCAAGCGAGCAACATCAATCTTGCTCATCGCGAACAGGGCTTGCATCACGCGCGTCGCCTTGTCGGCATCCTTGTCCTTCAGCATTTCTGTGAGCGATCGCGGTACGATTTGCCAAGATAGCCCGAACTTGTCTTTGAGCCAGCCGCACTGACTTTCACTTCCACCTGCGGACAACTGGCTCCACAGCGTGTCAACTTCTTCTTGTGTCTCGCAGTCCACACTGAGGGAAATGGCTTCAGTGAATGGGAATTGTGGCCCACCGTTGAGTGCCTGAAACTGCTGCCCTTCAATTTCAAACAGCAGGGTAAGCAGTTTGCCTTTGTGTTCGGGTATGGCATCGCCGTAGTGCGAAACTTCCAAAATCTTGCTGTTATTGAAAATGCTCAGGTAGTAATTGACAGCCTCTTCGGCATTAAAGTTAAACCAGAGGCATGGTGTGATTTTTTGACTGTTTTGCATGGTGTTTCTACTAATCGTTCTAGTGGCGGAAGTGACGGAAACAGTTAAGCCTCTCTTTGATTTAGGCAGCTTTCTCGCAGTTAACCATCCACGGTATACCGAACTGATCGACGAGCATTCCAAACCGAAAAGCCCAAAAAGTTTGCCCGAATGGCATCTTCACTGTGCCATTTTCAGCGAGGGCGTGAAAGATACGTTCCGCCTCTGTTGGATCGTCGATCGCGATTTGTACAGAAAAGCCTTTGGTTTCTTCAAAAAACTTAGGCGGACAATCAGAACCCATCAAGCGATACGTTCCGAATTCCATACACGCGTGCATAATTTTGTCAAGCCAATCAGTAGATAATTCACAGGGTTTTGGTTCCGCAGTTGGCGCATCCGCGTTAGTGAGCATTGTGACGATTTTGCCCCCAAAACATTGCTCGTAAAACTTGAAAGCTGCCTCGCAGTTACCGTTGAAAAAGAGATAAGGATTGAGTTGCATGGCTTGCTCCTGTTTGTTGAGTTTTAGGCGTTATCTTTTGCACTCAAATTGTCTTTAAGAAGTGCAAAAGCTAATTCTTAGGTAATCCCGCGACCTCAATTACTGGTCTGATTTCGATCGTGCCGGCGCGCGCCCCTGGAATGCGGGCGGCGATCGCGATCGCCTCGTCGAGATCCTGGGCATCAACCAGGAAGAACCCGCCGAGTTGTTCGCGAGTTTCTGCAAACGGGCCATCGGTAACAAACTGTTTGCCGTCGCGCACCCGGACGCTAGTCGCCGTCGCTACAGGGTGCAGCGGGGCTGCCGACAAAAACTGCCCTTTTGCATGGAGTTCTTGTGCAAGCTGTGTGGATTCTCCATAGCAATGCTCGCGATCGGTCTGGTTCATGGCGTTTTCTTCCATGTAAATCAGCAGCAAATATTTCATTGGTTTGTCTCGGTTGTTTCCCTGTATCAGTAAGTCGAAGGACGATCGCTCAAATCGACACCTCGCCAAAAAATTTTGCTCGTCAGGTTACGATCTTGAAGAGACATCTGTTTGATAAATGTAGGGCGTACGCCGAGGGCGACAATTTATGCCTAAAACCCTTGATTTTATGTCCAAATGCTTCACCCGGATCCGAGCAAGTGCGATCGCTCGCTCCTCGCCTAATTTCTTTTTACCAGATGTCTATTTGCCTCCGTTGTTGCCCTGTGTAATACCAATTCACTATGAACCTGCACTTAATATAGCTTCAAGGATATAGTCCCAACTACAGAGAGATAAGACTTCTTCATTCGTGAGAGATTTGATAATTATATCTACCTGTTCTTTGAGTTTCTCTAAACTCGAATAATTTGCCAACTTGAGGTCTTTTTTTGTTCCCACAATCTTTCAATCGGATTCAATTCAGGACTATAGGCAGGTAAATATATTGGCATCACATGGTCATGCCAGTCTAACAAGAGAGCTTTATGAAAGCTACCATTATCCATGATAATTAGATTGAAACTCTCTGAATATTTTTCAGCAAATCCATTTAAAAACTCTTGAAAGCAGTTGTGATTGAGCTGAGAAAATTCTTGATAATATTGTTCACCTGTTGATGGTTCTACAACTCCATAAAGATAGAAGTTTTCTCGCTAAAGATTGCTTTTTGCCGATGGGTTTTATCCCCTTCAATGTAATCATCTTGCCCTGCATAGTAATCAATCCAAATCTACTCTCGTCCTGACACCATATCCTTACAGGCTGTCCTGTTCCGAAATATTTAATCATTACTTTGATAATCTCCCACAGTTTTTTTTGAAGTTTGTCTGTGCAACTTCGTTCACCTTATTACTTTGGGGTCTTGGAACTTTGAGGTAAGATTTTAATTTATAATGAGGAATAGAAATCATAGTATCGGCAATCTCACGAACGCTTGCCACACTTTGGAGCGATGGCGCATCTGCAAGAGATAGGGGGCGCAAAATCAATCTGGTTGTTTCTAGGATGGATTGAGCAAGCATAAAACGATTCTACCTCGACCGACTTTCCCAGCAAATTTTAACACTAAAATTCTCCTTATGCTTCCAGCACCAAGAGCTTGCTGTACGATGGCGTTCCTAATCACCAGTTGCCGATTGCCTCGAATCCTCAACTAAGAACTTTGTGTCAATCTGGTGCATTGGGATTATTGTACTACCGAATGGGGCTAACATTTACAGTGAGTTGTCAATGAAAACATTCCATTCTTGTATCATCGGGCTAAACGGGTAAATGTAACCATAACAACATGAACCAACATATGAGAAATCATTGCCGCTTCAAGACCTTTACGCCAGTACAGATAGCCTGCAATGATGCCAAAAAATGAATTACCCACAATCACATAGGTAATGACTGAAGGAGTGACTTGTGTTCCTAGTACGAAGGCAAGGGGTAAATGACCCAGCCCAAAGAGAAATGCTGAAAGGGCGATCGCCGATACAAAGCAGAATATGGAAGGCACACCCTGCCCTTTTGAAAAAATACGCCAACCTATCCATACTAAAAGCGTCATTATTCCCCATCTGAGCAATAATTCTTCGGTAATACCTCCATACAGAATACGAGTCAAAAATGGGGTGTTGCTTGATAGAGTTTCAGCCTTCGTAATAAAATCAGAAGGTAGAAAAACTTTAGCACAAAACTGAATAAAAGTTAATCCAATAACTCCGATCAAGCCTCCAATAATTCCTGGAAGCACTTGGGGCTGAATAGCCAAACTAATTGAAGTTCGATTAGACACTGCCTCAGCCAGAGGTGCGGATAATCCAACTTTATGAGCTAGTACAACACCAATCAAGACAGTAATAGACAAAAGAAAGGTTGGTTGAATCAAAGAAATCAATTTGATTCCCCAGAGCGGCATCTGAAGTTCTTCATCCTCAGGAATAGGTAATTTCATCCACCAAAGAGAAACGATGCCTACCATGCCTGTTAGCCACAAAATTGTAAATAATCTCATTGACATCATAGTTCCTCCAATTACAGCTAAATTCAATACTGAGAGCCAACACTCTAATCTTTAATCACGATCCTATCAAAGGTTCTCTGTATAACTGATGTACCTATCAGATGCAGCCAAACTTTGCACCCCAACTGATCAATTAGTATTGATACGTTCTAGTTCAGAACAGTTATTGGGCTGCTGCCATCACTTCAAGATTCACAGCTTGCTCAATGCCTCAGAACTTAGTTGCATTCTCTGCCCAATATCCTGTAACCGGCTAAACTGCTGTACCAGTGCTGGAATATTCTCTAAGCTCTTTAAAAAGTTCCACAGGTAGGAAATAATGGCATAAATCTCACCTGTTTGAATGCCTGGAATCCAGACTGTACGAATCAGAACCGTGGCAGCAAGTAAAATCGTAAACAGTTCTATAAATCCATAATTCAGGGCTTCTGCATTAGAAAGATGGACTCTCCATTTTGCTATTAACAAGTAGTGCGATCTCACTACTTCAGCCTCAGATTGGCTTAAAACTGTTACTTCCTGTTCTAGCTGATTATTCAAGTTTTGATTCAACCGTTGTGATTTCTGAGCATAGCTGCGATTGATCAAAATCAACGGAATAAGCAAAGCCAAACAATATGCGCCAATCTGTATGTCATAGATGAATAGCATTACCAATGCGCCAACAAAGCTAAACAACCCTGCAATAATTTGGGGAATATTTCGCTCAAAGAAATCGACAAATTCTCTGGAAAGCACGGAACGCGCAGCAATTTGAGCCGTTGAAGCGCCCTGCTTACTCTGCTCTACAACCATCGCTGTTGCTAAGTTGCTATAGATACTGGTAAAGGTTCGAGTATCGTATACATGACGAGAAATAGCTGTAATCGCATGTGCCAGCCAAATGCATAGAAAGGGGATGATGTTGCTATAGTTTCCCTTTAGAAGCTGATCGATAGCAAATCCGATCGCTAGCGGATATAGCAATTCAAACGTATTTTCCAGCAACGTCAGCCCATAGGTAAACAGGATAGACCTGTAATTTGATCGAAACAGGCGTTCCAAAATTTGCGAGACAGAATGAAGTTTCATAGAGATAGATTCAAGTAGGTTTAATCTTTGCTAGGCAGTTGTTTGAATGCTTGTGGTTTCCATTCAGGCGGACCGAATAGACTCAAGAACCATTCTTTGAGAGTCTGCGATCGTCGTAAATCGCTAATGATTCTGGAATATTCCATAATATTGATCTGAATAGGATTGTGGGTTTGAATATTTTCAGTCAGCCCGTAGATCACCTTTTCCGTCTCGGCTTGGTAAGTTCCAAACAACCTATCCCAAACAATCAGAATGCCACCATAATTTTTATCAATGTATGGCAGATTTGAGCCATGATGTACACGGTGATTGGAAGCTGTATTCATCATGGATTCGAGAATTCCCAATCGCCCAATTTTCTGATTGTGAATCCAGACTTGATATAGCCCCACAACTTCGAGCGCAATCAAGACTTGTAGGGGATGAAATCCCAGCAGTGCCATCGGAATGTAGAAAATCCAAAGGATAAAGTCTTCAACCCATGCCAGCCGCAGCGCTACAGTCAAATTAAAATCAGTGGAACTATGATGAACGCTGTGATATGCCCAAAAAAAACGAATCCGATGTTCTGCACGATGGTTCCAGTAATAGAGAAAATCTGCGATGAATACTGCTAATAGCATTGTCCAGCCATTTACAGGAACCTTTAGAGGACTGACTGCCGCAATTAGGGATAGCCCAACTACAGCTACAACATTTGCTAATTGATCGCTGAGAAAATCATGAACGATACCAACACCGATATTTGCAGCCGTTTCTCGGTAATTCCGTTGTTTACGAAAGAAAAAGTCAACGCCGATTTCAGCGAAGATAATACAAAACAAGATAAGCGATAGGGAGAACAGCGAAGTTTCTAGATGCTGCAAGTTTTCTAGAATCGGTTGGGCAGAAATGTTCATAGTCAACATCCTATGGTGTTTTGAGTGTTTTAATTCGAGCGCTCGAATTATTTAAATTAATGTCGATAGAGCTTTTACAGTTGTCTGCCTGTTAAGGCTAGATACAGTATTTTTCGCAGTAGGCAATTAACATCTTGGTAAATAAGTGAATCTGCTGGGCAAAGGAAAAGCTATTTTCACGTTCTATCTGCTCGATCAAGATACCATTGATCAAAGTCCAGACAAATCGAGCGAGCTTCGGATCTGAGAGATTAAGCAGTTCCTCCATCATTTGTTGATAGCGCCGATCTATTTGCTGAAAAATGGGATTACTGTTAATCTCTGTCACGGCGGTATGCTGGTAGAAATCTGTCCAAATTACTGCCTGTTTGACAAAGTGTTCTTCATGCTGAACCAGCATACATCCAAGTCTTTCAATGCGTTCGGTCAGCGTTCCTCCTTCAGCAATCGACTTAAATAGATAAACATCCTGCCAACTGATCTCCTCAACCAATTGCTCAAACAACACCTGTTTACTAGCAAAGTAGTGATACATTGCTCCAGTGGAGATACCCAATGCCTTAGAGATTTGTCGTGTTGTAACACTAGCATATCCGCTTTCGGCAAATAGGTTAAAGCATCTATGGAGAAGCTCTTTACGATACTCCTCAGAGTCAACGATTTTGGGCATGGACGATTTTGGGCATAAAGTTTATATCGAGCGCTCATTATAATATAGCAGTGCGATTATACTGTGTCAAGTCTATCGGCTATTTTGGTTTCAACGAGAAGTTAGGCTATTGGCGATTTTGATACGACGACAAGACGTTGTAATTATCTCGTTTCCCTAGTTGGCAAAAGTCTGTCATAAATTTAAAAAAATGGTATAAGTCGAAGGGCGATCGCTCAAATCGACACCTCGCCAAAAATTTTTCTCATCAGGTTGTGATGCCAAACGCAAAACCAGACGTAACCCAAGCCATTGACTCCGTTTATCGATCGGACTGGGGTCGGATCGTCGCCACATTGATCGGACTGGTTGGAGATTTCGACGTAGCCGAAGAGGCGGCGCAGGAAGCCTTTACGGCTGCACTGAAGCAGTGGCAGACTGCCGGAATTCCCGATCTCCCGCGCGCGTGGCTGATTAAAACAGCTCGATTTAAGGCGATCGATCGCCTCAGACGGCGGACGCGACTCGCCGAAAAACTTGAAGTGTATGCTGCCTCTGAGTCGATCGAAACTATCGAAGAAATCGATGACGATATCGGCGAAATCCCCGACGAGCGATTGCGGTTGATTTTCACCTGCTGTCACCCCGCGCTGGCGATCGAGGCTCAGGTTGCTTTGACGCTGCGTTTGCTGGGCGGCCTGGAGACGGATGAAATCGCACGGGCGTTTCTCGTACCAACGGCGACGATGGCGCAGCGGCTGGTACGGGCAAAGCGCAAGATTCGTGACGCGGGCATTCCCTACACAGTGCCGGATACGAAGGATTTGCCCGATCGCGTGGAAGCGGTGCTGACGGCGATCTATTTGATCTTTAACGAAGGTTATGCGGCGACGCATGGCGAGACAATAGTGAGAGCGGATCTCTGCGCCGAAGCGATCCGGCTGGGGCGACTGGTGAGGATGTTGATGGCACCGCAACCGCCAGCGGAAGTGACTGCTCTTCTGGCTCTGATGTTGCTGCACGACTCGCGGCGCGATGCGCGTCTGGATGAGTCTGGCGACCTGATCCTGCTGGAAGAGCAAGATCGCAGTCGCTGGAACAGGGCACAGATTGTCGAGGCGCTGCCGCTGGTTGAGGAAGCATTCCGTGGCGGGATCGGGCCGTTTGCTTTGCAAGCTGCGATCGCAGCCGTGCATTGTCGGGCGGTGCGGGCCCAAGAGACAAACTGGCAGCAGATTGTTCAGCTTTATAATCTGCTCGAACGCTTACAGCCATCGCCAATTGTGTCGCTGAATCGGGCGGTGGCGATCGCAATGGTAGATGGGCCGCCAACTGCGA
Source organism: Oscillatoriales cyanobacterium (assembly GCA_004292955.1). GTDB lineage: Bacteria > Cyanobacteriota > Cyanobacteriia > Cyanobacteriales > Microcoleaceae > Microcoleus. The sequence goes on along the minus strand of RDXX01000011.1, from coordinate 101,196 downwards.
TCGCGCTTCTGGATGCGATCGGTCCCGAACTCGATGGCTATCACCTGTTTCACGCTGCGCGGGCCGATTTGTTGCGCCGTATGGGAGCATCAGCAGAAGCGGCACAGAGCTATGAGAGAGCACTGGCGCTAGTTACGAATGATAGCGAACGCCGTTTTCTCGATCGGCGGTTGCGCGAAGTCCAGCAATCCTAAAATCCTGATTGAGGTACACGGGTGATCGATGAAATGACTCGATCGAGCGAAGTCACCACGTCGGACTCCCGACTGTTGCTAAGGAATGACAATTCAATATACGAGCAATTGCACATATGTTTGATTGATTGCTCGACCGCAGATGATAGGCAGATGAACACAGATAAACGCAGATAATTTCAAGAAGTGAGAGCTTGGAAATGCAATTAATTAGTCGCCTATTCATGCACTATTGATATGAACTTGTGTTATACATTTGTCAACGCTCTTCTGAAACCTAACAGCAAGAATCAGTAGCGGCAGCACCTTCACCAAAAATTGATTCAATCTACCGCATTTGAATTCTTTGGTGGCGGCATTTGGTCAAATTTAGGCAAATCTGGATTCATATAATCCCACGGTTGGGCACTAGCTGCGTAAACATCTATTGTCGGCCCAAACCAGCTCGGCTCGTCAAGACTGCCTGCCATGATGCCCATGAGTTCAGGATTTGGTGGTTTACTAAATAATCGCGCACCACAGTTGGGACAAAATCCACGACCGACAATTCCCCCACTATCGCCCGTAACATCATAGTATTTGACATCACCTGCGATCGCAACTGCATTTCGAGGAACCAGCATCGCAGCAGCATATGCAGTACCTGTCGCTTTTTGGCAATCGCGACAGTGGCAATTCCCCATCACAATTGGTTCTGCTGAACATTCGTAGCGGATATTTCCGCACATACAACCGCCAGTAAAAGGTGTTTTCATGAAAGTATCTCCTAATCCTTATCAGTTATTATGTTAACTTTCTGAATGTGTTTCGTTCCAGGATTTGCTCTGGGCGGTATAGGAATAACGGCAGTTAAAATTAGCCGTAGGGTGCGTCGCCATCGACAATCTCTCAAGTAAAATGGAAAATTTTATAGCGACGCACCTCCCACATGGGGTTAAATAACAAACATTTTTTGTAGCCAGACTTGAGAGCAATTATCGAACAGCGAGTACAATAGAAACGAGACGAGTTGGGTTTATATCATGGAGCCACCAGCGACTCATCAACCTGAAGCAAGTAGCTTGCACAATTTATCTAGCCAAAGCCTGGGTTGGAAGCATATTTTGGTCGAGCAATTCTATGAACCTCCGGGTGAGTGCAACTATGATGGCGGTGATGAACATACAATTAATTTGTCCCTTGCACCTCGTCCAGTCCGTTTGCTGCAAATCCAGGGAGAAAAAACCTATGCAGGGCTTTACAGGAAAGGTGATATTTCCATCACGCCTGCAAGGATGCCGTTGTTTGCGCGTTGGGATAGTGACGATCGCTATTTGCAGATTAAAATTGCGTCTGGTTTCATTGAAAGTGTTGCCAGAGAAGCTTTTGACATGAATCCAGATCGCCAGGAATTGCTGCCGGAATTTCGGATGCGCGATCGACAAATTGAGTCGATCAGCTTTATGCTACTTTCAGAACTGCAACAGCAAAATTTAGGCCCAAATCTCTATATCGAGTCGGTGTCAAATATCCTAGCAGTGCATTTGCTCAGACAATACTTTACTACCAAACCTCGCCTGACAATTTACGAGGGCGGTTTACCTCAGCGTCAATTGTTGCAAGTCTTGGAATACATAAACGAACATCTAAGTCAAGACATTAAGCTCGCTGATTTGGCTGCGTTCCTGGGGATGAGTCAGTTTCATTTTAGCCATATGTTTAAAGTGGCGATGGGAATAGCTCCCTATCAGTATCTGCTTCAACAACGGATCGAACGGGCGAAGGAGTTGTTACAGCAAAAAGAGCGATCGATCGCGGAAATTGCCTTAGAATGTGGGTTCAACAGCCACAGCCATTTGAGCAAACAGTTTCGGCAGTTGACGGGGATGACTCCTACAGCTTATAGAGATCGTTAAACAAGATTGCATAAATATTTGATTAATAAATGAACCGCAGATTAAAGGCAGATAAACACAAATAAATGTAGATAATTTCTAGATTAGTTGGGAATGAATGGAAGATGTCCACTGTTAGCTTGCAACTTGACATTACCAACTGATAATCAGCGGCAATCCCGGTCGAAAATCTACTTGTTTACCATGCACTTCTCCATCAAAGCCTAGCTCCAGAAAATACTCGGTTCCTTTCCTTAACTTGACCTGATTTGTATCAATTACTGCTTGCAGTTCTGGTGACGGATTATTCGCAGCAGGACTTACTAATTCTACACGAGTAATTTCGCGGAAACCAACACCGTGATTCAGGGGCTGTAATTTCTCAGTAGAGGATGAATCTGGACGTTTTCCCCAGGGAGTTTGAAACAGCATCGGCTCAGTTAAATTATCACTATTTGTGGCTACCGCGATGCTGATTGTTTCAGGTAAATAGGGCGGATGATAGGCCCAACTAGAAAATGCTACTGTGTCCTCAGAACCTGTGGTTGAACGCAAACAGATGCCGAAGGGACAGGCGCCATTATTGCGATTTGTCGATCGCTCCCACAGACGAGTCCGATAAATAGGCTCAGATTGCGCCTCCTCTGGATCGCGCACCCACAACAGTTCCAACATCGCGTTATGGAAAAAGAAACAGCGATTGGTTGTACCTTGTCCAACGTGAATGCGAGACGAACCCTCGACTAAACCGAGGGATGAAAGGCGATCGGCTTCCGGGGCACCAATATCAGTTAAGATGAAGAGATGGTCGAATTCAAATGCCATATTTTTTTAGCTATAAAACGATGAAATTAGAAGATATCATCTGTAGGGAAACGGCATTGCCGTGTCCGGCGGGGAGTTATGCACATAACAGATAATTTCTCTATAATTAATGACTGTAGCAAAATTTTTTCAAATTGGCATTATCCCAAATCGGGGTTAGTTATCCCCTTTACTATCTGGCGTGGTGCGTCGCTACTTAAATCGTTGTCAATAGCTAGAATTGTCGATGGCGACGCACCCTACGAATAATATTGACATCAAGGGGATGTTTACCCAGATTTGGCATTAATTGCACTCAACTACAGTCCTGGATGCACCACCATCAAAGAAACCGGGTTTTTTAGTCAATCTGTGGACTACAGCGAAGGATTTTCGTAAAAAACCCGGTTTCTGACCACCAGTGCGTAAGTGCTGAACTACTCTAACGGTAGAAACACGTCAGTAATCGCCTCAGATTCTGGTACATCTGGAAAAAGACTGACTCTCTCAAAATATAGTGGAAAGTCTCGGAGTTCTTCACCGCTTTGCGGCAACCATTCGGAGTAAAGATATCTTACTGCTGCACCAAGATTGTCGTTAGAACCAGTATACCGCAGTACGGCACAACGACCTCCAGGGATAATTTTTCTCATCACCCCGAATGAGTTATTTATAATATTACGATCCGTGGCTGCACAAATATCCAGGCGATAGTCTTCCGGCGCGGTTTCGGCTGGATTGTCGTAGACAATGTTAAAAGTTTTGCTCACCTTGGGAGGCAGATTATTTTGCTGGCGCCACTCGATGAATTTGCGGACAGAATTGCCGATTAGTTGCGGATCTCCCCGATGTTCGAGGGCTGCAACTTTTGTTTCTGGGAAGATGACGATTTTGACTTGTTCGGCGGATGTATCGGATTTCATGTGTTGGTTCCTCAGTTCGCTTAATTGTTGGTAAGTGGCGTGCCAATTTTCCCATTGCGGCTGCTTTCTGAATTCAGAAGGAGTTTGTGCTATGCTCTTTTTGAATGCACGAGCAAAGGCTTCAGGGCTTTCGTAGCCACTCGTGAGGGCGATATCGACGATTGGGCGATCGCGAAATGCGAGCTGATAAGAGGCGCGCTTCAAGCGATTTAACTGGACGTATTTGTAGACGCCGATTCCTAAAAACTCAGAAAATTGTCGGTGAAAATGATATTTTGAGAACGCAGCAACAATACTGAGTTTATCTACACTGAGATTTTCTTCAAGATTGGCATCAATGTATTCAAGTAATTTCAAAAATCTACAGCGATAGGCATCAAAAGCTTTTACATTCACAAAATATCCTCCTTGGCTATCTCAAGGTTATCTCTTGAGACCAACTAAAGCCTGACAGAAGTTGCTGAATTTGCGGTGCAGATGAAATTCGATCCGCAGTAAACAAAAATACTTAAGCAGGGGTTTGTATCGATTGATATGGCTGGATCAAAATTTCAGCCGGCACCCCGAGTTCTTGATGCAACTTCCGAATTATGTCCAATGTTAGGAACGAAAATTTAATAACTTACACTCTTGAAAGTGGGATGGGCCAGAAGAGCCCCTTCTTTCTGGACGGGCGGGACGCCCATCCCACAAGAATAATAAAAATTGTCAGTTATATCTGCGTTAATCTGTGTCTATCTGCCTGACATCTGCGGTTGTTCTATTAATCAAAGATTTACGTCATCTTGCCTAGTGTTTATAATAACGCGATCGCAAAATGGTATCAAGAATTAGTCCACAATATCTGATGTTAGCTGGTGAGTGCGATCGACTATTTGACCAATTCTCGATCGCATTTCAAGTCTTTTTTGCGGGGAAACCATCAAATCTTGCCCAATCTCAAATCTCAAATCTCAAATCTACAACAGAGGAACCATCCGCCCGCATCCAGCAGTCTCAGCATCCAGTTACCGCCAATTCTGCTAGAGTCAGGTGAGAGACATTCCGTGCATCTTGCAGAGACAAGGGTTCCTGGTCTTTGCCCCAAAAGCAGTAAAATCCCATCAGCTTGTGACCTGCAACCCGATCGGCAGTAACTTAAACATTAAGGTAATTTGAAATCATCCCCTAAAGTTCCCCTAAGCCTTGACATCCGACCTACACTCTGTAAATTAGACACTCTAACTGCGCCGCCATCCATATATAAAAAGATGCCATGTCAACTTTAGTTATCGTCGAATCTCCCACCAAAGCCCGTACCATTCGTAACTTCCTGCCCTCTACGTACCGGGTAGAGGCATCTATGGGCCACGTCCGAGACCTCCCATCCTCCGCCGAAGAAATACCAGAAGCCGTTAAAGGTGAAAAATGGGCGCAACTCGGCGTCAACGTGGAGGCAGATTTTGAACCGCTTTACGTCATCCCCAAAGATAAAAAGAAAATTGTTAAAGAACTCAAAGATGCGCTAAAAGACGCCACAGAACTGATTCTAGCCACTGACGAAGACCGGGAAGGCGAAAGCATTTCCTGGCATTTGCTGCAAATCCTCAAACCCAAAGTTCCCATCAAGCGGATGGTGTTTCACGAAATCACCCGCGAAGCTATCCGCGACGCCCTAACTCACTGCCGCGATATCGACAATCGAGTGGTACAGGCCCAGGAAACTCGCCGAATTCTCGATCGACTCGTCGGATACACCCTCTCTCCGCTACTGTGGAAGAAAATCGCCTGGGGTTTGTCCGCAGGGCGAGTCCAGTCAGTCGCAGTACGGCTGTTGGTACGCCGGGAACGGGAACGCCGCGCTTTCCGCCAAGGTAGCTACTGGGATTTGAAAGCAACTTTGGAAAAAAGCAAAATTTCCTTTGATGCCAAACTCGTGACAGTCGGGAATGTAAAAGTTGCCAACGGTAGCGATTTCGATGAAAATACCGGACAGATTACCGCAGGCCGCCGCGTACTTTTGCTGAACGAAGAACAGGCGCGGGCTTTACTCGCACGCATTCAAAACAAACCCTGGACTGTCGGTAATATCGAAGAACGGCCAGTCACCCGCAAACCGTCGCCACCGTTTACGACCTCGACTTTACAGCAGGAGGCTAACCGCAAGCTGAGACTGGGTGCGCGGGAAACCATGCGAATTGCCCAAAGTTTGTACGAACGCGGTTTTATCACCTATATGCGGACGGATTCGGTACATTTGTCCGAACAGGCGATTACGGCCGCCCGCAGTTGCGTGCAAGAACTGTACGGTAGCGAATACCTCAGCCCCCAACCGCGCAAATACACGACGAAAAGCAAAGGTGCCCAGGAAGCCCACGAAGCTATTCGCCCCGCCGGCAGCACTTTTCGGACGCCGCAGCAAACGGGATTGGATGGGATTGATTTCCGCCTCTACGATTTGATTTGGAAGCGGACAGTGGCTTCTCAAATGGCAGATTCGCGCCAAACTCACGTCACGGTATTAACTCAGGTGGAAGATGCCGGTTTCCGTTCCAGCGGGAAACGCATTGATTTTCCGGGCTTTTTGCGCGCTTATGTGGAAGGTTCCGATGACCCGAATGCGGCGCTGGAAGACCAGGAGGTGATTTTGCCGGCGCTGAAGGTGGGGGATAAGCCTAATTGCAAGGATGTAGAGGCTGTGGGACACGAAACTCAACCTCCCGCCCGCTACACGGAGGCTTCTCTGGTGAAGATGTTGGAAAGTGAGGGTGTGGGCCGTCCGAGTACCTATGCGAGTATTATCGGTACAATTGTCGATCGAGGATACGCGAAATTAATAGCTAACGCGCTAATTCCGACCTTCACCGCTTTCGCCGTCACGACTTTATTAGAAACACATTTCCCCGACTTAGTAGACACGGGTTTTACTTCCCGCATGGAACAAACCCTCGATGAAATTGCCACCGGCGAGGCGAAATGGCTGCCGTATTTGCAAAAGTTTTATACAGGGGAAACGGGACTCGCAACCCAAGTTAAGGAACAGGAAAGTCAGATTGACGCGAAAGTTGCTCGAACTGTGGTATTGGAGAATATCACGGCAAAAGTTTGCATCGGTAAATACGGCGCTTACCTCGAATCTGAAAACGAAGAAGGCCAGGTGAAAGCATCGATTCCCCAGGATTTGACTCCGGCAGATTTAGACCCGGAAAAAGTGGAGTTTCTGTTAAAGCAAAAGACGGAAGGGCCAGAAAAATTAGGTCTGCACCCGGACACTGGGGAACCGATTTATGTGCTGATTGGCAATTACGGCCCCTATGTTCAGTTGGGGGATGTTTCGGAAACGAACAAGAAACCGAAGCGTTCTTCTTTACCGAAGGGGACGGATAAGGATAGTGTGACGGTTGATATGGCGGTGAGTTTGTTGACTCTACCTCGGTTGTTGGGCACTCACCCGGATACGGGGGCGAAGGTGCAGGCTAATTTGGGGATGTACGGCCCTTATGTGGTACACGACCAGGGTAAGGTTGGTAAGGATTATCGATCGATCAAGGTTCCTGATGATGTTTTGACTATAACGCTCGATCGGGCTTTAGAGTTATTATCGCAACCGAAAGCCGTGCGCGGCAGCAAATCAACGACACCATTGAAGGAATTGGGCGCGCATCCAGAATCGGGAGAGCTCATCAATGTTTACGACGGCCGCTACGGCCCCTACGTCAAACATGGGGATATCAATGCTTCTTTGGCTAAGGATGAATCTCTGGAGAATTTCACCTTACAAAAAGCACTGGATTTGTTAGCAGCGAAGGAAGCTGCGGGCGGCGGTAAATCTAGCAAGTCGAAGAAGTCAACTAAGACTACTGCGGCGAAGTCGGAAACTGCTGAGAAGAAAACGACTACTGCGAAGAAAACCACTGCGGCGAAATCGGAAACGGCGGCGAAGAAAACTACTGCGGCAAAGTCGGAAACCGCTGCGAAGAAAACCACTGCTAAGAAGGCGACGACTGCTACGGCGAGTAAGAAGAAAACAGAGTGAAATTAGTAAGGAGACGTTGAAATTAGTAAGGACACAGCAGTGCTGTGTCCCTACAAAACTCACGGATTTCTTTTGGATGATGCGTTATCGAAGAAATAGAAACTTTTTGGCTGCTGTATTGCACGAGCAAAATAAAAGGATGGAGAGATTTCAGGGTGAAGATTCCAAAAGATGCGGTCATCCCAGACGATAAGATAACTGGTTATCTGCTGGTACACAAAGCCAGAAATGATAAGTCAAAATTCTTGGCACGGGCTGGATTTACCTCAGAAAACCCAGAAGCGCTGAAAGCAGCCATCCAGTCAGTTGTGGGAGTAGGTGAGGCGATTGAAGAGAGGAATAACGAGTATGGAATCTTTTATCGAGTTGTAGGAGAACTCGTTGGTACAAATGGTATAAACCTATCTGTCGTTACAATTTGGCTGCAACGACGGATTGATGGAAAATTTCAGTTTGTGACGCTACAACCTTTTAAGGAGAATTAAGATGATTCTAAAGCTATATCAGGAAGTTGCTTTAACTCGTGACTTACCAGAATATCAACTCAGAGCAGGAGATATTGCCACATTGGTTGATTTTGTTCCTCATCCTAGTGGTGGTGAAGAAGGCTGTCTGTTGGAAGTATTTAATGCTGTTGGTGAGTCTCTTACAGTTATAGCCGTCCCTATCTCTACTGTAGAAGTTCTCCGCCCTGATGAAATCTTAACTGTTCGTTCTTTGGCAACAGCAGGTTAATATTGATTCACATCCAGGTTGTAGAAACCGTGGCATCGGAACATTTTGTTTTAATGATATGATCAAGACTATCCATGTAGTAATTCGAGTAATTGAATCACCATGATATCTGAACTTATGGTACAACCTTCTTACTGGATAGATAGCGAGATTTCGATGCAGAAAGTCAGAAATCTTTACTTATTCAAATTTACGGAAAACCTGCAAGCCAGATTGGAAGAATTAGCCGAGAGAAAAAAGGCTAATCTTTTAACTTCAGAAGAGGTTGTAGAATTAGCAAGTTTACTCGAACTCGATCGAATTTTTACCTTAATTAACGCTAAAGTTATAGCAGCCTCATGTCATTTAGACACTTAATTAATTAGCAGTGCCAATCAAAAATAGGTTAAGGCTTGACAGGCAGTGGAACAGAATACCCCTCTCCTAATATATGTGCGACAAACTTAGTTCGAGCGTAGAAAGCACGAGAGGTGCTGCCATGCCCTTGCCCCTTAGTTCTTGGCTGCACAAGTTTGCCCATTTTTCCACTAAGACTTGAAAACCCTTGAGTTATAATTGTTTCCCGAACAAGGTTGTAGTCTGCTTTCACTTGCTCGTAAATTGTAGGATTATCAAGATCGAAGGAAGCTACTGAATGCACAAAAGAACAATTATCTGCTTGGCTCTCAAATACCCGTGCAACAACAACCATTTTCTGTAGTTTGTTGAAGAGATGGCTTTCCTCAAATTCTTTGTTTTCCACCTCTACTGGATCTATCATCGTGATTGCCATCGTTTCTTTGACTCTGAGTTCTCCTGTTCGTTTACGTATTAGTGGAACTAGCTTTAGCTCCCAACTACCAAAATTAGGCGATCGAGATGAGTTAAGGGCTAATCCCAAGTAGCGTTCAATTGTATGCCCAGCCCAACCCTTGTTTTTCTTATCTTCTTTACTCCAAACCGTTATACGGTATTGATCTGCTAGTTGTCGAAGATCTTGACCTACCAATGTAGTGAGTCTTGTAATTGCCTCTACTCTCTCCATAGATAACCTTACTTAAATGCCACTGGTAACTCTACTTGACTGGGATTAATTAAACCGAAGTTATCCCCGGTCGGGGTACTTCCGGTTAAGCGTTTAATCGAGAGTTCAACATGACCCGCATCTGCTTCACAACCAATAAATTTTCGCCCTAATGATAAAGCTGCAACTCCAGTTGTGGAAGAACCGGAAAAAGGATCAAAAACTAGATCGTCTGGGTTTGTGCTTGCTCGAAGGCAACGCGCAACAAGTTCAATAGGTTTTTGTGTCGGATGCTTACCATAGAGTTTTTCATGTTTGCCAGGAGTAGACATTCGCCAAACATTCTTCATCTGTTTGTCGCCATTCTCAGCCTTCATTTCCTCATAATTGAATGTGTAACGTTCTTTTCCTTTACGTGCTTTTGTTGCCCATAGTATTAGTTCTGTTGAATGAGTGAAACAGCGGCACCCCAGATTTGGAGGTGGAGCAGGTTTTTCCCAAATAATGTCATTGAGAATACGAAAGCCAAGCTGCTGCATAGCAAATCCGACTGATGGATACACATGGAGAGTACCCGTTACCCAGATGGTACCAGTTGGTTTAAGAAGCCGATAACAAGCAGCCAACCATGCTTTGTTAAATTCATGGTCTAGTTCAACACCTTGACTGCGATCCCATTCCCCCTTGTTTACCTTGACCATACGACCAGCAACGCAGGTAATACCATCATTGGAAAGGTTGTAAGGCGGATCCGTCCAGATGCAGTCTACGCTTTCAGCAGGCAGCAAAGCCATGAGTTCCAAAGTATCGCCATGATAAAGGTGAGACAGTCCATCATGCGATCGCCAAACTAGCTCTGGCTTTACCTGTTCAAGTTGTACTTGTGAAGTCATAAGGCTTTTTTGCTGATTGGTTGATAGTCCAAAAGTACAATCTAGATTTTAGATTGGAGTTGAAAGCTTATCACAAAATGCAATCACCCAACGCCGATCGCACAAACCCACCCTATCCCTACCTCGCGTTGGTTTAAAATCTCCTCAGCCACCAAAAAGACGATATGCGCGATCGACCAAACGAAAAAACTGCGGTAATCCAGAAATAGAAAGCATACTATACCGTAAATTGCCCACACTGGAAAATATTCATCGTTTTCTGGGTAAAAATTGACCCATATCTAAACCATGAACTATATTAAAGACATGGATGCAGCAGACATGATCTAATCATGACATCCCGTTACCCACGAGGGTCGAGGAATTCCGGTAAAGACGTTCTGAATACCAAGATTTATATTTTGGCGAAGGCTCATTAACGAGCCTTTGTTATTTTAGGGCTTCGGTTTTTATAGATCGAACTTTTAATAAAATTTGAATTAAGGGCGATCCTCTTCGAGGGCTTCGCTAACGCATATTTCGAGATTTCGATAGAGGCCGATCGCATATTTTGCGCGAACCATTATGCAGTAATATTAATTTGTCTCTCTTTCTTTGCACATCTTTCATGCGACGGGATTCAATCTTCTACAAACTGTTCGGACAAGCGCCCACTTTGCTGTTCGATCTACTAGCGACAACTCCAGCAAATGCTGCCAATTATCGCTTTGACTCGGTTGCAGTCAAAGAACCTAAGTTTGAAATTGACGGCGTATTTTTGCCCCCAGAATCTGAGGAACCGGGCATTGTCTATTTTTGTGAAGTTCAGTTTCAGAAAGACGAACAGCTTTACGAAAGGTTGTTTGGCGAATCGTTTTTATATTTTTACCGCAATCGCAGTCGTTATAGGGATTGGCAGGCTGTAGTGATTTATCCATCACGCAGCGTCGAACAAAGCGATGTTTATCCTTATCGAGCTTTGCTCAACAGCAATCAGGTACATCGGGTATGCTTGGATGAGTTGGGGGATATTCGCGCTTTGCCTTTAGGGATTGCGCTGATGGTGTTGACGACTGTCGGGGAGACTCAAGCACCAGCAGAAGCAAGATATTTGCTGAGCCGAGTGCAGCAAGAAGTTCCACCAGCAGCAGGTCGTGACATAATAGACCTATTAGCTACTATTTTGTCGTACAAATTTACATCGTTGAGTCGAGCCGAGGTGGAATCAATGTTGGGAATTACATTACAGGAAACGAGATTCTATCAAGAAGCTAAGGCGGAAGGACGGCAGGAAGGACGGCAGGAAGGACGGCAGGCAGAAGCCTGTGCCCTGATTGTTCGACAATTAACCCGTCGGTTGCGGCAAGAAATTTCTGAGGAAATGCGATCGCGCCTTGCCAATCTGCCCTTGTTAGTGCTCGAAGATTTGAGTGAGGCGCTGTTGGATTTTGCTACTATGGCGGATTTGGAGGCTTGGCTGGAGGTGCAGCAGTCGGAAAGATAAGAGTTTAGCGAGTTATGAGGGCTTCAATAGCTGATGCACTTTACTCGCTAAATTTCGTCAGCCTCATCTTGCTGTCGAATTGCTGACTCAATTTCGTCTGGATAAGCTTCACTATAAGCCCAAACATTTACCAAATCAGCAGCACTGAGATGGGGATAGCAATCTAGGATAAAAGCATCGGTAGCGCCGTCATTGCGATAGCTGGCGAGTAACCAAACGGGAATGCGAGTTTTGTCAATACAAGCATCACCGCCGATCGCACCGGGAGTTTTTGCGATCGGGCGGCCGCTGTTTTTGAGACTCTGGGTTAAGATGCTGATTGCCTCAGCTTTGTCGATCGGCGTTAAGGCCAAAAGTTGTGCTTCTAATTCTGGGATTGTCATAGAATCTATTTGATTTATGAATGGCTCTGGACTTGAATTTTGTTATGAAATACTTGATTCTGTTGGCGGATGCCATCCAGCACTAACCCACTGACTCCTGACAGTAACAGCAATATTATTGTTGAGTTGTAGTGCTGTTACTGTTGCGCGACCGCAGTCTGTAAGTCCAATAATTTCTGTAGAGTCTTCACTCCAAGCAAAATATTGTGACCATTGTTGAGTGCGCGGATTAAACAACTTAACGCGCGTTTGCGTGACCGCATCTAATGCGTCAGTTTGGGTTCCTTTGTAATTATTGCACAGACTACAAGCCAGCCAGAGATTTTCTTCCTCGTCAGTACCGCCCGTCGCTTTAGGAATAATATGGTCAATTTCCAATATTCCCAGGACATACATTTGTAAACTGCGACAATAACCGCATCGATTTTGAGCTTGTGTGCGAACTCTGGCTCTAACTTGTTCAGAAATTGCCATTTTGATTATCCTTTTAATGGTTCGAGCAACCCGCGCCGCACAGCTTCATTTAAGGATTGAGCTTGTCGTAATAGTCTAGCTTCATAGATGTGGATTAATGCTTGCAATTCTTGATGTTCTACAGAGGTAATCGTACCGGACTGTTGGCGATCTAGCAATTCATTCAATCGTTGTTCTTGGACTGGTTGCAGCCGGAGTTGAGTCAGACTGATTACTTCAGAATCAGACAATTCTGATACTGGTTTAGTGGTTGGTAAAAGGAAAATTTCCAGAGTTTCTACTATAATCTCACTCACGCTGCGGTGGCGTTGCTGCGCTAGTAATTCTGCTTGGTGATAGACTTCATCTGGCAAATTCAGGGTGATTTGGGCGGTCATAGGTCGAATGGCTATGAAACGAATATTTATATTATGCCATATTTTACTATTTGATATTTTCCGGTGTATCTAAAATTGCGTCTGCCTCGTCATTTTCGCGGATAGCTATTTCAATTTCATCTGGAACAACTGCCGCATAAGCCCAGGCATTTGCTAAATCAGTAGCCGTTAGTGTGGGATAGTTATCTAAAAGTCGAGACTCGTTCATACCCAACCGACGAAAGCTCTCCAGCACCCAAACAGGAATGCGAGTCTGTCTGATACAAGCATCACCGCCACAGACACCGGGGGTTTTGCTAATTCCTTGCCAGGTGTTAGCTAAGTTTTGGGTTAATAATTGGATGATTTGAGCTTTCTCGGTTGGCGTTAAGGCCAAAAGTTGTGCTTCTAATTCTTTGATTGTCATAGAATCTATGGTGAAAAGTTTTTTCTTAACAGGTAGCATCAAGGCTCCCTTCAGATTCAATGTCGAACTTTTTCATTATAGCTCCACAATTAAAAATCTGCATATCTAATATAAATTATTCTCACCTCTACCTAGAGAAGTATATTTTTCATTGCTGGCTTTCACCCCTCACAACCTCCAGCTTTTCTGCCGCGATAATAGCTGACTTGTTACTCAAAAATTAACGTTGATTTAAAGTTTGATTTAGATAAAACTGGTATACAATTCAATTGTTTGCTTGAAAAATATGGAGTAAACATAAATTACGGACTCCGACAAAGAAACCGGGTTTTTTCCCGAATCTGCGGGTTGCAATCAAGTATTTTTGTAAAAAACCCGGTTTCTCGGCCTCGATCGCACTTCAAAACAAAGTTAACCAAAAAACAAACAAAACTCAGGATTGAAAAACTTATGATGCTAGCAACGACCGAAATCCCCCAATTAAAGCCACTTTCCGACTCAGAACTAGGCAAAATCAACGCTTACTGGCGGGCCGCTAACTACCTTTCCGTCGGACAAATCTATCTCCTCGACAATCCCCTACTCAAAGAACCCCTCAAACTCGAACACGTCAAACCCAGACTCCTTGGACATTGGGGCACCACTCCAGGCCTCAACTTCATCTACGTTCACCTCAACCGAGTCATCAAAGCCCAAGACTTAAACGCCATATACATCGCAGGCCCAGGACACGGCGGGCCGGGCTTGGTGGCTAACACCTATCTCGAAGGCACTTATACCGAATATTACTCGAACATTTCCCAAGATGAAGAGGGGATACAACGACTTTTCAAACAGTTTTCGTTTCCCGGCGGTATTCCCAGCCACGTCGCGCCGGAAACTCCGGGTTCGATTCACGAAGGCGGCGAACTTGGCTACGCCCTTGTCCACGCTTACGGGGCGGCCTTCGATAACCCCGATTTAATCGTGGCGGCGGTTGTCGGCGATGGGGAAGCAGAAACCGGCCCGCTGGCTGCTAGCTGGCATTCTAACAAGTTTCTCAACCCGGTTCGGGATGGGGCCGTGTTGCCGATTTTGCACTTGAATGGCTACAAAATTGCGAATCCTACCGTGTTGGCCCGCATTCCCCGCGAGGAATTGGAGAGTTTGATGGTCGGTTACGGCTACAAACCTTATTGGGTGGAAGGATCAGACCCGGAGACGATGCACCAGTTGATGGCTGCAACGATGGATACGGCGATCGGCGAAATTAAGTCGATTCAGGAGGAAGCGCGCACGAAGGGCTATGCCGATCGCCCTCAGTGGCCGATGATTGTACTTAAAAGTCCCAAGGGTTGGACTGGGCCGAAGCAGGTGGATGGCAAGAAAACAGAGGGCTCGTGGCGATCGCACCAAGTTCCATTAGCTGAAATGGCTTCTAAGCCGGGACACGTCCAACTCCTGGAAGATTGGATGAAAAGCTACAAGCCCGAAGAACTGTTTGATGACAAGGGTAAACTGATTGCAGAATTGGCGGAACTTGCACCAAAGGGCGATCGACGGATGGGGGCAAATCCGCACGCTAATGGCGGTCTGCTGCTGCGAGACTTGAAAATGCCAGAATTTGCAGACTACGCCGTAGACGTGCAAAAACCGGGGACTGTGATGGCAGAAGCAACCCGCGTTTCCGGCCGCTTTCTGCGGGATGTGATGAAACTCAATCAGGAAAACCAAAATTTCCGCATTGTCGGGCCGGATGAAACTGCTTCAAACCGCCTCGATCCGGTGTTTGAAGCGACTGGCCGCGCGTGGACTGGTAGTATTTTACCGGAGGATGACGAGCACCTGTCTGCCGACGGCCGCGTGATGGAAGTCCTCAGCGAACATCTCTGTCAGGGTTGGCTGGAAGGCTATTTGCTAACAGGAAGACACGGATTTTTCTCCTGTTACGAAGCGTTTATTCACATCATTGACTCGATGTTCAACCAACACGCTAAATGGTTGAAAACTACTCGCGAGATTCCTTGGCGGAGACCGATCGCATCTCTCAACTACCTGCTAACTTCTCACGTTTGGCGGCAAGACCACAACGGTTTTTCGCACCAAGATCCGGGTTTTATCGACCACGTAATTAACAAGAAATCGGAGGTGGTGCGGATTTATTTGCCGCCCGATGCGAACACTTTGCTGTCAGTAACTGACCACTGTCTCCGTAGTCGCAATTATGTCAACGTGATTATTGCTGGGAAGCAGCCAGCTTTGCAATATTTGGACATGGATGCTGCGATTAAACACTGTACGGCGGGCCTCGGGATTTGGGAGTGGGCTAGCAATGATAAAGGTGGCGAACCGGATGTGGTAATGGCTTGTGCGGGTGATGTTCCAACCCTGGAAACTTTGGCGGCTGTTGACATTCTGCGCCGAGATTATCCTGAGTTAAAAGTGCGGGTGGTGAATGTGGTGGATTTGATGACGCTTCAGCCTTCGACAGAACATCCTCACGGTTTGTCTGACAAGGATTTTGATGCTTTGTTTACGAAGGATAAGCCTGTAATTTTTGCTTTTCACGGCTATCCTTGGCTGATTCACCGGTTGACTTATCGCCGGACGAATCACCCGAATATTCATGTTCGCGGTTACAAGGAGGAGGGCACGACTACTACGCCGTTTGATATGGTGGTGATCAACGATCTCGATCGCTTCCACTTAGTTGGTGATGTAATCGATCGCGTTCCAAAACTGAGTTATGCTGCGGCTTATGGGAAACAGGCGCTGCGGGATAAGCTGATTGAGCACAGGCTGTATATCACTAAACACGGTGATGATATGCCGGAAATCCGCGACTGGAAGTGGCCGCACGGTGGCGCTGTTTCGTCGGAAAAGCCGAAGGAAACTAAGGATCCGACGGTGACTGGAGATCAAGGTGTGCGATCGGGTGCACCGGGTTAGGCGCGGCTTCTCTTTATCTGCGTGAATCCGCGTTAATCTATTGTCATCTGCGGTTGCAAAATTCTCTTTTTTTAACCGCAGATACAGGCAGATGAACACAGATTAACGCAGATGAGTTAGATTAATTCAAAAGGATAAGTAATGCTGAAAGAAATAGAAATCCAAAATTTTAGGTGTTTTGAGCAAATCAAAATTTCTGGGTTTGAAAGAGTCAATTTAATCGGCGGCAAAAACAATGCTGGCAAAACAGCTTTGCTAGAAGCATTTTTTCTCAATATTGCTCCACACGCTAGCAGTCTAGCAATCCTAAAAGAGTTAAGAAGAGAGTCATCAAAAGCTGTACAAGCTATGCCAGATAGAGCCTGGGATAACTTATTTTACGCACTAAAAAAAGATACATCTATAGTAATTATTGGAAAAGACTACAACAACACGGATCGAGTAGAAATTAAATTAGAAATTAATTCAGTTAAATCTAGTATAGTTATTGAGTTTATGAGGAACGAAAATCGATCTGCCTTGTCATCAAAAAAGGTTCCTGCGACACATTTAATGAGTTATGATACTTCTACTACTGGCAAAGTACCAATCATTCCATCGTTTACCAGGATTTCAGGGAGAGAACTCACAGTAGCATACGATAACGCGCGTTTGAATGAAAAAGATAGCGAAGTTTTAAAAGCTTTTCAAATTATCGACCCTGCAATCGAATCAGTAGAGAGTTTTTATATTGGGGAACCAACGCTATACTTGAGAAGAAAAGGCGAAAAGCGTTTGCCTCTATCATTGTTTGGAGATGCCATGAACCGAGTTGCAGACATTATTCTTAAACTGGTAAACAGCGAACATAAAATATTGCTCATTGATGAAATAGAGAATGGCATACACTATACAAACCAGCGAGAGTTTTGGAGAATGTTGTTTCGATTAGCGGTTGAACTGGATACCCAGATTTTTGCGACAACTCACAGTTTAGAGATGCTTCAAGCATTTGCTGATGTTGGCTTGGAACCTAATCAAGAATGCAGCAGCGCCTATTTTGAACTAGCAAGGAAACTCAAAACAAATCAAATAATCGGAAGTCGGCTCGATTTGGAAACTTTGAATTACGCACTAGAGCATAAAGAAGGAGTGAGAGGTGAGTAATATTGTCATAGTAGAAAGTAAAAATGATAAAATTTTCATGCAGGCAATGGTTGAAAAACTAAACTGCGATATCCAGGTAGAAAAGCCTATTTATATAGATGATTATCAAAGTTTGGAAGGCTTGAGCGAAACAGAGTTAATCAAAGCTTTAAAAAATTTAATCAGAAAGATTGACCGAAAAGATATCGAAAAGATTGGAATTATTATCGATATTGATAATGATTCAGAGCAAGAACGGCTAAAATTCGTAGATAGATGTATACAACAAGTGTTTGAAGCTGAAAGCTTGTCAAGCACTAAACAATTTATCGATATTTGTACAACAGATCATGGAACAAATGCAAAATTGGCTTGTTACTTTACAAATGTTGGAGGTAAAGGTGAACTGGAAACTCTGTTAAAGGCAATCAAGGCTAAAGATTCTCCCTATGCTGATTGTTTGGATAGCTGGAAAACTTGCCTAGAAAACCAGGGAAAGAAAATTAATCAGAAAGATTTTGATAAATTCTGGATTAGCAACTATATTAGATATGATACTTGCTCAAATCAGGAACAAAAACAAGCTGGAAAGAAATGTAGTATGTCTGGGTTTGATTATGTTATGGAACACAAAAAAGATATTTGGGATTGGGATAATCCTGCTCTTGATGATTTGAAAGATTTTTTTAGGCTTTTTTGTTAAAATGATAAAATGCAAACATATCCGCAAGGGCGAAGCATTCGCGCCTGTATCCTATCGACTATATGAGAGATTTTTAGCGCGAATGCTTCGCCCCTACAAAAACGGGATGATCTCATATCAAATCCGTAGGTATCGGAATTACTCATCTCTCTCTTCTCTGACTCTGCGCCCTCTGCGCCCTCTGTGGTTAATAAAAAAAATCCTGTTCAGCAATCAAATAAGATATTGATATGAGCTTAAAAATCTACTTTCTGCGCCACGGTGAAACAGTTTACAGCAAAAGTGGCGGTTTCTGCGGCGACCTCGATCCAGAATTGACAGCCGAAGGTTCTATGATGGCCGAACAATTTGGCGCAACTTACGCAAAATTGCCTTGGGATGCTGTTTATGTCAGCCCGATGAAGCGCACGATCGCAACTGCAACACCTTTGTGCAATACTGTGGGGATTGAAATGCAGCTTCGCGACGGACTTAAGGAAATTAAGTACGGCAAGTGGGAAGGCGAAACGGTTGAATATGTTCGCGAAAAATATGCTGAAGATTACATGAATTGGTTGACGGAACCGGCTTGGAATGCACCGACTGAGGGGGAAACTTCTGTGCAGATTTCTAGTAGAGCTTCCTTAGTTATTGCAGAAATTCAGGAAAAATACAAGAGCGGAAATGTTTTGGTGGTTTCCCACAAGGCGACTATTCGGATTATTCTGTGCGGTTTGTTGGGGATTGATTTGGGAAGTTATCGCAATCGCATTGCTGCTTTAGCCGCTTCTATTAGTATAGTTAAGTTTGATGTGCGCGGGCCGATGCTGGAGGTTTTGGGCGATCGATCGCACTTGGATGAAAACCTCCGCAATTTACCCGGTACTTAGAAAAGGTGTGCAGTCCCCACCTAGATTCTAAATCGCGCCAATGTAAGACAATCCTAAAATCGTACCTGCGCCCAAAATATGACCAAAGCAGGTGGTTCCCAAGACTGCACCCAAACCAAAACCGCCGAACATATTCGCTGAAGGCATTGCCCCACCTGTGCTCTGATGCTGGATTGTTAATTTGCCGAAAGCAATGGCTAGAATATTGCAGACAATCATAATCAGCCCAATGGTGGGGCTCCATTCTACGGTACGAGGCGCAACGGTTAATAAAATTGTTGTCAACATGGCGATCGGCTCCTTAAACTTTAATCAATGAAAATCTGATGACGAAGATATATCAAATAACCGTAACGCTTGACTACAGATTGCATTAATACTTAACATTTTGATAAATTCCTTAATAAAGTCGTCATTAGTGAATAGCTAACAATCAATACGGGTAGCCAGAAACCGCGTTTTTGAGCAAAATACACAGGTTCCAACCAGCAGAAAAGGTAAAAACGCGGTTTCTGAAGTTGAAGTGAGTAAGTCCTAAATTACCAATTCCCAATTACCAATTACCAATTACCTGTTTGCCCAATGCCCAATGCCCAATGCCCAATGCCCAATGCCCAATGCCCAATGCCCAATTACCATGAAAATCTTAGTTTTAAATGCAGGTTCTAGCAGTCAAAAAAGCTGCTTTTACGAACTAAATGACACGCTTCCCGATCGCCCGCCACAACCTCTATGGGAAGCAAAAATAGACTGGACTCACCGCGAAGGTGCGGGGGAGTTGCAAGTCAGAACTGCTGCTGGCCATAGATTTGAGGAAGAAATTGCCTCGGATTCTCGCGCTGGGGCGATCGCTCGAATGCTAGAGACTCTGTGGCAGGGTGAAACTCAAGTTATTAACAGTTTAAGCGAGATTGATATTGTCGGTCATCGCGTGGTTCACGGCGGGGAAAACTATCAGCAAAGTACGCTGATTTCGCCGGAAGTCAAACAGGAAATTGCCCGTTTATCTGAGTTTGCTCCCGTCCACAATCCGATTAACTTGGAAGGTATCGAAGCCGTTGAAAAAATCCTCAAAAATGTGCCGCAAGTCGCAGTTTTTGATACAGCTTTTCACTCACAGTTACCGCCCGCAGCTTTTGTGTATCCGGGCCCCTACGAATGGCTGGAAGAGGGGATTCGCCGCTACGGTTTCCACGGCATTAGCCATCAATATTGCGCTCGCAGGGCTGCTGAAATTCTGAACCGCGATTCTGCCGATTTGCGGCTGATTAGCTGTCATTTGGGCAACGGATGCTCTCTGGCGGCGGTTCGCGACGGCCGGAGTGTTGACACTACGATGGGTTTTACTCCTTTGGATGGTTTGATGATGGGGAGTCGATCGGGCTCGATCGATCCTGGTATCATAATTCATCTGTTAAGGCGATCGCACTTTACTGCTGAGGAACTCGATAATATTCTGAATCGAAATTCTGGTTTGAAGGGGATTTCTGGGGTTTCTAGCGATATGCGGCTGGTTGCGGAGGCGATCGCAAATGGCAATTCTCGGGCTCAACTTGCATTGGATATTTACATCCACCGTTTGCGCGCCGGAATTGGGGCGATGTTGGCGAATTTGGGAGGGTTGGATGCTTTGATTTTTACGGCTGGTGTTGGGGAAAATTCGGCTGCTGTCAGGGCTGCTGTGTGCGAGGTTTTTGGGTTTATTGGGTTAAGGTTGGATGGGGAGAAGAATTTGAATTCGCCAATTGATGATGATGTTGCGGCGGTTGATTCTGCGGTGCGGGTTTTGGTGATTCATACTCAGGAAGATTGGGAGATTGCGCGGGAATGCTGGGATATTTCTCGTAGATAATTCGGGATTTTTTCGCGGTTGAGACGGCGGTTTTTTCGGCGGTTGAAACCGCGTCTACACAGACGAAACCCGCCTCCGCGGGTTGAAGAGTGGGGGGTTAAGTGCCGAGTTTTGTGCATTTAAACGATACTATGTACATAGATTGACAAGCTGACTTCGATCGCCCGAACAGCATCCACGACAACCAATATGAACGGCAACAATAAGCTCAAGACTATTTTAACTCAGTTGCGAGATTAATTTGAGATCCTGTATGGCGATCGGCGTAGGTTTAGCAGCAGGCGGTATCGCAGCATCAAGCGGTACAGACAAAGTATTCCTTTTTGTTGAGTTGCGCGATCGCCCTTATCGCAGCCAGCATCACTTGGTGGCGCACCAAACCGAAAAAATAGGTCAAAAGGTCGATCGCACAGACTAATAGCGAACATACGCGCGATCGCCCCACCCAACACTCCCACCTCTTGCTGGCGAACATACCTACCAGCCAAAATTTCAATAACTATTAAGAAATATCACATTTATCGCCAGTTTTTAGACAGGTGACTTATAGTTTATTTTTCACCTAATTAAAACTATAATTATGAATTTAACAAATTCTCGTTATCAGAAATTAGCGCCATATTTAATATTTCTATTTATAGTCACTGTCTTTTTTGCGATCGCCTCAGTATTTCCTTACCAAATAGAGTTCGATCCAATCCCTCAAATCAAAGGAATCAACCAGTGGTTGAGCGGAGGATCTAGTTTGATCAACTCAGTTGTCACAGTAAATCAAAAAGATATCTCTCAAGATATACAAACCTGGATAGTCTGGCACGCTCCCGGCGTCACCTTCGCATTTTTACCTTTAATCGCCCTCGGATTGCCTTTAGGAATCGCAGTCAGAACAACCGCATACTTTTTGTTTGTTTCAGGCGGTCTGGGGTGGATAAAGGTAATAGATACTCTCACCTCTGACCAGAAAATCAAAATAATTATAGCTGTCCTGTTATCTATCTATTATATAGAAATTGGCTCATTATTGGTTTGTACAGCAGGAGATGTGATTCCTTGGGCAGTCATGCCTTGGGTATTACTGTACGCAATGTATCTGTGCTCAATTTTAGACTCAGGGAATAAATTTGATAGTCGCTTTCTAGTTCATGCAGCTCTACTAGGTCTACTTTTAGGAGGAATTTACTGGTTAAAATACTCTGCTTTTTTAGTTTCTCTAGGAATGCTCGCCTATCTAGCTGTATTTTTATGGTTTTTCAGCAAACAATATACCTTAAAAAACCGTTTTATCCTGTTAGCAGTTTGTACGGTATTCACCCTTTTGCCAGTAATTGGTCTGAGCGCTATTCACCATGCACTTTCTGGAGTCAATAGTGCTATAGACCAATTTGAAGCTGCTATTCCTGTGGCATCGCCTTCTACAAGAGGAATGCGTTTTTTATTGAGTTTAATAGGAGCTCCAGGTTTAGGTCTATTCAATTCAGAAATTTTTACTCAAGGTAGGCTGTTGACGTTTACAAGCACTATTCTTAAACAGTTATTTACCTTAGATATTTCACGGAAAGCAGAAACTTTTAAAATATTTGTAGGTCTGGCAGGAACCTTAGCAGCTTTTTGGTTTGTTGCAGAGTCTGCTCGCAAAAATATATACAATAAAAAACTTATTATTCTTTGGGGCTGCATTACAACGATTCCTTTTATATTCATTGCATATATATCTTATAAAACTGGAATAAATCTATTAATGGCAGGCATCGGTCGTTACAGCAATCCTTTCTTTATACTTACTGTCTTCTTTGTGATTTCTTACTACATTTACTGGATTTCAAATCATGAAAAATCTATACTGTCAAAAATTGTATTGTCTGTTGTATTGGTATTCTTTGTATTGCTGCCCCCGCTCAATTATATAGTTGATTGGGCTGAGGCTATAATTTTGCGGAAAAATTACGCAACAACAGAGAATTTTCTCTATGTCGATATCTTGTCAAAAAAGAATGTTAAATCGGTAGTTACTCAGATAAAATCTGCCGTTAAATCACCTAAAGATGTTGTCGTTTTAACTAAAGATACCGATGAATTGCGTTTTGGTTCGTGGCTGGAAATGAGACACAGAATCCTCTCACTCCCAATAGTTGACGGTGAAGAAGCTAAGAGTAAAATTACAACAGCGCAAGATTTGAGAGTCATACTTGTTGTCTCCAATGCTTTGGATAAAAATGAAAATCAACTGGCGCTAGTCAAGCAGAGATTTGCCCAATCAACTGGATGGACTCGGCTACCCGAAAATCCAGATGCTGAGGTTTCTATTTGGTTTTCAGATTTGAAGGCTTGACTACCGATTACCAGTCACCACGGACTCCCAATCATCACAAAAGCCGACCAATAATAAGGATGCGACAACTTCAAATCTGCAAACCCTTGCAAAGATTGCGGCAACTCCACTCCCTCACCCCGACTCGAACCCCGTAACTTGCCGCCCTCCAAACGCACATCTCCCCGCAACATCGCAATTTGCGCTTCTCGCAGCGCCGCCGCCTTAATTGGGGCAATCTTCAAACGCTGATAAAACTCAGCCATCAATCCCAAAGTACCCTCATCCGAAACATACCACAAACTCCCCAAAGCAGTTTGCACCCCCGCTTGCAGCGCCAATCCCCCAAAACCCAACTCCGCACTGTCATCACCCACCGCAGTCCGACAAGCACTTAAAACTAATAGATTTACCTGCGGATTATTCAATCTCAAGTCACGCAATTGATTCAGTCTTAACCGACTATCCCACAACTGAATAAAAGAATTATTCGGCAGTCCCGGACGAAATTCGCCGTGAGTAGCTAAGTGAATAATCCCAAAAGGTCGGCTTTTATGCTGTTGATTCAAATTATCGAAAGTGAAACCCTCATTCAGAAAACTAATTCCCGGCCATTCTCGCGAAATAGCCGCTATTTCCGCAGGAACCGCTGGTAAAGGATTCAATTCCGAAAATTGATCCGCACCCATTGCTAAAACTTCAGATTTCCTGATATCCACGTAGCGAGTATCTGTTAAATTAATGCTGGGCATCAGGCTGAGATTGTACTTTTCGATCAAAAATTGCTTTCCGTCG
The DNA here is from genome assembly GCA_004292955.1 of Oscillatoriales cyanobacterium. GTDB lineage: Bacteria > Cyanobacteriota > Cyanobacteriia > Cyanobacteriales > Microcoleaceae > Microcoleus. The sequence continues at coordinate 77,052 of RDXX01000011.1, read as the reverse complement.
TGCAAAGCAGCAAAGGGCATACCTCTCAAACCGCGATCGACTACAAAAGAAATAGTATCTGTTTCGCACTTCTTCAAATTCTCCTCCAAAGGCTCAACCATCCACTTATAAAGCTGTTGGGCAGATGATAGATAACTCGTAGTATTACGTCTGGCTGGATTAGTAATCTCATTCCTGAACTCCTTTACAACTTTCAGCAATTCTTCCCGGTGCGCTTCCGGCACAGTTTTGTGAACCACTGCACCGCAAGAATCTACTAACATTAAATCTAATTTTTCCGATCGCGAAAACAGATATATTAAGCTGGGTTTCGTTTTCGTTTCTGCGCCCACCGATACTAATTTTTTCTTGATGTCGTCTACCGATAGTAAATCCTTGCTGATGTTAAGACCGAAATATTCCTCGAATTCTTGACCAAAAGATTTCTCCAGCAGAGGTAAAGCTGCTGATAATTTCCCTGCATCCAGGTTCCTGCCGATGTCGCTGCGAAATGCTGCCCCAAAAACTGGTTCTCTGGGATTTCCAACGATGAAATTTCTGAGTCCTCTCGGAGATTGCATTCTTTCGGGTGGCAGCCTGTCTCCGGGTTTTCCTATATCTCGCGATATTCTGTTTTGATTCTGCCGCTGTTCGGGGTTAAAGGGTTGGTTGGAATCGGGAAAAATCGATCGCGATTTATCTAATGGAAATCTATCGATTAGCGATGGTGGCAACGAATTTGGGTTATTGCGATCGATTGGATTATTCGGATTATTCGGATTATTCGGATTAATTGGATTCTCGGGATTATTCGGATTAATTGGATTATTCGGATTAATTGGATTCTCGGGATTATTCGGATTAATTGGATTATTCGGATTAATTGGATTCTCGGGATTATTCGGATTAATTGGATTCTCGGGATTAGTTGGTTGGTTGGGATTATTCGGATTATTCGGATTAATTGGTTGGTTGGGATTAATTGGCTGGTTGGTAGTGACGATCGCACTATTGCCCTGAGTGTAAGAATTTATGAAAGATTGTCCCTCAGTAATCGTACCAGAATCATTGCTGGCGATCGCCCCAGCCGTCCCATTATTCCTCGCATTTCCCACCACAAAAGGTGTCGGCGGATTGACATCACCGCCGCCGTGGGCGATCCTCACTGTACCCGGTTGAGTGCCGCCAACAGTCGAGACACTCACAGGAGTACCGTTTTGGTCAAAAGTACCCGTCACCCGCACCAAACCCGGAGTCTGGATATTCACCGTACCGCCGGGAGCATTAACAGATTCAATGCTAATATCATTTTGAGCGTTAAGATTTACTCCAGAAGTGCGATCGGCAACCACAGGATTAACATTTATTGCCCTGGTGCTAATTTGCCCTCCCGCTAAAATCCTCACAACTTCCGCAGCATTGATATTACCAGTAGTGACATTTCCCCTACTGCTAATTAAACCAATTCCTACTCCCTGCAAATTACCCGCAGTCACATTTCCCACCGCATTTAAATTAATATTGCCCGTTGACAAAGTATTGCCGATCGCAATATTGCCACCGCTATTAACATCAACTGCACTTCCTTGCAAATTTCCCGCAGTAAAGTTAGTCGGTGTTCTCGAAACAATCCTTGTAGCAGGAGCATTTATCCCGATCGCGCTAATATTATTTCCAGCATTGAGAGTTACCGCCGACAGGGGATTAACTGGCTGTGTGGTAGGGCGAGTAATATTAACTGTCCCGGTTTGAATTTGCTGGCCCGCCGAAATCCCAACTTGTTCGGCAGGGGTGAGATTACCAGCGGTGACATTTCCGGTAGTGCTGTTAAGATTAATCCCAACTCCCTGCAAATTCCCGGCATTTAAATTGCCAAAAGCTGTCAAATCTACATTACCTGTAGCGTTGGTATTACCAGTGGTAACAGTTCCCGAATTGCTGGCAACATTAACTCCGATACCCTGCAAATTTCCTGAGTTTATTACATTTCCAGGAGCCCTGATATTGATATTTCCTGTTGATGCAGTATTAGTAGTTGTAATATTCCCCGTGGTGCTGGAAACATCCACTGCTCCCCCCTGCAAATTTCCGGCAGTTAAGTTGTTGGTTGCTCTCAAAGCAACGGTGGCAGTGGGAGCATTAACCGATGCTACATTAATATTAGTGTTCGCGTCCAGATTGACTGTGGGAGTAGTAGGATTAACTGGATTTGCTGCGATCGCATTAACGGTTATTGGCGCTGTACTGATTTGCTGTCCTGCTACAACTCTGACATCTCCCGTAGAGGCGATCGCACCCGTAGCGACACTTCCGGTGCGGCTGGTGGCTCCAACAGTCGCACCCGTGAGGTTCCCCACGTTTAAGTCCCCAGGAGCTGCCAAGGTGACATTCTCGGTTGCTGTAACGCTGGCAGGTGTAGTATTCGGGACGATTGTATTGGGATCGTTCAACACTCCCAGAGCGCCGGAGTTGCTGGTAACATTAACTTGAGAACCCCGCAAATTCCCAAAATTGACATTGCCGGATGCTGTAAGTGCGATCGCCCCAGAATTCCCAGTGTCGATCGCGCGAGTTACTATATTGCCCCCAGTCGAATTCAGAGTAATATTGCCGTTGATATCAGCCGGAACGATGTCATTTGTCAAATTAATATTGTTAGCAGCCTGAATATTAATCGTCGAAGCAGACGTTAATCTGCCTCCAACTATCACAGCCCCTTCCCTGCTTTCGAGATTAATTTGACCGCCATTAATATTTCTAGTTACCACTTCTTGCGCCGCCGACAAAATCACAGGCCCGCCTGCGGAAATGTTGTCCACAGAAATCAAAGTTCTGCCACTCAAAATTGGCGTCGAAGTGAAAATACTATCATCATCTACACTGTCAGAAGAAATACTCACCGGATTTGCCAAACTTGCTACTCCCGCCCGGAGAATTAAGGCTGGACTGCTAGTTAAAATAGCAATATCTGGATCTGAAGTCGCATTTTCAGTCCGCAATCCAACATCCGGGCCGGTAATTGTAATATCCTCCGCAACAATGCTACCCCTCGCCTCGACTTTCAGCGAAACCCCAGTATAATCTCCCAATAAAACATCACCTTCGGAACTGATAATCGGGTCAAATAAACTGACAAAATTTCCCGGCCTTCCCGACAGATTCCGCACCAAAAAATTGCCCCTTGAAGCAAAGTGAGCATCCCCCGAAATTACACCGTTGCTGACTAAACTCAAATTGCCACCGCTTTGAAATTGCGGGGGAAGAGATAAGCCGCCGGTAGCGTTTAAGGTGAGAATGTCGATCGCGCGATCGGCCCGAATCTCTAAATTCCCCCCAGCCCGGGCCAAAAAAGGATTCTGCACGCGATCGCGAACCCGCACCGCATCCCGTGCCAGCAAGTTCAAATCCCCCGCAGTTTGCAGCCTAGCCCCCGCTAACGTCAGATTTCCCGCCGCCGAAACAGTCGCACTTCCCGCATTCACCTGCGGAAGTACAGATATATTCCCAGCAGCGATCGCCACATCCCCAGAATTCACCTGCAAACCAGAGTCCACAAGCTGCACGCTACCATCAGCAGCAACAGCAACACCCGTCGCCTGATTTTGTGCAGAACCTGTCAGCAACTGCGGCAAAGAAACAGGATTTAAACTTTGTTGAGAATTACGCAAATTCTGGTCAGTTGGTATTTCCAAATTCAACAAAAGCCCCCGTTGACTGATCCGCAAAACATTCTCGCCCGGAACAGCAGCAACAGTAATTTGCCCGCCCGGTGCCGACAACTGCCCCGTACTCAAAACCGTACCGCCCAGCAAAGCCAAACTTTGGCCCGGAGTCACAGCCAAATTGCCAGCATTAACAATACTTCCCGGTTGATTCGCCCCAAAATAAAAAGCATTTGGCGCACCAACTAAGGCACTAAAATTATTTGTACCTGCCGCATTAAACCAATTAGAACCAAAACCCACATTATTAGCAGTAGTCGCAGTAAAAGCACCTGGCACATTCAAACTCGCGTTCGGGCCAAACACAATCCCCGCAGGATTAATTAAAAACAGATTAGAATTGCCACCCGTGACCGTAATTAAACCATTAATTAGCGAAGGGTTCCCACCAGCAATGCGAGCTAATATATTTTGAATAGCCGAATTAGTCAGAAAATTAGCAACTTGACCTTCATTCAAGCCGAACTGCCCAAAACTGTGAAAAAGATTCGCCCCGTCTCCCGACAAACTGCCACCGTTAATATCGTAGCGGTTACCATTGCGGATGACAGCAGTGCCAGTACCGTCAGCAGCAGGCACAACTGTTTGCGCCTGGGCGAAAGTATTAAAAATTAACAAAGAAAACGGACAAACAAATAGCCCGACCTTTTTAATCTTTAAGTTGACGTTTTTCATGGGCATCTACAGTCGATCGCAATTTCCCTCAATTATCGCACCCGCGAACAAAATAATCGTAAATAACAAATTAATTAACTCATGACAACTCCCACAATCAAAAGCTTGTACACAGACGGCGCTTGTTCCGGCAATCCAGGCCCCGGCGGTTGGGGTGCAGTCATCTGCTTCGCCGACGGCAAATGTCACGAACTCGGAGGTGCAGACCCTCAAACTACCAACAACCGCATGGAAATGCAGGCGGCCGTCGCTGCATTAGAATTTTTTGCCAATTCCGGTCAAACCGAACCAGTCACCGTTTACACCGACAGCGAATACGTTAAAAACGGCATCACCAAATGGATTCAAGGCTGGAAAAACAAAGGCTGGAAAACCTCAACAGGCAAAGATGTCGTCAACCAAGACCTTTGGCACCTGCTAGACAAGCTGAATTCCCGACAAATCAAGTGGGAACACGTCCGCGGCCACTCCGGCGACTTCTACAACGACAGATGCGATGAAATTGCCCGCAGCTTCTCTCACAATCGCACTCCCGCCCTGCAACAGCATCGACCAACAACAGATGAGTCTGGGTCATCGCCGCTAGACATTGAAAACCCAATTGTTTTGGAAGAAACGGACACAACTGGTAACAAAACGATAGAATCCTATGTCATAACTTCTGACCTTCCGATCTCCAACTCTACCATGATGGATTCAACTGCCGATACCCTGGAGAACTTACCCCGCGAGGTGAGGGTTCAGGAACTCCGCAACCTGATCGAGACGTTGCACATAGCTGACGAAGTTGCCACCAAAGGCTACTTGATTACCAGTTCTGAACTGGCTGATTTGATGGATGTAAATGCCAGCGCTGTCACCAGCCGCGGAGACAACTGGGTTTGGCGCAACTGGGTAGTTTCTCGCGTGCGCCGCGAGGGCAACCAAATTCTCTGGCAATTAGAGCGCATCGACCACGTTAGTACGACTGATTAATCATCAGTCATAAGTCCTCAGTCAGATTGTGACAAAGGCCTTCTGACTGCTGCAATATCTAGGACTAATTGCAAGAACTCAAACGGTAGGTGCGCGCAGCGCACCTTACCTGTTTCCAGAGAGGAAAAATAATTTAACTTATAATTTAAGAAACGCGAACAAATCCTGAATAAACAGTGAAAAACAAGAGTTCGATCGCTTTAATGAACTGGCTGCCACCCAAACCAGAAACCGTTTTGCTTTGCGACTCAATTGCAGCAGCTTCTGAAATGGCATTTATGCTAGGCGGCGAGTGGGATGGCTGCAATAGCTTGGTTCTACCTAAATCCGACAAGGTAGCAATTGAAACAGCCGCGAGTTTGCTGGAGACATCGTGGTGCTATCAAAAGGCGGCCGAACCGGTTTTAACTCGGCTGGGAGTTGACGAATTGCTGCGCCGTTATGCGGCGGGAGACAGATATTTTGTTAATGCTAACTTGAGATGCGCTCAATTGAGCCAACTTTGTTTGGAAAACATCGATCTGAGTTATGCCAAATTGAATTTGGCTAACCTGAGTGGCACTAATTTAAATAAAGCAATTTTAGCAGCAGCACAGATGCAATCGGCTAATTTGAGTGGCTGCAAATTGCATAAGTCACAAATTGTGAGGGCAAATTTAGCTGGGGCAAATTTAAGCAATGCTAATCTCAGAGGTGCCGATTTGACTAATGTAGATTTAAGTAATGCTGACTTAACAAATGCTGATTTAAGAGGTGCAACTTTAGGTAAAGTAGACTTGAAAAAAGCTTGCTTGGATGGGGCTATCTTTGAGTAAAACAAGTTGAGGGGCGACTGCAAATTATTCATGCCGCAGGTTCCAATTATGATTCATATTTGCGATCGCGCAGATCGCTTCCGGTCGATTACCATGACAAAAACGGTTCGTAGTGCGGACTTCAGTCCGTAGCATTATGCGGACTGAAGTCCGCACTACGAACCAATCCGAACAACGTTAAAGTCCAGGTATTTTATGCACATTGCAACTGTCACCGGCCCAGCGGGGCGACTCAATCTCACCGACACGGGCGCAGCAAGCAGCGCAGAAGCAGAACCCATCCCCGTCCTCTTCGTACACGGTATGGCATACCACCTCGGAGTCTGGGACGAGACGATCGCACTTTTGCGCGCCAATCTCGGCCAAAACCAGCGCATTTTGGCGATCGACCTCCGGGGCCACGGCGCCTCCGAACCGCCCGCAGACGGCGACTACACCCCCGATAGCTGCGCCACCGACATCATCGCCATCCTCGACGCGCTGAATATCCCCCAAGTAGCCCTCGTCGGACACAGCTTCGGTTCCCTCGTCGTCCTCGCCACCGCCGACTGCGCCCCAACTCGCATCACCCGCGTCATCCTAGCCGATCCCCCCGGTGACTTTAACTACCTGCCGCCCTCCGTGTACGAAGAACAGATGGTTCCCTTCCTCGCAGCGCTAGCGGGCGACAGCTACCGCGCTGCGGCAGAGGAAAAGTTCTCCCAAGCCCTCGACGGCGGTACAACTGCGACGCGCGAAACCACGATCGCACGCCTCGCAGCCACGCCGCGCGATCGTCTCATCGGTATGTACAAAGGTATGTTTGCTTACGATGCAGTTGGTGCGATCGATCGCATCCTTGCAACTCCGGGCACCCAAATCTCAGCAGTCCTCGCGCCGGCCAACTCCTGGCCTTTCAGCCTCCACATACTGCGCCCCCAAATTGCCACCACAGTCATACCAGAAACCAGCCACTGGTTGCAGCTTGATGCGCCGGTTCCCTTCGCCGAAGCAGTGACAAATCAGTTGACAGTTGACAGTTGACAGTTGACAGTTGACAGTAGTCAGTTGACAGTAGTCAGCTCGCCCCCCGAGCGAAGCCGAAGGGTAGTCAGCAGTCAATAGTCAATAGTCATTGAAGGCGATCGATCTCCTATGTTGAACACCATTTAGGCATTTGCGAGATCAGAAACCGACTTTTTAACCACCAAGAATTGGTTGAAAGCCGGAACCCTTTTCCGGTGACTGTTTAAACAATATCGATGTAACCGGAAACGATATCATTACTCCAATCCTCCTCCTTCCTTTATCAAGTGCACTCAAGCGATCAACTGTCAACTGTCAACTGTCAACTGTCAACTGTCAACGACAATCATCCAACAAAGCATCAAGTTCAGCAGCGACTTTCCACGGATTTCGACCCTTGAAAACAGCAGCGATCGCAGCTTCATAAGGATTTCTGCCAGTTTTTTTCACAGCCGCGATCGCCTTTTGGTTAGAAAAACCCCGCCCGCTAACCAACCAAGCAGCCAAAACCTGTCCTGTGCGCCCAATCCCGCCAGCACAGTGAACCACCACCCGATCGCCCGATCGACTTGCAGATGTCAAAAACGGTAAAATGCGATCGACTAAAATTTCGCGATCGGCCAATTCAAAATCTGCGATCGGAGCCCAGCAAACGCGATCGCACCCAAAAACATTTCCATAGCTTCCCAACAAGTCACCATAGCCGATGAGTTGTGTCTCGGGAAGCAAGCAACAAACTCGATCGATCTTCTGTCGCCGCATAAAATCAATCCAGCCAGCAACTTCCTCATCGCGGTAGCCCGGTTTGGCCGCACCAAACACAACTAATTCATCCTCCGCAGCCGCCGCAAACTTGTACATCAGCCCTCAATTTCAATCCTAAAATAACTTAGAGATTTTTAGATATTCTTACTTTACTTCTTAAGTGGCTAGCTTAACTGTCTAACTGTCCTGGACGTTCACCATAAATCAGGACAAAGTTGATATATCAAGTGCAGCGTTAGATTTCAACAAATCAGGAAATCAATCCCATGCTGTTTAAGTATGGCGATCTGTCCTATTGTTCCAATTTACATTTCACTCAAATTCACAGCAAAGTCTTGAGTGCAATGCTCACCTATCGCCGCATCTGGCATCTGCAAATAGCCAATTAGATTTGCAATTTGTAGATAAGTTCTTAACGTATCGCGACACTTTCTAGCGCCCGATACAGTTCAGACAAATTCATCATTTTTTTTGGAGAAATTTAACATGGCTAAGATTCCAGGTACTCCCAAAGACGACTTACTACATGGCACTCCTGATAACGATACTCTCACAGGTTTAGCAGGCAACGACACTCTCTACGGTAAAGCAGGAGATGATGAGCTTGATGGTGGTTCTGGTGCAGACAAAATGTATGGTGGTAGCGGTAATGATAAGTACATTGTCGATAATATTGCTGACGTAGTTACTGAGTCTGCTGCCGAAGGTATCGATCTGGTGGAATCTACCGTCAGCTACACTTTAGGAGTGAACGTCGAAGACCTGCATTTGAAGGGAACCGCTGCCATTGATGCGACGGGAAACAACGCGCACAATGCTATTCTAGGTAATGATGCGAACAACTCTCTCTATGGTTTAGGCGATCGCGATTACTTATTTGGTGGAGGTGGTAACGACTTCCTAGATGGTGGTGATGGCGATGACCAAATCTATGGTGGTGCAGGCGACGACATCATATATGGTCGTGCTGGTGCCGACGACATGAATGGTGGTAGCGGTAATGACCTTTATTTGGTTGATAATGTTGCTGATTTAGTTACCGAGAAAGCTGCCGAAGGTACTGATACCGTAGTCACTTCCACTATCAGCTATACTTTGGGTGCAAACGTCGAAAACCTCACCTTGAGTGATGCTGCTGATATCGATGGCACTGGTAACGAATTGAATAATTATATGCTGGGTAACGCTGGCAAGAACTTCCTCAAAGGTGAGGATGGAGACGATTTAATCAATGGTAGAGGTGGCAGAGATATCATTCTTGGTGGTAATGGAATTGACACGCTTTTAGGTGATGCTGGAAATGATGACATACAAGGCATGAAAGGTAACGATATCCTCTACGGCAACGATGATAATGACCAACTTTCTGGTGGTGGTGGCGATGACCTTCTTTATGGCGGAAATGGTAATGATGTCTTAACTGGTGGTGGCGATATCGATGCTGCTGGCAATAACATTCTCTACGGTGGTGCAGGCGCGGATGGATTCAGATTCTATTTTGCTCCTACAGGGATTGATACCATCAAAGACTTCCAAAAGAGTGAAGTTGACAAAATTGAAATTCACCGCAGTTTTGGTGCTACTTCCCTAAACCAATTCAGCTATAGCAAGACTACTGGTGATTTATTCTTCGGTCAAGTTAAGTTTGCCACTCTTGAGAATAAGCCAGCAGACTTCTTAGTATCCCGAGATATTGTGCTATTGCCATGAGGATGAATTGAATTGTATCTGAGTTAAACAGACTTGACATTAAGTCCGTTTAACTCAGATATTACACCATTTTCAATCAGCAATTTACGGGGCAGACAGGATGTTCTGCCCCCACTAAATCTTAGGTATGTTGTTGCGCTTGAGCGCTCCGGAAAGGTATGTTGTTGCGCTTGAGCGCTCCGGAAAGGTATGTTGTTGCGCTTGAGCGCTCCGGAAAGGCACGTAGTTGCGCTTGAGCGCTCCGGAAAGGTATGTAGTTGCGCTTGAGCGCTCCGGAAAGGTATGTAGTTGCGCTTGAGCGCTCCGGAAAGGCACGTAGTTGCGCTTGAGCGCTCCGGAAAGGCACGTAGTTGCGCTTGAGCGCTCCGGAAAGGCACGTAGTTGCGCTTAAGCGCTCCGGAAAGGCACGTAGTTGCGCTTGAGCGCTCCGGAAAGGCACGTAGTTGCGCTTCAGCGCTCCGGAAAGGCACGTAGTTGCGCTTCAGCGCTCTTTTATATAGCCTTTCGAGCGATAGATGAGGTATGACTGTAAATCGAGTTGTTAGGCGCATACCTTGCTACACAATAACTCTAAGGAGTGAGTTCATCCCAACAGCGTCCGCGAATCTTTCGCTCGCAGTGTTATATTTAGAAAGAGCGCTGAAGCGCAACAACGTACCTTTTGGGAAACATAAAAATCTGACGCACCCTACAAGTCTATAGTAGCGTGCTAGTTACAATACCGGATGCAAACAAAAGAGTACCCATTGGGCACTCTTTTGTTTGTTTAGATGACAGCATAACTGACTGAATGGCTGAATCTAACCCTGCTAAAAAAAAATTAAATCTTAGTAATATTTATCTTTCAATCTTAATCTATAGGTGGTTTTTTGATATTAGCTTAAGTGGCTAGCTTAACTGTCTAAATGTCCTGGACATTAGCTGTCACTCAGGACAAAGTAGATATATCAGCGTGCAGCGTTAGATTTCAACCAATCAGGAAATTACCTAAATAATGTTTAATTATTGTGGCATTTCCGATTGTTCTAATTCGCATTCAACTCAGATTCACAGCAATGTGTTTAGTGCGACGCTCACCTATCGCGACAGCTTGTATCTGTGCGATCGCAAAATCGATCGATTGTGAATCTAATTCGCAATTTGCAGATTGGTTCTGAACTTTGAGAACCAGAGAAAACAAGCAAACAAACTACAAATTTTAGGAGAAATTCCGATGGCAAAGCCAATTATCGGTACATCATTCAACGATACGTATTTGGATGGTACTAGCGGGGCTGATACTATCTATGCCTTGGCGGGTAACGACTCTTCATCTGGCGGGGCGGGCAACGATACGATGTATGGAGGGTCTGGAAATGATACCTTGTGGGGATACTCGGGCAATGACTTGATCTTCGGTGAAGAGGATAATGACTACCTCTATGGCGAACAAGGCGCGGATACCGTCTGGGGAGGTGCAGGTAATGATTATATCAACGGTAGCAATGGTTTATTCAATAGTACCGATTCTGCTGATAAACTCTACGGCGAGGGGGGTAACGATACCTTAGATGGTTGGACTGGTAACGACACCCTTTACGGTGGATATGACAACGACCTTTTGCTTGGTTCCTTCGGTAATGACTACCTCGACGGTGACTATGGCAACGACAATCTTTCTGGTGAACCAGGAAATGACACTCTCTATGGTGGTGGTGGAGCAGATAATTTCATTTTTTACTCCACCCCCGCCTATGAAGGCATTGATTTAATCCAAGACTTTCATTACTGGGAAGGTGATAAAGTCCAAGTCTCGGTAAGTGGAATGGGAGTGTCTTCAGTCAGTGAATTTCAATACAATAACAGCACTGGTGCGCTGTCGTTTAAAAACCAGCAATTTGCCAAAATACCGGGTGGATTTCGTCCCGATTCGGATATCGTCTTTGTTCCTTAGGACTTGTCGCGCTTGCTAGGACATTCCTGGACAAATTAGCTAAAAAAAACCGGGTTTTTTACCTAATCTATGGACTTCAACCAAGGATTTTGGTAAAAAACCCGGTCTTTGATTATTTGTGTGCCGGAACATAAAAAATTAACATCGGCGCTTTGAAAATTAAAAAATCTTTTGTTTGGTAGCCTTTCTTAAGTGGCTAGCTTAAGTGGCTAACTGTCCTGGACATGATTCATGGAGTTGAGTTATTTTGTTAATGTGCTGATAAGTCGGAGCACTGTTTAAATTTGTAAGAATTTTAATCAAAAGCTTGAGTCTGTTTATAGGCACTGCGACCCATAAATAGTCAGCTTGCAAATTTCATGCGACTTTACCTATTTGTTTAACTCCAAAAATTGTAATTATTTGAATTTTAATTGTTGTTAAACAATTCTAGGTTCATTATTTCAATGACAACTTTTTATCAGGTAAGACATCATGGCTTTACAACCAGATCCATCGGAACCGCGCCGCTTAATTGGTGACAATACATCCGAAAACGTTTTTTTATCGATCGCAGATACCAATAATTTTCCTTTGGGAGTCTGGATGCTCGAAGGTGACGATACAGTTAACATTTCAGCAGCTAACAATTTGGTGTATGGCAATGAAGGAGAAGACGTTCTCAGGGGAAACTCGGGTAATGATTCCTTATTTGGAGGCAGGGGGAAAGACTTACTAGGTGGAGAGGCTGGAAATGACTATCTCAGCGGAGGGCAAGATGCAGATTTGATTTATGGGTTTGGGGGAAACGATATTTTATTGGGCGGTAGAGGCAATGATTTCTTAGTTAGCGGTAATGGGTATGACACTCTTATTGGGGGTTTGGGACGAGATATTTTATTGGGATTTGATGACAATATTTCTGGGCCTAAAATCGGCAGCAACTTGTATGTCTTGCAAGCAGAACCCGGAGTTACAGATATCAATAATGCGGATCTGATTAGCCTTTTCAGAGTTGGTTTCGATCGAATTGGATTAGCAGGGGGTTTGACTGCTGGCGATGTAGTTTTGGAAAACCTGACAAATGTGACAATTATATTGGGGTTTGACGGGCCACAAGTTTTAAAAGACCAAGGTCTGACAAGTTTACTAAATCCTGGCCCTATTGTAACGACAGGAACTCTCATCAAAGTTAAAAATTCCGGCAATATATTGGGTTTTGTTGATGGTGTAACTCCAGCCCAGGTTCAAGGCAATATCATCTCGGTTCAAGGATTTTAATTTGCCACGATCCCAAATCTGGTTTGGTGGTAAGTGAGGTACATAGAAACCCTGTTTCTAGCAAAAATTCTGCATCAAAACCGAGATTTTTTATCAGGTAAGACATCATGGCTTTACAAACAGATCCATCCGAACCGCGCCGCTTAATTGGCGACAATACATCCGAAACAGTTTTTTTGTCGATCGCAGATGCCAATAATTTTCCTTTGGGAGTTTCGATGCTCGGAGGCAACGATACAGTAGACAGTTCGGTAGCTAACAATTTGGTTTAGATCCCAAATCTGGTTTGGTGGTAAGTGAGGTACATAGAAACCCGGTTTCTTTAAGAAACCGGGTATCAACTGTCAACTGTCAACTGTCAACTGTCAACTGTCAACTGTCAACTGTCAACTGTCAACTGTGTGCCCCCAACACCTCCAAAGTGGCTTTCTGAGCTTGTGTAATACCCGTGACTCCGGTAATATTCATAGCTTCATAGGGGCGATCGGCTCTGAGAGTTTTCAAACATTCACCTGTGTTGACATCCCACAGCTTAATCGTCTCATCAGCGCTGGTGCTTGCAAGAACAAAGTCGCGATTTTCTGCCTCATTCGAGACAACAGGACGCCAAGCAACAGACCAAATTTGACTTGTATGTCCCTGTAGAATTTTCGTGCATTCTCCCGTGCCCGCATCCCAGAGTCGAATAGTTCGATCGTGCGAACAACTGGCCAGCATTTCACCGTCAGGACTCCAGACTGCTGCTTTTACCATATCGCTGTGTCCCTGCAAAATTTTCAGACACTTGCCAGTACAGCTATCCCAGAGTCGGATGCTCAGATCCTGGGAAGCACTAGCAAGGGTTTGGCCATCCGGGCTCCAAGATACATATCTAATGGAACTTTCATGTCCCTGCAAGACATCCACGCATTGACCGGTGCTGCTATCCCAGAGTCGCAGATTTCCATCGTGGGAACCGCTAGCAAGGATTTTGCCGTGGGGACTCCAGGCTAAACTCCCAACCCAACTGTCATTTCCCTGCAAGATGTTCAGGCATTTCCGGTGCTTAACATCCCACAACCGAATATTCAGGCCGCCCGCCGCGCTGGCAAGAATTTGACTGTCGGGACTCCAAGCGACAGCCCAAACCCAGGCTGCGTGTCCTTCGAGGGTTGCCAAACATTGGCCGCTGCTGGCATCCCAGAGTCGAACCGTGCAGTCATCGGATCCGCTAGCAAGGGTAGTGCCATCGGGACTCCAGGCTAAACCCCAAATCCAATTGGTGTGACCCTTTAATGTTTTCAAACATTGACCTGTGCGAGGATTCCACAACCGAACCAGACGATCGCCACTGCTGCTGGCAAGGATCGTACCATCGGGACTCCAAACCGCCGCAAACATAGAATTGCTGTATCCCTGCAATGTTTTGAAATTTCGGCACTGATTCGATCGACTGCGATCGACCTCCCACAGTCGCACGGTTTGATCGTGGGAACCACTGGCGATCGTTTTCCCGTCTGGGCTCCAAGCTACAGTCACGTTCCAAATCGAATTGCTGTCTCCCTGTAAGGTTTGCAAGCATTGACTGCTTTCTATATCCCAGATCGCGATATTCTGGTCTCCGCTAGCGCTGGCGAGCATTCTGCTATCGGGACTCCAGGCGAGGGAAAAGACTGCCCGATCGTCTCTTTGCAAAGTTTTGAGACATTTACCGCTGTCGGCATCCCAAATCTTCACGGTTCGATCTTGACTCCCTGTGGCGAGAAGTTCTCCGTTGGGACTCCAAGCAATTGACCAAATTCCATTAGTATGTTCGGATAAGATTTTCAGGCACTCACCATTCTGTATATCCCAGACTCGAACCGTTCCATCTAAGGAAGCACTGGCGAGGATTTGACCGTCGGGACTCCAAGCAACAAACATCACCCAATTACTGTGGCCCTGCAAAATCTGGCAACATTCTTTGGTACGAGTATCCCACAGTCGAATCTGGCGATCGTCCCCGCTAGCAAGGATGTGTCCGTGCGGCTGCCATGCTAGGGTTCTGATGGTAGTCTGATGTCCTTGCAAGATTGCCAAACAACTTTCTGATTCAATACTCCACAGTCTGATAGTTCGATCGGCACCGCCGCTGGCGAGGACATACCCTGCTTCGTTTCCCCCGTTAAGAGGCAAGGGAAAGAGACTCCAAGCCAGCGCCCAAACCCAACCGTGATGCGATCTAAATATGGCTCTGGATTGTCCGTTAGAAACTTGCCATAGGGACACCAGATTATTGCTATCTCCAGTTGCTAGCAGTTGACTGTCGGGGCTAAATGCAACCCTTAAAATACTGCCTAACGGTTGGGTAAACCGCGATTTTGATAGGTCAGAATGGGTGAAATTGACTCGATGCAGGTTCACATCCTGAAGATCGGCTTGCCAAATGCTGAGATAGGAAAAGTCGTAGTCAGTTAGGTCAATCTGAAGGTGGCGTAATAGATTGATAATATTGCCACCAGTGTATCCAGCCTGATTCGGACACTCGGTTTGCAGGCGATATAGAATTTGTTTTAGTTGATATGCGATGTCTTTTTGAGAACCCAATTGACTCAGCAACCGATCGCTCAGTGGCTTTAAAATCATGCGATTTTGGCTGTCGCGAATGTAGTCTTTGTCCTGTGCTTTGATTAAGGCATGGGTTTGCAATAGGGAAGAATTTGACAATGGAGTCGGCGATGAGCGATCGGCAATTTCGTCACAAATGCGATCGATCAGTGTCTGCGTGACATATTCCATCACCACAGGTTGTAATGTAAACTGACCTGCGTTGGTTTCAATCAACGATCGCCATTTCAAATTTTGCAGGGCTTCCATCAACTGCGTTTGGGATACGCCAGCATTCAAATCTTCTCGAAGTTCGGTAAAGGAAACCCATTCGCGATCGATCGCCAACCAGCACATGACTTGAGTCTCTAAGATTGACAGACGATTGCATTGTTGTTGAATTAAATCTGCAACATCGCCAAATACAGTAACGTTTTGTTCTAGGAAAAGAGCAATATTGCCGCTGAACAGATCTCGAATGGTGGTGGCAACGATTTTTAAGGCTAGGGGATTGCATCGATAGCGATCGCACAAATCCTGTTTTTGACTGTCCGATCCAGTTAATTCCGTCGCCTCAATCAATGCTTCGGAGGCTTCTGGACAACCGCCCAAGGACAAGCTTTGTACTGCTAAGTCGCCCGCTTCCGATTGAGCAAATTGAGGGCATTTTTCCCTGGTGGTTAACACCAAACAGCTTTGATGGCGAGTTTCGGCCACCGCGCGCAACATTTCTCCGTAAGCTTCATAGCCGGGACGATATTGTCCACTCTGATCCCCTGGTTGTGACAGGCTTTCGGTATTGTCTATAACGATCAGACAGCGATGATTCCGCAGACACTGAATCAAGCTGCTAATTTCTGCTTTTGTATCCTGTTGTCCTGAGAGAAATGAGACTAATTCTGCTAAGAAAATTTCCGGCGGCGGGGCATTGCGGAGGCTTCGCCAAATGACGTAGCTAAATTGGTTTTGTAGCTGTTCTGCTAATTTGACAGATAAAGCGGTTTTCCCGATGCCACCAATCCCAAAAATACACACCAACCGACAATTATCTTGTAAAATCCATTGGGTGAGGGTGGTAAGTTCTGCGGTACGCCCGTAAAAGCGGGAAACATCTATGGCTTCTCCCCAATTTTGGGCGATCGACTTTACAGGCTGGCGTTCTGCGGTTGTTGGTTCTGGCTGGATGTAGTCTTGCTCGGTTATAGTCAGGTTAAAGGCGCGAAATAACTCTTCTAGGGTTTGGCGATCGACTGCTGCTTTGCCACTTCGCAGCCGTCCGATCGATCGAGCACTGAGCCCTGTCAAATTGCTTAATCGCTCTAATGTGTAAGCAGAACCGCCATTTTCAGCAATGGCTAATTGTTCCTGGGTATTCTGTAGACGCTGCAAACCCCAATCTGAAAGAATCACGCCTCGGCGCTTGCGCTTTTGCGGCAGTTTAGTCATCAGAAAAATCGGTGTGAAACCCCGTCCTTATAGGACGGCTTTACAATTAATTGGCAATGCGCCACGAGTTCGGGGACAAAAACTTACAATCTCCCGGCAACGCATTTTGGCACAACCGCTTGCCAGTCCCTAAACTGTGCAAACTAATTGTTTTCCGGTTTGGGTCTTTTTTCGTTGGTGACGCTTGCCAGCCACCGACATAGCAAAACCCATACTTGGGATGTTTGACGATTGAGCCGCGTTTAAACCCTGCGCTAATCGTACCGCCATATCTAGAACGAATATGACCGGGAGCGTGTTGCAATCGATGTAGCTGTCTTCTGTGAAACTCCAGAGGCATCACTTCTATCAACACTGTGTTATCGGGTTCAAAATGTCCTCCAACATACCAATTAGCAAGCACCCAAGAATCAACGCAGTGAGCCTCAAATTTGTTTGACAATTTCTGCTTTGATTTCTTGAGTCCCAGACTTTGACGCAGATTGTAGGTATCGTTACCCGTTTTGATTTCAAGGTGTGCAATACGAGTAAGTTCCCGATAAAACCAGCGTTTGCCTACTTCCAGAGGGCTAAACGACACGTTCCACTTGCGTGCGTTTTTCCTCTTTCGGGCTTTGATATCTTCGACGACGAAAGTTGATACCGGAAACATCAAGGTTAGCCATTTAGCTATTCTTAATTTCCACTGCCACCTCGCCTTAGTCGATGGGGGCAGGCGATGTTTGTTGACCAGTCGGTTTGCTCGGTTTTGGCGGCATGGCGTCTTGCGAAAACGTCTGGCGCGTCGCATATTTCGCCGTGTCTCAATATGGTCTTTCACCCAATCGACGGCGTGGGTTTGCACGTTGAGGTAGGCATGAGCTTTGGATTTGACTGTAAAAGCTTCTCGCTTTGAACCTGGGTCAATACCAACTGCTATTGGTTGGCGGTGCGTGTTTGATGGTTCTACATTGAGTCGAACGCAAAACACTCCTTTTTTCCAAAATGGGGTGGCGATGCCCGCCTTAATCCAACGCCGCGCACGACTTGGCGTAGTAGGCATTAGCGGTCTGTTTTCACTATCTAGAACTGGTACAAACATTTACGGTAAGTCTCTTGCGAGTATATATTTCCCTTCGACACTGACAGCTATAGAGGTTAAAAACTAGGGAGGCATTCTTGACGTATTTCGAGCTACCACGCCCAGGCTGTTCAGTTTTTTGTCCCAACGATGCGGTTGGCGTCTAGACACTATTTTAGTCTCAAATTAAGAAGTTGGTGAATCTCCCTCTTTCAAGCCCCATGCCTTAAGGCTGGGGTTAGTGACATTTTAACTATTTCAACTATTCCAACTTGAACTTAGGACTTGTTGTTACATTCGTAGTGTCATTTAACCGCTATAAGATTCGATCGCGCGTGCGTCGGGAGTGTCCGCTCTCAAGCTGCGGACTGAAGTCCGCACTACAAACCGTTTTTGTTATGTTAATCAACTGTCAACTGTCCCAGGTCAACTGTCAACTGTCCCAGGTCAACTGTCAACTGTCCCAGGTCAACTGTCAACTGTTTTTCAAGCTTGTCATATCTCAAATCCAGATTCAACCCGTCATTTGCCGTAGTCAATTGTTACAAAAAAGATACAAAAGCATCTATTTCTCCTCGCAACTCGTCTTACTCTATATCGAGTCCGAATGATTAGCGACTATTTTATCAGGGACAATGCAACACTTAACTCAGCATGATTTTCAAATTTTTTCAGGATGCTTACAGGAACTCTACAAAACTTGTACCGTTGAGGATTTCTCATCTCATCTGCTGGCGATCGTCTCGAAGGTTATTTCCGCAGTAGATTACACCTACACCACCCTCTCCTTCGAGAATAGCAAGACTACCTCCCTCGACTATAAACCCGCCCCTGGGTTCGATCGCCTTGATACAGTGAATTTTGAGAAAGTTGCTCACCAGCATTTTTACGAAAACCCTCTAGTCGGTAATTATCTCCGAACTCGTGACAATCGAGCGCATAAGGTTTCAGACTTCTTAAACGAGCAGCAACTGCACCGTCTGGAAGGATTGTATGGAAAGGTGATGCAGCCTAGAGGAATCAAGGATCTGATCGCAGTTTCACTACCTCTTGCTTTGGCTGCTAAATCTGCGAGCAAGCTCTACTCTGGACAAGATGATATTATTGCGATTACACTTTTGGGAGATCGGATTTTTACTGAGCGCGATCGCTATTTATTCAATTTACTGCACCCTCATCTGGTACAAGCCCAGCAAAACATGAATCAGTTTACCCAAATAGAACAGGAGTGGGTAGAACAGCGTCATACTCTGGAGGCATTAGGAATTATTTCTCTCAACGGAGATGGGCAAGTTCAATTCATGAGCGAACGAGCTTTGCATTGGCTGAAACAGTATTTTCAAGACTCACATTTTTCAACAAAATGTTTGCCAGACAATTTGCAGAGATGGGTTAAATATCAGTTGTCGCTGGTAACACCAAGTGATGAAATCCCTGCACCTCATTTACCGCTGAAATTAGAACAAGCAGGAAAACAATTAATTGTACGCTTTCTGACTGAGCAACCGCTGGAAAAATATCTATTGTTGCTTGAAGAAGAGGAGTTTTTAACTCTATCATCCGTATCTTTGGAATTCCTAGGATTAACCAAGCGGGAAACAGAAGTATTGTTTGAGGTGACGCAAGGTAAGACTAATCCAGAAATTGCGGCAACACTGAGTCTGAGTATTGGTACAGTCAGAAAGTATTTAGAACATATCTACTCAAAGCTGGGAGTACAAACTCGTGCGGAGGCGGTAGTAAGTGCTTTGAAACAGCTTGGGAAACTTCGTTAAAGTGGGAATTTACTGATTGTATTCCCAAAGGAGTTGTTAGGATGGATAAGAATTCCGGCTTCTTAGTAGAATCGGCTCATTTTCCAAAATCGATTTCTATCTCTCTTTGGTTACTTTAGGTGATTTAAAAATCATGTCAAATCTTGTGAATCCAGAAGATTATGATTCGATCGCCCAGACGAATGACGAGTCGATCGCACTTGCGATCGCGATTACGGTAATTCCTCAAGAAAACCGGTACACACTGGTTTTTGCGAGAATCTCCCAAGTGCGATCGAACATTTGCTCGATCGAATGGTGCGGCCCTCAGTCGATTGTAGATTTTCAACAGTTGACAGTTGACAGTTGACAGTTGACAGTTTGAGAGCTACCTCTACCCTTAAGTCAGAGAATTGGAGTAATGAATCGTCTTTTTAATTTCTCCCTCAAATGGTTCCGGCTTTCAACCAATTCTTTCTGGTAGATTTTAGATTTACTTTTTTTTAGCGAAAGATGAGAATACCACAGCAAAAGCAGATCGAGCTAATTGATTTTAGCCGAGAACTGACATCAGATTTTCTGTTACCTCAGCGGGAGCATCTCAGTTTTGCATTTGTAGTGCTGTCGGGAGCTCGCGTGCTTTATAAAGCACGCGAGCGAGACGCTCGCACTGCGTAAAAAATGCTTTTTACCAAATTGGGATGCTGCCCGAACATCAAGCTACTTGGCACGTTATTGCTCATTTTGCAAAACTAGGATAAAGCGTTGCCATCCCTTGCGGTTCGTGGCTGTATTTCCCACTTTGCGAAGGTGTGTATGTCTCGTTATACAAACAGAGGCTATCAGGATTTTTCAACACAAACTGCATCATCCGCCGATGGGCTTCACCTCGGAAAAACTGTTTCAGATCGGCTTCTGAACGCCAGTAACTCACCATAATCACTTCCTTTGGCCCACAAATTCCTGCTTTCACTTGCACGCAGCCTTCAGCTTTACCAGTCGAAGTGCCGATCGACACTAGATTTTTCCACATCCAGAAAAACCCCGCGCGATCGCGTGCCACAAAGCCGTTGACAAACACCACTGCTTCCGCGCGATCGGGCAAATCGATCTGGTAAATCGAATATCTGTTTGCATTTGCCATCTTCAAACTCCTTGAAAATCTTACTACCTGGAAATTACATATTCAATCTCACGACTATTCACTAAATTGAATATACAATTTATGATATATTCAACTTAGTGAGTATGTCAACCCCTAGCCTATGTCTCTTAGCTATGCCATTCTGTCAGTCTTAGTAAGCGCTCCCAGCAGTGGTTACGACCTAGCCAAGCGCTTCAATCCCTCTGTGGAAGGATCGGTTGGTTTTTTTTGGAGTGCCAGCTTCCAGCAGATTTACCGAGAATTGAGCCGCCTCGAAGAAAAGCAGTGGCTGCAAGCCGAATCCGTACAGCAGGAAAATCGACCCGACAAACGTGTCTATACCGTGACGGGATTGGGCAAACAGCAGTTGTGTCAATGGATTGCTGAGTCGGAGGAGATGGCACCAATCAAGGATGAGTTACTCGTCAAACTCTATGCTGGCTATCTGGTGTCTCCTCAGGCGATCGTGGCAAAACTCGAAGTGCACCGCCAGCAACATCAGCAGCGATTAATGATTTATCAACAAATTAAAACCCAGGAATTTACAAATCCCCAAAAGTTGTCAAACAGCCTAAAATTTCAGTACATGACGTTACTGCGCGGGATTCACTACGAAACAGGCTGGCTAGCTTGGTGTGACGAGATCCTGCTGTTGCTGCAATAAGTGCAAGGCGAAGGCAATTTTTTACTAAAATTCTGCAATTTTCTCCTAGATTCCTGAGTGGTAACTTTTCTAAAGTATTAGCAGCAGTTTCGCCCGGTAGAAAGATGATCCAAATTCAACCGACAAATATGACTTTCCCTCTTTGGGGTTTGGTAATTTTCATTTTGTGGACGATCGCAATTGTTATCGCCCTCATAGCAGTCAGGATTAGGCATCTATCTGCGGGCGGATCTCCCAAAGATTTCGGTACACAAAACGATGAAAGCTTGCTGTGGCGACTATTTCGAGTACAATCCAACTTGATAGAAAACCTGCCTTTGTATTTGGGAGTTCTTTTCCTGCTAACAGTTAGGGGCGTCTCTGGAATAGCCGTAGATTCGCTGATTGTTGCGTACATCGTATTTCGGCTGCTGCATTCAATGATTCACATCGCCGGTCTCAATCCTATGTTTAGGGTATTAAGCTTAGGGATGCAGTTAAGCTGCTTGGTAGCCTTAATTGTTATGGCAGTTTTGTAGTTGATGACTTACACAACGAACACATATATTGTAGGGTGCGTCAAGCCCACAATCTAATTATTTCGCACGCAGCCTAAGTCTGACGCACCTTACTTACAAGTCTATAGATCGTCTAAAATTACTGTCTGTGATTTCGCTAACCAACCTAAATTATGGAATCGCGTTAGCAATCTTTGGCTGGTATAATAATAAGCTGTTTTAGTTTTTACATTTTGGACTGACTCGCGTCCCCAGGCCACAAAAGTTGGATTATTTTTGAGATTTAGTTTAAATACTGAGCGAGCTTATTTTTAAACATAAATCGTAATCTTTTTAAAATTTAACAGTTAATTTTCCGCAATCCCCCTGACAACTGCTGTATCAAAAGGCTAAGCTAGATACAAGCTTAAACTTCCTTTTCTAGAGACAAACCGCAGCCAATTTCACTCGCCTTTTAACTATGGCAAAAGAATTAGCAATAGACACTCGCGGACTTACCAAACAATTCGATCGCCATATTGCCGTCAATGACATCGACTTGCAAGTCGGCGCCGGGGAAATCTGTGGCCTCATCGGCCCCAACGGTGCGGGCAAAACTACCTTGCTGCGAATGTTGGCCTCCGCTGAAGAACCTACTACAGGGGAGATTTACATCAACGGCAAACGCTTGTTGCGCGATCGATCTAATCCCACTCTCAAACAGCGCATCGGTTTTCTTCCCGACGATTTTCCGCTTTACGACGATTTGACTGTTTGCGATTATTTAGATTATTTTGCCAGACTCTACAACCTGCGACAACCCCGGCGCAGAGAGCGCATCTATGCAGTTTTAGAACTCGTGCAATTAACCAACAAGCGCAACAGCTTAATTTCCACTCTGTCGCGGGGAATGAAGCAGCGCCTGAGTTTGGGGCGCACGATTATTCACGAACCGCTGTTGTTGCTGTTAGACGAACCAGTTTCGGGTTTAGATCCGATCGCGCGATCGCAATTTCGCGAAATCATCAAATCCTTGCAACAAGCCGGGATGACCGTAGTCATATCATCCCACGTTCTCAGCGATTTAGCCGAACTTTGCACCTGGGTAGGGATTATGGAATTGGGCTATCTTGTGGAAAGCGCCCCTTTACAAGAACTTTACAAACGCCTCGGGAAACAGCAAATTTTCCTGTCAACTTTGGGCAATTTAGAAGGGTTGACATCCGAACTCAAGAACTTTCCTTGGGTTGAAAGTTGGGAAATAGTGCCGGAAACTCAGCAGGTGTGCGTTCATTTTTCAGGAAGCCGGGAAGATGCAGCGAATTTATTGCGATCGCTCGTCAATGCCAATATTCCCCTCACAGAATTTCACTGCACTCAAGAAGACTTAGAAACTATCTTTCTGAAAATGGGACACAAACAAGCATCTTAAATAGCCTTGGACGCACGGGCGGTCAAAAACCTGGTTTTTACCAAAATCTTTCATCGGAGCCACGAGACTCACAAAAAAACCCGGTTTCTGTGGTCTAAATGCGTTCAATGGGTGCATCTGGGTTTTGAAGAGGGCGAAGCATGACCGCATATAAGTTATTAGTTATAATCCCATATTGACTGCGGTCATGCTTCGCCCCTACAAACATATTTGCCTTGCACAGGTCGCTGCACCCAGTTCAAGACTATTAAATAAATCACCCGATTTCCAATTGTTCACTCACAACTCAAAACAATTATCTATGACTCTCAACTTGCTAGACACAATCGGTAACTGGAATTCCCAGTTATTTCGAGAACTTAAAGGCCGGCTGAAAATGGGCAATATTGCGATCGCCAGCGTCCTTTCCCTCAGCAGTCAACTGGTGCTGTTTTTGTCGTCGAGGAGCCAGATACCCGTTGCGCCTCTTCCCAGCGATTACAAGTACCCCATTCATCACAGATTCTGCACTGGATTTGATGGCAATCCCAAAAGTGATGCAATCAAGTGTATCCAAGATGCGGCAGGAAATTTCATCATTAACTGGCCCTCTTGGTGGCTAGAAATATTCGTTTACCTGAGCATATTTAGTGCGATCGCACTTTTAGTAGCCGGCACTTATATGCTTGTGAGCGACTTAGACAAAGAGGAACGTCGAGGTACACTCAACTTTATTCGCCTCAGCCCCCAATCTGCCAACACAATTTTTCTGGGTAAAATTCTCGGCGTCCCAATTTTACTGTATCTGGCAGCAATTCTTGCTGTACCGCTGCACCTGTACAGCGGATTAGCAGCTCAAATACCTCTGCATCATATTTTATGTTTCGACATAGCAATGGTAGCTAGCTGTGCTTTATTTTACAGCGGTGCAATGCTATTTGGTTTAACAACCAGTTGGTTGGGAGGGTTTCAGCCTTGGCTGGCTAGTGCTGCGGTTTTGGGTTTTATTAGCACAGCTTTTAAGGCACCATCAGTCGGCAATGCTGCGGACTTGTTAGCATTTTTCTCTCCGGCTGCTGTCTTGAAACAGGTAGCTTATCAAGTTAATGAGTCATCCCATTCTAACCTTAACTGGTTAACTGAGGAGTTCGATAGTCTGGAATGGTTCCATTTGCAGATTGGCAAAAATCTTGTGTCTTCTACCGCCTTATCTTTATTGATTTGTGCAGTGGCAACCTATTGGATATACCAGGGATGGCAGCGTCGCTTTCCCAACCCCACCGCAACTGTTTTGAGCAAGCGACAAAGTTATTTGCTGGTGATTTCCTATCAGTCAATAATTTTAGGATTTGCACTCCAATCAAATAAATACTCCCTTGATGAAATCGTCTGTTTGTCGATCCCAAATTTGATGGTTTTTTTAGCTTTGATTGCGGCTTTAACCTCGGAAAGACAAGCTTTGTATGATTGGGCGAGGTATCGGAAACAAATCGTTCCGAGTAGTCAGAAGTTGTGGCGCAAATACCCAATACTCGATTTAATTTGGAGCGAAAAAAGTCCAGCACCAATTGCAATAGCAATCAATCTCCTCAGTTCGACAATGATTTTAACACCTTGGCTGCTGGTGAATCACACCGCTTTTCCTGCGATGATTGCGTTTATCAATCTTATCCTGATTTACGCCGGCCTCACTCAGCTATTCATGTTCGCAAAAATCCGAAATCAAGCAGTTTGGGCGACTTGTACAGTCGGAGGGGCTATCCTTTTACCACCAATTATTTTGTCTGTGCTTTCCCTCTACCCAGCAAAAGCTCCTTTCATTTGGCTGTCTTTAGTATTTCCCATCTTTGGATCTTCATCTGCCTTGAGAGACCAGTCAATATATGACATTTGTGTCTCGATACTCTGCCAGTGGACTGTGTTGGTGCTGCTGAATCTGCAATTGAGGAGGCAACTCCGAATCGCTGGGGAATCGGCATCTAAAGCTTTGCTGAAGGCTTGAAAAAGGGAGAATGCAGTGCGCCCCGATCGCAATCGGTGGGCATTCCTGACCTCAAAAACCCGGTTTCTTTGTAGATTTATCGTCAACGCAAAACTCGTAGAAACCGGGTTTAAAGCTATCTTTGGAGCGGCAATTAAACTCTCCGAAGTCTTGTTCAGTTTGTTGATTTAAAATTCTAAAATTTCTCTAAGTACACTCTTTAAATCCGCATCAGCAGGACGTTTTGAAAACTGCTCGTGACTGTAAATCCAAACGAGTTTAATAATACAAGTAGTTGCGTTAACTAAGTACATTAGTCTAATCTGTCCCGAAGCTCCTTTAGCAATCCTAAAATCTATCTTGTGAAATGTCCATTCTTCTGGCAACTTAATTTTTCCCGGTAAAGGCTCATTACGGGAATTGTTTGGATATTGGTAATCAATTAATTCTTCCAAAACTTTTGAAATTATTTCAACAAAGCTAGCTCCGTGAATTTTTGCAAGTTTTTTAAAGGAACGGTTGAAATTGTCGGAAGCTTCAATCGAGAAGGGAGTTGAGCCACTCATGGACTTCTCCTTTTTCAATACGATTTGATGATTCGGAATCAAAGGTATCCTTCAAAACTTCAGACATTGCTAGTTCGTATGCGGGGTGCTTGCGCTCTATCAAATCGAGCTTCTGATAACCTAATGCTTTCATGTCTTCGAGAAGAATTGGCTCCGTTGAACTTGCTTCAGGAAGTAGACCTTTACGAGCTTTTTTCCAAGGAAATTCACCGTGAGTCATATTGCTTAATCCATAAGCATGATAACCACCGAAATATCCCCAAATTTCTTCTAAAAGCTCTTGCTTATCAGAGGTAAGCTGCAATAAGGATTCTTTGTTAGGAATAGGTAGCTGGCTAGCTTCAAACTCACTGTAAAACCTATAAGCAGGAGGACAAACAGGGCCGTAGCGCCATGCTTGGATTTCTTCTCCAAAGAAGGCCTCATCATAGAGTGCCAAATGCAAGCTCTGTGCGTAGTATAAAAGCTTCTGAATCTTCATATTAGTCATGTCAGCTTCTATACCATCTTCATAAGCTCTGATAATGAAGTAGCGAGCCAAATTGAGACAGTCGATCATAGCTCCGACCCTCAGTCTAGAACAAATACTTTTCGATCGCCAGATTGGCAGCATATCGATACATACTATTATAATTGAAACTGAGTCGCGAGTGTAATATCAAATCAGCCGATCGCACAAATGTAAATTCGATCGCCCATTCCAATCGCGATCCGCCTCTCATAAGCTAACTATACTTGCGGCCGCGCCACTGAGTCGGCTGATTAAACGCAGAAATTAGAATCCGCACAAACGCTAACGGATCGGCTAAAGGTGACAGCCAAAATAGCCATTTACCAGAAGCTTCAGTGCGATCGTAACTCGGAGCGATCGCGAAACACAAAGCCGATCGCACCGCAACCAAAAATACATTCAATCCCCACAGCCCAAACTGCCCAGATACAGCGATCGCAGGTAGGGAACCCGATAGCAAATACCAAAGGACGATCGGCACCGGCAAACCTTGAACCGCCAACAACAGCCACAAATCGCCCCAAATTTGACCGCCAGAAGCAGCATCTTTCAAATCGAGCGATCGACCCCATTCATTCCAAGTCTCGATCGCCCCCTCATACATCCGCACCTTCAAGACTTTCGCCCCATCCAAAAAGCCCACCTTAAAGCCCTGAGCCGCAGCATAGCGAGCCAGAGTCACATCATCGCAAAAAGAACCTTTTGCGACTTCATAGCCCCCTAAAGCCACCAAAACCTCGCGCTTACAGAGGAAACACTGACCGTTTGCCATCACCCGTTCCGGCACATCCCCGCCGGTTCCCGTGGGGCCGAAGCGATACACCAAAGTCATTAACAGCGCAGGTTGCAGCCACAACTCGCCCGGATACTTGAGGATGAACTGCGGCGACAGCGAAATCAAATCGTAATTTCCAGCAGCAGCAGTTTTGAGCAAACTTGCGATCAAACCCGGATGCGGCTGAGTATCCGCATCTATCCCCAAAATCCACTCGCACTTCTCGGAAGTTGCCAAAAAACCCCAATTCAGCGCCCACGGACGCCCCACCCAACCAGGCGGTAACGGATCGTCGTTAATTAAGCGAAACCGGGGGTCTTTTTCGGCGGCAGCTTTGACTAAATCCCCTGTTCCATCTACCGAATAGCTGTCAACAACTACCACCTCTCGGAGCTCGTAACTTTGGTGACTCAATCCTTCCAAACAAGGTGCAATTCTTTCTGCTTCGTTCAAAGTCGGCACCACCGCAGTACAAGCACCCAACAAGTCCAGCGTCGGGGAATCTGGTTCCAGGGGCGGGATGCGCGAGGGGCCTTTAATTAACCGCGACATTAAAAGGGCGGTAGCGGGTAATTGCAACAGCAAAAGTGCGGCAGGGATGATGATTGTCAGGTGGTTAGGATCGATCATAGGATTTTAGATTTTAGATTTTAGATTTTCAATTGAATAATTTGGAATTACGGCTGGTGTCAATTTGAAAAATTTAATCAACTTTTGATATCATGTCCTGTCGCTTACCACAACAAAAACGGTTCGTAGTGCGGACTTTAGTCCTCAAGATCGGAGCGGACTAAAGTCCGCACTACGAACGAATATTATTGCGGTTAATCGACGATCGGACACGCTATGACCTCAAACATATTAACGGTTCGTAGTGCGGACTTAAGTCCGCAGCCTGAGTGCGGACTAAAGTCCGCACTACGAACGAATATTATTGCGGTTAATCGACGCTCGGACACGATATGACCTCAAACATATTACAGGAATTTGGCATGAAAATATAATTGCTGAAAAACCCGGTTTCTTGTTAAAACCGGGTTTTTAAATTAGCTCAAAATTTCCTGTGAATTTTTGCCAAATCAGCAGTGAGCTCGTGTCCGCTCAATTACCATAACAAAAACGGTTCGTAGTGCGGACTTAAGTCCGCAGCCTGAGTGCGGACTAAAGTCCGCACTACGAACGAATATTATTGCAGTCAATCGACCGGAAACGATATGATTCCTCATCAGCCGCTTACTTCCGCAAAGCGCCTACGCGCTGAGATGGAATTTCAGCTTTGAGAGCAGATTCCAAAGACGGAATTGCTTCTGTTATGTCATCTGCTGCGGGTTTAGCGATCGAGCTTAATACGATCGCCGGAACTACACCCAGAAGCACAGCTAGCGATGTCGGGAACCAGAACCGAGAATCCAAGGAAGTGACAGTGATAATCGCTCCGAAAGCAAAGTTTACCAAATAAACAATTAAAGGCAAACTCAATTCCGATCGCTCTAATTTTATCGAAGTTTTTCTCCAAAAGAAAGCTGCTACAGACATAAACAGCGCCCCGGTACCCATCCAGCCCGCCAAATTGCGGTAAGGCATCCCAAAGAAAGCGCCAAGTTCCTCAAACTCCCAAAAAGGTACAGAAGTTTGACTCATCGCCGGATCTAGTACAAAATCCCAAGCTGTCAATAATAGAGCGCCAAGGGCGATCGCGCCTATTTGGCGCACCCAATTCAATTCGCCTTTACCACCAGCCAGCCCAGCGCGAGCAATTATATATGAAACCAGTCCTAGATAAAACCACGACATGGGAATTGTAAACGGCACCAGCCCTGCAATTTTGTAGCCCAACCCGCTTAAATAGTGGTAATGGCCGAAGGGAAAACCCGTACTCGTTCCCAACAACTCGCTACTCAAAGATAAAAACACAGAAGGCAGCAAAAATGTCAGAGTTGCACCCAGCCCCAACGTCCGATAGGCATAGAGAGCAACCGCTGCTGCGCCAAAAATGATATAAACTACTCCACCCCCAGCCATCCCCCATTGGAACAAAGTTTGTCCGGCGGGCGATAAATTCATCACGAATTCGGGATGGGGTAAAATCAGCAGCAACCCTGCCAATCCAAAGGCCATTGACAAGACGTGGGCAATCAGGCAAAAGCGCTCAGCTATCAAAAGTTGCTTCATGGGACTCCTCGAAAAAATATTAGATGCAGAAAGCACTCGTTACAGTTTACAATTTTTTACAATAAACCAACACCAATAGGGCACCGGCATTTTTCCAAGATTTGCGCCCAAGCCCGAGAAACCCGGTTGCTGATTGAGTGTCTGGTTGCAACAAGCCTATACAAAATTGCAAAAATAGCTGGGAAGATCCCCAGAACCCGTCCCAAAAATCAGCAGTCATTACACAAATTAGGTACGTTGTTGGGATGCGAGCCCTCTTTGCTTAGATCTTATGAAAGAGCGCTGAAGCGCAACTACATACCTTGGCCCAAGCACGAGCCAATCTTCGATCGATAATTTTGGTATGTTGTTGG